>CAVXUV010000025.1:0-107970 GCA_963765095.1 uncultured Alphaproteobacteria bacterium
TTACCGACTGCACCGACAGATGGAAATGCGGCATCAGTTTTTCCTCTTCGGCGATGGCTCGCATCAGAACGGGGATCGGCTTCGATGGAATCGATCGAGGACAGCCTGAGCCGCTTCAGCTCCGGCACCAGCTTGAGCAGCTTGGCCACCAACTGACCCAGGGTAGGTGCCCCGGCAGGTCCGCGCCATAGGAGGTGAGGTCCACGCCGGTGAGCAGGATCTCGGCGAAGCCGTTCTCGGCCAATCGCCGCGCCTCGGCTCACCACCGCGCCCATCGCCACCGAGCGTGAATTGCCCCGTCCGTAGGGAATGATCCAAAAGGTGCAGCGATGGTCGCAGCCGGTCTGCACCTGCAGAAAGGCGCGGGTCTTGCCTTCGAAATGATCCACCAGCTGGGGCGCGACGTCTGACGCACGCCCATGATGTCATTGACCCGCACGCGCTCAACGCGCCCATGCCAAAATCGGCATAGGCCTGGCGTCGAATTTGTCCTGGTTGCCCAGGACCGCATCCACTTCGGGCATGGCGGCGTAGGTTTCGGGTTCGGTCTGGGCGGCGCAGCCGGTGACAATGATGCGCGCCGTCGGCCGTTCGCGCTTGAGCCTGCGGATCGCCTGGCGTGATTGGCGCACCGCTTCCGCCGTCACGGCGCAGGTGTTGACCACCACGGCATCGCGCAATTGCGCCTCGCCCGCGCGCGCCTTGATCGCCTCGCTGTCATAGGCGTTCAGACGGCAGCCGAAAGTGACGACGTCAACGGTCATATTGCTCCAGATCGATTTCGCCCAGAAAAGAGAGGGTCGCGGGGCCGGTCATCAGTACATGGTCGTCCTCGCGCCACTCGATCATAAGCGGGCCGCCATCCAGTTGCACCTCGGCCTTGCGGTCGGTGAGGCCGCGGCGCACCGCGGCGACGACGGTGGCGCACGCGCCGGTGCCGCACGCCAAAGTCACGCCCATGCCGCGTTCCCATACCCGCATGCGGATATGGGAGCGGTCGATCACTTGCGCGAATTCGACATTGATCCGGGCAGGGAACCAGGGATGGCGCTCGATCCGGGGACCCAATTGGGTGACGGGGGCATTGGCCACGTCATCCACGAACAGGATGCAATGGGGATTTCCCATCAGCACGGCGGCCACGGGGATATTCGCGCCTTCCAGCGGAAGGGCGAATTTGTTGGTGTCCACGTCCTGGGAGACAGGAATGTCCTTCCAATCCAGCTTGGGCGTCGCCCACATCCACCGTCACCAGGCCCTTGCCGGCATCGCTGCACACCAGCATGCCGCCTTGGCTCAGGAGCTTGACGCGGGAAAGCCCGCGCTCGTCCATCAAGAGCCGCGCCACACAGCGCGTGGCGTTGCCGCAGGATTCCACTTCGCCGCCATCGGCATTGAAAAACCGCAAGGTGGCGTCCACCTGGGCGTTGCCGGGGGTGATCAGCACCAAAGTGTCGCAGCCTACGCCGAAATGACGGTCGGCGATGGCCCGGGCCCGGGTTCCATTCATGGGAAGGGCGCGGGCGCGAGCGTCAAAGACCACGAAGTCGTTGCCGAGGCCCTGCATTTTGCGGAAGGGAGTATGGTGGTCATGGGGTCGCCTTATAGGGGCCCTGAGGGTCTGAACTCAATTATCGCGTGGCCGCGACGCTGGGAATTTTGGTTCCTGGCCAGAAGCGAGGAGCGATGTGGGCTTGTATGGGCCATGAGCGACGAGCGGTCCGTAGCGCCAGCGTACGGACGCCATGGACCAAAAGATCCGCGTCCCTTCGGATTGCGGGGAAAATGGCCGACTGGTACGTCGAAAGGCTTGGCCGTATTGCCGATACGCCCTGCGCCTTTCTCCTGCCATTCGGCCATTTTTCCTCGCAACGCGGCTCATGGGATAATTGAGGCTCAGACCCTGGGGGTTTGTCATTGCTTGACCGAGGCAAAATTCGCCAAGCTGGCGTTCCCCTTCGGAGCCGCCATGACGCGCCTCTCTTGGACGATCTTGGCCTTGACAAATTTGGCCTTCCTCACTTTTGCTTTTGCCGGAGCCCATGCCGTGACCGATCGATATGCCTGGCTGGAGGATATGCATGGCGAAAAGCCGCTCGTCTGGGTCAAGGAACAGAACCAGAAATCGCTCGCTGTCCTCAAGGCCGATCCGCGCTACGGGAAAAATTATGAGAGCGTGCTGGACGTGTTGGACACGCCCGACCGCATACCCAGCGGTAGTCTGGATCACGGCTTTGTCTATAATTTCTGGCAGGACGCCAAGAATCCCAAAGGTATCTGGCGGCGCACCACGATCGCCGACTATGCCAATCCTTCGCCGCATTGGGACACGCTGCTGGATGTGGACGCGATGGCCAGGGCGGAAAAGGAAAATTGGGTGTTCGAGGGCGCGGAGTGCGCGCCCAACGAAACACGTTGCTTGATCCGCCTGTCGCGCGGCGGCGGCGATGCCGTGGTGGTGCGCGAATATGACCTCAAGGCCCATCGCATGGCCGGCGACGGCTTTGTGCTCAAGGAAGCCAAGAGCGACGTGTCTTATTTCGACGACAACACGGTTTTGTTCGCCACGGATTTCGGCCCGGGCACGCTCACCAAGTCGGGCTATGCCCGCATCGTCAAATTATGGACGCGCGGCACGCCCATCAGTGCGGCCAAGACGCTTTACGAGGGCCAGGTGAGCGATGTGGCGGTCTCGCCCGCCACCTTCCACACCAAAGAAGGCAATTTTGCCCTGGTGAGCCGCGGCGTGAGCTTTTTTGAAAGCGAATATTATGCGGTGGACGTGGGTAAGGCCGCCGTCGCCAAGCTCGATATCCCCTTGTCCGCCGATGTCAAAGACATGATCGATGGCGCCCTCATCGCCACCCTGCGCGAGGATTATGCCGGTCAGGGCGCACATTTCGCCAAGGGCGCGCTGGTGGCCTTCCGCCAAGGGCAAAAGCCGCAATTGCTCTACGCGCCCGGTCTGCGCGCGGCCGTGGAATCGGTAGGTGTGGGCCGCGACGCGGTCTATGCCGCTATCACCGAGAATGTGATCGGCGCTGTTCATGTCTTCGCCAGTGACGGAAAGACATGGTCCGACCGCAAGCTCGACCTGCCGCCGGGCGGCGCGGTGGATGTGGTCTCGGTCAATGAATTCGGGCCCGAGGCGCTGTTCAATTTCCAAAGCTACCTGATCCCGCCCACGCTCTATTTCAGCGACGGGAGGAGCCAGCCGCGCGCGATCAAATCCCTGCCCGCGCGTTTCGATGCCTCCGGGATTGTCACCGAACAATTCGAGGCGACATCGAAAGACGGGACCAAGATTCCCTACTTTGTGACCCGGCCGAAAAATCTGCACGGCCCCGCGCCCACCGTGCTCTACGGCTATGGCGGGTTCGAGATCTCGCTCACGCCCGGCTATTCCGCCAATTTCGGCCGGCTCTGGCTCACCCATGGCGGGATCTATGTGGTGGCGAATATTCGCGGCGGCGGCGAGTTCGGTCCCGCCTGGCACGAGGCCGCCACCAAATTCCATCGCCAGCGCGCCTATGACGATTTCGCCGCCGTGGCCGAGGACCTGGAAAAGCGCGGCCTCACCGCCCCCAAACAATTGGGCATCATGGGCGGCAGCAATGGCGGGCTTCTGGTCTCGACCGTGATGGTGGAATGGCCCGAGCTATTCGGTGCGGTGGTCTGCCAGGTGCCGCTGGTGGACATGATCGCCTACACCCATATCGGCGCGGGCGCGTCATGGGAGGGTGAATATGGCGATCCCGCCGATCCCAAGATGCGCGATTACATTCTCACTTATTCGCCATACCAGAACGTGAAGAAGGACGTGCGCTATCCGCCTGTGTTGTTCGTCACCGCTACCAGCGATGACCGGGTGACGCCGGCTCATGCGCGCAAGATGGCAGCCAAAATGGAAGAGCAGGGCCATGATGTTCTCTTCTATGAGAATACCGATGGCGGTCACGCCGCCGCCGCCGACCACAAGCAGGCGGCGGAGATGTGGGCCCTGAGTTTCGTCTATCTGGCGGAAAAGCTGGGGCTGAAGTCCTAGAAAGCCTTGGAAATTTGACTTTTTAGCCTGGGCCAGCCTAAAACCCGCCCGTTTCCGGAAAGACCGCAGGCCTTTCCGGTCCCCGCCCAGGCGGCGGGGATCGCCCCCAGGCAGCGCGTTGCGCCCCCTGGGGCGAAATTGTTTGGAGTTTCATCTCCTCATGCTGAGCTTGTCGAAGCATGAGGAACCGGGTTTCCGCCTTACCCTTCGACAGGCTCAGGGTGAGGACGAGGTTTGAATGTTTGAATCGCTTCAGTCCCGCCTCACCGGCGTCTTCGACAAGCTCAGAGGGCGCGGCGCGCTCTCCGAAGCCGATGTCGATGCCGCGCTGTCGGAAGTGCGCACCGCCCTGATCGACGCCGATGTGGCGTTGCCGGTGGTGAAGGACTTTATCGAAAAGGTCCGTCCCCGCGCCGTTGGCGAGAATGTGATCCGCTCGGTCAGCCCCGGCCAGCAAGTGATCAAGATCGTCCATGACGTGCTGGTCGAGACGCTGGGTTCGGAGAACGCCGCCCTCTCGCTGGGCTCACCACCCGCGCCCATCCTGATGGTGGGCCTGCAGGGCTCGGGCAAGACCACCACCTCGGCCAAGCTGGGCCTGATGCTGCAGACCCGCGAGAAGAAGCGCGTCCTGATGGCATCGCTGGACGTCAACCGCCCCGCCGCCATGGAACAGCTGCGCATATTGGGCGAACAGGCCGGCGTCGCCACGCTTCCCGTGGTCGCGGGCCAGGACCCGCTGACCATCGCCAAGCGCGCTTTGGCCTCGGCGAAAGTGGGCGGTTATGACGTTCTGATCCTCGACACCGCCGGCCGCCAATCCATCGACGAGCAGTTGATGGCGGAAGTGGCGGCGATCAAGGCCGCCACCCACCCGCACGAGACCTTGCTGGTGGCTGACAGCCTGACCGGCCAGGACGCGGTCCATATCGCCAAGAACTTCAATGACCGGCTGCATCTGTCGGGCATCATTCTCACCCGGGTGGACGGCGATGCGCGCGGCGGCGCCGCGCTTTCGATGAAGAGCGTCACGGGAGCGCCGATCAAATTTTTGGGCGCGGGCGAAAAGCTGGAGGCGCTGGAAGCCTTCCATCCCGAACGCGTGGCCTCGCGCATCCTCGATATGGGCGACGTGGTTTCGCTGGTCGAAAAGGCGGCGGAGAGCTTCGACAAGCAAGAAGCGGAGAAGATCGCCGCCAAGATGAAGAAAGGCCAGTTCGACATGAACGACCTGGCTTCGCAGTTGAAACAGATGAAAAAGCTGGGGGGCATGAAGGGCCTGCTCGGCATGCTGCCCGGCGTAGGCAAGATCAAGGATCAACTCGACGCGGCGGGCCTGGACGACAAGCTCCTCACCCGCCAGGAAGCTATCATCCAGTCCATGACCAAGACCGAGCGCGCCGATCCCGATGTGATCAATGGCTCGCGCCGCAAACGCATCGCCCATGGCGCGGGCGTGGAAGTCTCCGAAGTCAACAAGCTCCTCAAAATGCACCGTCAGATGGCGGACATGATGAAGAAAATGGGCAAAGGCGGCCGCATGCCGATGCTGCCTGGTGGAATGGGCGGCATGCCCGGCGGATTACCGCCCGGAATGTTTCCGCGGCGTTGAAATTTGAACGATTGAACGAAAGGAAAAACAAATGGCACTTCGCATTCGTCTGGCGCGCGGCGGCACCAAGAAACGTCCGCATTACAATGTGGTGATTTCGGATTCGCGTAGCCCACGCGACGGCCGTTTCATCGAAAAGATCGGATTTTACAATCCGCTTCTGCCCTCCGATCATGCCGACCGCATCAAGCTCGATCTCGATTCCGCCAAGGCCTGGATCGCCAAGGGCGCGGTGGCATCCGACCGCGTGCACAAGATGCTGGCCAATGCCGGTTTGGTGAAGGCGCGGGTGCATAACAATCCGCAAAAGGCCCAGCCCAAGAAGAAGGCGCAGGAGCGCGCCGCCGCCGCCGCCAAGGCCGCGGAAGAAACGCCGGCGTCCTAGCCCGAGGTGGCGCGCGACATCCTTCTCGCCGCCATTATCGGCGCGCAGGGATTGAAAGGCGCGGTGAAGGTCAAGCTCTTCACCGAAACGCCCGACGGCCTTGCGCGCTATGGCGCCTTGAAGGACAAGCACGGCAAACATTTCGAGATCACCGCTGTCCGTCCCGCCAAGGAGGGCGAGGCGGTGATTTCATTTTCGGGCATCGAAAACCGCGACCAGGCCGAAGCGCTCAAGGGCATCGAACTGTTCGTGGACCGCGCGCAATTGCCCGCGCCGGGCGAGGACGAATTCTATCACGCCGATTTGATCGGACTGGAAGCGCAAGACGGCGAAGGCCGCTTCTTGGGCAAGGTGGCGGCGATCCACAATTACGGCGCCAGCGACGTGATCGAGATCACCCGGCCCGACGGCGACAGCGTGCTGCTCGCCTTCACCCGCGAGACCGTGCCCGTGATCGACATCGCGGGCGGCCGCGTGGTGGTCGCAGTACCAGAGGACGCCGAGGGCGAGAGATCACGTTGAGTAACTGGTCCGCGACGGTCCTGACCCTGTTCCCCGATATGTTTCCCGGACCTTTGGGCGTTTCGCTGTTGGGCAAAGCGCTGACCAATGGCCTCTGGTCGTTGGACGTGCGCGACATCCGCGAGCACGGCTTGGGCAAGCATCGGACGGTGGACGACACGCCTGCCGGTGGCGGCCCAGGCATGGTGATGCGGGCCGATGTGGCAGCTGCCGCCATCGACGCCGTCGCGCGCAACGGCCGCCCCCTGATCTATCTCAGCCCGCGAGGCACGCGCCTTACCCAGTCACGGGTGCGCGAGTTGGCCAAGGGGCCGGGTGCGATCCTGCTCTGCGGCCGATTCGAAGGCCTCGACCAGCGGGTGATCGAGAAGCGCGGGCTGGAGGAAATCTCCCTGGGCGATTTCGTGCTGGCGGGAGGCGAGATCGCCGCCATGGCCTTGATCGAAGCCTCCGTCCGGCTGATCCCCGGCGTCCTGGGGGACCAGGCCTCGACGGAGGAAGAAAGTTTCACCGCCTCGCTTCTGGAGTATCCGCATTTCACCCGCCCCCAAAATTTCGAAGGCGCAGTTGTCCCGGACGTCTTAACCACAGGAAATCACAAGGAAATTTCCAAATGGCGGCGGGCCCAGGCCGAGGCTCTGACCAGGGCCAATCGGCCCGACCTTTGGACCCTCTATGAAAAGAGCAAGCGCTAGGCTATACGCCCCCGCTCACGCGCTAGACCGGCCTTACGGAGACCACAAGATGAACCTTTTGCAGACGCTCGAAGCCGAGCAGATGAAGGCTGTGCGAGCCAAGCCGCTGCCGCCTTTCCGTCCCGGCGACACGCTCAAGGTCAACGTCAAGGTGGTGGACGTCACCTATGACGAAAAGACCAAACAGAACAAGACCCGCGAACGCCTCCAAGCCTTCGAAGGCGTGTGCATCGCCCGCCAGGGCGCGGGCCTGAATGAGGCTTTCACCGTGCGCAAGATTTCCTATGGCGAGGGCGTCGAGCGCGTCTTCCCGATCTATTCGCCGCTGGTGGATTCGATCGTTGTGGTGCGCAAAGGCAAGGTCCGTCGCGCCAAGCTTTATTATCTGCGTGGCCGCACCGGCAAATCGGCGCGCATCTCCGAACGCGCGGAGAATGCCGGCCCCGAAGTCGCCTGAGGCGCTGAAAGCCCCAAAGACAGGGGCTTTTCGATACTATCCCAGGGAAAATGCAAAAAGCTCCGATTTTTCGGGGCTTTTTTGCTGTTCCCCCACTTGCGAATACAAGAAAAGCAGTAAAACTGGGCCTATCGTTGATTCGCTAAGAGGGAAACTCCCATGGCCACCGTTCCTGCCAGCAAACCCGCCACCAAGACTGAAACCGTTTCCACCCGTCAGCTCGCCAGCCAGCTCGCCGAGAAACATGAACTCTCGCAGAAGAGCGCCAATGCGATGCTGGAAGACGTGATCGCTCTCATCACCAAGCATCTCAAGAAGGGCGCCCGCATTCGCTTGAACGGGCTCGGCATCCTGGTCGTGCGCAAGCGCGGACCGCGCATGGGTCGCAATCCCGCCACCGGCGAAGCGATCAAGATCAAGGCGTCCAAGAAGGTCGCGTTCCGCGCCTCCAAGGAACTCAAGGAAGCGATCTGACGATCGTTTTCCCATAGGATAAAGAAAGGCCGGGCGCGCGTTCGCTCGGCCTTTTCTTTTGGTGAAATGGCTGCATTGCCGCTCGTCCCGCCGATACGCTGCCGCTATCGGCTCCTGGCTGGCGCTCCTTGTCATCTTGCCCACGGGCCCACCAAAGGCTAGGTAGCGGCCCGGTTTTTCATCAGGCAAAGGACTTCCCATGGCGCGCAAGAAAATCGCCTTGATCGGCGGCGGACAAATCGGCGGTACGCTCGCTCACCTGGTTGCGCTCAAGGAACTGGGCGATGTGGTGATGTTCGACATCGCCGAAGGCCTGCCTCAGGGAAAGACCCTGGACCTTGCCCAGTCCGGTCCCATCGAGGGCTATAACGCCAAGCTTAAGGGCACCAACAGCTACGCCGACATCAAGGGCGCTGATGTGGTGATCGTCACCGCCGGCGTGCCGCGCAAGCCCGGCATGAGCCGCGACGATCTTCTGGGCATCAATCTCAAGGTGATGGCGTCAGTGGGCGAGGGCATCAAGGCCAACGCGCCCGATGCCTTCGTGGTCTGCATTACCAATCCGCTCGACGCCATGGTGTGGGCGCTGCGCCAATTCTCCGGCCTGCCGCACAGCAAGGTCGTGGGCATGGCGGGCGTGCTCGATTCCGCGCGCTTCCGCTATTTCCTCTCGGAAGAGATGAATGTCTCGGTCGAGGATATTTCGGCCTTTGTGCTGGGCGGTCATGGAGACACCATGGTGCCGATGCCGCGTTTCTCCACCGTGTGCGGCATTCCGCTTCCCGAATTGGTCAAGATGGGTTGGATCAAGCAGGAAAGGCTTGACCAGATTATCCAGCGCACCCGCGATGGCGGCGCCGAGATCGTGGGCCTGCTCAAGACCGGTTCGGCCTATTACGCGCCCGCCGCTGCCGGCATCGCCATGGCGGAATCCTATCTCAAGGACCAGAAGCGGGTGCTGCCTTGCGCCGCCTATGTGAACGGTCCCTATGGCATCAAGGATCTCTATGTGGGCGTTCCCACCGTGATCGGCGAAAAAGGTATCGAGCGCATCGTCGAGCTGGAATTGACCGCGGACGAAAAAGCCGCGCTGGCCAAATCGGCCGACGCGGTCAAGGGCCTGATTGACGCCTGCAAGAAGTTAGAACCCAAATTAGGCTGACCCCCTCCGGCCTACGCATCGCAAGCGCTGCTACGGCCACCTCCCCGCCAGCGTGCTTGCGCACGCGCGGGGGAGGCGGGTCCAGACCAAGGTTCTGGCGGTTTAGGGGGCACTGAAACTGAGCGATATACCGCCGACCATTTATCGCCAGCGCGACCTCACCCTGTTCGTGACGTCGCGGTTTCTCTCCACCTGCGCCATGCAGGTGCAGTCGGTGGCGATCGGCTGGCAGATCTACGACATGGTGCGCACGCCGTTGGCGCTTGGCCTGGTGGGGCTTTGCCAATTCGCGCCCATGTTCCTTCTCACTTTACCGGCTGGCGAGATCACTGACCGCTTCAACCAGCGGCGGGTCTATGCGCTCGCGGCGGGACTGCAGGCGCTGTCCTCGGCGCTGTTCCTCCTTCTCACCTTGTTCACGCCGCACCGCGCCCTGTTGTTCTATCTGGTGCTGATCCTGTTCGGCGCCGCGCGCGGCTTCGCCGGTCCCTCGGGCCAGTCGTTGTTGCCGTTCCTGGTGGAACAAAAACGTCTGCCACACGCCATCTCGATCAATTCCTCGGCCTTCACCGCCGCGGTGATCGCGGGCCCGGCGCTGGGTGGTTTCCTTTATGCGCTGGGGCCGATCCCGGTCTATGTGCTTTGCATTTTGGGGTTTGCCTCGGCTGCCTTGATCGTGGCGCAGCTGGGGGGGCGGCGGCATGTTTTTGAGGCCAGCCTGGCGAGCCGGTTCGAGCGCGTCGCCGAAGGGGTGCGCTTTGTCCGCTCGCGCCCGGTGGTGTTGGGCGCGATTTCACTTGATCTTTTCGCGGTGCTTCTGGGCGGCGCCACCGCGCTCTTGCCCGTCTATGCCCGTGATATTCTCCATGCCGGACCCATCGGGCTGGGAATTTTGCGCAGCGCCCCCGCCGCGGGCGCATTCACGGTCGCCTTCGCGCTAACCAGACGGCAGATCTCCGGCAATGTCGGCGCCAAGATGTTTGCCGCGGTCGCGCTGTTCGGCATCGCCACTATCGTCTTCGGGCTATCCACCTGGTTTCCTCTGTCGTTGCTGGCGCTTTTCACCCTGGGGGCAAGCGACATGGTGAGCGTGAATATCCGCTCATCCCTGATTCAGCTGGCGACGCCGGATGCGATGCGGGGCCGGGTCTCGGCGGTCAATATGCTCTTCATCGGCGCCTCCAACGAATTGGGCGAATTCGAATCCGGCATCACCGCGGCTTGGCTGGGCACCGTCCCCGCCGTGATCTTGGGTGGGCTGGGCACGTTGCTGGTGGTGGCAAGCTGGATGAAATTGTTTCCGCCGCTTCGCCGGGTGAACAAATTCACCGACGTCGCCGTATCGGCTTGACCGTCAGAAATTATAGCTGAGGTGGAGGTAGCCGCTGTGCGGCGTGATCTCGGCCCCGTAGGTCAACCCCGGCGGATGATAGCGGGTGGTGAAGATTTTCGAGAAGCCGAACGCGAAACCCGCGCTGGCGGCGACATCGTACCAATGATGCTCCTTGGCTTCGACGCGGCTATAGCCGCTATAGATCGCCGCCGCATAAGCCGGCACGCCATATTCCCAGCCATAGCGGTCCCAGAGATATTGCGCCGGCGCGAAGGCCAGGGCCGATGTGTCCGAGGGGAAGGACTGGTTGTTGCTGCCGTTGGGACGTTCCTCGTGCACGATGCGCTTCAAGACAAAGGCGGTGCCCACGGTCGCCACCGTATCCACGGTGAGCTGCGCCAGTCCGGTGCGGTCGTCCTGGTAGAGGCTGACGCCGGCGGCGACCAGGGGAAGGGCGATCGCCACGCCCGTGCCAGTGGTGGCAATCACATCGGCGCGGGCTGAAGCCGCGAGGCCCAGCAGGAAAAGGGCCGCCAACCCCGCCCCGGAACGGAAGAATCTGTGAGACATTTCAAGTGTTTTAGCGGCTTGAACGCGGCCTGCAAGTGCTTCCCCCGCTGTTTGAGAATTTGTAGGGTTTTCAGGCGGCCCTGCACCTGAAAAGCTGGGCGGATACGGGGAGGGGTTCATGACATTTCTGAGAGGCTGGACACCGCGCGAGCGGCACGCGGTGCTCGCCTCCTATCTGGGCTGGTCACTGGATGCCTTCGATTATTTCGTGCTGGTGTTCGTCATTCCCGATGTCGCCCAGGCCTTCCATGTCGGCGTGACCGCCGTGGCGTTGGCGCTGACCCTGACATTGGCCTTTCGTCCGCTCGGCGCCTTCGTCTTCGGCCGCCTGGCCGACCGTTATGGCCGCCGCCCGGTCCTGATGATCAATGTGGCGCTTTATTCGCTGTTCGGTTTCTCCACCGCCTTCGCGCCCAGCCTGCTTGTGTTCCTGGTGCTACGCGCCTTGTTCGGGGTGGCGATGGGGGGCGTATGGGGCATCGGCGCGTCACTCGCTTTTGAGACTGTCGCCCGCGAGAAGCGCGGCTTCGTCTCGGGCCTACTGCAATCGGGCTATGCCACCGGCTATCTGATTTCCTCGCTGGTGTTCGCATTCCTTTATGGCTGGCTGGGCTGGCGCGGCCTTTTCATGGTCGGCATCCTGCCTGCCCTTTTCCTGATCTTCTATATCTGGCGCGCGGTCGAGGAATCGCCTTCGCATGATCTGGAACGCGGCGCGCGGATCGGCATGCCGCTCCTGGTCCTCCAGGTCGCCGGAACTCGGGGTTGCCGGACTTCTCGCCTATTGGCTGGGCGCGCATGTGCTTTATCCCCAATATGGCTGGTATGGCGTGGCCGCGCTTCTTCCGATTGCGGCGATCTTCGCCTATGGCGCTTCCAGCTATGTGCGGCGTCATTGGAAGTTGTTGCTCTATGCCGTGCTGATGATGACGGCCTTCAATTTCTTCAGCCACGGCACCCAGGATATCTATCCCCTGTTCATGCAGAAGCAGCGGGGCTTCAACCACGCCACCGTCTCGACCATTGCCATCCTCTACAATGTCGCCGCGATCGTGGGCGGGCTTACGGTGGGCAGCCTCAGCCAACGGTGGGGGCGCAGGCGCGCATCGGTTGTGACCGCCTTGATAGCGGTGCCGGTGGCGTTTCTCTGGGCTTTTGCGCCCAGCGCCGCGCTGCTGGGACTGGGGGCGATCCTGATGCAATTCACGGTGCAGGGCGCGTGGGGTGTGGTGCCGGCGCATCTGAACGAGATTTCCCCACGCGACGCGCGGGGCACTTTTCCCGGCACTGTCTATCAGCTGGGCAACCTCATCGCCTCGGTGAATGCGGTGTTGCAGACCACCATCGCCGAACGCACCGGCGGCAATTACGCCTTGGCGCTGGCGAGCGTCGCTGTCGCCGCCGCGCTGGCAATCGCGCTTTTCATGGGGCTGGGGCCGCAAGCGCAAGATGTGGAGATGACTTAGTCTCGGCGTCAAGCCTTGACGTAGACGTCCACGCGGTCCGCGGGCCCTGAATCGTCCGCGCCGCCCATGGCGCGCACATCGATGCGTTCCGCGGGGACGCCGTCATCGATCAAAACCTGACGGATCGCCAGCGCGCGCTTGAGCGACAGGCGCCTTGCATCCGAACTCTTGTCGCCGCGGTTGCCGCCATAGGCCTGGATCTGGATGCGGGCCGAAGCGCTGGTCATGGCGGCATTGAGATCGCCTGCCAGGAACTTGATCGCCCCCAAGGCGGATTGCGCCGGATCGGCGGCCTGGGGCGCGAACAGAATGACGCTGCGCTTGGTAAGGCCTGGTGTCGCCGGCTCGGATGGCGCTGCTTGGGGTGCCGCACCGGCAGGCGGCGGGTTGGCCTTGGCCATACGTTTGGGTTGCGAAGGCTGGGGCTGTGACGGTTGCTGCGGCTGGACCGTGGCGGGAGGTGGTGCCGCCGGCGCCGCGCCGAAATTGAGGCCCGCGGCTCCCTGATCGGCATAGGCGCCGAAGCCAGGGTTGTAGGCGGGTTGGCTGGTGGCGGGCACCGTGGTAACCGCGCTTCCCTGCTGCTGGGTTTTCGGCGGCTCGGCCCTGGCTTGGCGGACCCGTTTGGGCGTGCGCTGAGCCTCGGGAGTTGGTGTGGTTTGAGGCTCCGGCGCTCTGGCTTCCTGGACCGCAGGCGCAGCAACCTCGGGTTTAGGGGCGCGTCTGGCTTGCCGCACCGGCTTGGGCGCAGACGCTTCGTCCGCTGCCGCTTCGCTCTTCCTCGCCGTCTTGGTCGGCATATGGAGATGGATCACGCCCGGTTTTTCGCCCGGCTCCAGCAGCGGACGGACCACGCGCATATATTGGCCGCCGGGATAAAGCAGCACGCCGCTGCTGCCGCCGACGGGATTGACCACCACGTCGTTGCCGCGATCCACGGTCTGACTCAAAGCAATGCCCGGCCAAGCAAGCCACGCGCTCGCCAGCAAGGCAGTTTTCAGTTGGCGCATTCCACCGCCCGGTTCGACAGAGCTATCCCCTGCCATAGCCTAGCTTCAATCTAATGCTTTGCAACAACTACCAAATGCCGCAGATTTGTTCCGCCGCGACGGTTTTCAGGCCGGCTGGCGCGGTCTTTTGCCGGTTTCGGGCGCGATATTAAGGAGATTTTCCATGAAATCCCGTGCCGCCGTCGCTTACGGCCCCGGTCAGCCTCTGGTGATCGAGGAGGTGGATCTGGAGGGGCCGCGCGCGGGCGAGGTGCTGGTCGAGATCAAAGCCACGGGTGTCTGCCACACCGACGAATTCACCCGCTCAGGGGCCGACCCGGAAGGTCTCTTTCCCGTGATCCTGGGCCATGAAGGCGCCGGCGTGGTGCGGGAGGTGGGCGCGGGCGTCACCACCCTGAAGCCCGGCGATCACGTGATCCCGCTCTACACGCCCGAATGCCGCCAATGCAAAAGCTGCACTTCCCACAAGACCAATCTCTGCACTGCCATCCGCGCCACCCAGGGAAAAGGCGTGATGCCGGACGGCACCAGCCGTTTCTCGCTCAAGGGCAAGCCCATCCATCATTATATGGGCTGCTCGACCTTCTCGAATTTCACCGTGCTGCCGGAGATCGCGCTGGCGAAGATCCGGCCCGACGCGCCTTTCGACAAGGCCTGCTATATCGGCTGCGGCGTCACCACCGGGGTGGGTGCGGTGATCAAGACCGCCAAGGTCGAGCCCGGCGCCAACGTGGTGGTGTTCGGTCTGGGTGGCATCGGCCTTAATGTGGTGCAGGGCGCGCGGATGGCGGGCGCGGCCATGATCGTGGGTGTCGACCTCAATCCCAAGCGCGAAGCGTTGGCGCGGCAATTCGGTCTCACCCATTTCGTCAATCCCAAAGACGTGAAAGGCGATCTGGTCGGCCATCTGGTCGAGCTTACCGGGGGTGGCGCCGATTATTCCTTCGAATGCGTGGGCCATGTCGATCTGATGCGCCAGGCGCTGGAATGCACCCATCGCGGCTGGGGCGTCTCGGTGATCATCGGCGTCGCGGGCGCGGGGCAAGAGATCAAGACCAGACCGTTTCAATTGGTGACGGGCCGGGTGTGGAAAGGCACGGCGTTCGGCGGCGTGCGCGGCCGCACCGAAGTGCCCGGTATCGTCGATTGGTACATGGATGGACGGATTGCGATCGATCCGTTGATCACGCACAAATTGCCTTTGGACCGCATCAACGAAGCCTTCGACCTGATGCATGCGGGCGAAAGCATCCGCACGGTGATCGAGTTCTAAGCGGTTCCAGGAAAAGTGTGCGCGTTGGTACGCTGCCGCTACCAACTCCGTCCGGAACCGCGACAAACAAAAAACTAGAGCACTTTCGAGATTCGAAGAAATGCTCTAGCCGCGAGCGTCTTTCAGCAATTTCAGCAGTTTGGGATGCAGCGTGTCGTTGGCGCAAAGCATCTGACCGTTCGCCATCATCTGGTCGCCGCCATTAAAGTCGGAGACCATCCCGCCCGCTTCGCGCACCAGCACGATGCCCGCCGCCACATCCCAGGGCTGCAGTCCATGCTCCCAGAAGCCATCGAAGCGCCCTGCCGCGACATAGGCCATGTCGAGCGAGGCTGCGCCCATGCGGCGGATGCCGGCGGTGGCATCCATCACCGCGCCCATTTCCTTCAGCGCGCGCTCATGGCCTTCCTTGCCCAGAAAAGGCAGGCCGGTGGCGATCACCGCGGGCGCCAATTCCTTGCGCGCGGCGACGCGCAGTCTTTTGTCATTGAGATAGGCGCCGTGGCTCTTCTCCGCGGTGAAGAGATCGTCGGTGACGGGATTATAGACCACGCCGGAGACAAGCTGGCCTTCGCGCTCCAGCGCGATGGAGATGGCGAATTGCGGAATGCCGTGCATGAAATTGGTGGTGCCGTCGATGGGATCGATGATGAAGCGGTGGGTCTTGTCGCGGCCTCCGACCGCGCCGCCTTCCTCGCCCAGAAAACCATAACCGGGCCGCGCCTTGGTCAATTCCTCGATCAGGATCTTCTCGGTGCGCTTGTCGGCAGACGTGACAAAATCGGCCGGACCCTTCATCGAGATCTGGAGATTTTCCAGCTCGCCGAAATCGCGGATCAGAGGGCGGCCGGCTTTGCGCGCGGCGGCGATCATCACATTCAAGGCGGGTGACAGATAGACCATGTTAATCCCTTATGGTCGCACGGACCGGGCGCGGATGCGCCCCATGATTTATTTGCGCGCGAAGCGCGCATAGCGCAAAACCGCTTCGCACTTTTGCTGGCCGATGCTCCATTAGTTTTCCGCCCGCCGCACGTAGGAGCCGTCTTCGGTGGCGACCACAATCCGCTCGCCCGCTTCGATGAAAGGCGGCACCTGGATTTTCATGCCGTTTTCCAGCACCGCGCTTTTGTACGAAGGCGCGGCAGTGCCGCCTCTCAGCACGGGATCGGCTTCGGTGACGGTGACGCTCACTTGCACCGGCAATTTGATGCCAATGGGGCGGCCTTCATACAGCTGCACCAGGGTCTTCATCCCGTCTTGCAGGAAGCGCGCCTGGTCGCCCACGAAATCGGCCGCAAGCTCGATCTGCTCGTAACTCTCCATGTCCATGAAGGTCAGCATGTCGCCGGCGGCATAGAGGAATTGGAAGTCCTTCTTTTCCAGATAGATTTCTTCGACCGTCTCGTCCGAACGGAAACGCTGGTTAAGCTTGGTGCCCTGGATGACGTGCTTGAGTTCGACCTGGTTGTAGGCGCCGCCCTTGCCGGGTTTGACCTTTTGGGTCTTCACCGCCATCCACAGGCCGCCATCGAATTCGATCAAGGTGCCGGGGCTGATTTCGTTGCCGGTGATCTTGGCCATGGCAGCGTGCCTCCCGGGCACGGGATGTGGAGCGGTTCAAAAAGTTCAAAGAGCGGGCGGGTGATAGCAGGCTCGCGAAGACCTGTCACCTTTTCCTAGGAGCCACGGGGCAACCGGTAAAAATAACTGGCTGCCAGCCGGTCGCAGACAGGCGGATCGCGATTGGCTTCACAAACGAATGTCACTCCGGTAACGGGGTAATAGGCCAATACCAAACTGTTGCCGCGAGCACCGCCGCCATGGCCCCAATAAGGGTTTTCGGACGTTCCGGATACAATGAAGCCATAACCGTACCACGGAATTTGCTTACTGGTCGCCTCTGCCAACAGAGTCGGGGAAATCAGCTTTCCGCTATTCAAAGCGGCAATGAAGTGCTCCATATCCCGTGCGGTGGAAACGCCGCCGCCCGCCGGTGTGCCACGCCAGGGTAGTTGGTCTCCGGCGGACCGTAGCGATCCTGCTTCTGCCGTATAACCCATCGCGATGCCAACGGTTTCCTCTCGCAGGGGAAAGGCCGTGTGCGTCATGCCGGCGGGTTGGAAGACATGTTGTTCTATATAGTCGTAGTAAGATTGGCCACTGACTTTCTCGACAATCGCACCCAGAAGCAAAAAACCATAATTGGAATAATCGGCCTTGCTGCCTGGGGGGAACTCCGGCGCACGGTCGCCGTTCAAGGCCAGGATTTGGGCGATGCTATGTATGGTTGCCCGGTTAGCGTCATCCTGCGGCCGCAGGATCCCCATATCACCAGCTCCGGCTTGGTGCGTCAGGAGCTGGCGCACTGTAACCTTCTTCATTTCCGCATTGGGATAGTCTGGTAGAAACTTTCCCAGCGGATCATTCAACGCGATCTTGCCAGCGTCGATCAATTGCAAGATCGCGACTGCAGTGAACATCTTACCCTGCGATGCAAAATAAAAGCGCGTCGTAGGTGTGATGGGCGCGCTGCCGGCATCGCCGGTTAGTCCCAGCTTTTCTCGAAAAGCGGGGTGCCGCTGCGATATAGAGCGAGAACGCCGGAAAATTTGTCAACCCTGTTAAGGCGGGTGGCGAACGCATCCAGCGCGGTGAGGTTTTGGCTCTCACTTTGCGGTGCCGGCGTGTAGCGGAAGTTGCGCAGGGCCGGCAAAGTAGCGGTCTCTCGCACCATTGTCAGTTCCCAGGGCGATCCATCGCCGCGCGCTTTCAAAAGCGCGGTCAATTTTAGCGATACGTCGCTTTCAATCTTCATTAGATCGAAGCCGCCCGATTCTTCGCGACTGTCCATCACATAGGCAATCTGATCGTTGCCCATGTAAGTTTGCTGGAACTGGCCGAGCGATGCGGTGTCGCCATTGTTGTAAAGTGTCAACCAGGCATTCAGGATGGTTCGGTTGTCCGGCAGGGGGGCCTGTGCGGTCAGGACCATGCAGGCCAAGCCGGATATTGCTGATACCAAACGGCGTGCCATCAGCCTTCAACCCATAACTTTGGGAAAGCCTAGCTCAAAAACAATGTGTTGAAAGCCCGAACTGCCGCTTCCGGCCCATCCGGATGCTCCCAAACCCCGGCGGAAACCGCGAGGAAATCTGCGCCGGCTTCGATTAGAGCGGGCGCATTGGCGGCGGTGATGCCGCCGATGGCCACGCAGGGAACCACGGTCAATTCCGACCACCAGCGCAGCAACTCGATATCGGCTTGGGTCTTGGGATCTTTGGTCTTGGTGGGGAAAAAGGCGCCGAAGGCGACATAGTCGGCGCCAGCTTCGGCCGCTTCCACGGCGAGATGGCGGCTGTTGTGGCAGGTGACGCCGACAATACGCGACGGCCCCATCACGGCGCGCGCCTCGGCATAGGTCGCGTCTTCCTGACCCACATGCACGCCGTCGCAGCCCAGTTCGGCGGCGAGATCGGGCCGGTCGTTCAGGATGAAGGCGGTGCCGTGGGCCTGGACGACGGGGCGCAGCAGATCGGCGGCGCGGCGGATCGCATCGGCTTCGACATCTTTCACGCGCAGCTGGAAACTCGCCACATCGCCGCCCGCCAACGCCTCGCGGAGGGGCGTAACGAAATTTGCCGCCGAAAGCTTCGGCGGTGAAATGAGATACAAGCGACAGTCCGACATGGGCTAGCGCGTCTTGGTCGAGGCCCGCCGCCCCCGCGCATGCGAAGCATGCCGGCGGTGGGTCGAGGTTCGCGGCCAAGCGAACCGAGCCCCGTAGCACGCTCTCGAGCGTGCGAAGGGCGGAGGGGGCATCATCAAATTAAGCAGCCTTCTTTTCGTCTGCTTTGGTCCATTTGCCGAGCGCCGCCAGGCTGTTCATCAGCGCGCGGTGGGCGAAAGCAGCTTGCGCCTTGGCGACATTGTCGGCCTTGCCGCTCCACGCCACTTGCGGCGCATGCTGCAGCGCGCGGCCGTAGGAGAACGTCACCGGCCACGGCAGGCCGCCGATGGCATTGATGGCGGAAAGGTGCGCGGTGGCATCCTCGTCGGATTGCCCGCCCGAGAGGAATGCGATGCCCGGCACCGCCGACGGCACGCATTCCTTCAAGACTTTGACCGTCGCTTGCGCCACGTCTTCGATGGAATTCTGTTTCGGAGCTTTCTTGCCCGGCACGATCATGTTGGGTTTGAGCACCATGCCTTCCAGCGCCACCCCGGCATAGAAAAGCTGCTGAAAGACTTCCTTCAGTGTCCAGGTAGTCACTTCAGCGCAGCGCGCGATGTCGTGATCGCCATCCATCAGCACTTCCGGCTCGACAATGGGGACGATGCCGTTTTCCTGCGCCAGCGCGGCATAGCGGGCCAGCGCCTGGGCATTGGCGTTGAGACAATTGTAGCTGGGGATGCCGGGGCCGATATCGATCACGGCGCGCCATTTGGCGAAGCGCGCGCCCAGTTTGTAATAGTCCTGGAAGCGTTCGCGCAGACCGTCCAGACCTTCGGTCACCACTTCGCCGGGTTGGCCGGCCAGCGGCTTGGCGCCCTCGTCCACCTTGATGCCGGGGATCGCGCCCGCCGCCTCGATCAATTTCACCAGCGGCGTGCCGTCCTTGGCCTTCTGGCGGATGGTCTCGTCATAAAGGATCACGCCCGAGATATGGCCTTTCATCGCCACCTCGGTGCGGAAGAGGAATTCGCGATAGTCGCGGCGATTGTCTTCGGTGTTGG
This sequence comes from uncultured Alphaproteobacteria bacterium, assembly GCA_963765095.1. Classification (GTDB taxonomy): domain Bacteria; phylum Pseudomonadota; class Alphaproteobacteria; order Micropepsales; family Micropepsaceae; genus Rhizomicrobium. The sequence continues at coordinate 19,742 of CAVXUV010000025.1, forward strand.
TGACGCCGATCGCGTCGAAGCGCTTCTTGATGGTGCCGGTGGATTCATCGGCCGCCAGAAGTCCCTTGCCGGGCGCCACCATCTTTTTTGCGATTGCGTTCAATTCATTGAGATTCATCATTAACCTCTTGGCTTACTTGTTCCGTGCATGCGCCGCCTTCAGCGCTTCTACGCCGGGCAGCTCTTTGCCTTCCAGCCACTCCAGGAATGCCCCACCGGCGGTCGAGACATAGGAAAAATCATTTTCCACGCCTGCATGGACCAGAGCCGCGACCGTGTCGCCGCCGCCGGCCACCGACAAAAGATCGCCCGCCTTGGTCCTCTCCGCAACCGCTTTCGCCGCCGCCACGGTTCCCTGGTCGAACGGCTTGGTTTCAAAGGCGCCAAAAGGGCCGTTCCAGACCAAGGTCTTGGTCGTGACCAGGCGGTTCTCAAAGGCTTTGACCGAGGTCGGACCCACATCCAGCACCATCTCGTCTTGGGCGATCTGGTCCACGGGGATGGTGCGATGGGCAGCGTTTTCTTTGAATTCCTTGGCCACCACCACATCGGTGGGGAGCAGGATTACCGCGCCGCTCTCGTTCGCCATGTGCAACACTTTGCGCGCGGTTTCCAAATGATCCGCCTCGTAGAGTGATTTTCCCACCGCTACGCCTTCGGCGGCCAGGAACGTATTGGCCATGGCGCCGCCGATCACCAGCACTTCCACTTGCGCGACCAGATTCTGCAGGAGTTCGATCTTGGTGGACACTTTGGCGCCGCCCACCACCGCCATCAGAGGACGCTTGGGATTGGACAGCGCCTGTTTGAGATGGGTGAGTTCGGCTTCCATGGCGCGGCCCGCCGCCGACGGCAAAAGATAAGCCAGCGCCGTGGTGGTGGCGTGCGCGCGATGGGCGGCGGAGAAGGCGTCATTGACAAAGATGTCGCCCAAGGACGCCACCTGTTTGGCAAAGTCGGGATCGTCTTTTTCTTCGCCGGCATGGAAGCGCGTATTTTCCAAAAGAAGGACGTCGCCGTCCTTCAGCGCCTTCACCGCGCTCTCGGCTTTCGGTCCCACGCAATCTTCGGCAAAGGCCACATCGCGCCCCACAATCTTGGCAAGCGGCGCCACCACCGGCTTCAACGACATCGAGGGCACGACTTTGCCTTTGGGGCGGTCGAAATGGCTGAGCAGGATGACCCTGGCGCCCCTCTCCGCCAATTCGCGGATGGTGGGGGCTTGGCGCTCGATTCTTGTGGCGTCGGTGACCTTGCCGTCCTTCAACGGCACATTGAGATCGGCGCGCACCAGGACGCGCTTACCCTTCACTTGAAGATCGTCGAGCGTGTTGAAATCCATGGCGCGCTTAGAGGAATTTCCCCATTGCCACGGTGGTGTCGCCCATGCGGTTGGAGAAGCCCCATTCATTGTCATACCAGGTCATAATCGAGACGAGATTGCCGTCCATCACCTTGGTCTGATCGAGCGCGAAGCTGGAGGATGCTGGATTGTGGTTGAAATCCACCGACACCAGCTTGTCGCGCACCACTTCCAGGATGCCTTTCAAGGGGCCTGATGCGGCGGCGGCGATGATCGCCTGGTTCACTTCTTCCACGGTGGTGGGACGCTTGGAGATGAATTTCAAATCCACCAGCGAGACATTGGGCGTGGGCACGCGCACCGAAATGCCGTCCAGCTTGCCTTTCAATTCCGGCAGGACCAGTCCCACCGCCTTGGCGGCGCCGGTGGAAGTGGGGATCATCGACAGCGCAGCGGCGCGGCCGCGATAAAGATCCTTGTGCATCTGATCCAGGCTGGGCTGGTCGTTGGTGTAGGAATGGACCGTGGTCATCATCCCCTTCTCGATGCCGATGGAGTCGTTCAGCACCTTGGCCACCGGCACCAGGCAGTTGGTGGTGCAGGACGCGTTGGAGACGACGATGTGATCCTTGGTGAGCTTGTCGTGATTGACGCCATAGACCACGGTGATGTCGGCGCCGTCGGCGGGGGCCGAGACCAGAACGCGCTTCGCCCCGGCCTGGAGATGCAGCGCTGCCTTGTCTCGCGTGGCGAAGAGGCCGGTGCATTCCAGGGCGATATCCACGCCCAATTCCTTGTGCGGCAGCTGCGCGGGATCCTTGATCGCGGTGACTTTGATCTTGTGGCCTGCGGCGGTCATCACGTCCCCTTCCACCGTCACCGTGGCGGGAAAGCGGCCATGGACGCTGTCATAGCGCAAGAGATGGGCGTTCGTTTCGACTGGTCCCAGATCGTTGACGGCCACGATCTCGATATCGCGCCGGCCGCTTTCCACGATCGCTCGCAGCACCAGCCGCCCGATGCGGCCGAAGCCGTTGATTGACACACGTACCATTGCCCTTCGCTCCTAACGCTTACTCAACGCCGTCTTGGCTGCTTCCGCCGCGGCCTCGGGCGTGATGTTGAAATGCTTATAAACATCCTTGGCCGGCCCGCTGCAGCCGAAAGAATGCATGCCGATGAAGGCGCCGCCGGCACCGATATAGCGGTCCCAACCCTGGCGGACACCGGCCTCAATGGCGACCTTGACCGTGCCGGGCCCCAACACCGCCTCACGATATTGCGCACTCTGCTCTTCGAACAAGGCCCAGCACGGCATGGAGACTATGCGTGAGGGGATGCCGTCCTTGGCCAGAAGCGCGCGGGCCTGCACAGCCAGCCCCACTTCCGAACCGGTGGCGAGGAAAGTGAGTTTGGCATCGGCGTCTCCCACCAATTCATAGGCACCCTTGGACGAGAGATTATCCACTGTGTGGGTGGTGCGTACGGTGGGCACGTCCTGGCGCGAAAAGGCAAGGAGCGTGGGACGGCGCGGATGATCCAGCGCCAATTGCCAGCATTCCGCCGTCTCCACGCCGTCGGCGGGGCGCATCACCAGAAGATTGGGAATGGCCCGCAGCGCCGCCAGATGCTCGACCGGCTGATGGGTGGGTCCGTCTTCGCCCACGCCGATGGAATCGTGCGTCATCACAAAGAGCGTGCGGATGCCCATCAGCGCGGAAAGCCGGATCGATGGGCGGCAATAATCCGAGAACACCAAAAAGGTGCCGCCATAGGGGATCACCCCGCCATGCAGGGTCATGCCATTCATCGCCGCCGCCATGCCGTGTTCGCGGATGCCGTAATGAATGTAGCGGCCGGAAAAATCGCCCGGCGCCATCTCGGTGATGTTTTTGGTTTTGGTGTTGTTGGAGGGCGTGAGATCGGCCGAGCCGCCAATGGTGATGGAAAGCCCGCCATTGATGACTTCCAGCGCTTTTTCCGAATGTTTGCGGGTGCCCGCTTCCGGCTTCTCTTCGCTCATTTTCTCCTTGAGCGCGATCAGGCCTTTTCGCACTTCGGCCGGGATGTGCGCCCGCATGACATCGTCGAATTCGCTGTGCCTGGGCGAGGCTTTCTTGCGCGCGCTCCATTCGGCGAGGGCGGGTTTGCCCTGCCGGCCGATGGCGCGCCATTGATTGAGAAGATCGTCAGGCACCACGAAGGGCGGATAGGCCCAACCCAAGGCTTTGCGCGTGGCGGCCACTTCCTCGGCGCCCGGCGCGTCGGAATGCGCCTTCGAGGTGCCCTGGCGATTGGGCATGCCGAAGCCGATGATGGTCTTGCAGGCGATCATCACCGGGCCTTTGGCATCCTGCGCGGCGGAAAGCGCGCGGAAGACATCAGCCGCGTCATGGCCGTCGCAGGCATCGGTGATCCAGCCGGCGGCTTTGAATCGCTCGGTCATGTTGGTCGATTCCGACAGCGATGTGGAACCGTCGATGGTGATCGAATTGTGATCCCACAGCACGATCAGATTGTCGGGCTTGAGATGGCCGGCCAGCGAGATCGCTTCGTGGCTGATGCCTTCTTCCAGGTCGCCGTCGCTGGCGATCACGTAGATTTTATGATCGACCAGCTCCTTGCCGAAGCGCGCGCGCAAATGCGCTTCGGCGATCGCCATGCCCACCGCGTTGCCGATGCCTTGGCCCAAAGGACCGGTGGTGGTCTCGATTCCCGGTGCGTGGCCATATTCGGGATGGCCGGCGGTGCGGCTTCCCACTTTGCGGAAATGTTCCAGCTGATCGATCGTCATGTCCGGATAGCCGGTGAGATAGAGCAGCGAATAAAGCAGCATCGAGCCGTGACCGGCCGAGAGCACAAAGCGGTCGCGGTCCGGCCAGTGCGGATTGTCGGGATCGAATTTGAGGAAGCAGGAAAACAGCACCGTGGCCGCATCCGCCATGCCCATGGGTAGGCCGGGATGTCCCGACTTGGCCTTTTCCACCGCATCGATCGAAAGCATGCGGATGACATTGGCAAGGCGGCGAATTTGGGCCTGCTCCGGCGGAGCCTTGGTACTGGTCATGTATCGTTTCCCGGGAGGGTGTGGAGGCCTTAGCGAGGGGGGTCTGCCGCCGTCAAGAGGCGGCTCGAAAAGGTGGACCTGGGACCTAACGCAATTGCGTTGACCCTCTTTCCCGGGGCGGCCTAAGGTCGGCTGCGGCCTAAAGGCACGGAAATAAGATGAACCGGCTGGAATCGGCGGAGAAACGTCTCGCCCAGGCGCTTGAGAAGCTGGAAAAGGCCGCAGAGACCGCAGGCAAGCACAAGGCGAACCAGGCTGGGATCGAGGCGCTGGCGGAGGAGCGGGAGCGGCTTTTGGCCCGGATCGCGCAACTGGAAGAGGAACTGGTGGCGCTATCCAGCGCCAACCAGGACGTCGAGGGCCGCCTGGATGGGGCCATCAGTGAAATTCGCGCAGCGCTAGCAAGGTAATTCCATGCCCCTGGTCAATGTGATGGTAAACGGCCGAGCCTACACAATAGCCTGCGATGAAGGCGAGGAAGAGCATTTGCGCCAATTGGCCGATCTGGTGGATGCCAAAGCGCGGGAAGTCTTGGGTTCCGTGGGCCAGGTGGGTGACGCGCGGCTCCTGTTGATGGCGGCCATCCTGATCGCCGACGAGCATCATGGCGGCAAGGAAGATGCCGCCGACCGCGATGCCGGATATGCCGCAGCCCGCACGGAACTGGAAGAACGCACGGCGGCGGCCGAAAACCGGGCGGTGATGGCATTGGAACAGGTGGCGAGCCGGCTGGAGCAGATTGCCGCCGGGCTCTCCGCCGCCTAGAGTAGATTTTAGGACGGTGACTGCCTCGTGCGTCAGGTTAGCGATGCCCAGGGGCCTTAATTGTACTCACCGGGAGCTGTCCCTGACCGGGGTCGTGGCCCTGGTCATATGGCGCCCACCTGCACTGCAGGCCCGTGAGGATCCAAACACCAACGGCGAGTGCGGTGCCGTCCGCCATGCCCGATAAAGCGCAGTTGCGCCTTGTGGCGCGCGCGCGCCGCCAATTGTTGGGCGACAGCGGTTTCGCTCGTACGCTGGCTCGTCACGCGGACGCACTCGCGATTGCTCCGGGCATGATTGTGGGCGGCTATCATGCCCATCAGGATGAAGCCGATCCCGCCTTGTTGTTGAAAGTGCTGACTGAGGGCGGCGCGCACGTCGCCTTTCCCCGCGTCACCGCAAGGGACGCGGCTCTTGCGTTTCATCTGGTGCCCAACGGCGAAGTCCTGTCACCGGGCCGCTACGGCATTCATGAACCTTTCGAACATTGGCCCCGGGTGATACCTGCGCTTCTTCTGGTGCCGCTTCTGGCGTATGACGATCAGGGTTATCGCCTGGGCTATGGCGGCGGCTATTATGACCGCACACTTGCCGCATGGCCCCATGCCCGCGCCGTTGGCATCGCCTATAACGGGCAACGAATGGAATCTCTGCCGCATGAGCTTCACGATGTTCGCCTTCACTCCGTCCTCACCGAGCAGGGCTTGAGAGAATTTCCCCGATGAGGATTTTGTTTCTGGGCGACATTATCGGCAAACCCGGGCGCGACGCGGTGGCGGATGAATTGCCGGGCCTGAAAGCGCGTCTGACGCCCGACCTGGTGATCGCCAATGGCGAGAATGCCGCCCATGGCTTCGGCCTCACCCGCGCCATTGCCGAAGAATTCTTCGGCATGGGCATCGATGTGATTTCGACCGGCAATCATTGGGCCGACCAGAAGGAGATCCTCACCTACATCGACAATGAAGACCGTATCTTGAGGCCCCAGAATTATCCCAAGGGCACGCCGGGGCGGGGCGCCAATCTCTATCAGACGCCGGCCGGCAGCGTCTTGGTGCTCAACCTGATGGGGCGCGTCTATATGGACCCGCTGGACGATCCCTTCACCGCGGCCGAGGCGGAATTGACTGCGTGTCCGCTGGGTGTGGCCGCCGACGCCATCGTGGTGGACATGCATGCCGAAACCACGTCGGAGAAAATGGCGATGGGACATTTCTGCGACGGCCGCGCCAGCCTGGTGGTGGGCACCCATACCCATGTGCCGACCGCCGATGCCCAAATTCTTCCCGGCGGCACCGCCTATCAAAGCGATGCCGGAGCCTGCTGCGATTACGATTTCGTCATCGGCATGGACAAGGCCGAGCCGCTGCAGCGTTTTGTCCGCAAGATTTCCAGCACCCGCTTTTCGCCGGCCACGGGCCCCGCGACGGTGTGCGGTGTGTTCGTGGAAACCGGCGCGAATGGCTTGGCCACGCGCATCGCCCCCGTCCGGGTGGGCGGGCGATTGGCGCAAACGCTGCCTTAAATCCCTCTTCGGCGCGCGGTTGAACAGAGGCGCACGCATGCCAATCCTTGCTGACCGCAATTCGGGAGATGACGATGGAATACCGCATTTTGGGACGCTCGGGCTTCAAGGTTCCGGCGCTGACATTCGGCACCGGTACGTTCGGCGGCAAAGGGGATTTCTTCAAGGCCTGGGGCGATACCGACGTCAAGGGCGCCACAAGGATGGTGGACGTATGTCTGGAGGCCGGCGTCACCATGTTCGACAGCGCCGATGTTTATTCCGCCGGTACGTCGGAAGAAATTTTGGGCGTGGCGATCAAAGGCCGGCGCAATCAGGTCTTGATCTCGACCAAATACACATTCCGCATCGGCGAGGGCGCCAACGATGTGGGTTCGTCGCGCTTTCATATTCTGGAAGCCACGGATGCAGCGCTGAAGCGGCTTGGCACCGACCATATCGATCTGGTGCAGCTGCACGGCTACGACGCCCAGACGCCGCCCGAAGAGACTCTTGCCACTTTCGACACCCTGATCCGGGCGGGCAAGATCCGTTACATCGGTGTCTCCAACTGGTCGGGCTGGCATCTGATGAAATCGCTCGCGGTGTCGGAGCGTTATCGCTTTCCCCGCTATGTCGCCCACCAGGCCTATTACTCGCTGATCGGCCGCGATTATGAGTGGGAACTGATGCCGCTGGCTCTGGATCAGGGCGTGGGCTGTGTGGTGTGGTCGCCTTTGGGCTGGAGCCGCCTCACCGGCAAGATCCGGCGCGGCGCGCCTTTGCCCGCGCAAAGCCGGTTGCATGTCACCAAGGATGCGGGGCCGCAGGTCGAGGACGAGTATCTTTATAAGGTAGTGGATGCGTTGGATGCGGTCGCAGCAGAGACCGGCAAGAGCATCCCTCAGATCGCCTTGAACTGGCTGCTGCAGCGGCCCTCCGTTGCCACCGTGGTGATCGGCGCCCGCAATGAAGACCAGCTCAAGGCCAATCTGGGCGCGGTGGGCTGGCAGCTCACGGAGGAACAGATGGCCGTCCTGGACCAGGCTAGCGACCGGCCGCCCGCCTACCCCTATTGGCACCAGCAGGAATTTTCCGAACGCAATCCTTTTCCCGTGTGATGCGGATCAGACGGCCTGGCGCAAGGCCCGCTCCACCGCACTGCCCAGCCGTCGCCATTCGTCGGTGAGGTCGAACAAACGTCTCACGCCTTTGGCGGTGAGTGTGTAATAGACCCGGGTCCGGCCTCCGGCCGGGCGGCGCTGGGTCTTGAGCAGGCCGTCGGCTTCCAGGGCATGGAGCAGGGGGTAAACCACACCCTCCTTGAGCGCGACGACGCCATGGGTGGCGGTACCGATCGCGGCCACGATCTCATAGCCATACATTTCATCCCGCGCCTTGAGCAGGCCGAGGATAAGAAGCTCCGGCACGCCGGACATGAAGGGGGGATTCGCCACCACATTTCCTTTATACCTATTCTTGCTATGCTTATTATACCTATAATTCATAGGTATATAAATTATATATATATATCAAATGCTTGAATTTTGACCGGATTTCGCCGTGCTAAGGTGAACGGGTGGCAATCCTGCAAATCAGGGCTTGCAGCGGGCCCGTAGCGCGGTTATCTCGCCGCTCGCATTTTAGGTGTGCAAATGGCCGGCCATAGTCAGTTCAAGAACATCATGTTCCGCAAGGGAAAGCAGGACAAAGAGCGCTCGAAGCTCTTTTCCAAGCTGGCCCGCGAAATCACCGTGGCGGCCAAAGCGGGTCTGCCCGATCCCGCGCACAACGCAAGGCTGCGCACCGCTATCGTCGCCGCCAAGGCGGAATCCATGCCCAAAGACAACATCGAGCGGGCGATCAAGAAAGCGGGCGGCAGCGACGCCGAGAATTATGACGAGATCCGCTATGAGGGCCGCGGCCCTGGCGGCGTCGCCATCATCGTCGAGGCGATGACCGACAACCGAAACCGCACCTCGGCCGATGTGCGCTCCACCTTCGCCAAATATGGCGGGGCGATGGGCGAGACCGGCTCGGTCACCTTCCTGTTCGACCATGTGGGCGTGATCACCTACCCGGTGTCCAGAGGCAGCGAGGATCAGATGCTGGAACTGGCGCTGGATGCCGGGGCCGACGAATGCATCTCGGACGGCGAGACACATGAGTTCGTCACCACGCCGGAAAGCTTTGCCCCGGTGCGCGAGGCGCTGGAAGCCAAGCTGGGGGCGCCGCAATCCGCCGCCATCACCTGGCGGCCGCAGAACACCGTGGCGGTGTCGGATGATGCGGGCGAAAGCCTGGTTAAGATGATCGAGATTTTGGACGACCATGACGACATCCAGAATGTCTATGGCAATTACGAGTTGTCGGACGCGTTGATGGCGAAATTGGGTGGCTAATGGAACGTCGCGGGCGCATTCTCAAATACATTGAGATGTGCCGCAAGGAAAATCTTAGCCTTCAAAAGGGCATGAATTACAGTCCTCGCAGCGACCATTCCATATTGCTGATGTCGCTGCGCAAAGATGCGCCTTATAGGGACAGAGTTGAGGATGGCGGCCTTACATTGATCTATGAGGGCCATGATGCCCCTAAGACCACCGCTACACCTAATCCAAAACTTATGGATCAGCCTCATAGGCTCCCTTCTGGCGGTTTGACGGAAAATGGAAAATTTTTCGAAGCAGCTAATAAAAGCAAAAAGGAGTCCATCGCTCGGCGGGTCCGCGTTTATGAAAAGTTGCGTGACGGTATATGGGCCGACAATGGCGAATTTGCCCTAGTCGATGCCTGGCAAGAAAGCGATGGAAAGCGCCAAGTTTTTAAGTTCAAACTGGTCGTGGCGGAGCAAGAAGTCTCTGATTCGAAAGCTCAGCCCGCGGAATTTAATCGAACCCGCATAATTCCTTCCGCCGTCAAACAGGAAGTTTGGCTGCGTGATGGCGGCAAATGCACACTTTGCGATGCGACGGACGAACTTCACTTCGATCACGTCATACCATTCTCGAAAGGCGGATCGTCGCTCCTGGCGGTCAATATCCAGCTGCTTTGTGCCCGCCATAACCTGCAGAAACGTGATAAAATTGAATAGGATGCCGATTTAGCCCTTTGGCAATTTGCGTCGCTTAGCGCGGGCGTGAGAAACACCACAAGACACGTTGAAGCACGCGAACGGAACAGGCACAAAGAAGCCATGGCCGTCGCAGCGATTCGCATTCTTGGCCTCGACCCCGGCCTGGGCCGGATGGGTTGGGGGATGATTGCGCTGGAAGGTACCCGGCTTTCCCACATCGAACATGGCGTGATCGCCACCCGCGCCTCTGCCGGTTTGGGCCTGAGGCTGATGGCGTTGCATCAAGCGCTGGGTAATGTGATCGCGCGGTTGTCTCCGGCGGCGCTTGCCGTCGAGCAGGCTTTCGTGGCCCGCGATCCTTCCGCCGCGCTCAAGCTGGGCCATGCCCGCGCCGTGGCATTGCTGGCGGGCGCCGAAGCCGGTCTCGAGATCGCGGAATATGCCCCCAACCAGATCAAGAAATGCGTGGTGGGTGCGGGCCATGCCGGCAAGGAACAAGTCCAGTTCATGGTGCGCCGCCTCTTGCCCACTTGCCGTGTCACCGAGGCCGATGCCGCCGACGCCCTGGCGGTGGCGATCGCGCACGCCCATCTGGCCGGCACCCGCGCCAAGATCATGGCCGCGCTATGATCGGCAAACTTTCTGGCATCGTCGATTCCGTGTCCGAGGATGCCGTGATCCTGGATGTGAATGGCGTGGGCTATCTGGTGCAGTGCCCGTCTTCGACTCTCTCGCGCCTGTCCGCTGGTGCGCATGCCAGTCTGATGATCGAAATGAAAGTCAGCGAAGACGCCATCCGGCTTTATGGCTTTGCCTCCGCCGAGGAACGGGAATGGTTCCGGCTGCTCCAGACCGTGCAGAGCGTGGGCGCCAGGGTGGCGCTCTCGGTTCTGTCCACGCTCTCTTCGCGCGAATTGCAGCGGGCGTTGGCGCTTTCCGACAAGGCGATGATCGGACGCACACCCGGCGTGGGGCCCAAGCTGGCGCTGCGCATCACCACCGAATTGAAGGACAAGGCGCCCGCCATGATGATGCGGGGCGATGTCGAAACGCATGCGCCAATCGTGGCGCCGCGTGGGTCTTCCGCCGATGCGGTGTCCGCCTTGTTGAAGCTGGGCTACTCCGATGGGCAAGCCGCCGAGGCAGTAGCGCGGGCGATGAATGACCTGGGCGAAACAGCGGAGACCGGCGCCTTGATCCGCGAAGCGCTGCGCGGGATGGGGCGCTAGATGGCCAAGGCGCAAAAAGGCGAGGACAACCGGATCACCACGCCGGAACGGACCGAGGACGACGCGCTGGAAGCCTCGCTTCGCCCCAAGCGGCTGGCCGATTTCGTGGGCCAGGCCCAGGCGCGGGAGAATCTTTCCGTCTTTATCGAGGCGGCCAAGGCGCGCGGCGAGGCCTTGGACCATGTGCTGTTTTCCGGCCCGCCGGGCCTGGGAAAAACCACATTGGCGCAGATCGTGGCGCGCGAACTGGGGGTGAATTTCCGTTCCACCTCGGGTCCGGTATTGGCCAAGGCGGGCGATCTTGCCGCCATCCTTACCAATCTCGAGCCCCGCGACGTCCTGTTCATCGACGAAATCCATCGCCTCAATCCCGCGGTTGAGGAAATCCTGTATCCGGCCATGGAAGATTTCGAACTCGATCTGGTGATCGGCGAGGGCCCGTCGGCCCGCTCGGTGAAGATTCAGCTTGCGCCCTTCACCCTGGTGGGGGCCACCACCCGCTCCGGCCTGATCACCACGCCCTTGCGCGACCGCTTCGGCATTCCCATCCGGCTCAATTTCTATACCACCGACGAGCTTTGCCTGATCGTCGCCCGGGGCGCCCGCGTGCTGGGCTTCGATTTGAGCGAAGACGGCGCGCGCGAAATCGCCGCCCGCGCCCGCGGCACGCCGCGCATCGCCGGGCGTCTGCTCAAGCGGGTGCGCGATTTCGCGTCGGTGAGCGGCCACGCCAAGGTGGATGCCAAGATCGCCGACGCCGCGCTAACTCGGTTGGAGGTGGATCACAAGGGTCTCGATGCCTTCGACAAGCGCTACCTCAAGCTGATCGCCGAGAATTTCGCCGGCGGTCCGGTCGGCATAGAAACCATCGCCGCCGCCCTGGGCGAGGCCCGCGACGCCATCGAAGAAATCGTCGAGCCCTATTTGATGCAGCAGGGATTCGTGCAGCGCACGCCGCGCGGGCGTCTTCTTACCGGCGCGGCCTACGCGCATCTGGGCCTGGCCGCGCCGCCGCGCGATCCCGCTCAGATCGGCCTGTTTTCCAGCGAGGCCGACGATTGATGGTGCCTGTGCTGGAGACCGAAAGGCTGCGTCTGCGCGGCCATAGGTTGGAGGATTTTCCTGCCAACGCCGCCATGTGGTCCGATGCCCGCACCTTGCGGCATGTGGGCTTCGCACAACGGAGCGAGGAAGAGCTTTGGACGCGGTTCCTACGCAATCAGGGCCAATGGCAATTGATGGGCTCCGGCATGTGGGCGCTGGAGGATAAAGCCAGCGGCGCCTATGCGGGCTCGGTGGGTTTCATCTACGGCAAGCGGACGATGGACATCCCCTATCGGGATGAACCCGAAATGGGCTGGGCGATTGCGCCCGATTTCCATGGCCAAGGCCTGGCGCGCGAAGCGGTCGCGAAAATTCTCGCCTGGGGCGATGCCCATATTGAGGCCCCGCAGAGCTGGTGCATGATCCTTCCCGCCAATCTGGTGTCCTGCAAAGTTGCCGTGCGTGCCGGTTTTCGCGAAGCGGGGCGCGCCCAATACAAAGATCTCGAGATGTTGACCTTTCTGCGCCCGAGGCAATCCTGACATGGCGGTCCAGGGTCTCGGCCATTTCGACGGCAAGATTCACCTCTTGCCGATCCGGGTCTATTACGAAGACACCGATCTTTCCGGCGTGGTCTATCACGCCAATTACCTGCGCTATATGGAACGGGCGCGCACCGAATTCTTCCGTCTGGCGGGGGTTGAACGGATGGCCGAATTGGACGCCGAGGAACCCACGGCCTGGACCATCCGCGAGGTAAGGGTGCGTTACCATCGTCCCGCGCGGGTGGATGATGCGCTCACGGTGCGGACCCGGTTGGTCGCGCTTTCCGGCGCGCGCATCGGCGCGGTACAGAAAATCTATGCGGATGAAACCCTGCTGGTAGATGGCCAAATCGAGGCTTGCATCGTTACATTGAAAGGCCAGCCGCGCCGCCTGCCGCGAGAGCTCCGCGCTTTGTTGACACCTTTTCTAGACGAAACAAATACTTGAAAGTGATTTGGTCCCTTGCGCCCTACTTCGGCCAATTTTAAATGCGCATGTCCTCCCCCGCGTGGCCTCGCGCGAAACAAGGTGTTCCCATGACATTGAAGCGCGTGCTCGCCCCTGTCTTTTTTGTCATCTTGGCGTTCGTGACCGCACCGGCGCTGGCGCAACAGGGTCCCGTCGCGGCGCCGACCGGCGCGCCCGCCGACAGTCAGCCCATGGCGCCCCCCGCGGCTGCTCCCACCACCAATGTCGATACCAGTGGATTGGCCCAATTGGGCAATCCTACCGGCGGCAATTTTTCCATCGTCGAGAGCTTTCTGCGCGCCGACGTGATCGTAAAGACCGTGATGGTGCTTCTGCTGCTGGCCTCGCTGTGGTCCTGGGCCATCATCATCAACAAATGGATCGTCTTGGGCAGCTTGAAACGCAAGGCGGCGCGGTTCGAGAAAATCTTCTGGTCGGGCCAGTCGCTGGACGAGCTGTATCAGCAATTCGCCGCCCGCAACGATCATCCCATGGCCGCGGTGTTCGTGGCGGCGCTGCGCGAATGGCGCCGCGCCTTCGAAGGCGGTGCGCCGCGCGAAAGCCAGCTTGCCGGCATCAAGGATCGCATCGAGAAAGCGATGAGCGTCACCATTTTGCGCGAGACCGACGGCGTGGAGCGGCAATTGGGCTTTCTCGCCACCGTGGGATCGGTCGCGCCCTTCATCGGGTTGTTCGGCACTGTGTGGGGCATCATGAATTCCTTCACGGCCATCGCCGCGCGCCATGACACGACCTTGGCCGTGGTGGCGCCCGGCATCGCCGAAGCCTTGTTCGCCACCGCGATGGGCCTGTTCGCAGCGGTCCCGGCGGTGATTTTCTATAACCGATTCATCAATGAGATCGGCCGCTACGCCAACCGTCTGGATGCGTTCGCCGAGGAATTCTCTTCGATCCTTTCGCGTCAGCTTGAAGAGAAGATGCGCTGATGCCATCGGTGATGCACCATGTTGGATCGCGCGGGCGCCGCAGGCGCAGCCCCGCCATGTCCGAGATCAATGTCACGCCCTTCGTCGACGTAATGCTGGTGCTGTTGATCGTGTTCATGGTGACCGCGCCGCTTTTGACCGTAGGTGTGCCGGTGGATCTGCCCAAGACCAGGGCGCCGGCCTTGGGCCAGGACAAGGAACCGCTATCGATCACCATCGCCAAGAACGGCAAGATCTATCTGCAGAAGGAAGTCGTGAGCGAGGATCAGCTGGTGCCCAAGCTCCAGGCCATCTCCCAGAACGGTTATGACCAGCGCATTTTCGTGCGCGGCGACCAGACGGTGGATTATGGCCGGGTGATGGTGGTGATGGGGCTGCTGGCCAGCGCGGGATTTACCCATATCGGCCTGGTGACGGATGTCGCAAAGCCAAAGTCAGACGAGAAACATTAAACGGCCCTTGGGTCAGCGTCCGTCGCGCCCCACCACGGCGCGGGGTCCGCGCGCGGGCTTGGCGCTGTCCTTGCTGCTGCATGCGGCCTTGATCGCTGCCACTTATCTCACCTGGTCGCGGATGGTGAATGTCTCGGAGGTCAGTCATTCGGTGCCGGTCGATCTCATCACCGTGACGCGCGAGACCAATGTTGCGGCGATGGCGCCGCCTCCACCGCCAACCCCGCCCAAGATCGAAGTCCCAGTGCCGCAGATGGAGGCGCCCGCCTTGCCGCAATTCGAGGATGTCGAACCAGCGCCCGAGCCACCCATGCCGCAATTCAAGATCCAGCCCGAGAAGAAGATCGAGCAGCAAAATACGGAGGCCAAGCAGAAGCAGAGCAGCCAGGACTTCGCCGCGCTTTTGAACAAGCTCACCGCGCCGGCCAAGACGCTGCCCAATGTCAAGGTAGGGCCGCGCACCATCCAGGGGATCGGCGCCGCCAACGCCATGACCGCCGATCTCGCCGATGCGCTGAAAAGCCAAATCTATCAATGCTGGAGCCCGCCGGTGGGCGCGCCCAACGCCAACGATCTGGTGGTGGATTTCGATCTGGCCCTTAACCCCGACGGGACGCCGGGCCGCGCCACTTCGGATGCGCTTTCGTCCGGCAACCCTTATACCCGTGCCGCGGCGGAAGCCGCCCGGCGTGCCATCTTCCAGTGCCAGCCCTATAAGTTGCCGCCCGATCGTTACAGCCAATGGCGTGAGATCAATCCGTTACGCTTCGACCCCCGCCAAATGATGAATCAATGACGCCCCAAAAGCGCCCCCTTTGTATGGCCTATCACTTCGCACCTTGAGGCACACTTTTTATGGCCTACCGCTTCGCTACTTGAGGCCATATCGGGAACGAGAATCGGAGAAATGTCTTTGGAGAACGGCATGAGGAAACTTCTTCTCGTCTGCGGCCTGTTCCTGGCGGCGCTCGCGCCCTTGCCGGCGTGGGCCGCGCTGTCCGTGGACGTGACCCAAGGCAATATCAAGCCCGTCCCCATCGCCATTCCCGATTTGCTTGCGGGCGATCCATCCCAGGCGCAGATGGGCGCCAATATCGCGGGCGTGGTGCGCGCCGATCTCCAGCGTTCAGGCCTCTTTAATTCCATCGATCCAAAGGCCTTTGTCGATCACATCACCAATATCAATACGGCGCCCAATTTCGCCAATTGGCGGGTGATCAATGCGCAGGGCCTGGTTGCGGGCGAAGTCTCGCTGCAGCCCGACGGGCGCCTGAAAGTCGAATTCCGTCTCTGGGACGTCTTTGGCGAAAGCCAGATGCTGGGCCAGCAATTCTTCACCCAGCCCGAGAATTGGCGGCGCGTGGCGCATATGGTCTCGGACGCGATCTATTCGCGCATCACCGGGGAGTCCGGGTATTTCGACACCCGCATTGTCTTTATTTCGGAATCCGGTCCCGCCATCAAAAGGATCAAGCGGCTGGCGGTGATGGACGAGGACGGCGCCAACCCGATCTTCCTCACCCGTGGCGACTATCTGGTGCTCACGCCCCGTTTCAATCCCACGGCGCAGATGATCGCCTATATGTCTTATATTGCCACCAAGCCGCACATTTATTTGTTCGATCTTGAGACCGGAAAACAGGAAGAGTTGGGCAATTTCCCCAACATGACCTTCTCGCCCCGCTTCTCGCCCGACGGCAATCGCGTGGCGCTGGCGTTGGAGACGGCAGGCAATTCCGACATCTATGTGATGGATTTGCGTTCGCGCGCGGTCCAGCGCCTCACTACCGATCCGGCGATCGACACCGCGCCGTCCTTCTCGCCCGACGGGCGCCAGATTGCATTCGAGTCGGACCGCGGCGGTTCCAAGCAAATTTATGTGATGAATGCAGATGGCTCGAATCAGCACCGTGTCAGCTTCGGCGCGGGCGAGAATGGCACGCCGGTCTGGAGTCCGAGGGGCGACCTGCTCGCCTTCACCAAGCAGCAGGGTTCTCATTTCACCATCGGAGTGATGCGCCCCGACGGTTCCGGCGAGCGCATGATCACCAACGCCTACCATGATGAAGGCCCCACCTGGGCGCCCAACGGGCGGGTGCTGATGTTCAGCCGTGAAGCCGCCAACAATCGCGGCTCGCAGATCTGGTCGGTTGACGTAACCGGCAGGAACGAGCAGCGGGTAATGACGCCCGGCGATGCCTCCGACCCCGCTTGGTCGCCGCTGATTCAATAGCTTGCGGACGACAAAATGTTTTCGTCGAAAACATGACAAGGATGAGACCTCAGATCGCGGGATTCTAAGGAAAAATTTGCTTGCCCTTAGGGGTTCCCCAGGAGCATATCCGAATGAAGCTTGAGGTGGCGGCGCACCATTTTGACGTCGAATCGAAATTGATACTGCCGGATTTTTGGGACTTTTTGCCGCCTTATACGTTTTGCCCTCGGGTGGTCTATCCCTCAAGCACCATCCACGCCGCTTTCACTTTCTCGGGAGACCCATTGCCATGATGAAATTTTCCAGCACCTTGAGATTTGCCGCGTTGTCCGCGGCGTTGCTGCTGGCCGCCTGCACTCACAAACAGGAAGCCGTCAACACCGCGCCGCCGCCGGCTCCGCCGCCTCCGCCCCAGCAGCAGCAAGCCGTCACTTCCAGCATCATTCCCGGCAGCGCCCAGGACTTTAAGGTCAATGTGGGCGACACCGTCCATTTCGCGCTGAACCAATACAATATCGAAGACAACGACAAGGGCACGCTGGGCAAACAAGCCGCGTGGCTTTCGCGTTATCCATCCGTCCGCCTCACAATCGAGGGGCATTGCGACGAACGCGGCACCCGCGAATATAATCTCGCGCTGGGCGCCCGCAGGGCCAACGCCGTCAAGGAATATCTGGTGGCGCAAGGCGTCGCGGCCGGGCGGCTGGAAACCGTGTCCTACGGCAAGGAACGGCCGATCTGCACGGAATCGAACGAGGATTGCTGGGCGCAGAATCGCCGCGGCGTGAGCGTCATCACCGGTGGCGCCAACTCGTGATCGCCGTTTAAACTGATGGAAGGGCGCGGGGGTCGCACCCCGCGCCCTTTTCTTTTGCGAGATCGAGGACGGCCATGAAGACGCGTGCTGCTTTTCTTGCTTTGAACCTGCTTCTGCCAGGATCGGCGATCACGGCGCTGCCGGCGCATGCGCAAATCTTTGGCGAGAGCGACGAAGAAAAAGCCGCCCGCCAGGCGCACGAAGACGGTCAGGATGCTCAGATCACCCAACTCGGCAATCGTGTGCAGCAATTGGAAGACAAGGTAAGAAGCCTCACCGAGAGCCTGGCCAATGCCACCGGCGCCAATGAAGAACTGGCGCATCAAATTCAGGAACTGCGCCAGAAGATCGACGCACAGCAGAAGGATTTCGCCTATCGCCTTTGCATGTTGTCGGCCCAGCAGCTGGGCGCGGGCGACCAGGGCTTGAATTGCGGCGGAACGGGCGCCATGCCGCCGGCGCCCGCTTCCCAGGCGCAGACCCTCGCACCTGGAACGCCCCTGCCGCCCATCGGCGCCGGCGACCAAGGCGCTTCTGGCGCGCCTCCGCCAGGCGCGATTGCCGACGGTTCGGATGCGCCCCAGCAATTGGGCAAGCCTCCGGGCACGCTGGGCACGTTGCCCGCCAATGCCGTGCCCCAGAATGTCGCGCCGCCACCTGCTCCACGCGGCGGGCAGAACCAATATGACCGCGCCATGAACCTTTTGGCCAAGGCGCAATATGCCGAAGCCAGTGCCGCTTTCCGTTCCTATGCCGACGCCAACCCCGGTGACCACGACCTTTCGGCGCAGGCGATCTATTGGATCGGCGACATCGCCTATGTGCAGCACGATTATCCCACCGCGACCCGCGCCTTCGCCGAGCAGATCAAGAAATATCCTGACTCCGGCCGCAGTCCGGACAGTATGCTGAAGCTGGGCCAGTCGCTGATCGCGGAAGGCCAGACCAGCGGAGGATGCACCACCCTTGCCGCGCTCAAGAGCAAATACCCCAGCGCCGCGCCGGCCACGCTTGCGGCCGCAGCGGGCGCCCGCAAGGCAGCCTGCAAATAGCCAGGCCTTACGTCATTGGGGCGACGCTTTCGCCGCGGCGATGGCGCGCGTGGGCGCGCCGTGGCCTGCGGCCGTGGCAGTGTCGGGTGGCGGCGATTCGCTGGCGCTGATGCATCTTGTGGCGGGATGGGCGAAGGCGCGGGGTCTTGCCAAACCCACCGTGCTGATCGTCGATCACGCCTTGCGCGGAGGCTCGGCCGGCGAAGCCCGCAAAGCCGCCGCCATGGCCAAGAAGGCGGGCCTTGCCGCCCATATCCTCACCCGCAAAGGACCAAAGCCCAAATCCGGCATCGAGGCGCTGGCGCGCGACGCGCGCTATGGCCTGATGGGACGCTGGCTCAAGCGCCATGGCATCGCCAACCTTTATGTGGGCCATACCCTGGACGACCAGGCCGAGACTTTTCTGTTGCGGCTGGGACGGGGCAGCGGCCTGGACGGTTTGTCGGCGATGCGCGCGGTCGCGCCATTTCCGGTGAAGGGATTCGAGGATCTGAATCTGGTGCGGCCGCTTTTGGCCACGGGCCGTGCCAGCTTGCGCACTTATCTGGAGACTCTGCGCCAAGGCTGGCTGGAAGATCCCATGAACAGCGAAACCCGTTTTGCCCGAAGCCGTATCCGCGCCCTGCTACCCCTTTTGGAAGTGGCCGGCCTCACGCCGGCGCGCATCGCCGATGCGGCGGCCCATCTTGCCCGCGCCCGTGCGGCACTGGAGTTGGCGACCGAGGCCGTGCTGGCGCGGGTGGCGCGCCCTGCCAGCCAGCGTGTGCTGCTCGACGCCAATGCGTTGGCCGCGGCCCCCCGCGAGATCGGCCTGCGGGTCCTTGCTGCGCTTTTGATGGCGGTCTCGGGCGAGCCGTACCGCCCCCGGTTCGAGGCGCTGGAGAGGCTGTTCGACCGCATCGCCCGAGGAAAATTGGGGGGGGCGCCACCCTTCACGGCTGCCGGCTTTTCCCGGCGCCGGGAGCGGCACAATATTTCGGGCCGGAAACACTGGTTCTGATGAAAGAAAGTTCCAGAAAGGCCGCAAAAAGGCCTTAACTGTTGCGCACCTTCCCGGATTGCGGAGCTGGAGCGAATTTCTTAACGTTTCCAGGGCTGGCAATGGGTTAGAAACGTCCTATCTATTCTATGAGATTGTCTGGGGCGCGCCTTCTGCCCCGTTACGGGCCCTGATGAAAGGACGCCTCTCTTGAATAATCTGCGAAATCTCGGGCTGTGGATCCTGATCGCGGTCCTTCTGGTGTTCTTGTTCAACCTGTTCCAGGGGACAGGGACCCACACCACCGCCAGCGCCATCACCTACTCCAAATTCAATGAAGAGGTGATGCAGAATCAAGTCCGCAAGGTCACCTTCCAGGGTGAAGGAGTCAAAGGCGAGCTGGTCACCGGCCAGGCCTTCACCACCACGGTGCCCGCCAACGACACCACCCTGTGGCCGATGCTCAAGGCGCACAATGTCGATACCGCCGTCTCACCCGCCGATGACGGCATGCCGTCCCTGGTCGGCATCTTTGTGAACTGGTTCCCCATGCTGCTTCTGATCGGCGTGTGGGTGTTCTTCCTGCGCCAGATGCAATCGGGCGGCGGCAAGGCGATGGGCTTCGGCAAATCGCGCGCCAAGCTTTTGACCGAGCGCCAGGGCCGCGTCACGTTCGAAGACGTTGCGGGCGTGGATGAAGCCAAGGACGATCTGAAAGAGATCGTGGACTTCCTGCGCGATCCGCAGAAATTCCAGCGCCTGGGCGGCCGTATTCCCAAGGGCGTGCTGCTGGTCGGTCCGCCCGGCACCGGCAAGACCTTGCTGGCGCGCGCCATCGCCGGCGAAGCCAATGTGCCCTTCTTCACCATCTCGGGTTCTGACTTTGTCGAGATGTTCGTGGGCGTGGGCGCATCGCGCGTGCGCGACATGTTCGAGCAGGCCAAGAAGAATTCGCCTTGCATCGTCTTCATCGACGAAATCGACGCCGTGGGCCGCCATCGTGGCGCCGGCCTGGGCGGCGGCAATGACGAGCGCGAACAGACCCTCAACCAGTTGCTGGTCGAGATGGACGGCTTCGAGGCTAACGAAAGCGTGATCCTGATCGCCGCCACCAACCGGCCCGACGTGCTGGATCCGGCGCTGCTGCGTCCTGGCCGCTTCGACCGCCATGTCGTGGTGCCCAATCCCGATCTCGCCGGCCGTGAAAAAATCCTGCGCGTGCATCTGAGGAAAGTGCCGTTGGCGCCCGATGTGGACCCGCGCATTCTGGCCCGTGGCACGCCCGGTTTCTCCGGTGCCGACCTCGCCAATCTGGTCAATGAAGCCGCTTTGCTGGCCGCTCGCCGTGGCAAGCGGGTGGTGATGATGACCGAACTGGAAGACGCCAAGGACAAGGTGATGATGGGCGCGGAACGGCGCTCCATGGCGATGAGCGACGAGGAAAAGAAACTCACCGCGTTTCATGAAGGCGGCCACGCCATCGTGGCGCTGAATGTGATTGGTTCCGATCCCATCCATAAAGCCACCATCATCCCGCGCGGCCGCGCGCTCGGCATGGTGATGCGGCTGCCGGAACGCGATCAGTTGTCGCTAACCCGCCAGAAGATGCTGGCCGATCTCTGCGTCGCCTTTGGCGGCCGCAT
The DNA here is from genome assembly GCA_963765095.1 of uncultured Alphaproteobacteria bacterium. Lineage (GTDB taxonomy): Bacteria > Pseudomonadota > Alphaproteobacteria > Micropepsales > Micropepsaceae > Rhizomicrobium. The sequence continues at coordinate 40,849 of CAVXUV010000025.1, forward strand.
CGCCGAGGAGTTGGTGTTCGGTCATGAGAAAGTGACCACCGGCGCCCAGAGCGACATCGAACAGGCCACCCGCATGGCGCGCGCCATGGTGACGCGCTTCGGCATGTCCGACAGTTTGGGCCCGATCGCCTATGCCGAGAATCAGGAAGAAGTCTTCCTGGGCCACAGTGTCTCGCGCACCCAGAATGTCTCGGAAGCCACCGCGCAGAAGATCGACGCGGAAATCCACCGCATCATCGACGAATGCTATGCCAAGGCGAAGGACATCCTCACCACCAATCTGGCGGATTTGAATCTGTTGGCGCGGGGCTTGTTGGAATATGAGACCCTGACGGGCGATGAAATCATTGGGCTGCTCAAGGGCATTCCCCCCGTCCGCACGCCTTATGAAGATCCCGTGCTGCCGCCCAGGAGCGAAGGCACGTCGGTGCCCGCCGCCGGCAAGCCGCGTGGTCAAGGCCCAGGTCCCATCATCACGCCCGAGCCTCAGCCCGGTCACTAAGCCCTATCAAGGCGCTTGTCTTTTGCGTCCTGAGTGCGTCGCGCGTGCTCACGTGCTATACGCACGCTTCGCGCGACGCTCCTGCTCAGTCCGCAAAATCCTGCGCGCCTGATTCGGGTATTGCGTTTGGTGAAAACACGATTCTCGCGGGCGATTAAGTAGTGGGCGAATATACCTACAGGCTAACATTGTGGGTCGGGCACCCGGATGCCGATCTTTCCGAAGTACCAGTTAAACTTGGCCTTCGCGCGCGCAGGCTCTGGAGGAAAGGTGATCCGCGGACGGCCCCGAGTGGCCGCGTCCAGGGCGGGACGTATAAAAATTCCTATTGTGGGACTCGGTTTGGTGAGAGCAAACAAGCTGACCTGCCGACAGGCCTGAAATCGGCATTGGCGGCTCTCAAGCCGCATGCAGCGTACTTGCACGATCTCTGGCGGGTGGGCGTTAAGCTAAATTTTTTCGTAGGTTGGTTTTCCGACGCAAATTCGCGTGATGTTCTCGATTGGGAAATTTTGCGTGAGATGGCTGAACTTCATATTTCGCTAGATTTGGACTTTTACGGTCCTGACGGTGCTGCTGCCGAGGATGTAGCCGAGTGAACCTAAAAATCCTCGGCATTCTCAACATTACTGACGATTCCTTTTCCGACGGCGGCAAATATCTGGCGCCAGAGACGGCGCTTGCCCATGGCCTGGCGCTGATGGACGAGGGCGCCGATATTCTTGATATCGGCGCGGCATCGTCCCAACCCGATGCCAAGCGCGTTGCGCCCGAAACCGAAATCGCGCGGCTTCAGTCGGTGCTGCCCGCGCTTCGGCAAAAGGGCGCGGTGATCTCCATCGACAGCTTCGCCACACCGGTGCAGCGTTGGGCGCTCAAGCAGGGCGTGGACTATCTCAACGACATTCATGGCTTTGCCGAGCCGTCGCTTTATCCGGAATTGGCCGCCGCCAAAGCCGGATTGATCGTGATGCATGCGATCCAAAATGAAGGCGCTGCCACCCGCGCCGACGTTCCGGCGGACGAAATCTTCGACCGCATGGTTTCCTTCTTCGATCGCAGGCTTGCCGCTCTGGCCAAGGCGGGTATCGAGGATGGCCGGCTGATCCTGGACCCCGGCATGGGCTTCTTCGTGGGCAGCGATCCGGAAAACTCGCTCACCCTGCTGAGACGACTGGGAGAGCTCAAGGCCCGCTTCGGCTTGCCGCTTTTGGTGTCGGTATCGCGAAAATCTTTCTTGCGAAAAATTACAGGAGAGAGCGACCCCACCGGCCGGGCTGTCCTGGCCGCGGGTCTGGCGGCGGAGATCCATGCGTATCTTCAGGGGGCGGACTATCTGCGTACCCATGCGCCGGGGCCCTTGAAGGCCGCCTTGAAGGTCCGGTCGGCCCTGTGTGGAACGGCAGGAAAGGTTTTTTCATAAGCCTAGGTTTGATTAGGATCAAATGGGGGCCCGAACCGCCGCCTGAGCAGGGTAAACCCATATGATGCGTAAATATTTCGGTACCGACGGCATTCGCGGCCGCGCCAATGCCTCCGTCTTGACGCCCGAAATTGCCATGAAGGCGGGAATGGCAGCGGGCCGCATCTTCACCCGCGGCGCCCATCGCCACCGGGTGGTGATCGGCAAGGACACGAGGCTGTCGGGCTATATGATCGAAAGTGCCCTGGTCTCGGGCTTCACGGCGGTCGGCATGGACGTGTTCCAGTTCGGTCCGTTACCCACGCCGGCGGTGGCCATGCTCACCCGCTCGCTCCGCGCCGATATCGGGGTGATGATCACTGCCTCCCACAATCCCTATCAGGACAACGGCATCAAATTCTTCGGTCCCGACGGCCAGAAGCTGTCCGACGCGGTCGAGAAGGAAATCGAGCAGTTGATGGACAGCAGCCTGGAAGCGGGTCTTGCCATCGGCGGCAATATCGGCCGCGCCAAGCGCATCGACGACAGCCAGGCGCGCTATATCGAATTCGCCAAGCGCACCTTCCCCCGCAATCTCCGTCTCGATGGCCTGCGCATCGTCATCGATTGCGCCAATGGCGCGGCCTATAAGGTGGCGCCGGAAGTGCTGTGGGAACTGGGCGCCGATGTGGTGGCGCTGGGGGTGACCCCCGACGGTCTCAATATCAACCTGGAATGCGGCTCGACCGCGCCGCAGGCGATGTGCGCCAAGGTGCGCGAGATGCGCGCCGATTTCGGCATCGCGCTGGACGGCGATGCCGATAGGGTGGTGATGGCGGACGAACACGGACGCATCATCGACGGCGACCAGATCCTGGCCTTGATCGCCAAGAGCTGGTCGAAAAGCGAGACGCTCAAGGGCGGCGGCGTGGTCGGCACGGTGATGTCGAATGCCGGGCTCGACCGCTATCTGGGCAGTCTGGGCCTGAAGCTGGCGCGTGCCGCCGTGGGCGACCGTTATGTGCTGGAAGAGATGCATAAGGGTGCCTTCAATGTGGGGGGCGAACAGTCCGGCCATATCATCCTGTCGGACTTCAGCACCACAGGCGACGGGCTGGTGGCGGCACTTCAGGTGTTGGCGGTGATCGCGCAGGAAGGGCAGCCTGCCTCCAAGGTCGCGCATCTTTATGAGCCGCTGCCCCAGATATTGGAAAATGTCCGCTTCAAGAAAGGTTCGCCGCTGGACGATGCGCGGGTGAAATCCTCGATCGACGCCGGCAAGGCCAAACTTGGTCAGAATGGACGCGTGCTGGTGCGCAAATCCGGCACCGAGCCCCTGATCCGGGTGATGGCGGAAGGCGAGGACGAAAAGACCGTGCGCGCCGTGGTGCGGGAGATCGCCGGCGCGATCGAAGAAGCGGCTGCTTGAAAGACTCCAGATGAAACGCCTGCTGGTGATAGCGGGCTCGGATTCGTCAGCCGGGGCGGGGATTCAAGCCGACATCAAGACCGCGGCAAGGCTGGGCGTCTATGCCCAGACGGCGGTGACGGCGGTGACGGTCCAGGACACCAACGGCGTCTATGCCATCGAGGGGATGCCGCCAGATATCGTCCGGCAGCAAATCGAAGCCGCGCTGGGCGATATCGGCGCTGACGCGATCAAGGTCGGCATGCTGGCCAATGGCGCGGTCGCGGCAGCGGTCGCCGACGCGCTCAGGAATAGCTCGATCCCGCTGGTGCTCGATCCGGTGCTGGTCTCCTCCAGCGGCAAGGCGATGCTGGATGATGCGGGCAAGGACGTCCTCATGCGCCGTCTGGTGGCCCGGAGCTTTCTGGTCACACCCAATTGGCCGGAGTGCGAAGTCCTGACCGGGATCGAACCGGAGAATGCCGCAGCCATGCACAAGGTGGCCGAAATTTTCTCGCGGCTCGGCGCGCAGAATATCTTAATCAAGGGCGGTCACGGCGATGGCGCAATGGTGCGCGATGTCCTGGTCGAATGCGACGGGCCGGTGTCCGTGTTCGAATCGCCCCGCCAGGAAACGCGCCACACCCACGGCACGGGTTGCGTGTTGTCTACCGCGATCGCTTGCGGACTCGCTCAGGGCAAAGGGCTAAGAGAAGCGGTGCGCCTGGCACACGATTTTGTGCAACACGCGATCCGTACCGCCCCTGGCCTGGGCTCAGGCCAAGGGCCTTTAAATCTTTAGTACCCCCATCTGTCTGCCAACGCGGAGGAAGAAATTCACGACCAGGACGCACCAGCGCCTGTAGAAGCTTGGTCGTGACCATCCTCCCCTTCGGCGCGAAGCGCCTGGAAGGGGAGGTGCCCGTAGCACGCTCTCGAGCGTGCGTAGGGCGGAGGGGTCAAATAAACGGATCTCTCACCATGATCGTGTCGTCGCGATCCGGACTGGTGGAGAGAAGCGCCACTGGCGCGCCGATCAATTCCTCGACCCGGCGCACATATTTGATCGCATTCGCCGGCAAGGCGGCCCAGCTTCGGGCGCCACGGGTGGATTGGCTCCAGCCTTCCAACGTCTCATAGACGGGCGTGAGACGCGCCTGCGCATTGGCGGAAGCGGGAAGATAGTCAAGAACCTTGCCGTCCAAACTGTATCCGGTGCAGACCTTGATCTCGTCGAAGCCGTCCAGCACGTCCAGCTTGGTGAGCGCAATGCCGTCGATGCCGCCGGTAATCACGGTTTGGCGCACCAGGGCCGCGTCGAACCAGCCGCAGCGCCGCTTCCTGCCCGTGACCGTGCCGAATTCGTGGCCGCGTTCGCCCAGCTTGTCGCCGGTCGCATCCTTGAGCTCGGTGGGAAAGGGACCTTCGCCCACCCGGGTGGTGTAGCTTTTGACAATGCCCAGTACGGTCCCGATCTCGCGGGGACCGACGCCTGATCCGGCCGCCGCCTGGCCCGCCACCGTGTTGGACGAGGTCACGAAAGGATAGGTGCCGTGATCGATATCGAGCAGCACCGCCTGCGCGCCTTCGAACAACACCCGCTTGCCCTGGCGGCGCGCCTGGTTCAATTCGCGCCAGGACGAACCGATGAAAGGCGTGATCTTGGGCGCGATGTCCCTGAGCGAGGTCAGCAACGCATCGCGGTCCGCTTCCTGGTGACCGAAGCCGCGGCGCAGCACATTGTGATGCGCGAGCAAGCGGTCGAGCTTGGCGGGAAGCGCGCCCAGATCGGTCAAGTCGATGGCGCGCAGCGCCCGGCGTCCCACTTTGTCCTCGTAGGCCGGCCCGATGCCGCGTTTGGTGGTGCCCAGCTTCTGGCTGGTCGCGTCTTCGCGCATGGCGTCGAGTTCGCGGTGAAGCGGCAGGACCAGCACGGCATTCTCGGCCACGACAAGCAGATCCGGTGTCACATTGAGACCCGCCTGGCCCACCCGCGCGATCTCATCCAACAGCGACCAGGGATCGACCACTACGCCATTGCCGATGATGGAGCGCTTGCCCTGCACCACGCCGGAAGGAAGCAGCGATAATTTGTAAGTCTTGTCGCCCACCACGATGGTGTGACCGGCATTGTTGCCGCCCTGGAAGCGCACCACCATCTCGGCGCGGTTGGCCAGCCAGTCGATGATCTTGCCTTTGCCCTCGTCGCCCCATTGAGCGCCGATCACGGTGACGTTGGCCATGAATATACCGTACCCGGATGAATTTCAGTGCGCTCACCGCGGACGCGACGGCACGGTGACCATTTATAGCATGGCCGGGGCCCTGGTAAGGGGCGTTATGACGCGTGTTTGCTGCCCCTCCGGTCTTCGCTGGCCGGTGTGCCAGCTACGACCACCTCCCCCATCAGCGCGCTTCGCGCACACAGGGGGGATGGTCTGAACCTAGCTTCGAAAGTGTTTAGTAAAACACCCCGTAATCGACTTCGATGATGGTCCCGCTATACTGGTCGATCAAGAGCGCGTCGCTGCCCACCCGCACCCAGACCGCGCCGAAAGGCGGCGGCGGCAGGTCATAGATGGAGTAATCCGTCAGCCAATATTGGCGCGCCCAGAAGAAAGGCGGCAATGTTTCGCCCCAGCTCCAGCGATGCGCATAATAACCGCGCGGCGGTTGATAGCCGCCGACATGGAAGCGGCGTGAGGCGTTGAAGTTGTGACTGGTGATAATTGCGCGCCTGGCTGAAATCGCGATTCGGACCGGGACCGCGCATGGCATTGCCGGGGAGCGTTGCCCACGTTGTGAATTGCCGCGCATACGCATTATCGCGCATGGCATCGTTGGGGTGCCGCGCCAGGCGCCGGGCCGGCTGGATGCTGCCGGGCGGGGATTCTCCGCATCGCTCCGGCCACGCGGCTGTCCGCCGCGTTGCGGCTGAGCTTGCGCGGCCGGACGGGGGGCATGGCCCGCCATTGGGGCTCGCCATGGCGGCGCGCCGCCGCCATGGGGCTCAGACCGCCCGCCCGGCCGATGCCGGCCTATCGCGGTGCGCTGCGGTGCGCAGCTGGCCGCCTATGAGAAATATGCCCATCACCATCACCGAGGCCGATATCGCCTTTGATTTTTTGGGGCTGCGGCCGCTGATCGAATGCGATCTGGCCTTTGGAGAGCCAACCCCGGCTGGCATCGTCACCTATTACTGGACTTACGCAGTTTGCGCGGCGCGGCGGCTTTGTCGAATGTTGTTCGCGGCCTTTCGCGGCGGGTATGGCAAGCGTGCGGAAATCCGCCGCAAGGCGATCGCGGCGGGGCGGCAGGCAGAAATGGCAGTGCTCGACTGGAAACCAATATCTCCAGATAGGCCCATCGCATAAACGCCGGTACGCCCATTCGCTGCAACAGGCGCTGCTAAGGTCGCTGCCGAAAATGAGCGTCACCCTGATTCTTGCAGCCGCCGACAATGGCGTCATCGGCCAGGGGTGCCATTCCCTGGCGTATCTCCGAGGATTTGAAGCGCTTCAAGGCGACTGACATGGGCAAAACCGTGGTGATGGGGCGCAAGACCTGGGACTCGCTGCCCAGAAAGCCGCTGCCGGAACGGCGAATATCGTGGTGACACGCGAAGCCGGCTGGCAGGCCGAAGGCGCGTGACCAAGCCCTCGCGGACGATGCACTGGCGATGCCGGACGCATCATGGTGATCGGCGGCGCAGAGATCTATCGCGCCGCTCTGCCGCATGCCGACACGGATCGAATTGACCGAAGTGCATCGCGCATTCGAAGGCGACGCCCATTTCAACTTCGATCGCGGCGCCTGGCGCGAAACCGCACGCGAAGATCATGTCACGCCGGAGGGGCTTGCCTTCAGCTACGTCACGCTTCTCGCGCAAATGATCACTCGATAAAATGATTTTCGGCGCCGGCCGGTCCCTCTCGAGCATTGCCGCGACCTTTTCCGCCACCGCCAGGAAGGCCTTGGCTTCGGGACCGTCCGGATTGCCACCATCACCGGCGTGCCTTCATCCGAGGTTTCGCGGATCACGGCACCAGCGGGATCTCGCCCAGGAAGGGCACGCCCATCTTCTCCGCCGTCTGACGCGCGCCGCCATGGCCGAAAATATGATGGGCATGGCCGCAATCCGGGCAGACGAAGACGCTCATATTTTCGACCATGCCCAGGATCGGCACCTGCGGTCTTGCGGAACATGGCGATGCCTTTCTTGGCGTCGATCAGGGCGATGTCCTGCGGGGTGGAGACGATCACCGCGCCTTTCAGCGGCACGCGCTGGGCGATGGTGAGCTGGGCGTCGCCGGTGCCCGGCGGCATGTCCAGCACCAGCACATCCAGCGGCGCCCATAGCACGTCATTCATCATCTGGGTCAGAGCCGACTGCACCATCGGCCCGCGCCAGATCATGGCCTCGTCTTCCTTGACCATGAAGCCGATGGACATGGTCTTGAGGCCGTATTTCTCGATCGGCTTCAGTTTCTTGCCGTCGCGTTTCCGGCTTGTGGTTGATGCCCAGCAGGCGCGGCACGACGGGGCCGTAAATATCGGCATCCAGCAGCCCCACTTTCAGGCCCAGCCGCGCCAGGCCCAGCGCCAGATTGACCGCGACGGTGGATTTGCCCACCCCGCCCTTGCCGCTGGCCACCGCGATGATGTGGCTCGACGCCGCGGGATGCCTGCGGCGGCCGGTGCTGCGCGGCTGGGCCGTGGCGCGGCGGCGGCTGGTCGTGTGGCCATGCGAGGCTCTGCGCCCTGATGGGCGGTCAGCACGGCGGTGACCGAAACACGCCGGGAAGCTTTGCGACCGCCGCTTCGCAGGCGGCGCGCAGGGGTTCGGCCGCCGGACCCTGCGCCGGCGGGACTTCCAGCGCAAAACCGACATGGCCGTCCTTCGGGCAGTACCAGGCCCGGCAATCATGTTCTGCTGCACCACGCTGCGGCCGCTGACCGGGTCGATGACCTGGTCCAGCGCATGGAGAATGTCTTCGCGGGCTGACGGCCATGGCGCCGCTTATAGACCAGCGGACGCGGTTCCAAACGCCGGACCTGTCCGCATTTTTGCGGTTAAGGCATTGCGGCGCATTTCGCCCTGTTTGCGCCGGAAAGGGAAGGCTTATGCTCAGGCCACGAATCCAAATCCCCGCCACCGGATCCGATCGACATGCTGTTTGCGCTAGCTGCTTTGTGCCGCTCTGGCCTTGCCCCGGCGCCTTGGCGCGCCCGGCCCCGGATTCCTTTGCCGATCTGGCCGCCAAGCTGCTTCCCACCGTGGTCAATATTGCCACCACCCAGACCCTGAAAGCGCCTCCGCCCCAGGCCATGCCCAACCTGCCGCCGGGCTCGCCGCTGGAAGATCTGTTCAAGAATTTCCTGGGACCCAACGCCAACGGCCCCAGCATGTCACTTCGCTGGGCTCGGGCTTTATCATCGATCCCACCGGCTTCATCGTCACCAACAATCATGTGATCGAGAATAGCGACCAGATCACGGTCACGCTGAATGACGGCTCAGTCCTGCCGGCCAAGATGGTGGGGCGCGATACCAAGACCGACCTGGCGCTGCTCAAAGTCACCCCCAAGAAGCCCTTGCCCGCCACCCATTTCGGCGACAGCGACAAGGCCAGGATCGGCGACTGGGTGATGGCGATCGGCGATCCCTTCGGCCTGGGTTCGACGGTGACGGCCGGCATCGTCTCGGCGCGCAACCGCGACATCAATGCCGGTCCCTATGACGATTTCATCCAGACCGATGCGCCCATCAATCGCGGCAATTCCGGCGGTCCGCTGTTCGACATGGACGGCAATGTGATCGGCATCAATTCGGCGATCTTCTCGCCTTCGGGCGGCAGCGTGGGCATCGGTTTCTCCATTCCCTCCAATCTGGCGCGCGACGTGGTGGCGCAGTTGAGCCAATTCGGCGTCGCCCGGCGCGGCTGGATCGGCGTGCGCATCCAGCAGAGTGACCGAGGAAATCGCCCAAGGCATGGGGCTGCCCGGCACCCAAGGCGCGCTGGTCGCCGACGTCACCGCGGGCGGACCCGCGCAAAAGGCAGGACTGCAGAATGGCGACGTGGTGGTGGGCTTCGACGGCAAGCCGGTGGCGGATTCGCGCGAATTGCCCCGTGTCGTCGCCGCCACGCCCATCGGCAAGACCGTCAATATCGACGTGCTGCGCAAGGGGAGAAAGCAGAGCTACAGGATTTTGTCGCCAAGCTGGATGAAGAGTACCCCGGACAAGCCGGGCAAGAAGCTGCCACCGCCTCCGGCCAAGCCCAAATCGAAGGTCTCGCAATTGGGGCTGTCGCTGGCGCCGCTGGATGACGCGGCGCGGGCCAAATACAAGCTCGCCGGCAGTATCCAGGGTGTGGTGGTGAGCGATGTCGATCCCGACAGTCCCGCCGCCGACAAGAATTTCCGTCCCGGTGACGTGATCGTGGAAGTGCAGAGCCAACCAGTGAAATCGCCCGCCGATATCGAGGCGCGGGTGGACGCGGACGCCAAGGCCGGCAAGAAGGTCGAGTTGATGCTGGTGAACCGCGATGGCGATCTCACTTATGTAGGGCTTAGGCTTGATTAGTTTCCCCCTCCGGCCTTCGCATCGTAAACGCTGCTACGGCCACCTCAGCGCACTTCGCGCGCATGGGGAGGGAAGTCACGACTAAGCCTCGCCAGAGTTAGACCCGAACAATTTGCCGGTCCGTATAACCCTGCAGATAAAGTAAAGCTGTCAGGTCGTTGTGATCGATAGAGGCGCTGGCGGCGGCTGCCACCAGCGGCTTGGCATGATAGGCGACGCCCAATCCCGCCCGCTGGATCATGGCGAGATCGTTGGCGCCATCGCCCACCGCCAGCGTCTGGGCGAAATCCAGCTTGAGCGTGTCCGCCGCTTCTTCCAGCGCCTGCAATTTGGCCTCCCGGCCCAGGATGGGATGACCCACTTCGCCGGTGAGAACGGTGCCATCATCCAATAATGTGTTGCCGCGCTCGACATGGAAGCCTGCCGCTTGCGCCACGCGGGTGGTGAAGAAACCGAAGCCGCCGGATACCAGCATGGTGTGCGCGCCATGCCGGCGCATGGTGGCGATCAGGCTCTTGGCGCCGGGATTGAGGCGTACCCGCTCGGCATAGGTGCGCTCCAGCGCCGTGAGGGCCAGGCCCTTCAGCATGCCCACCCGCTTGCGCAGCGCCGCCTCGAACGGAAGCTCGCCCCGCATGGCGCGTTCGGTGATGGCGGCGATCTGGGGTTTCAAACCCGCCAGGTCGGCCAGCTCGTCCAGGCATTCCACATTGATGATGGTGGAATCCATGTCGGCGATGAGGAGTTTTTTTTTGCGATGCACTGTCGATACGACATTGATGTCGAGCGCCAGGCCTTCGGCGAAGGCGCGGGCTTCAGCCAGAGCTGGAGTGGCGTCACCGCCGGGTAATGGCAGATCGAACGCATGGCCCGGCGACAGAATATGCGGCGTGCCCAGCTTGAGCGGCGTGAACAGCGCAGGCTCGGCCCCGGCACCGATGACATTCAGGACAAAACCCACGACACTGGCCCGATGCAATGCGACGCCGTGCTTATTGCAGGCCCGACCGCGAGCGGCAAGTCCGCTGCCGCGCTGGCTTTGGCGGAACAGATCTCGGGTGTGCTGATCAATGCCGACGCCATGCAGATCTATCGCGAAGCGCCCATACTCACTGCGCAACCGGATGCAGGGGTGCAAAGGCGAGTGCCGCATCTGCTTTATGGCCATGTCTCGGCGCGCGAGGCCTATTCGGTGGGGCGTTATACGGAAGATGCGCGCCGCGCCCTGGCCGAGGCGCGTGCGATGGGACGCACACCCATTATCGTCGGCGGCACCGGGCTCTATTTCACCGCTTTGACGGAAGGCCTGGCGGATATTCCGCCGATCCCCGCAGCCATCCGCGCACAGGCGCGCGCGTTGTTGGGCGAGATCGGTGTGGGCGAACTTCACGCCCGCCTTTCGGCGCGCGATCCTGAAACTGCGACCATGCTTCGTCCCACCGATCCGCAACGGGTGGCACGGGCTTGGGAAGTGTTGGAAGCGACCGGCCGGCCTTTGCGCGAATGGCAGCTGAAACAGAGTGCGCCACTGCTGGAAGGCATGAGGCTGGCGCGCTTTGTCCTTGATCCGCCGCGGCCGGTTCTGCGCAAGAGGATCGCCGAGCGCTTCGAATACATGCTGGAACGGGGCGCCGTGGATGAAGCCTTGGCGCTGTCCGATCTCGATCCCGCCATGCCGGCGGCGAAGCTTCTGGGCCTCCCGCCCTTGATCGCCTATGGACAGGGCAAGCTTTCGCGCGAGGCCGCGATAGGTGAAGCAGTGACGGCGACACGCCAATTCGCCAAGCGCCAAATCACCTGGTTTCGCAGCCGGATGGCGGATTATAACTGGCTCGACCCCATGAAAAGCAATTTTATTGCGCAATATTATGACTTTATCGCATGAAATTGCTTGACGTGGAGGTCGGCCGCATCTTAACGTCCCGGCCGCATGAAACACGCTGTCGTACTTATTTGGATGCCGTCGGCCGAACGTGGTTAACCCCACGTTACCGGGCGATGACATGTGATCGAGGGGCGGAAACGCCCCTTTATCTTTTGAAGCAGGGGATATGGATACGAAAACGACATTGGCGGCCACCACCTTGGCGACTAGGTCCGCCGCCCGCGAAACGGTGTCTTTGACCGGCGCCCAGATGGTGGTGCGCGCGCTCAAGGATCAAGGCGTCACCCATATTTTCGGCTATCCCGGTGGCGCGGTGCTTCCCATCTATGACGCGCTGTTCGCCGACAATGGCATCACCCATGTGCTGGTGCGCCATGAGCAGGGCGCCACCCATGCCGCGGAAGGCTATGCCCGCTCCACCGGCAAGCCCGGCGTGGTGCTGGTCACGTCGGGTCCCGGCGCCACCAATGCAGTGACCGGCTTGACCGACGCCTTGATGGATTCGATTCCCCTAGTCGTGTTGACCGGACAAGTGGCGACCCACCTGATCGGCACCGACGCATTCCAGGAAGCCGATACGGTGGGCATCACCCGCGCCTGCACCAAGCACAATTGGCTGGTGAAGGACGTGAATGAATTATCCCGCACCCTGCACGAAGCTTTCCAGATCGCCACCCAGGGCCGTCCCGGCCCTGTGGTGGTGGACATTCCCAAGGACGTGCAATTCAAGACGGGCGAATATTACGCGCCGGATGAAATCCGCCATCGCACTTTCCGGCCCAAGACCGAACCCGATCAGGCTGCGATCGCGCGCGCGGTCGAGATGATGGCCGAGGCCAAGCGCCCTATCCTCTATACTGGCGGCGGCATCATCAATTCCGGACCCAAGGCCAGCCTGGCGTTGCGCGAACTGGCTTCGCTTACCGGTTTTCCCGTCACTTCGACCTTGATGGGGTTGGGCGCTTTTCCCGCTTCCTCACGCCAATGGCTGGGGATGCTGGGGATGCACGGCACCTACGAAGCCAACAATGCCATGCATGATTGCGACCTGATGGTCTGCCTGGGCGCGCGTTTTGACGACCGCGTGACGGGGCGGATCGACCTTTTCTCGCCGGGCTCAAAGAAATTCATCTCGATATCGACCCCTCGCAGATCAACAAGATCGTGCGGGTGGATCTGCCCATCGTCGCCGATGCCGGCAAAGCCATCGCCGAAATGGTCAAGCTGTGGAAGGCCAGGGGCCTCAAAGCACCATCGATCAAAGATTGGTGGGGCCAGATCGACAGCTGGCGCGCCAAGAAGTGCCTCGCCTATCAGACATCGGAATCGCTGATCAAGCCGCAATATGCCATCGACCGGCTTTATGCCCTGACACGCGGACGCGATGTCTTCATCACCACCGAAGTGGGCCAGCATCAGATGTGGGCGGCGCAACGTTTCAAATTCGAGGAGCCCAATCGTTGGATGACATCGGGCGGATTGGGCACGATGGGCTATGGCCTGCCCGCCGCGGTGGGGGTGCAGATGGCCCATCCCGGCGCGCTGGTGATCGACATCGCCGGCGAGGCCTCGGTGCAGATGACCATGCAGGAAATGTCCACCGCGGTGCAGTATGACCTGCCGATCAAGATCTTCATCCTCAACAATCAATATATGGGGATGGTGCGCCAATGGCAGGAATTGCTGCATGGCGGGCGCTATTCCCATTCCTATTCGGAGGCGCTGCCCGATTTCACCAAGATGGCGGAAGCCTTTGGCTGCCTGGGGCTGCGCGCCGACAGGCCCGGCGAACTGGACGACAAGATCCGCCGGATGATCGACAGTCCCAAGCCGGTGCTGTTCGACTGCCGCATCGATCCCGCGGAGAATTGCTACCCCATGATCCCCTCGGGCGCGGCGCATAACGACATGATCCTCTCCGGCCTTTCCGATGCCGAAGTGAGCGACGAAGGAAAGATGCTGGTGTGATGGCCATCGAACGTCACACGCTGACCGCCCTGGTGGACAATGAGGCGGGCGTCCTCGCCCGCGTGGTGGGGCTGTTCTCCGGCCGCGGCTACAATATCGAAAGCCTCACCGTGGCCGAGGTCGATCCAGCCCAGCGCACGTCGCGCATCACCATCGTCACTTCGGGCACCCCCGAGGTGATCGAGCAGATCGAAGCGCAACTGCGGCGCGTGGTCCCTGTTCATGCGGTCACCAACTGGACGTCCGCCTCCGACGGCATCGAGCGGGAAATGGCGCTGGTGAAAGTGGCGCCCCCCGCGCTCGGCGCGGCCAAGGCGCTGGCGGAAAAGTACGGCGCCCGCGCCCTGGACCAGGGCGGAGTGTTCGAACTGACCGACACCCCCGCCCGGATATCGAGCTTTATCGAGGCCATGCGGGGCGTGGGCCTCGCCGATGTCTCGCGCACGGGCGTGGCCGCGATCAGCCGGGACACCCCCTGAACCTCACTGCATGTGACATATGAGCCAGAAACAATTGCCCCACCGCATGTGAGCGGATAAAAGGCGGGCGCAACGGAAGGGTGTTGATTATGCGGGTCTATTACGATCGGGACGCCGATCTCAATCTGATCAGGAACAAGAAAGTCGCGGTGATCGGCTTCGGCTCCCAGGGCCACGCCCATGCCCAGAATATGCGCGATTCCGGCGTCAAAGAGGTGGTGGTCGCGGCTCGTCCCGGTGCCTCGGCCAAGAAAGCGGAAGCCGCCGGCTTCAAGGTGATGAACGTGGCCGACGCCGCCAAATGGGCGGACGTGATGATGATGGCGACGCCAGATGAGTTGCAGGCCGACATCTGGAAAGGGGATCTGGAAAAGAACATGAAGCAGGGTGCGGCCCTGATGTTCGCCCATGGCTTCAATGTCCATTTCCGCCTGATCGAGCCCCGGAAGGACCTGGACGTGCTGATGGTGGCGCCCAAAGGCCCCGGCCACACCGTGCGCGGCGAATATCTCAAGGGCGGCGGCGTGCCCTGCCTGATCGCGGTGCATCAGGACGCCTCCGGCAATGCCCATGATCTGGGACTGTCTTATGCCTCCGCGATCGGCGGCGGCCGCGCCGGCATTATCGAGACCAATTTCCGCGAGGAATGCGAGACCGATCTGTTCGGCGAGCAGACCGTGCTCTGCGGCGGCTTGGTGGAATTGATCCGCGCCGGTTTCGAGACCTTGGTGGAAGCGGGCTATGCGCCCGAGATGGCTTATTTCGAATGCCTCCACGAAGTGAAGCTGATCGTGGACCTGATTTATGAGGGCGGCATCGCCAACATGAATTATTCCATCTCCAACACCGCCGAGTACGGCGAGTATGTCACGGGCCCGCGCATCATCACGCCGGCGACCAAGGCCGAGATGAAGCGGGTGCTGGACGACATCCAGAGCGGCAAATTCGCCCGGGACTGGGTCTTGGAGAACAAGGCGGGCCAGACCTCGTTCAAGGCGACGCGCGCGCGGGGCGACCAGCATCCCATCGAGGAAGTGGGCAAGAAGTTGCGCGCCATGATGCCGTGGATAGCCAAGAACAAGCTGGTGGACACCGCGAAGAACTAAGTGCTTGTCTTTTGGGTCCTGAGTTCGTCGCCGGTGCTCACGTGCTTCACGCACGCTGCGCGCCCGCTCCTGCTCAGGCCCCAAAATCCCGCGCACTTTCTGGGGAACAGGATGATTAAATTCGCTTCTCTGTTTGGCCTGGTCATGCTTTTGACCACTCCAGTTCTAGCCGATCCCGCTACCGCAATTCGCTTGCGCGACCAGGCCCTCAACGACCCCACCGCCTATCAGGTGTTGGAATCCCTCACCACCGAAATCGGTCCGCGACCCGCAGGTTCGCCCGCCCAGATGCGGGCGCGTGACTGGGCCGTGGCCAAGATGACGGCGCTGGGTTTCACCAATGTCCATGTCGAGCCTTTCGCCAAGCGCGCCTGGCTGAGGGATACGGAAAGCGCAGCGATCCTTTCGCCCTTTCCGCAAAAGCTGGCGATCCTGGGCTTGGGCAATTCGGTGCCCACGCCGCCGGAGGGCATCACCGCCGAAGTCGTGGTGCTGAAGAGCCTGGAGGAATTGAAGGCTGCGCCCGCCGACGCCTTTACCGGCAAGATCGTCGTGGTCAACCAGCCTATGACCCGCACCCAGGACGGGAGCGGCTATGGCGCCGCGGTGGCCGCGCGCTATGCGCCGTCGGAAGCGGCGCGCCGCGGCGCCGTCGCCTATCTCACCCGTTCGATTTCAACGGGAACGGCGCGGGCACCCCACACCGGCGCCACTCTGTATGCCGCCGATGCGCCAAGGATTCCCGCGGGCGCACTGGGCGTGCCGGATGCCGACCTGATTGAGCATATGGCGGCGCGGGGACCGGTGCGCTTGCATCTTCTGCTTCAGTCCCATGTCGTGGACGGCACGGCCTGGACCATCTCCGGCGATGTGGTGGGCAGCAGCCATCCCGATCAAGTGATTGTGGTCGGCGGCCATATCGACAGCTGGGATCCCGGCACCGGCGCCATCGATGACGGCGCCGGCGTGGCCATCAGCGCCGCTGCCGGCCATCTGATCGCGCAACTGCCGCGTCATCCCCCGCACCATTCGCGTGGTGTTCTGGGGTTCGGAAGAGACCGGTGGTTCGGGCGCCGCTTATCTCGACATGCACAAAGGCGAACTCAGCAAGATCGTGCTGGCGGGAGAAAGCGATCTCGGCAGCGACAATATCTATATGCTGCAACTGCCTCCGGGCGCGGCCGCCAATAAGGAGCTGTTGCCGCTTTCCTCTATCCTCGCGCCGCTCAAGATCATTGTCGCCACGACGCCGGCGTTGGATGCGGGCAGCGATGTGGAAGAGATTCAGCATGCCGGCGTGCCGGTCCTGGCGCTCAGCCAGGACGCCAATCGCTATTTCGATTATCACCACTCCTCGGACGACACGCTGGCGATCGTGGACCGTGTCCAGCTCGACCAGAATGTTGCGGCCTGGGCTGCAACCCTGGATATGGCGGCCGACAGCGATATCGATTTTCGCGCCGGCAAATAGCGTCTTTGTCACAATAACTTCACACGAGCGCCACGCTTTGCGGGAACCCATTAACCCGCGGAAAACCTGGATCGCCTAGCGTCCCGGCGGGGATAGCAAGCGCGCTCTTGGGTCGTGACCGAAATCGAGACAGATCAACTTTCGGCAGGTCCGCAAACGGCGGGTGCGCTCGCGATGCCGGGCAGAGCGTTGCCGCAAAGCATGACCTGCGGCGAGGTCTTTACCTGGCTTCTTGACAATCCCTCGGTACCCGCCGTCGCGGTTGTTGACGATGCGGGTGGAATTGCTGGCCTGGTGAACCGGCTGATCTTCCTTGCCCGCTACGCCCGGCAATACGCGCCCGAACTATACAGCCCCAAATCCGTCCTCAAGCTCGCCAATCTCACGCCACTGATCGTGGACGAACACGTCCAATTCTCGGATCTGGGCGCGACGTTGCTGGTGGAGAATCCCGACGCCCTGATCGAATGTTTTGTGGTGACGTCGCGGGGACGCTATCTGGGCATCGTCACCGGCGAAGCGCTCCTGCGCTGCAAGCTGGCACTGCTACAAGCGCGCGAGCGGGAGTTGAGCGACGCCCTTTCCACCGCGCGCGAAGCCAGCCGCGCCAAAAGCAATTTCCTCGCCCTGATGAGCCATGAATTGCGCACTCCCCTGAACGCGATCATCGGTTTTTCGGAAGTGCTGGGCGGAGAGATGTTCGGCGCGCTGGGCAATGGCCGCTATCGCGACTATGCCCGCGACATCCATGGCGCGGGGCGCCATCTTTTGGCGCTGATCAACGACATCCTCGATCTGTCCAAGGCCGAAGCCGGCAAGTTCGAGCTTCATTGCGAAGAAGTCTCGCCCAAGGAATTGATCGGCGAGTGCATGAAGCTGATGCGAGGCCGCGCCATGGAGGCCAGGCTCAGCCTCACCCAAGGCGCGGATGGCGATGTTCCCTCCCTCTATGCCGACCGTCTGCGGGTGAAGCAGATTCTGCTCAATCTTCTTTCCAATGCCGTCAAATTCACGCCGCCGGGCGGGGCGATCCGCATCAGCGCCGATCGCGCAGAGGACGGGGGTCTGGTCTTGTCGGTTTCCGACACCGGCATCGGCATCGCGCCCGAAATGATCAAGGTGGCGTTGGAACCTTTCCGCCAGATTGCCTCGCCGTTTGCGCGCAATGTCGAAGGCACCGGGCTGGGCCTGGCGCTGACCAAGGCCCTGATGGAATGCCATGGCGGAACGCTCGAACTGGAAAGCGCCGTCAGTCTCGGCACTACGGCGCATCTGGTCTTCCCCGCGCGAAGGGTGGTCGCGCGCGAAGCACGCGCCGTAGGTTGAAGACCCCTCTCCCTTCGCTGGCCCGAGGGCCAGCAAGGGGTATCTCCCCCTCCGGCCCGCTAGCGCGGGCAAGGGGGAGAAGGGGCACGACCAAGCTTCAACAACAGCTAAGTTGGGTTTTCCAGGCTGAACAAGGCCGCATCGTCGTCATAGGAAAACAATTCGCTGAAGCGGCCCCAACTGATCACCGTCTTGAGCGTGTCTTCCGCGGCTTCCTCGGTCATGTGATCTTCCAATTCGTCCAAGAAACGACGGCGGGGCGCGGAATGGGTGGCGCGTTCGTCCAGCACCCGCCGGATATGCACCGCCAGCGGCACATGGTTCATCAAGGCGCGGGAGAAGATCTCCTTGCGCTCATTAAGGTCGGCTTCGGCAAAGCGCTTGCCCATATGGGTAAGCCTTATGTCGCCGCCTTCGACCTCTGCCAGGCGTAGAAGCTGCATCGCTTCAGCCACCGGGAAGAGCTCGTCCACCTCCAATTCCTGCTCATACGAAATGTCGGGCAAGTCCGCCTTGCCGTCATAGGGCGGGGCAGCCAGCGCTTCGACCAGGCCGGCGATCTGGTTGGGCGAGACATGGACCAGCGGCACTTCGATGCCGGCATTGCGTGCCTGCTGCTGTTGCAGCCTTTCGACACGCCGCGCCGTCATCTCGACATAGATCTGATCCACATAATGCTCGAACTGCGGCGAGGTGCGGTCGCGCGGCTGGGGCAACTCGATCTTGATTTCCGAACTCACGCGGCCCGGATTGGACGAGAACAACAGCACACGGTCGCACATTAGCACCGCTTCCTCGATATTGTGCGTGACCAGGATGATGCCCTTGATGGGCAACTTGCCATTTCCCCAGAGCTCGACCAGATCGGTGCGCAGATTTTCCGCCGTCAGCACATCCAGCGCACTGAAGGGCTCATCCATCAGAAGGATGTTGGGATGGACCACCACGGCGCGGGCGAAGCCCACGCGCTGGCGCATGCCGCCGGACAATTCTCGCGGATAGGCGCTTTCGTAACCGTCCAGGCCGATCAAATCGATGGCGGCCAGCGCCCGTTCGCGCATCTCTCGTGCTGGGAGATTTAACGCTTCCAGTCCCAGTTGCACATTCTCCAGCACCGTGAGCCAGGGAAAGAGCGCGAAGCCCTGAAACACCATCGCCACGCCTTGGGCGGGACCTTCGATGGGCGCGCCCATGTAAGAGAGGTTGCCGCCTTGCGGGCGCGCCAGGCCTGCGATCAGGCGCAGCAAGGTGGATTTTCCCGAACCGGAGCGGCCCAGCAGACCCACGATCTCGCCCTGTTTCAAGGTGAGATTGACGTCGTCCAAGACCAGCAATTCCTCGCCCTGGCCGCGCGGAAAAGTGCGCCGGACATGAGAGACTTGAAGAAGTTCAGTGCTTGCCATGGCTTAGTCTCCCTCACGTCAAGCGGAATTTGCGTTCCGCATACCAATAAAGCGGACGCCACACGGAGCATCGACTAGGCGAGCGCAGCGAAGCCGTCGGGCGTGCGACCATCATAAGACTTATGTAAGACGAAACTTTCTTTCAGCATACCAGTAAAGGGGGCGCCACAGAATCCGATTTACCACCACCACAAAGAAGCTCATCACGATCGTGCCCAAGAGGACATGGTGAAAATCCCCTGCATTGACCGCGTCGGCGATATAGGCGCCCAAGCCATGGGCCCGCAATGTGTGTTCGCCCCAGCTGGCGACCTCCGCCACGATGGACGCGTTCCAGGCGCCGCCAGAGGCGGTGATGGCTCCGGTGACATAAAAAGGAAAGACGGCGGGCAGCGCGACCCTCTTCCACCATAGCCAGCCATGGACGCCGAAATTCTCGGCGGCGTCGCGCAATTCCTGCGGCATGGTGCTGGCGCCGGCGATCACGTTGAACAAGATGTACCACTGCGTGCCCAGCACGATCAGCGGTGACAGCCAGATATCGGGACTGGCATTCCAGAACACGATGAGCGACACCACCAGCGGAAACAGCAAATTGCTGGGGAAGGCGGCCAGGAACTGCGCCACCGGCTGTACGATAGCGGTGAGTTTGGGCCTCAGGCCCACATAGATGCCGATTGGCGTCCAGACCAGGCTGGCCAGCGCGATGAGCACGATCACCCGCACCAGGGTGATGAAGCCCAGCCCAAAAGCTGTTGCCGCGTCGCGCCACGTCAAATTGGCGTGGCCCAGAAATTCATAAATGCGCCAGACGGCAAAGGCCCCCAGCACGCCCAGCAGCGTGTACCAGATGATGTCGGAAACCCGGCTGTCGACCTCGCGCACAGCGGCTTTAATGCCGAAGCTTGGCGGATGCCAGTAATAGGACCAACGCATCATCTGCTCGAAAGGCGCGGTGATCAGATTGAGCAGGCGGGAGCGGCGATAGACGGTCAAGGCCCAGGATTGGGGCGCTTCCTCCGACGGCTCGCTGGCGACACGGAAGCGGTCCGCCCAGGCCACCAGCGGGCGGAACAGAAGCTGGTCATAGATCAGGATCACCACCAGCATCGCCGCGATGGCCTCGAAAATGGCCGGCAGGTTCTTTTGCGCGATGGCGACGGCGATCCAGGAGCCCACGCCGGGAAGGGCGATGTTGGTCTTGCCCACGCTGATCGCCTCGGACAGGGTGACGAAGAACCAGCCGCCGGACATGCTCATCATCATGTTCCAGATCAGCGACGGCGTGGCGAAGGGCGCTTCGATCCGCCAGAAACGCGCCCAGGCATTGAGACCGAACATGCGGCCGGCTTCTTCCAACTCTTCCGGCACGGTGCGTAGCGATTGATAGAAGCTGAACGCCATGTTCCAGGCCTGGCCGGTGAAGATAACGAAAACGCAGGCCAGCTCCGCGCCCAGGATGCGGCCGGGCGACAGCGACAGGAACCAGACGATGGTGATGGACAGAAAGGACAGGATCGGCACCGACTGAAGGATGTCGAGAAGCGGCACCAACAAGGCCCCGGCCCGCGGGTTCTTGGCCGCCCAGGTGGCGTAGGTAAACGTAAAGACCAGCGAAGCGCCCATCGCGATCAGCATGCGAAGCGCGGTGCGAACCGCATAACCCGGCAGGTCGGCGGGATCGAGCTTCAGGTAATTGCCGGAGATAGAGCTCAACGGATGCACCAGGAAGCGGCTGACATCGGCGAAAGCGACCAGAAAGCCCACCACTAGTATGGCCGCCAGCAAGTCCCACCTGCTGGGCAGCAGGCGGCGCGCTTCGATGGAGACGGGCGGCAGGATTTTCATGTCCGGCAGGCCTTGGAATCAGCGGTTGGGCGTTCGGGACCGAGACAAGCATTTTCACGCGAGCGCGTGAAAGCACAGCTTTGTGACAGCCCCGCTGTTCTATTGTCGCGTTGACGCGCCCTGTCAATGCGCGATGCGCGCCTCGAGCCAGGCTGCGGTCTCGGCCGGCGTCCGTTTGTCCTGATCCCGGTCCACCATCAGGTTGGCCTGCTGCATCACGGACAGCGGGATGGCCCCGATCAGGGGGCGAAGGCTCTCGATGAAACGCGTGTCATGGGCATGAGCCGGCCCCACCAGCAGCATGGCGTCGTAAGGGGGCAGGGCCTCTGTGGGGTCGGCCAGGATGGTGAGGCCATAACGCGCGATGCGGCCGTCGCTGGAAAAGGCCGAGACCAGATCGGCGTCCCCGCTCATCACCGCGCGATAAAGAAAATCGGGCTGATATTGCCGCCGCCGCAAGGCCGCAAGGCCATAGGCGGCTTCGACCCGGCGCCATTCCGGCCGCGAGAAAATCTCGAAATCGCCGCCAATGGTGAGGTCGGGATGAGCGGCGACATCGGCTAGGCTCCGGATATGCAGCGTCTTGGCGCGGTCTGTGCGCATGGCAAAGACATAGGCATTCTCGAAACCCAGGGACCCGATCGTGGCGATGCCATAGCGATGGGAAAGCCAGTCCTGGATTTGAACCCGCATGGCCTGGCGGCCCGGCATGTCGGTGCGATGCATGGCATCGCCCCACAGCGTCCCGGAATAATCGACATAAGCGTCGATATCGGACGCGGCCAGGGCGCGGAGCGCCACCGTCGAACCCAGATCGATTTTCTGACTGGTGGAGAAGCCCGCGTGTCGGAGCCGGTTCGCGATCAGATCGGCCAGGATATATTGCTCGTCGAAATTCTTGGCCCCGATCACCACGCCATGCGCGGGTCTGTTGGCGAGACCGGGGACGAGGCTCGCGCCAATCAGGAGGACGACCCCCAGCCCGGCAAGGACCAGCCCGCGCCGCGAGCCGAGGCTCAACGCCGAACCCGCCATCGCCAGAAGAAAGTCCAGCACCATGGCCAATGCGGCGGCGGCGACGCAGCCGAACAGAACAAAGACCCAATTCTCGGTCTGAAGCCCGGTGAAGATATAATTGCCCAGGCTGGTCTGGCCGATGGGCGTGGAAAGCGTGGTGATGCCCACCACCCATACGGTGGCGGTGCGGATCCCGGCCAGCAATTGCGGCGCGGCCAGCGGCAGCTCGACCTTGAGCAGGGATTGGCGCGGCGTCATGCCCACGCCCTTGGCGGCCATCAAGATCGCGGGATCGAGGCCTTTGAGCGCCGTGACCAGATTGCGCAGCACCGGCAGCATGGCATAGAGCGTGAGCGCCAACAGCGCGGGCAAAAAGCCGAGCGCGCGGAACGAGAACCCGAAAAGATCGCGGGTGAGCGCGGAAATCGCCAACAACAGCGGATAGAACAACGCCAGCAATGCCAGGCCGGGGATGGTCTGGACCACGCTCACCACCGCCAACAGCGGCGCGCCCACTTTGCCATTTCGCGCCGCCAGGATGCCCAGCGGCACACTGATCGCCACCCCCAGGATCAAGGCGGAAATGCTCAAGATCACATGCTGGCCGAGATAATCCGGCAACAACGCCCATGCTTCGGCAAAGCTGGCGCTCATAAGGCCAGCGTCTTGGCCAGCGCTTGGGCGCGTCGGCGTGGGGTCTCGATCAATTGAGCGACAAAAGGATCGGCTGGATGGCTCACCAATTCGTGGGGCGTGCCGGTCTGCACCAGGGTTCCTTGCCGCATCACCGCGATCCGGTCCGCCAGCAGCAGCGCCTCGGTCATGTCATGGGTGACCATCAGGGTGGTGAGGCCCAGGCTCTGATGGATGGCGCGGACATCGCCGGCCACCGATTTGCGGGTCACCGGATCGAGTGCGCCGAACGGTTCGTCCAGGAGAAGAATGTGGGGCTTGGCCGCCAGCGCCCGGGCCAGCGCCACACGCTGTCGTTGCCCGCCCGAAAGACCCTGCGGGCGCCGGTCACGAAAAGCCGTGGGCTCCAGTTGCACCAACGCCAGAAGCTCCTCGATCCGGGCTTGAATGGCAGCTTCATTCCAACCCAGCAGCCGGGGGGTGACAGCGATGTTCTCGGCCACGCTCAAATGTGGAAAAAGTCCAGCCTCTTGAAAGACATAGCCGATGCCGCGGCGAAGCTGGACGGGGTCGCTGTCCCGGATATCCCTGCCTTCGATGCGAATTACGCCGCGGTCGGGCTCGGCCAGGCGGTTGACCATGTTCAAGGTCGTGGTCTTGCCTGAGCCGGAGGGTCCGATCAGGACCAGGAACTCGCCCCGCTGGACACGAAGGGTGAGGTTTGCAACGCCGTCAGTGCCGGAGCCGGCATAGGCCTTGGAGACGTCCTCGATTTCGATCAAGCAATCCGGCGGGGTTCTTGTGGAAGGCCATCCTGCGCGCCCTTGCCCTTTCAGGCAAATTCGGCGTAAATCCCCGCCAGCGAAGGAAAAAGCGGTGATTTTACCGTCGGTTAAGTTCCTTTGTGTGAGCTAGAGAATTCGACGGGCGGAACGACGACAGGTCCATGACGAAGGGTGCGCATACCAAGACAAAGGCCGGCGGAATTTCCGCCAGCGATTTGTCGCGCCCTTATGCGAAAGCCCGTCCTTCCCTCGGTTCTTCGCGCGCGCTTCTTCTCCTTAGCAGCCCCTAAGCGGATGGCACGCGCGATGATCTCGCGGTGCTGGCGTTTAGGGGATTTCTGCGGAAGGAGGAAAAGAAACGCGACGCGGCGAACAGAAGGACCTATGTCATGACCAACGAACAACACAAAGCACCCAAATTGCAGACGATCAAGATTTTGGACACTACCTTGCGCGACGGCGAGCAATCGCCCGGCGCGGCGATGACGCATGAAGAAAAGCTCACCATCGCCGAGCTGCTCGACGAGATGGGTGTCGACATCATTGAAGCGGGTTTTCCGATTTCCTCGCCCGGCGATTTCAAGGCGGTGAGCGAGATTTCCAAGCTGGTCAAGCGCGCCAGCGTTTGCGGCCTGTCGCGCGCGGGCTTCAAGGACATCGATCGTGCCGGCGAGGCGCTGAAAGGCGCAAAGCGTCCGCGCATCCACACCTTCATTTCCACCAGCCCCGTTCACATGAAGCACAAGCTCAATATGGGCGAAAATGCGGTTCTGGAAGCGGTGGGCGCTTCGGTGACGCGGGCGCGCAATTTCACCGACGATGTGCAATGGAGTCCGGAAGACGCCACCCGCACGGTGCCGGATTTCCTCTGCCGCTGCGTGGAAGTGGCGATCCATTCCGGTGCCACCACCATCAATATCCCCGACACGGTGGGCTATTCCACGCCGCAGGAATATTTCGAGATCATCACCATGCTCCGGAACCGCGTGCCCGACGCGGACAAGGTGGTCTTCTCAACCCATTGCCACAATGATCTGGGTCTGGCGGTGGCCAATTCGCTGGCCGGCGTATTGGCGGGCGCGCGCCAAGTCGAATGCACCATCAATGGCATCGGCGAGCGCGCCGGCAATGCCGCGCTGGAAGAGATCGTGATGGCGCTGAAGGTGAGGAAGGACATCATGCCCTTCAGCACCGGCATCAACACCACGTTGCTTTCCAAGGCGTCGAAGCTGGTCTCGAACGTCACCGGTTTCCCGGTCCAGTACAACAAGGCGATCGTGGGCAAGAACGCCTTCAGTCATGAGAGCGGCATCCATCAGGACGGCATGCTCAAGAATGTCGAGACTTATGAGATCATGCGGCCCGAGGATGTGGGGGTGAACGCCACCTCGTTGATGCTGGGCAAATTGTCGGGCCGTCATGCTTTCCGCGATAAGCTGGAAACCATGGGCTACAGCCTGGGCGACGCCGCTATCGAGGACGCCTTCCGCCGTTTCAAGGAACTGGCCGACAAGAAGAAGCACGTCTTCGACGAAGACATCGCCGCCCTGGTGGACGACGAGATCATGCGCGGCAAGGACGCCATCCAGGTCAAGGCGCTCAAGGTCGAGACCGGCATCGGCATCCGACCCCATGCCGACATGACCCTGTCGGTCAATGGCGAGGACCGGCGGGTCAGCATGGAGGGGGATGGGCCGGTGGATGCGGTATTCCGGGCGATCCGGGAATGCTACCCGCATACGGCCACGCTGCAGCTGTTTCAGATCAATGCGGTCACCGAAGGGACCGACGCCCAAGCGACGGTCAGTGTCCGGCTGGAGGAGAACGGGCGCACCGTCACCGGCAAGGCCTCCGATACTGACACGATGGTGGCTGCCGCCTACGCCTATGTGAATGCTCTTAACAAATTATTGGTAAAACGGGAGAAGCAGCGTCCCGAAGCGTTAACTATCGCGAAATGAGATCAGGAGAAACTCCCCGCAGGACCGGGGGCTTTTTCGCTCGCAAAAGGCAATTTGGGAACTTTGTTTCCTTAATCAGGGAATTGGCAGGTTAAGCATGTTCGGCAGTCTACTTGGCGCGCTTTCGAGCGACATGGCCATCGATCTCGGGACGGCGAACACGCTTGTCTACGTGAAGGGCCGGGGCATCGTCCTCAACGAACCGTCGGTGGTCGCCACCATGACGACCAGGAGCGGCAAAAAGTCGGTACGCGCCGTGGGCAACGACGCCAAGATGATGCTGGGCCGCACGCCCGGCAACATCGAAGCGATCCGTCCCATGCGCGACGGCGTGATCGCCGATTTCGAGGTGGCGGAAGAAATGATCAAGCACTTCATCCGCAAGGTGCATAACCGCCGCTCCTTCGCCAATCCCATGATCATCGTCTGCGTGCCTTCGGGTTCGACAGCGGTCGAACGGCGCGCGATCCAGGAATCGGCGCTGTCTGCCGGCGCCCGCCGCGTGTTCTTGATTGAAGAGCCGATGGCGGCGGCGATCGGGGCGGGCCTTCCGGTTTCCGAACCCACTGGCTCGATGGTGGTGGATATCGGCGGCGGCACGACCGAAGTGGCGGTGTTGTCCCTGGGCGGCATCGTCTATTCGCGCAGCGTGCGCGTGGGCGGCGACAAGATGGACGAGGCGATCATCGCTTATATCCGCCGTCATCAGAATCTTCTGATCGGCGAAGCGTCCTCCGAGCGCATCAAGAAAGAAATTGGCTCGGCGGCGGCGCCCGAAGGCGGCAGCGGCATCACCATGGAGATCAAGGGCCGTGATCTTCTCAACGGCGTGCCCAAAGAGATCACCATCACCCAGCGTCACATCGCCGAAGCCCTGGCCGAGCCGGTGGGCGCGATCGTGGAAGCGGTGAAGGTCGCGCTGGAAGCCACCCCGCCCGAACTTGCCGCCGACATCGTCGACAAGGGTATTGTTCTGACCGGCGGCGGTTCGCTGCTGGCCAACCTGGATTCGGTCTTGCGCAATGAGACCGGCCTTCCCGTCTCCATCGCCGACGATCCCTTGTCCTGTGTCGCGCTGGGCACGGGACGGGTCCTGGAAAACACCAAGGGCATGCGTCACGTCTTGTCCACCGCGTTCTAGACCGGGTTCTAGATTGGGCTGAAAGGGCCCACCATCGATGGCCAATGGCACCTGGAAAATCGCCCGGCGGGGCAATACCCAGCTTCCACTGGTCATCGTCCTGGCGCTGGCGCTGGCGCTGGTGCTTTTGGGCAAGGCACAATCGGGTCTATTCGACCACGCTCGCACCGCGATCATCGACAAGATGCAACCGTTTCTGGTGGTGGTGCATGCGCCCGTCGCCCAGTTCGACCGCTGGGTCGGCTCGATCGACGAGATCTTCACGGTCTATCGGGAAAATCTCAGTCTCAAGGACGAGAATGCGCGTCTCAGGCAATGGCGCAATGTCGCCGTGGTGATGCAAGACCGGGTCAAGCGGTATCAGATGCTGCTCCACGCGGTGCCCGATCCCGACATTCATTCCGTGTTGTCGCAAGTGATGGGCGCGCCAACCGCCCGTTCCTCCAGACCATGATCCTGGATGCCGGCGCCGCCAGCAACGTCAAGCCGGGCGAAGCGGTGGTGGATGCCCGCGGCATGATCGGGCGCATTTATCTGACCGGCAGCCGCACCAGTTGGGTGATCCTGCTGACAGACCTCAACAGCCGCATCCCCGTCACCATCGCGCCCGGCAATCACCAGGCGATCATGGTGGGCGACAATACCGCGATGCCTTCGCTCGATACCATGTCGCAAACCGTGAACTTGCACGTTGGTGACCAGGTCGTGTCGTCGGGCGATGGCGGGCTTCTGCCACCGAGCCTGCCTATTGGCACTGTGGTCTGGCAGGGCGGCCAATATCGCGTGGCGCTTTTGGCCGACGCTGCTTCCGCCCAGGATGTAGAGATATTGGCCTTCCGCAGGCCGCCGGAAGACCTTCCCGCCAATGCGCAAAGCCAGCTTCCTGCCGTAGCCGCTGGATTGAAACCGGCGGCGCCGCCACCGCCTGCGCCTGCCGAGGCGTCCGTGTCGGCCGCGCAAGCGGCCGCGGCGCATGGCACGCCAGCCAAGCCTGCGCCTGCCAAAGTGAAGCCTTCGTTGATCTCTGGGGTAACCCCCGGGGTGACCGCGGCCGCGCCGCAAGCGGCGCCTCCTGATACCAGCGAAACCTCGGCTGGCGGGGCCGATCTGGATCGATGAGCAGATGGAACTCAGCGACCGCACGGGGCTATTGATGAGTTGGCGTTTTCTCTCCGCCCTGGTCCCTGTGTTCACCGGCTTTCTCGGCGTTCTCGTCTCGAACCTGCCGCTGTCGCTTACCAATGGCCTGGTGCCGGCGCCGCTGCTTGGCCTGATCGCGATCTATTTCTGGGGCCTGGTCCGTCCCGACTTGATGACCCCGGCCGCCGTGTTCGGCATCGGTCTGTTCCAGGACATCATGGCCGGCGGTCCGCCGGGCGTCTGGACGCTGTCTTTCGTGGTCACTTATGCCGTGATCGAACGGCAACGTGAGGCATTCGCCGGTCTGTCCGGCTTGGGCGCGGTTCTGGGCTTCGCCACCGCCGCGCTGGTCGCTTCGGCTTGCGCCTATGCCACGGTCGCGCTTTATTATTGGCACTTGCCGCCGATTGCCCCGATTGTGGCGGAACTCGTTGTAACGGTTCTATTTTATATCCCTGGCGTTTATGTGGTCGGCGTCGTCCACCGCCGCCTGGTGGGGCCGCTCCGGAGCGATTTCTGATGCCGCTGTTCGATAAAAAGGACAAGTCGCGCTACGCCACTTTCTCCCGCCGCTCGCTGGCGATGGGCGGAGGCATGGCGCTCGTCTTCGCGGTGTTGGGCGGACGGCTTTACCAGCTTCAGATCCGCGACGGCGAAGAGTATATGACCGAGGCCGAGGACAACCGCATCAATGAGCGGCTGTTGGCGCCGCCGCGCGGGCGCATCTTCGACCGCTTCGGCGTCGAGCTCGCCAACAATCGGCGCAATTACCGCGTGCTGCTGGTGGCCGAGCAGGCGACCGATGGCGTGGAAGCGGCGCTGGATACGATCGGCGAGGTGATCCAGCTCACCGACGTGCAGAAGAAGCGCGTGATAACCGAGCTGGCGCAGAACAAGAAATTCGTTCCGGTGCCGGTGGCGGAGAATCTCACCTGGGAGGAATTCTCCCGCATCAATCTGCATCTGCCTTATCTGCCTGGCGTGCAGCCGGATGAGAGCGAGACCCGCGACTATCCTTACGGCCCCGAAATGGTGCATGTGCTGGGCTATGTCGCCTCGGTTTCCGAGCAGGAGCTGGCGCATGACGACGATCCGCTGATGAGCCTGCCGGGCATGCGCATCGGCAAGCGCGGCATCGAGAAAGAGTTCGACAAGCAGCTACGCGGCCGCGCCGGCGCCAGCCGCGTCGAAGTCAATGCCTATGGCCGGGTAATCCGCGAGCTGGGCAAGGATCCCGGCGTTCCCGGCCAGGATGTCTGGCTCAGCCTCGATGGCGAGCTGCAGCGTTTCGCCGATCAGCGCCTGAGTGGGGAAAGCGCTGCCTGCGTGGTGATGGACGCGGTCAACGGCGATGTCCTGGCGCTTTCCTCCACGCCCGGTTTCGATCCCAACTGGTTCAATGTCGGCGTCACCGGCCCGCAATGGCGCGAGCTGGCCACGTCCGACTACAAGCCGCTGCTCAACAAGGCCATCGCTGGCACCTATCCGCCCGGCTCTACCTTCAAGACAGCCATGGCGCTGGCGGCGGTGGACAACGGGATGGACGACCTCGTCGTCGATTGCACGGGTTCGATACGGCTCGGCGATCACACTTTCTACTGCGATGCGTGGCGAATCGGCGGCCATGGTCGTGTCAACCTGACACGCGGCATCCAGGTCTCCTGCGACATCTGCTTCTACGAAGTGGCGCGGCGGCTGGGCATCGACAAGATGGCCGAGGCTGCCCATGCCTTGGGACTGGGTTCGCCAACCGGCATCGAGTTGCCCGGCGAACTCGGCGGCCTCATCCCAACCCGCGCCTGGAAGATGGCGCGGTTCGGCGTTCCATGGCAGCAGGGCGAGACGCTCGTCAGCGGCATCGGCCAGGGCTATGTCCTCGCCACGCCGATCCAGCTCTGCACGCTGGCCGCGCGGCTCGCGACCGGCAAAGCGGTTTCGCCGCGGCTGACCCACCAGGTCGGTGCCGCGCTCCAGTCCCGTCCGCCGGTCGCGTCGCTGCCCTTCTCGGACAAGGCATTCGCCATGGTGCGCCAGGGCATGGGCCTGGCCGTTAACGCGCCGGGCGGCACAGCCTATGGCTCGCGGATCCTGCAGCCGGGCTTCGAAATGGCCGGCAAGACCGGCACGGCGCAGGTGCGTCGCATCACCAGGGAAGAAAGGCAAAGCGGCCTGACGCCCCAGAGCGAGCTGCCCTGGGCGCAGCGCGAGCATGCCTTGTTCATTGCCTTCGCACCGCTCGATAATCCGCGCTACGCCGCTGCGATCGTCCTCGAGCATGGCGGCAACGCGCACACCGAGCCACAGGTGCAGTTCGCGCGCGACATCCTTACCTTCGCCCAGAAGCGCGACACGCTGGGCAGGTCCACCGGCTATCCGCCGATCAACGCGGCCGCCGCGGTGCCCGTGACGCCCGCGACGGATGGCGTCCAGAAAGTCGCCAAGGCGGGTTATTGATGGCGCTGAGACCTTATGCCGTCGCCAAACGCACGCTGGGCACCTTGGACAAGCTGTTCGAGGTGAATTGGGGCCTGGTGCTGTTGATCACCATCATCGCCTCGGCCGGCATCGCCATGCTCTATTCCGTGGCCGGCGGTCATTTCCACCCCTGGGCGCTGTCGCAATTGTCCAAATTCGCGGTCGGGATCCTGATCCTGGTGGTGGCGGCATCGATCGACATCCGGGTCTGGATGAGCCTCGCCTATCCGGCTTATGGCTTGGCGCTTCTTCTGTTGATCGCGGTGGATGTCGCCGGCCATGTCGGTCTGGGCGCACAACGCTGGATCATGCTGGGGCCGCTGGAACTGCAGCCGTCTGAGCTGATGAAGATATCGCTGGTGCTGGCACTTGCCCGCTTTCTGCACGGTAAGAGCGTCGAGGAAGTATCCAAGCCGCTCAATCTGGGCATTGCGCTGGTGATGATCGGCATCCCGGCCCTGTTCGTGGTGATCGAACCCAATCTCGGCACCACCCTGATCATCGTGATGGACGGCGTGTCGCTGCTCTTCCTGGCGGGACTGTCCTGGTACTGGATCATCCCGGCGGTGAGCGCCGTGGTCACCGCCATCCCGCTGGCCTGGCGCTTTGTCTTGCATGACTACCAGAAGGCCCGGGTGATGACCTTCCTCAACCCGGAATCCGACGCGCTGGGCGCCGGCTGGAACATCACCCAGGCCAAGATCGCCATCGGTTCAGGCGGGCTTTCCGGCAAAGGCTTTCTGCAAGGCACGCAGAGCCGTCTCAACTTCCTTCCCGAAAAGCAGACCGATTTCATCTGGACCAGCCTGTGCGAGGAATTCGGCTTTGTCGGTGCCATCGCCATGCTGGTCCTGTTCGCGACCGTGATCTTCTATGGCGTGCAGATCGCCATGAGCGCGCGGAGCCAGTTCGCCAGGCTTCTTTCCATGGGCATCACCCTCAATTTCTTCTTCTACATCATGATCAACGGCTTGATGGTGATGGGGCTGATCCCGGTGGTCGGCATCCCCATGCCGCTTCTGTCTTATGGCGGCACCGCCATGCTCACGGTGATGTTCGGTTTCGGCCTTTTGATGAGCGTGCATGTGCACCGCCAGGTCGAGATCCCCCGGCATAGCGGTGGGATTATTTAAGTTACCCCAACTGTCCGCCACGCGGGCAAACAGGCTAGCGGACATCTTTCCCCGCCAATGGCGTCGCCATGCGGGGAAGAAAGTCCCGACCGAGACGTACTGCCCGCTCGCGGATGAAACCGGCTGATTTCACGCGGTTTTTCACCGGTGTGGATCGGTCAAACCCCTTTCTGGACAGGGGGGTACCCCTCTGCTAAGAGGCGCGTCCCCGCTCGGCCTTCAGAAGCCGGCGGCGTTGGGTGATTAGCTCAGTTGGTAGAGCAGCTGACTCTTAATCAGCGGGTCGCAGGTTCGATTCCTGCATCACCCACCATTTTATCAAGCTGCACCAATAAATTGCGCAGACGCTAAATAGTCGGTGCGACTCCAACTCTTCGTACGGACCCCTTGCGGACCCGGCAAAATGATTTTGCTTCAATGTCCGGCTTCAAGTGGTGCTGTCCCGGGGGCGGGCAGTGGGGCGCGTGGGGGTGGGCACGATCCGGCGCGCGATTCCCCGCCAAGGCCTACCCCATCGAGAAATTCTTGAGATTTGAATCTGGCTGTCACATCGGTTGGGTCGTGGCTCACACTGCGTTGCGTGCACCCGCCTTCTGGCGGACCATCGACCGTCTCCGGGTTGATTCGACCTCAGGGCGGACAACATGGCAAAGGCTTTTGTCATTCCCGTCATTCGTCGCGAAGATTACGATGCTTTTCGGCGGGACGCTGGCCTGAAACTCTCCGAGACCTATGATCAATGGACAACACTCTGCGCGGGAGAAATCGCCCGAGCTCGGCGGGTTGGCGACACCGTCATTGAGGTCATGGTGAATTACGACGAGTTCGTTCGATATTGTGCCACCCAAGGACAAAAACCCGATCCGCAAATCCTGCTGAATTTCGTCCGAAGTAAACCCATCGCGGAGGCTTAGGCTTGGGGGAAAAGCGCCATGAGACATCTCATGGTTGAAGACCGAGGCCGGGATCACCACGAAGCTCAAGCGGGGCACTTTCGCCACTGCTTTCCTGTTGGCCTGTCTAGCTGCCCCAGAGCTAGAGGGGGTAAGGTTGGAGGATATTTTAGGTGCGGGGGCGCATGCGCCGGCTTTACATCGTAGCTATCGGAATCGCGTTATCCGGGAGTGTACACGCTCAGACCGTAGGTCAAAGCGCCAGCGGCAACACAAGCGCCAGCAATAGCCAGACAAAACCAGCCCAAAATGCGCCACCGGTAATACCGGCCACCGTCCAAAGCGATATAAGCCGAATAGCCGGTGCGCTCGAAACCGCGAGTGGAAAGCCCGAAACCGTCGACGAAAAGAACAACGCAATTGCCCAAGTAGAAATAGCTTGGTGGACGCCCTGGATATTTGGCGCTGCCAGTTTCGAAGCTTTGATTACCGCCATTGGCGTCGGATTGGTTGGGTTTACGCTCTACTATACTAAGAGGGCTGCCGAAGCTGCGGAAAGGGCGGTTAAAGTCACTCGGAATGTTGGCCGCGCCGAAGTCAGAGCTTATGTGCAGATTTCTAGAACATCCTACGACCCCGATGGTATGGCGTTCCACGTCAAAAATTTTGGGAGTACCCCGGCACACGGTCTCTGCTTTTGGTTTGAAACAGAAAGCAGGGCGCATAGCGACAAGCCCCCACAATTTGAAAGGAAGGATGCCCCTCTCACAACAAAGGGCGCTATCGCCCCAACTGCCGATTTTGTTTTTGGGCGCCCGTTGAAAAAGCGGATGGAACCAGGCGAGGTTCTTTATGTGTGGGGCGTTATTACTTATCGCGATGCGTTCAAGGTTGATCGGACGACCAAGTTTTCCTACTGGGCTCCCCGTGGCGCTGGTGAGATGGCCACTACAGACGATAATAATACCGCTACATAACGCGGCTATCACCGCCGAGGCGCGCATACTAATCGCTTAGGGGCACGCGCGCGTGGACCAGTGGCAGTGCGCCATAAGTCCGCGCTGTCGCGGCCAGAACTTAGAAGTCTATGTTAGTTTCGCCTGCGCATGCCCCCGAAGAGACCCCTTGTTCCATTCCATCTTGAGGTGGCATTGAAATACGTGCCCGACTGGCGCTGGTTTCTCGACCGATCCGACAGTCCTTGGTATCCCACGCTCAGGTTGTTTAGGCAGAATTCATACGATAGCTGGTCAAATGCATTCGGGGAGATGGAAATGCAATTGTCCGAGCTGATTAAGGAAAGTTGAATCGGACCAGGAATTCGGTTTCCGAGGTCGTGGATTTTCTCCTTTATCATCATTGCTTCCAGGCTCGGAGCGAGCCAATCAGGCTCCCTGCCGAAATACGCGCTCGCTTTCGGCACATTTCAGCGTGGTTCTTACCCGTGTTGCCCGGCGACCCGTAGCCCGCGTGCTTCCTCAAATTGTTAAAGCGTTGTCGGAGCTTTTGTGCTTCTCTGCAGCTTGGCGTCCAATTGCGCGGCGGCCGGGGGGAACAATGCGGTCTGAGTTCTGGGTCAACCGTAGATTGCTGTTGACCACGGCATCCGCTTCGCTGTTGTTCGCACGGAGCGCTTGGGCGCAACGCTCACAGGCGGCCGGCGCGGCGGCATACTCCGGAAGTCTGGACCATGAAGGCGCCGCTTCCTGCCGCGCTTGCTGAAGTGGGCGTGGCTTACGCTGCTGGGAAGGTCCATGTCATTGGCGGAAATGTCCTCTCTTATACGGGGCCATTTCACGAGGAATATGATCCCGCGGCCGACAAGTGGCGCGCGCGGGCTCCTTTGCCACGATCGCTTGATCATGTGGGGGTGGCGGTCCTGAATGAGAAAATTTACGTGATCGGCGGGTTCGTCGGCGGGAAAGTTCACAATGACGGCCAAGACACGGCCTTCGAATATGATCCAACGTCGGATACTTGGCGGATCCTGGCGCCGATGAAGGGTGGACGCGGATCCGTCTCCGCCGTCGCACTTGATGGAAAGATCCATGCCCTCGGCGGGCGTGACGCGACAGGCACGACGCTCGCCCGGCACGAGGTGTATGATCCGGCGACCAATAGCTGGACTGAGCTTGCGCCCTTTTCAAAGCCGCGCGACCACATGGCCGCGGCCGTCATAGATGGCAGGATCACGTCGCTGGTGGCCGGTTCACCGGCCCTGCGGACCGCACCGGCCAGCACGACGTGTATGACCTGCAGACCAACACCTGGACCTCGGCGGCGCCGATGCCAACGCCGCGCAGCGAACTCGCGAGTACCGTCTATAGAGGCCTGTGGCTCGTGCTCGGGGGAGAGATGCCTACTGGCACGAATTCCGAGAACGAAGCATACGACCCCAGGACGGACAGCTGGCGGACGCTTGCGCCGATGCCGGGTGGCCGGCATGCCACTGGTGCGGCAACGGACGGCGAGCGCGTCTATGTGGCGGGGGGCTCCTTAACTCCAGGTGACGCCGGGGCCACCAACCAGTTGATAGTGTTTTCTCTGGTCTGACAGTGGCTCAGACGCGATGCCGAGATGTCCGTTTTCCCGGCCCAGCGTTTCCCTGATAACAGCGGAAGTTTTCCCTGATATGGCCCGCAATTTTCCCTGTTATTGGAGCCAATAGAAACGGCCGCAACCGGGAGGAAGGCCTGTTTTCTGCGCTTTTCGAGGGGGTCAGACGAGGATTTTCCGGAATAAATTGAATTTTTCCCTGTTATTTGGCTAGAGAAGCCTAGAGACCCGTCGGGCGATGACTGCCAGCACCACCACATGCACCTATTCCAAAACGCGTAGAGCGCAGTCCATGGGGCTCGGCAAAATTTTGCCCCAAAGTACCGTCCGGATCGTCCGCTCCGTCCGCCATCGCTTTTATAACAAGCGCGGCTGATCTGGCGCCTTGCTCCCTCCCTTCGTGAGCTTGGCATGTTCTCCGAGGTCGGCGTCACGCCCTCAGCATTGGCCTTCTCGCAGCCTGTCCAGTGGCAACGATATCGCGATCGCGATCTTTTCCCGTGATGATCAGGGACTTGGCTTCTATTACCCGGGTGATGGCGGACTTGCCGCTGAGCGTGAACCGATCATCGCCTGCGCTTTTTTGGATGCCGGCTATCCTTTAATCTAGCGGGCGGATACCTCTTTCTCTTCGCAGCGCGCCTAGACGCCGCATCCGTCGGAACCATTGCAGCTAGGCTCTGCAGTTCAATTTCGCTTGCCTGTGTCGCCGGCTTCGATCCGCCGATAGGTGTTCAGCAGAGTCGTGCCTAACTCGGTGAGCCGCATTCCGCCGCCGCCGATACCCCCGGTTTCAGCCGTCACCACCGCACGATTGAACGCCGCCTGCATCTCCTCGACCAACAGCCAGGCCTTGCGATAACTCATCCCGATAGAAGCGGCTGCGCGGCAAACCGCTATGACAAAGGTGGAGAGGCGCGCTAGGGCATCGGTCTTGAAGGCGAATTGGAACGGCAGCACACTCCAACAGCATGATGCCGTTGCAATTTACCGGGGATATCGCTGGCATGTTCAGGTCCATGCGCGGGCGCGTCACAGTTGCCGCACTGTTCACTTGTCTTGCGATTGGTCCCCTCAACGCCGCGCCGGCAGACCGGGAATTTCGTAACGGACTGTCTGCTTACAATAGCGGCAATTACTTGAGGGCGCTGGAGATATGGCTTCCGCTTGCCCAACACGAAGACGCGCCGTCACAAGCCGGTGTGGGGTTCATCTATCATCGCGGATTGGGTGTGGAGGTTGACGACCAGAAGGCCTTCTTTTGGTCGCGCAAAGCCGCCGAGCATGGACAGCCGGAAGGCCAGATGATGCTGGGCACACTCTATTTCTATGGGCAGGGCGTGGGGCAGAGCTATGTCCAAGCCTATGCGTGGTGCGACCTGGCACAGGATGGTGGCAGCGCGGATGCAGAGGATTGCCGCGGCGCTGCGCTCCAGTCGCTGCATTCCGATCGCGAACTCAAACAGGCGTTCCAGCTAAGCAGCGATCTGCACCGCCGATTCGGCCCCAATCGCTGAACTTCGTTATTCCCACCCATAACCAACGCTTGTGCTCGCACAAGACGCCAAGCGTCTTCGCGGCGCACAAAATCCGTCAGCGAATTTCGGCGCTTGTCTTGCACATTCTCATTTTCCTGCACTCTCCGCGCGTCTCTTCGCAGTCGCGTCATGACGCGCGACCCGTTCGAAACTTGTCTCCAATCGACCCCTATGGTCTATTGATAAGCCCATAGCTGGGTGGAGTTGGGGATCTGAATCATTCGCGAGATCGGCAACTCGCGTGAGGGAGCTCCGCTTCATCGGTTCTCTTTACGGGAGGCCCCATGTCGGACACCGACAAGACTGGATCCAGTCCTTCAGAACAATCCTCGATTCGCGCAACACGACGCTCCGTCATAAAAAGGAGTCATCGCGTCCGGCGTCGCGGTGTCGGCGGTCGGCTATGTTGTCTATGAGCGCTCGGCCCGCAGATCGGCGGCCGGCGCGGTCGAACGGCTAATCACCCTGAATGTGAACGGCCGCGACCGGCGGGTTGATGTCGCGCCGCACGAGACCCTGGCGCAGACCGTCCGCTACAAGCTGGGTCTGACCGGAACCAAGCTCTCCTGTGACCGCGCTGAATGTGGCGCCTGCACTGTGATGATGGATGGAGTCACGACTTATTCCTGTTCGACGCTGACCCACAGCGTACGCAACCGCAAGATCGTCACCATAGAAGGCATCGCCGGTCCCAACGGCGGCCTTCACAAAGTGCAGCAGGCCATGATCGACGAGCTGGGCCCGCAGTGTGGCTTTTGCACCCCTGGTCAAGTCGTCGCCGCGGTTGCGCTGCTCAACAACAATCCCAAACCGACCGTGGATGAGATACGTCGCGGCATGTCCGGAAATCTCTGCAAGTGCGGCGCCTACGATCACTATATCAAGGCGATCGTGCGCGCGTCGCAGGAGGCTTAAGCAATGGCAACGACACCCACTCAGCACAAACTCATCGGCAAGGATTTTGTGGTCTCCGACGTCGTGGCGAAGGTCACCGGTCGTGCGAAATATGTCGAAGATTTCCGCATGGACGGCATGGTCTTCTGCAAGACACTGACCAGCCCAATCCCGCACGCCAAGATACGCAGCATCGACACCTCCGCCGCAATGAAGATGCCGGGCGTGGTCGGCATTCTGACGGCCGATGACACGCCCCAGTTTCCGCCGCCCGCCCCGGGCATTCTCGCCAAGGATGAGACCTTCTATGTCGGTGAGCCGATCCTGGCGATTGCGGCCGATACGGAAGAGAATGCGATCGCGGCGATCGAAGCCGTCAAGATCAATTTCCAGCAATTGCCCCATGTGGTGGACCCGCTGGAAAGCCTGTTCCCGGGCGGACCCAACGCTCGCGAAGGTGGCAATGTCGCGGCCGGGCAGATCAAGCTGCAGACAGTCAAATGGGACGGCGCCGATTTTGCGGCCGCCGGCGAAGCCAAGCTGCCGCTGGGCCGTCCCGCAGAGGAATGGACCTATGGCGACGTCGATGCCGGCTTCAAAAAAGCCAAGGTGATCGTCGAGGAAAATTTCGTTTCCGCCACCTATTCCCATAACTGCATGGAAACCCGCAGCACCTTCGCTTATTGGCAGGGCGGCAAATGTTTTCTCTACGGCTCCAACCAGAGCCACACCGCGGCCATCGCCAATATCTCCCGCTATATCGGCATCAAACCGAACCAGCTGGTATTCATCGCCGAATATTGTGGTGGCGGTTTTGGCAGCAAGATCCCCGGTTATCCCAATATGGCGATCGCGGCCTTGATGTCGAAGAAGATAAACCGACCGGTGATGCACCGCATTTCCCGGGATGAGGAATACGGTATTGGCAGCGCTCGTCCCGGCTTCCAGGGGTACATCAAGATGGGCTTCGCGCCCAATGGCAAGATAACGGCCGCGGACCTTTACATCGTGCAGGAGAGCGGGCCGATGCCGACCGCGGGGGATTTCCGCGCCGCCGGTGCCTGCATGTCGCTGGTTTATCAGCCCGAGGCAATGCGCTTTCGCTCGGTGCCGGTGCTTACCAACACGGTTCCGGTCGGCGCCCAGCGCGGCCCGGGCGAAAACCAGTTCGTCGCCGTGATCGAGCCGATGATCGACAAAGCAGCGCGTCAGCTGAACATGGATCGTTTCGACATCCGCATCCTCAACGCTCCGGATTCGAACAGCAAATTCGGCCCAGACCAAGGCCCTGTCACCAGCGCCTTCCTGAAGGACGCGCTTGCCAAGCTGCGCACCCTTGCCAACTGGGACGAGCTCAAGAAAAAATCCGGCCAGAAGAACGGCACCAAAGTGACTGGCATTGGCATCGGCCAGGGTTATCACTCCGCCGGCACGAACGGCTTTGACGGCCTAGTGCGCATCACCCCGGACGGCAAGCTTCACGTCCATACCGGCGTGGGCAATCTCGGCACGCACTCCTGGGCTTCGACCGCTCGTGTTCCCGCTGATCTGCTCAATGTCAGCTGGGACAATGTGGTCATCGAACGCGGCGACACCCGCAAAGGCCTGCCGTTCAATTCGCCCCAGGCGGGCAGCCTGACGGCTTCGACCGAGTCGCGCACGATGTATGCCGCGGCAATGGACATGAAGGACAAGCTCACCGACATTGCGGCCAAGATGCTCGGCGGCAAGCCTGAGGACTATGAGTTGGGTGACGAGAAGGTCGTCCATAAGGGCGGCGGCAGGTCGATCACCTACCAGCAGGCGGCGCAGAAGGCCGTCGAACTCGGCGGCAAATATTCCGGCAAGGAAGTGCCGGACGAACTCAATCCTATCACCAAGAGTGCCGTTGCCATGATCGCAGGTTCAGGCCTGGTCGCGGCGGCCAAAGATAAGGTGCCGCGGGTAGGCACC
Organism: uncultured Alphaproteobacteria bacterium; assembly: GCA_963765095.1. Lineage (GTDB taxonomy): Bacteria > Pseudomonadota > Alphaproteobacteria > Micropepsales > Micropepsaceae > Rhizomicrobium. The sequence goes on from CAVXUV010000025.1 coordinate 80,351, forward strand.
ACACCGGGCCTAACCTGCAACCTCGCCGAGGTCGAAATAGACACCGAGACCGGCGTGGTGGAAATCAAGCAATGCATGAGCGTGGTCGATGTCGGCACCGTGCTCTTCCCGCTTGGCCTGGGTCATCAGATCGCCAGCGGCCAGGTTCACGGCATCGGCATGGCGCACCTTGAGCGCCATCTCTATGACGCCAAGCTGGGCATTCCAGCCGCGATGGGCTTCCACGAGGGCAAGGTGCCGACCTATCTCGACATTCCGCCCAATATGATCTGGCAGGCAGTCGAGAAGTCCCGATCCGCAGCATCCGCTTGGCATCAAGGGTGTGGGCGAGCCGGCGATGGGTTCAGGCGCCTCCTGCATCACCTCGGCGATCGCGGACGCACTGGGCGGCCATCTGTTCAACCGCACACCGGTTTCCGCGGATATGATTCTCAATCACCTGTCGGGACGCCCGCCAGCGCACAAGCCGCTTCAGGTGAACACGGTCTGAGGGAGCAAACACCATGATCGTCAAAGACACTATGGCCCCATTCGACCTGTACCAGCCGGTGCAGCTCAAGGACGCGTTCTCGCTTCTCGAAAGCTTCGGAACCGACGCCTGGAAGATGGCCGGCGGCTACGACAGCATGGATTGGTTCAAGGATCGCGTCGTAAGGCCCAAGGCCGTGATCGACCTGACCGGCATCGCCGAGATGAAGGGGATCAAGGAAACCGCGGATGGCGTCGAAATCGGAGCGCTCACCACGCTCACGGAGATCGAGAACCATCCCATCATCAAATCCAAGTACCGGCTGCTGGCGAATGCGGTGTCGCATGTCGCAAGCCCGCAGATCCGCAACAATGGGACCCTGGGCGGCAATGTTTCCCAGAATGCGCGTTGCCTCTATTTCCGCTATGGCCTGCCCTGCTATCGCGCCGGCGGCACGACTTGCTTCGCCGACACGCCCGAAGGCATCAACCGCGAACATGCGCTGTTCGGCGCCGACCGCTGCGTGGCGGTTTCCTCCTCCGATGGCGCGCCAGCGTTGACCGCGCTTGACGCCCAGTTCGTGGTTCAAAACTCCAGCGGCCAGCGCGTGGTCGAAGCTAAAGACTTTTTCGTGGGCCCGGACGTGGACATCCTGCATCTGACCTCGACCAAGCCAAATGAGATCGTCACGGCTATCCGGCTGCCCAAGATATGGGCCAACAAGAATTTCTATTTCGAGAAGGTTACCGACCGGAACGCCTGGGACTTCCCGCTGGTCAATGTGGCCGCCGCGATCTCTGTGCAGAACGGCGCCATTGCCGACAGCCGCATCGTCGTCGGCGGTGTCAGCGCGGTTCCTCACCGTCTCACCCAGGTTGAGGGCATCATCCAGGGCAAGACGCTGGACGAGAGCGTCGCCACTTTGGCCGGCCAGTCGTCCACCCGTGACGCGCGGCCACTGAACTATAATGGCTTCAAGATTCCGCTGATGGCCAATCTGGTCACCCGCGCGGTCCGCAACGCCACAGCCTGAAGGGGGCCATCGTGGAGCTTTTCCGCTACGCTACGTCGGTTTACGGCAACCGGGTAATTCTCGGCGCGTCGTTCGATCTTCTGCAGTGGTTCGTGGCAGTCGGCGTTGCCGCCATTCTGGCCCACGCAATTTTCAAGTTCGTCGTGCCGTCGTCCAACAACACCGGGCCCTAAAGGCGATTCAAAAGGATTTCCCCATGAGTTCGCATGCAGCCACGGGCACCAGCTCCATTGCAAGTCCGGCCCAAGCGGTTGGCAATATCCAGCGGCACAAGTTGGTGGACCGCATCTATCACTGGGTCATGGCCATCTGCATCCTCACCTTGTTGGCGACATCGCTCCTTCCCATCGTGGGCTGGAAGTTTGCATGGCTCACCATTCACTGGATCACCGGCTTGGTCCTGACCGTGGGGGTGATTTTCCACATCATCCGCGCGCTGTTCTTCCAGGATCCCATGTCCATGGTGGTGGACACGAAAGACGTCGCCAATCTCACTGCCGGCGGCCGGCCGGGCAAATACAATCTGGCGCAAAAGCTCTATCACCTGGCCATCGCGGTCCTGATCCTATGCGGCATCGGTACCGGCCTCCTGATGCTGCGCAAAATTGACACGCCTTTCTGGCAGCGCGATGCCTATTGGTTCGCTGATCAGACTTGGGGCTTCATCTATGCGATCCATGATCTGGTCGCCATGTCGCTGGTGACGATGATCATGATTCATATCTATTTCGCGCTGCGTCCCGACGAATGGTTCCTGACACGCTCCATGTTCCGCGGCTGGATCAGCCGCAAGGAATATCGCGATCATTTTGATTCCAAACGCTGGAAAGCCAAGGAAGAACCGTAAGGCCTTTAATTTCCAGGCGTTTCGGTCGCTCCCTAACGCGGCTCGCAAAGCCTTCCGCTACCCCTTAAGGAGGCCCGTCAACGGGTACCCCCATGGACCTGATTGAAGCTATCGATGCGGTCGAGAAGACCTATGAGTTTATGCTGGCGTATGCTGCGCAGGGCCGCGTCAACGACGAAGACACTTCGAGCACCGGCATCCGCGCCGATCTCACTTGCTTGATCGAAGCGCTTGACGTGATCAGCGCGGCCAGTCTTGAAGGCGAGGCGGCAACGAAATTCCTCGGCGTGGTGCGCCAGGACGCAGCGAAGGCCTCCGCCGCCATCGGTTTGGTCCTGTCCAAGCCCGGTATCTCTTCTCAGGCGGTGGACAATCTCAACGCCTCCATCCATATACGCGCACTTCTCACCGATCTTTTCATCCTGGATGAGACCCTGAAGATCACTGGGGGCTGAAGCCATAGGGCACGGTGCGATGTCCCAATTGAAGATCGGATTTATCGGAGTTGGAGCCTTCGGGTCGCGCGCCGCCATGCGCCTGCTCTGGTCCGGTTTCCACGATCTGAATATCTATGACATCCATGAGCAGACGCCCCGTATTTTCACTGCCACCCATGGCGGTTTGATGCTGGGTTCGCCCGCTGCGGTGGCGCAACTCTCCGACATTGTGATCACCGCTCTGCCGTCAGCGGCGGAAATGCGTGAGGTTTTCTTCGGCTGGGAAGGCCTTGCCACGGAATCGATGAAAGATGGACTGGTGATGGACATCGGCGTCACCGATCCATTGGAAACCGTGGCCATGGCCAAGCAGCTTGGCGAGCGCGGCATTCAGCTGGTGGATGCGCCGGCCTTCGGCACACTCGATGATGCGCGCGAAGGCCGCCTAACGATGATCGTGGGAGGGGAAGATAGTGCGGTGGAACGCTGTCGGCCGGTTCTCGAAAAGCTCAGCCCGCGCGTGATCCGCGCCGGGGCATCCGGTTCGGCACAGGCCGCAGCCGCGATTGCCGATTATCTGCGTGCAGCGCGAGTTCTGGCCGCCAGCGAGGCTATCCGACTGGGTAGCCATTTCGGTTTCGAGCCCGACAATTTGCTTGATGTATGCGACGCGTTGGGCGGGGCAGGGGTGGACAAGACGTTGCGCAGTGAGGTCGCTACTCGCCGGTTCAAGACCGGCCACCAGCTAGGGCTGATGCGGGCCAATGTCGAATTGGCCGGCCGGCTGGCCGGCGCGGCGGGCCTGCCATCGCCCCTGTTGGCTGCTGTAAAAGACGCGTTGGCCAGCGCGGAAGCGCGGCTGGGCTACAGCATGGATCACACCGCGCTGATCAAGTGGCTGGAGACGTTAACTCTCTCTGAACCAGCCAAGCCCGTATCCGATGAGACAACAGGCCCGGCCTGAGAGCCGACCTGTTACCGGTCAGCACCCCTTGGCGGCCATGCTCTTGGCCAGCGCATCGGTGGCGGCGGTGACCTTGGCGATCAATTCGTCGCCGCTAAAATCGCGGATGCAACTCAGCGTGTAGTCGAATTGGCCCTTCTTGGACGTTGATGCCTTCTTTGTCTGGATGTTGCAGCCGGTCGAACAGGTGTCTGCCAAAGCGGGAATCGCGATCAGAACGGCGGCGCCGATCAATAAGCCTGCGGCGGGTACAATTTTCATAGATACTAGTCCTCACGGGTTGGAATGGTTTCCGTCTGTCATATACCCGACCCGAGTCGGGCTTTTTGCAGCGGGAAATTTACCGCATCGTCCTTGCGTCTGTAAGCGCGACAGAACGCCGGACTCGAGACCACGTGCCTCCGGCCCGTCCCCTCGCGCGCCTGTGTTCAAGCCGTGCCTATCCACTTGGCGGAAAATAGGAATCCACCACCGTGATACCTATTTTGGCATAACGGTCCGCGGTGGCCGCCATTTTGGTTACGCAGCCATGGTCGCCCCGCAACCGGGCGGTCTTTTCAAAAATCCGGCGATGGCTGGTTCTTTAACGCAGCTCACGCGCTCGGATGGCGTCGCCGTCTGGCTTGGCGAAATGAGATCAATTGCCCTCGCGCTTCGTCCCAGAGGGTAAGGCGTACGCTCCGGAGACTTTGAAAGAACGTGACGCGCCCAATATCCGCGAGGTGCGGTTGGTCGCGCAACACCTGTGGCAATCGGTAATAGGGAATGCGGCTGCAAAGGTGATGGACGTGGTGGATGCCGATATTGGCCGTGAACCAGCGCAGGACGCCGGGCAGATCATAGTGTGAGCTGCCATAAAGGGCCGCTTCCTGCACGTTCCATGCTCCTTCGCGCGCCCATCGCGTCGTTTCGAACTGGTGCTGGACGTAGAATAGCCAGACACCGATCGAAGCGGCCAGCAACATGATCGGTAATTGAATGAGAAGGAATTGGAAGGTCCCCACCAGCGCCATCATTCCTGTCATGGCCAATGCGATCGCGGCGTTTGTCGCGAGCGAGCTGACCCAGGGCCGCCAGCCGTCGCGCATCATGCCGAAAGGCAGCCGATGCTTCAGGAAAAAAAGATATGCCGGTCCAACTCCAAACATGACCGCCGGATGGCGATAGAGCCGATAGGCCAGGCGGCCCAACCAGGACCGCGCGCAATATTCGCGCACGGTAACCGTATCGATATCGCCTATGCCTCGCCGATCGAGGTTGCCGTTCGTGGCGTGATGAAGCGCGTGCGCGCGTCGCCACACATCATAAGGAGTCAAAGTTATGATTCCCAGGACCCGTCCTACCCAGTCATTGCTTGATCTGTTGTGGAAAAAGGCGCCGTGACCGCAATCGTGTTGAATCATGAAGACGCGCACAACAAATCCGGCGGCCGGTAACGCAAGCAACAGGGTGAGCCAATAGCCAATATGGAGGGAAGCCCACATTGCCACCCACAAGAGGGCAAGCGCCCCGATGGTGACAATCAATTCGAACAAACTACGCGCACGCGTCGGTTCACGGTAGCGGGCAGCAATCTGCACCAGGGCTCTGGCGTCAATTTGGGCCTTTTCAGCAACGCTTTCGACGGAAGGTTTCAAAGTTGTGTGCATATCTGGACCAGAAACCACAACGGTATGTCGCTGCATGGTGCTTCCTCGGAACGATTGGCGCGGCTGGCGCATCACAAACTCTGATTGGGCCAATCAAAGTTTGCACACGCCGCGATGGGGCAGGGTTAGGCTTTGAGATACCCCGAGCGGGTCATCAATGCGGCGATATGATCGGCATCGAGCCTGTGGAGGCTGTCAACCTTGACGCTCAGTTTGATATGCGCGTCCGGTTGTTCGGCGGCGCTCAGTAAACCCCATTTACGAACACATTGGATGAGTGTTCCAGCCCGACGCAAGCGCGTGTCGGTGAACAATGTCGCGTCAGAATACCAAGGGATGTCTTCCATGGAAGGCTTGTACCACATCTAACGCTCTGGCCACATCCAAGACCGCCAACGCCAGACTGTTGACGACCAGATTATTCTCGATAGCACGAATTTGCCGGGCTTGCGCTGTTCTCGGACGGCTTGGCCGTTCGGCCCTGCGCCAGCTTGCCTTCTTCGCTCTATTCCTGCGACGGGGTTTCGCCGGCGCTGCGGGCGGCGAGCGCCCAGACTTCGCCGGCCTTTTCGGCGGGGCGGCAGAACAGAGCCGTGCCTGAGGCCTGCGCGCCGTCGTTGCGGCAGAACTGGCGGAAGGTGCGTTCGACGTCGGCTTCCAGCTTGAGCGGAATCTCGCGCGACACAGCCTCGCGGCCCTTGCGAATAGCGCGCATCACCGACCAGCGCCGCAGCCCTCCAGGATGGGGTGCCAGAGTCGTGACGAGTTCTTCCACGATGGTTGGGTTCGATGCGCGCTGGTCCTGGGGCATGGGATGTCCTTTGCGAGAGCGTGAAAAGTGAACGGGCGGTGGCGGCGTGGGCACGCTGCCGCCCGCCCGGTCGAACGATTCACGCGTTCTGCAGGTTCACGGCCTTGGAGCCCTTGGCGTCCGGCTGGATGTCAAAGGACACCTTCTGGCCTTCCGATAATGAGGTCATCCCGGCGGCTTCCAGCGCCGTGGCGTGGACGAACACGTCCTTGGCGCCACCATCCGGCGCGATAAAGCCAAAGCCCTTAGAGGAATTGAAGAATTTTACGGTACCGATAGTCATGATGGCTCCCTTATGAATAATCGTCCCGACTGATGTCAGGAAGGCGAAAACATCAAGTCGGGAAGTGTCTGAGCCAGGCGCGCGCGAGGCGGGTCGGGACTGGCGCTTCTTCTGGAGCAGTCGCGCAGAGCCTATGCGCCTTTATCGGGAACAATACAAGGCAGGCGGAACAAAAAGCCGCTTAAGGCTCGTACTGCTCGCCATTGTGGCCGAATAAAGCCGCGCACGCTTCAACCGGCGAGCTTCGGATCTTCGGCTCTCTCACGGACGCGGATCGCTTCCAGCATCTTGGGCGTCAGCTTGCTGGGATCCAGAATGACTTTTTCCGCGTCGGCATCCTTGACGGCTTCCATCGGCACGATGAAATCGCCGGCATTTTCGATATAGATGACCAGGTCGTGTCTACGCACCTGGCGCACCGCACCCACATTGCCATCTCCGTCGTGAAGAAATACGTCGAAGCCTTCTTGGATTTTCTCGTGCATGGTCACCTCTCATGGGTAGTGTGGAATGAGACCGATCTGCGGCGTCATATTATGGCTCGGATCCAACGTTACTCCGTCAACGAAAATGGCTCTACGCCCGCTGTCAGCCCTTTGTCATGCGTGAAAAGACCAACCGGTCTTTATTGTCACGCATCAGCGACGTAAGGCCGGAAATCGTGCCCAAACCGAGTCCGTCGGGCATCCCGGTTTCGGGATCAGCCTTGATTTTTGAATAGCTCTGACTCGCCATTTTTTCCCATTTGCCTGCCGGTTTCTTGATTTCCAGGCTTGCCATTGTGGCTTTCAGCACCAGGCGCACAATTGCTGGGTGGGGAGCGGAAGGTTTGGTGAGACTGGGCGCTCCGTCCAGCATCTGCCAGCCATTGGACAACGCCCAATTCGTAATCTCGTCTTTCGTCATGGGCAGATTAAATCAGAATTCGAATGGCCTCGCCATGCTGGCGTGTGAACGCGATGTGGCGGATAAAGTGTGATATAGTGCCTTATGGAAAGTCCCAATCGCGAACTCAGGCAGGCCGTCGAATCTCAGCACGGCGGGACGGCGACGCATGTCCAATCGGTGCCAGTGCATGAATCATCCCGTGGCCGAGAGGTATGGAATGGGGCGGTACAGGTCTTTGACTTGGCCAACTGCCCGAGCGGCGCGATCCGTGCCTATGCCTGGTCGTATGGTTTGCCCGACGGCACGCGGCGGGTTTTTGCAGTCTTGCAGGCTGGCCCTGTCACCAGCCCCCGCGAAGCCGTCAGGGCGGCTTTGGTGGCGGAGGCGGCGGCAGCAAAATGAAGTACGGCCCTTCCCCCTCCTGATAAGGAAGCCGGGAAGGATCCGCTGACGCCGTTAGTCCCTGATATCGAAGCCGGGTCGCCGCGGGCCAGGCGCAAGGCCGGCCCGCGGCGAGTCCGTCCTATTGAGACGGCAAGCTATAGGCGATGTAATCGCCCGAATAGTTGCCGCCGCTGACCGCGACGATGATGTATTGCTTGCCGTCCACGCTATAGGTCATGGGCGAACCGGATTGCGGCGCGGGCATCCATACCGCGCCCACCTGCTGACCGGTCTTCTGGTCATAGGCGCGCAGATACGCGCCGCGCGGATGACCGGGCTGGGTGGAATTAAGCCCATCGCCGACCACCACCAGAGACTTGGTGATGACTTCGCCGACTGTCGCCTGCTGTCCGGTGTTGCCGATGTTGAGACCCTTGAGCGCCGGATTGTTCTTGATCTCATCCGGCGTGTCGCCAAGCGGCACCTCCCAGATGATATCGCCGGTATCGAGATTGGTGGCGGTGACGACACCGTAGGGCGGCTTCACGAAGGGCAGCCCGTCCACATTGCGCGGCGGCGGCGGCGCCGTTGCGGTTTGCGGATGCGCCGCCAGAATGGCCGCCAATTTGGCGTCATCAGAGCTCACCTTCGGTGCGTCGGAGGACGAGCCGAAGCCGGGCCCGCCATTGATGCGGAAGGGCTGGCCTGCCGTGCCTTCCAGATACTTGTTGTCCGTTAAGCCGGGCGGCGGCTCGACCAGACCCATCAGCGAAACGCCGGCATTGGCTGCGGGCGTAAAGACCACATGGGTTTCCGGATTGAAGCCAGCGCCGGGCCAGTTGGTGCCGCCGCCGAGCGTGCCGATATCCATCACCGCGTAGGGGCCGCCCGGTTTGCCCAGAATGGCGGGCGAGAACATCGGGCCCATCGTGTAGTTCTTCTTGATGATCTCGACCGCCTTGGCACGCAATTCGGGCGTGAAGTCGATCAGATCGTCCGTGGTGATGGCGTTGCGCGCATAGGATTTCGGCTTGGTGGGGAAGGGCTGGGTCTTGGACGTTTCCTCGCCCGGCACGGTGCTCTGCGGCACCTTCTTTTCCACGATCGGCCAGATCGGCTTACCCGTCACCCGATCGAAGACATAGAGATTGGCCTCCTTGGTCGGGACCGCGACGGCCTTCACCGTCTTGCCATCGTGGGTGATGTTCACCAGAAGCGGCGGCGAGGACAGGTCATAATCCCAGATCGGATGATGCGCGATCTGGTAATGCCATTTCATCTTGCCGGTGGTGAGGTCGAGGGCCACCAGGCTGTCGCCGAACAGGTCATCGCCCGGACGCGCGCCGCCATAGGCATCGTTGGTGGGATCCTCGATCGGCACATAGACGGTGTTGAGTTCGGGATCGACGGTCATACTGGCCCAGGTGCCAGTGTTGCCGTTGAAGTCTGCCGAGTTGTTCTTCCAAGAGTCGTAGCCGAACTCGCCCTTCTGCGGGATGTTGTGGAAAGTCCACAGCAGCTTGCCGGTCTTCACGTCGAAGGCGCGGGTCAGCCCCTTGGTGTTGTTCATTTCCAGCGGTTGCGAGCCTTCCTTGAAGGACGAGCCCACCAGCACGGTGTCATTGATCACCGTGGCCGTGCTGTGCAGTCCGATCTCTCCGGTCACGAGATCGATCTGCTTGTATTCGCCGGGATGCCCGAGCACGCCGGCATAGGCCCCCACCTTCAAATCCACCATGCCATGATCGCCGAAGGATTCGATGGGGCGGCCGGTATGGGCGTTGAGCTCAACCAGGCGATAGCCGGTGGTCACATACAGAATGCGGTCATCGCCATTACCGTCGGTCCAATAGGAGACGCCACGGCCGGAAAGCTGGCGCGGCGCCAGCGCGGCGCGGGCACCTTCATCCAAGCTATAAACCCACTTCAACTCGCCGGTCTTGGCATTCAGCGCGATCACGTCGCGGCGCGAGCCGGCCGTGGTGTAGACGGTGCCGTTGATTTCCAGCGGCGTGCCTTCCAGCTTGAATTCCGGCCGTGCGCCCAGGTTGTCGGTCTTGAAATGCCAGGCCTGCTGCAACTGATTGAAGTTGGAGGCATTGATCTGGTCGAGCGGCGAATAACGCGATCCCGACGGATCGGCAAAATACATCGGCCAATCGCCCTTGGCGGTGGAAGGTTGGCCTGACGATTGCGCGCCTGCCGGACCTCCGAACAAAGCCGGCAGCAAGGCAATCGCCGCCACCGACGCCAAGCGCCGTGCTGAAATCTTATGAGACATTTGCTTTCCCCTCTTGGATGAAGGGGGTGAGGAACCGGAACGCGCCCTCGCCCCTCCGGTATTTGCATCAGCTTTTCACAGGACGGGGTGGGCTGGCAATGGAGAGCGCAAAGCAAACAAGCACCGGATTTGATCCGGTGCTTGCCGCGCTTCATGTTGCAATGCAGAAGTGCCTTACTTTAGGGCAGGATTGACGTAGCCATGCTCCAAGACCTTCTTGGGGTCCGGACGCACGCTGAGATAGGTCACCTCGTCGGTGATGCCGGTCCAGCCATGGGCCACGCCGGCGGGGATCACCGTAATGTCGCCCACGTTCATCTTGCGACTGACGAAATTACCCACCGCCTGGCCGCTGCAGGAAGGCCCGTTGAGGATCTTGGTCACGACGCTGTCGGGGCCCGAGCGACGGCCTTTGAGGATCTGCCCCCCGGTAATTAGCGTGCCCGAGCCGGCGATCACGATATAGGTCTCCGCCGTGTCGTCATGGGCGATCATGCCGGGCGGACCGAGCTTGGCGCCCGGCGGCGCAGCATCGAGCCCGCAGGGTTGGGCCGCAGCCTGGCCGGCCGGAGGGGCGTTGCGGCGCGGTGCGGCCGGGCCTTCGGTGGGCCCACGTTTAACCACCGCCACGGATAGCTGATAATCGCCAAGGTCGAGCACGCGCAGCGTGCGATCGCCTTCGGGTTGCTCCTTGAGGCTTTTCTGGACTTGGGCATTGGTAATGTCGGTTGCGACATTTGCTTGCGCAAAAGCAAGCGCCGGCACCCCCAATAAGGCAGCGGTCATCAAGCCGATCTTGTACATTGCGTCCCCCTTTTCCCTTTGGCAGGAGCTTAGGCCTGCCCTCCACGCACTATATACCGAATGGGGCATGCTGTAAGCCGGCAATTCTCTATGGCGCGCTCTTCTGAACCCAGAATCGATACATCCTGGCGAAAGTGTCGGGATTTTCCTGCTCGAATACGTGCCAGTGATTGAGGTCGGTGGCCGCCGGATCGCCCGGGAAACGCCGCAGATAGGCTTGCATCGTGGCATCATCGGTCTCGAAGCCCACAAATGCCAGGCCATTGTCCTTCAGGAACGCGGCAATGGCGGGGAGCTCCGTCTGCTGCTCCTGGACATGGAATAACAGGTCGCGACAGCTGCTGATGCCAAAGAAATCGTCAACTCCCGCGATGCTTTTGTCAAAATCCAACAATTCCATGCGACAGCGCCGAATATCATCAACCGAGGCGCCGTAGCCCTTTCGCGCGATGAACCGTCGCGCGCCGTTGAGACCTCGGCGCCCCACCCGGCTGTAAAGGCCGACAAGCATGAAGCCGCCGGGGCGCAGCAATGATAAAAGCGTCCGCCATCCCGCCAAGGGATCGGCCAAGTGATGCAGCACGCCGGAACATTCCACGACATCGAAACTGCGGCCAATATTGCCCAGCTCCAGCAGATCCGCTTGCGCGAATTCGATTGTCGTCAGACCGAGCTCTCGCGCTTTGCGGCAGGCATAGCCCAGGCTCTTGAGGCTGAGATCGACCGCCAGCATCCGTGCTGTCACGCTCTGCGCAATCTCAAGCGCAAGCTGGCCCGTGCCGCAGCCGGCGCTGAGAAACTCCGCAATTTCGCCGCCGCCATTGCGCTGGAAAACAGCAAAAGGAAATTTCCGGCGCAAATATTCGGCGATTGCAATCGGCCTTTCCGTGAGCGGTATCCGGACCCAGCGCGGATAGGGATTTTCCTCATATTGGGTCCGGACCATGCGCGAGACCGTATCCTCGATGGCGGTCAGTCTTGGAATGGCGGCGCGCGACCGCGCCTCTTCCTGCGGTTCGTGCACCTGTTGGTCCAGAACGGCGATGGACTGTTCGGGCCAGGTCCTGTCCGTGAGCCGGGCGGCGCCGGAAAGAGAATGAAGCGGAAAATAAGCCCCTACCGCAAGGAGCTGCAGAGACGAGATCGGCGCTCCGCCGTCCAGCGCAATGATCAGGGCATCACGCAGTTTGCCGGCCCGCTGAATTTCCTCATCATCGCAGAAAAAGACGTATTCATTGATGAAACATTGGCGGGCCAGCGCGGCGTAAAATCCCAGACCTGCGCCGTTCTCTTCATTGCCTTCCGCCGCTTCGAGCAATAGGCGTCGCGCCATGGTAAGGAAGCGTTCGAATTCGACGTCGGTGTTCTGCGCCGAAACCAGCAGCGCCAACAGCAATTCATCGCCCACCAATCCCGCCGGACCGGCCGGATCGAACAATTCCGGCGCGGGTAAGGGCCGTGGCCATGCCAGCGCGGCATGCGCCATCACTGGGGCGATATGAGCCCCCTGCTTGATGAGGCCGGCGGCGCTGCGGGCGAGGTCTTCGGGGCGGGCCCAGGCCTCGGTCAAGGCGCGCGCGATTGCGTGACGCGCCCGGGCATGGTCGCTGGTCCAACGCAGCTGTTTGATGATGTCGACGAAAATCTGCCTGGAGCGGGCCGTCTCCCTGATCCGGAAGGATTGGAGGACGGTCTCAAGTGCCTGGGCCGGATTGCCTTGGGCTGCCAGGACAAGCGCCAGACCGTTCAGCCCATCGCCATCTTCAGGATTGATCTCAAGCATGCGCCGGTAAACGGCCAGGGCCTCACTCAGGCGCCCCTGGTCCTTGAGAAGGCCGCCAAGATTGTCCAGCGCCGGGGCAAAGCCCGGAGCGAGGACAAGCGCCCGCCGGATACTGGCTTCCGCTTCCTCAGGCCGGTTCTTCTCCCGCAACACCGTGCCGAGATTGTTATGGGCCTCGAAATAGTCCGCCTCCAAAGAAAGCGCGTCGCGATAACACGCCGCCGCATCGTCCGGCTTGCCCTGTTCCCACAGCAACGAGCCGAGATTGTTGTGCGCACTGGCAAGGTTCGGCTGAAAGGCGAGGGCCTGACGATAGCTGGCCTCGGCCTCTGCCAGTTGCCCTTGTTGGCAAAGCGCATTGCCGAGATTGTTGTGCGCCGGGGCCAGATCGGGCTTCAATATGAGCGCCTGGCGGTAGCAAGCGATCGCCTCGTCAAGGCGTCCCGCCTGATGATGCCCGACCGCTTGCGCAAATATGCCCCGGACGTCCCGCGATGCGCCTTGCTTCACGCGGCTGCCCGCTTTTCCAGAGATGTGCGAAAAACCGCCAAAAACAGCCCTTGAGGCGTGATCCCGTGCGGGATCATAACGCCCAAGGCACCCTTTTCAATCCATGCCGGCATAACCGCCGGTCACTTCACGGGTTTGGCCATAAAGGCATCGAGAGCCGTTTCAATCTCACGGAAGACGCTGTCCCAGTCCCCATCCGCCCCTTGACGGAATAATCGCATGGTCGGGTACCAGGGGCTGTCGGCGCGGTCGAACATCCAGCGCCAGTCTGGAACATATTGCAGGGCCACAAAGCTCGGCACGCCCAGCGCTCCCGCCAGATGGGATATTGCGGTGTCGTTGGTGATCACAAGGTCCACGCATGTCATCACCGCGGCCGTGTCCACAAAGGCGTCCGGCCCGGCGTCGAGATCGTCAAAGCTCTCAATTGTCATGCCCTGCGGCAGGGACTTCAGGTCGCCTTCTCCGTCACCCTTTTGCAGGCTGATCAGGCGGATGCCGGGCCGTTGGGACACCTGCTCGAAACAGGTTACGGGGAAAACCCGGCCCTGGTGCCCCTTGAGGTGGGTGAGGCTGCCGGTCCAGCAGATACCGATCTTGAAACCATCGCCGCCCAGCCGATCGCGCCATGTCCGGACCAGGTCGTCCTCGGGAGAAATATACGGGACCTTCGCGGGAATGGTTTGCACAATGGTCCCGCACGCCAGCGGCAAGCTCATCATCGGGACGTGATAATCATACGCCAGGGTTGGATCATCCAGATTGACGAGAGTGAGCGGAAATCCGGGCGATGACAGCAGCCGTTCCAGTTTTGCCTGCGCGTGGAACAAAATCCTGGCGCCCGCCCGATGCAGAAGCTCCAGATAACGGTAGAATTGTATCGTGTCGCCGAAACCATGCTCGAAATGAACCAGAACCGTCTTGTCTCGGATATCATCCAATGAAGTGAGGCGCGGTTTGGGGAATATCCGGTTGCCCGCCATCTCGACTATCTTGAGACGCCATTCAAACTCCCGCCAGCCATCCTCCATATTTCCCAGGCTAAGCTCGGTGATGGCCTTGTTGAAATGGGCCTGGGCAAAGTCCGGGTCGAGCGCGATCGCCCTGTTGAGGCTCGCCAGCGCATCCTGGGGGCGTTTGAGGCTGTTGAGGACGCTGCCACGGTTGCAATGGGCTTCGGCGTAATCCGGGTTCAAAGCAAGCGCCTTGTCATGGCAGGCCAGGGCTTCCTCAAGCCGGTACAGATACTGCAAAGCCGTGCCGCGGTTGGACCAGGCTTCGGCATAGTCCGGCTTTAACGCTATGGCCTTGTCATAACTGGCGAGTGCTTCCTCGAAACGTTCCAGGTCGTTGAGGACATTGCCGCGGTTGCACCAGGCCTGGGCGTAATCCGGCGTGCATGCAATCGCCCGGTCGTAGCTGGCGATGGCCTCGTCCAGGCGCTTGAGATCGTAAAGCGCCTTGCCGCGGTTGTAATAGGCCTGCGCATAATGGGGATTGCGTTCGATGGCCTTGTCGTAGCTCGCCAGCGCCTCGTCCCATCGCTTCAAGTCATAAAGCGCGTTGGCGCGGCTGTGATGGCCTGGGGCATAACCCGGCTTGAGCGCGATCGCCCGGTCTGAGCTGGCCAGCGCGTCGTCCGCGCGGCCCAGCTTCTGAAGCGCATTGCCGCGATTGGACCAGGCTTCGGCAAAACCCGGCTTGAGCGTGATCGCCTTGTCATAGCTGGCCAGGGCGTCCGCGAAACGTCCCAGGCCATAAAAGGCATTGCCCCGATTGCAATGCGCCTCGGCAAAGTCCGGCTTGAGCCGGATGGTCTCATCGGAGACTTTAAGAGCCTCGGCGTAGCGATCGAGTTGGTTGAGGGCGGCACCGCGCCAAGCGTCCGCCGCGGCGATCCTGGGATTTATCCGCACCGCGCTCGCTATCAGCGTCACGGCCTTTTCGAGATGTCCCATCTGATAGGCGACGCCGCCCAGACAATGCAAAGCCGCGACATGGGCTTTATCAGCCGCAAGAATGTCCTCGTAGATCTTGGCGGCTTCCGCCAGCCGGCCTTGTTTGTGAAGCGCCAGGGCGGCCTGAAATTTCATTTGAACCGGATTGGGCTGCACCGGCACGGCCTGTCCTTTAAACGGCGATGCCGGCTGGCGCCAAAAACGCCAGCCGGCATCCAATCACAATCAGTACTCCGGTTCAGCGATTCGCTGCGGAGGCCACCGCATGAGCGGCCGCCCCCGCTTGATCTCTCAGAGGTTGAACCGGAAGCCCGCATGATACATGCGGCCCAGAACGTCGTAGATGCTCGGATTCACGGTCGAGAGGCCGTTGTTGCTCACGCTGTAGCCCGCGATGTTGGGCGGAGGCGTGTCCATCATATTGTCCACCGCTGCATAGAACTGCAGCGCGTCGTTCCACTTGTAGGTGCCGCGCAGGTCGAGGTAGGCGACTGCCGGGACACTGTTGTTGTCCACCTGAACGCCCGAGGTCCAGCCATTGACCAGATTGGCCGAGCTCAGGTAGCGGGTCTGGACCGTACCGGACCACGGGCCCTGGTTGTAGGTGGCCGACAGGATGGCGTGCAGCCTGGGCACGCCCGCAAACAGCGAGGCACCGCTCAGGCTGCCATTGAAGTCATAGGTTGCTTGGGCGCCGGCCGCCGTTTTCACGCCGAACTCGGTTTCGGTTTCCTCGTCGGTGTAATTGCCGGCCAGATGCCAGGCGAGATTGCCTTCCAGGAAATCCATCTGGTAGTCGGCGTTGAAGTCCAGCCCCGAGGTTTTCAGATAGCCATTGTTGAAGGGATAGATGTAGAGAAATTGCAGGCCGTAAACGTTTGAAGAGTTCTGAAGCCCAGCGTTGTAGACCCAGTCGGCGCAGTATCCGGTCGCCACTCCTCCCGTGCCATTATAGCCCGCGGGGTTGGAAACGACGCCGGTTGGCGTGGGTGTACCCGACTGACAGGCGGTCCGTTCAAAGGTCGAGCTGGGCACCACGACGATATCCTTCACGTCGATCGAATAGGCGTCGAACGACATGGTCAGGCCCGGCACCCAATGCGGGGTCAGAACGATACCGGCTGAAATGGTGGTTGACGTTTCCGGCACCAGGTTGGGATTGCCGTGTGTCTCGGACAGCGCCACGGCCTCGGTGATATTGTTCTTGTAATCGATCTGGCCGCCGGAGGCGGGAATGTCGTTGTACAGTTCGGCCAGATTGGGTGCGCGGATATCGAACGACCAGGTGCCGCGGAGACGGATATCGTCATTGACCTGGCTGGTAAGGCCCAGCTTCCAGGTTTCCACCATGCCGCTGGTGGAATAGTCGGTGATGCGGCCAGCCATGTTGCCGTCTATGCTGTCGACGAAGCCATTCTTGACGATCGGGATATCGAGCTCGCCATAACCTTCATTGATGTTGTATTCGGCGCTGATCGGCACGAAATTGCCGCCGCCAAGCGCGCCCTGTGAGCCGTAGGGATCGGCGGTGCTCACCATGGTTTCCTTGCGATAGTCATAACCGAAGGACACGGCCGGCGCGCCGGCGCCGGTCAAGTCCCAAGGCAGCACGCCCTGCATGCCGGCGTGGGCCGTGTCCTCCTCCATGTTCAGGAAGTAATAGTCGTTGTGGTCCACGATGTAGTTGAGCGCCGCCGGCGTCACCACCCCGAGGCCGAAGGGATTGTAAGGCGAGCAGCCATTGGTGGGGTTGGTGAGAGTCGAGGCGCAGGCGATGCTGCCAATGGCAAGGCCCGAGCTGCCCACATTCGCCGAGGTGACCGTCACCGCGTTGACCGCATTGGCAAAGTTCGCTGAAATTTCGATGGAGTTGTAATGCTCGTGCAGGTGGGTTTCGCTGTGCTGATAGCTGGCGGTCCACGACCAGTCGTTGCCAATCGACCCGTCCACTCTGAAGACGCCGCGATAGAATTGGCGGTTGGTGACTTCTTCGGGTGTGCCGAAGGAATTTTCAAATTGCTCCGGGCCTACGCCGGGGGTGCCTTGGATGAAACCGCCTTGCGTACTGGCCGTGCCGACGCTGGTGACCGTGATGGACTTTACGCCCGCCGCGGTCATCTGCGCCTGGACAGAGGCCGGGATGTAGGGATTGCCCGAAGCGACCACGGCGTTCGATTGAATGGTAAGGCTCGAGCCTACGGCGTCGACTTTGCTGTAATTCAGCATCGCGGATGCCGTGATATCCGGCGTGAGTTTGTAGCTGCCATAGAAGAAGCCCGTCTCGGTCAAGAGCGGGTAGGACGCCAAGCCGATCGCTGCCGGAGAGTTCGAATAATTGGTCGAACCGCCGGAGCAGGTCGTGTTCGTCTTGCTGGTCGCGCTGGCGATGTAAGGGGGCAGGTTCGAATTGGAGTAAAAGAGGCAATTGGGCGCCGAGAAATTCGATATCTGGCTGTTCGGACCGAACTGGATATTGTTCAATCCCGTGTAGGCAGCCCCGCTGTTGAGAGTGGCCCCACTGATGTAGCCGCCCGGCGGGCTGCTACTGCCCGCATTATTGATATGTATAAGTTGCGGCACACTGGAGCCGGCGGTGTAAGCCGGGTTGGCGACCAAGGCCTGATTGTTGAACCATTTCAACTGGTCCATGTAGACCGTGTTCGGAGAGTCGGAGTATGTCCCCGCCAATTCGATATGGCCGCGGTCGCCGGCAAAGTCGAAGCCGTTGGCGACGGTGAAGCCATACTGGCGGCGGGTGTCGTCGGCGGTGTCCATCAAGTCGACGGAGCCCTTCAGGCCCGTGAAATTCTTGTCAATGATCAGATTGACGACGCCGGCGACCGCGTCCGAACCCCACGCCGCCGAAGCGCCGCCCGTCACAACGTCCACGCGCTGGATCATGATGCTGGGAATGGTGTTGAGGTCCACGCCATATTGCACGCCGGCCCAGACTTCGCGGTCGCCATCGACCAGGACCAGGGTGCGGGTAACTCCCAAATTGCGCAAATTGATGCTGCTGATGCCCACCGCACCCGAGTTGCCGGCGTTGCCTTGGGTGGCCGCGACAGGACTTTGGGCGGTGCCCATCATGGGGAGTTGGCGCAGCGTCTCGCCGATATCGCTATTCGCGGCTTGCTGAAGTTGGCCTGAATCGACCACGGAAACCGGCGTCGGCGCGGTGTAGCCGGCGATGGAAATGCGCGAGGCCGAAACCACCACGGTCTGGCGGCTGCCGCAGCTGTCTGTTGATCCGGAGCATTCTGCGCCACCACGGTTTGCGGCGTGGTGCTTTGCGCAGTGCCGGCGGCGGCTTGAGCGAACGCGGCTGTATTGACACCCAGCGATAACGCCAGCACCGAAGATCCGGCGAGCAGCGACAATTTGGTTCGGATTTGTACCCTGGATTGTTTGCGGTCTAATGCTGAATGAAGGCCAAACGACAACTCGCCCATGACATCCCCCCGGATGTGTTTTGTTTTCTAAGCAATCCTTCCGCTCACGTAGCGAAGTTCGCAAGTAACACTATAGTATGATGGCGTGGCCACTCGCCTGGAAGTTGCGCCGACAAGCAGCGGAATTTTGGGGGAGTTCGTGACTGGTAATATAACCGACTAGACTACCGCAACCGCGAAATCACTCATGTTGCACTGCGTGAGTTGACGCTGATTCTAGTTATCAAGAACAACAATACCCCAGTGAATGACGGAGAGATCGCGGAGATATTCGCGCGCGTGCAATGCAACATGGGCGGCTTCATACCGTTATTGACGTGAGAAATGCCTGGAGCCAACCGACGGTGACGGCCTGCCCACCCTTCTCAAGACCGGGCAATTTGCTGGCGCAAGTTTAAATCCGTGTCTCGCGAAGCGGGCCCTGCCAAGATGATAACTCCGGTAAAAAAACCAAATAATCGATCGGGGAGGGAGAGCATGGCCTGGAAAACCGGCACGTTTCTAGGACGTCGCGGCTTCCTCAAGGGCGCCGGCTTGGCGGCTGGCGCGCTGGCCGCGCCGCTGGCGCCTAAAATCGCCGATGCGCAGAACGCCACGCCGCCCCGGCTGTCCAGCGTTCCGCCCACGCCCAATCCGGAAGCCGAGCGGGGGCTTCCCGGCAATATTGAGCCCGATACGCAATCGTCCTGCGGCGCGGATTTCATGCTTGATGTGATGCGCGGGCTTGGCATCGAACACGCCGCCGCCTTTGTGGGCTCGAGTTTCCGCGGCCTGCACGAATCCATCATCAATTACGGAATGCTGATCCAGCCGCAGCTCGACTTTCTTTCCTGCATGCATGAGGAAGTGTCCGTCGCCATGTGTCATGGCTATGCCAAGATCGCCGGCAAGCCCATGCTGGCGATGATGCACGACACGGTGGGGCTCCAGCATGCCTCGATGGCGATCTACAACGCTTATGCCGATCGCGCGCCGATTTTCCTGATCACGCCGTCGGCGCCCGATGCGCGCACCCGGAGAACCATGGTGCAGACTGTCCATTCGGTGCAGGACGGCGCGGCGATTTTGCGCGATTTCGTGAAATGGGACGACAATCCCGGCTCGCTTCAGCATTGGGCGGAGTCGGCCACGCGCGGCTTCAAATATCCGATGACGCCGCCCTATGGCCCGGTGCTGCTCGTCACCTCCACGGACCTGCAAGAAACCCCGGTTGAGGAAACCCCACCCCCGAAAACCCCAACCGCCGCGGCTCGCGCCACCGCAAGGAGAAGACGCCGCGCTTAGGGACGTCGCCAAATTGCTGATCGCCGCAGAGGCGCCAGTGCTGGTGGCGGACCGCGTGGCGCGCACCGAAGCCGGCATGAACCATCTCGTCGAGCTGGCAGAGTTGCTGCAATGCGCTGTCGTCGACGCGTCGGGGCGAATGAATTTTCCCTGGCGGAATCCCCTCAACCAGACCAGCAGCGGCCGCGAAACCGTGGCTGCCGCCGACCTGATCCTGGGCATGGAGATGACGGATTTCTGGGGCACACTCCATGCCTATGTGCCGCATACCGAAGCCGGCTTCCAAGCCCCTTACCAAGCCGGACGCCAAACGCATCAGCCTCACGGCCGTCGATCTCAATTTCCATTCCAACTATCAGGATTTCCAGCGTTATCCCGATGCCGACCTGGCGCTGACAGGCGATGCGGAAGCAAGTCTCCCCTCGCTGATCGCCGCGTGCCGCGCATTGATCGATAAAGGCAAACGCAGCGCCTTCGAGACACGGGGCAAAAGATTGGCGGAAGCGCATCAGACCGCGCTCAATCTTCAGCGCGGATTGGCGGCCGAAGGGTGGGACACCCAGCCCATCACCACGGCGCGGTTGGTGATGGAGATATATAATGTGATCAAGGACGAGGACTGGACATTGGCGTCCGGCTCCCTCTTTCAGAATATGTGGCCGCAAAAGCTGTGGCATGCGGACAAGCATCATCGCTATATCGGTGACGCGGGCGCCTATGGCATCGGCTATACCGCGCCGGCGGCGCTGGGCGCGGCATCGGCCAACAAGGGCACGGGCCGGCTCTACGCTTTCGATCCAAGGCGATGGCGATCTGATGTGCTGCCCATCGTCACTGTGGACGGCGGCGCATGAGAAGATCCCCATCCTTTATGTCATGCATAATAATCGGGCATGGCACCAGGAGATCATGCTGTTGCAGCAGATGGCGAACCGCATGCAGCGGGGCATCGACCGCACCCATATCGGCACGACGATCCGCGATCCCCATATCGACTTCGCCAAATTGGCGGAGAGCATGGGGGTTTATGGCCAAGGTCCGGTGACGGATCCAAAGGACCTCAACGCGGCGCTGCAGCGGGCGGTCGAGCGGGTGAAGACGGGCGAGCCCGCGCTGATCGACGTGGTCTGCCAAGGGCGATGATGATGGCGGGTCCCCGAGGCAAGGGTAGTAAGCGGCCCGCCGCCGACCGGCACCTTCATGATGGTGCCGCCGCTTTGAGTAGACCAGTACAGGTTCGAGCCGTCGGATGCGAGGTGACCGGGGTTGTTCTGGCCTGACGCTAGTATTATCGGCTGGCAGACGCCGGACGCGCACCCGCCTCCCTGGCACCCATGCCCGCAGGCCCCGCAGTTGTTCGCGTCTTGCGTCGTATCGACACAGGACGTCCCGCACAGGGTCGTGCCGCCCGCGCACTGGCAAACCCCCGCGGCGCCGGCGCCGCCGCTGCATGTCGTTCCTCCGGTGCACACGCCGCACGTCTGCGAAACACCGCAGTCGTCGACGAACGACCCGCACGTCGCCCCAAGCGAAGCGCAGGTGTTCTTCGGCGTGCAGGAGCACGTCCCGCCGCTGCACGTGGACCCGGGCGCGCACGCGTGCCCGCACGTCCCGCAGTTGCTCGCGTCGCTCTTCAGGTTTACGCACGCGCCACTGCAGGCGTTCGGCGTCGCCCCCGAGCACGTGAGCGAGCATGCGTTGTTCGTGCAGCCGGCCGCTCCCGTCCCGGCCGTCGGCGCCGCGCACGCGCCGCACGTCACGCCGCCCGACCCGCACTCCGCCGCGGTTTGCGTCGTCGTGACACAGCCGTGACTGTCGCAGCATCCGCCGAAGCACGACGTGTTGTCGCAGGCGCTGCACGCGCCGTTGTGGCAAATCTGACCGGCGCCACACGTCTGCCCCTCGCGGACGTTCGTCGTGCCTACGCACTGATATCCGGTCGAGCACGCCTCGATGCCGACCTGGCAAGCGTTCCCGCCGGGATTGCACTGGGCTCCCGGCCTGCATGCAACGCAGGCGCCGTTTCCGTCGCACACGCCGCTCGCGACTCCGGCCGCCGAGCACACCGTGCCAGCTGGCGCGGCGGTGCCCTGATCCGTGCACGTCGGCGTCCCGCCCGTGCACGCTGCGACTGTGCCGACGTGACAGGCGTTCGTCGCAGGTAAACACGCCGCGCCGACCTCGCAGGCCGCGCACACTCCAGCATTGCAATAGAGCCCCGCGCCGCACGCGGTCCCGTCGGAGACGTTCCCGGTGACCTTGCAGACCGGGGCGCCCGAGGAGCAGTCGTAGGCCTTCTTCACGCAAAGCGCGACGGCGTCGGAGCAGTCGCCCCCCGCGTTGCACGCGATGCACTGCCCGGCGTTGCAGACGCTTGAGCCGCCATCGCCGCCGCAAGGGGTCCCGGCGTCGAATGCGGTCGTCGCTTGGCAAACCCGGCTGCCGCCAAGACACGCCCAGGTGCCATTTTCGCAATCGCTCGGCGAGCAGGCGCCTCCGGGCACGCAGGTCGTCCCGTTGCCTGCGTCGGTTTCGGCGTCCGCGGTTTCGCCGAGAGCGCTCGGAACGACCGCGCTGTCCGGCCCGGGAGCCGCCTCGCGCATCGAGGAGTCGATCACGACTTCCGCGTCGGGCGTCGCGTCGGCCCCGTCGGGGGACCCTGTGTCGGACGCCCCCACCGGTGCGTCGGCTTTCATGCCGGAGTCGTCGCCGGCGGCACCCGGCGGCGGGTTGATGTAAATAGGCGGCAAGTCTCGGTCGACGCCGCTCGCGCCTGCCTCGAGCGCAGCAGGAGCCGAGGCGTCCGTCGCGATAGAAAAGTCGCTCTCCCCGCAACCCACCTCGAACGCCGTAGCCAGGGCGAGTGCCCAGAGGGCCGCGAAGCCACAAGAATCGGCAACGTTCCGTCTCATCGTCGCTCTCCCGTCGATTCAAAGGCGGCCCTCGGCCGCGCCCATGTCCCCCCTCATCGGCGAGGCCCCGTCAAACGTTGCCGGCTTTTCTCATCGGCGGCCCGCCGCGTCCACCGGAAATGAGAGGAAGGCTAGACAGACTAAGACTCGTGTCCTGTCTCTGAAGTAGGGTTAACAGTGGCCCACTTTGAAAACGGCGACGTACTTGACGGGGAGGTGGCTTGCCGTCCCGCCGTTCGTCCGGTTCGCCCGTACGCGCTACGCTCACCGGGGTCCCGTCAGCATGGCTCAGACAGCATCGCCCTTGCGGATGACGCCTTCGGAGTACTTCACGTTCGAAAGGACGTCCGAGCAAAAGCACGAATATCTTCGCGGTCGCGTTTTTGCGATGGCCGGCGCAAGCCCGAAGCACAACCTCGTTTGCGGGAACCTGATACGCGCGCTCGGCGAGCGCCTGCGCTCGAGGCGATGCGCGGTCATGCCGAGCGATCAGCACGTGTACGTCGCCGCCACGGACCTCGGGACGTATCCCGACGTGACCGTGCTCTGCGCTCCGGGGGCGTACCACGCTGATTTCCCGCAGAGCCTCATCAACCCGACCCTTCTCGTGGAAGTGCTCTCCCCTTCCACGGAGGCCTACGATCGGGGCGCGAAGTTCGACCACTACGCGCACGTCGAGTCTCTCCGCGAATACGTTCTGGTCGCAACCGACCGTTTTGCCGTGGACCATTTCCTGCGCGAGGCGGACGGCACTTGGCGGCTGACGACCGTTCGCGGGCTCGAAAGCGCGCTCCGACTCCCTTCGGTCGACGCGAGCATACCGCTCGCCGAGATTCTACGAGAACCTCGACCTCGTCGCGCCCGACGGCATCGAAGAGCCGTCGCCTCATCCGCCGGCGGCGAGCCCCGCGCACTCGAAGAGCTAATCTACCTCGAGCACGATCTTCCCGAAGGCCTCGCGCGATTCCAAGACGCGGTGGGCCTCCCTTGCGTCCCAGAGCGGTAACACGCGATCGACGACGGGTCTCAGCGCTCCGGTCCGGACTTGCTCGAGGATGCCGAAGAGAAGAGCCTTCGAGCCCATCGTGGAACCGAGAATGGCAATCTGCCGAAAGAAAATGTGACGTAGGTCGATCTGCGGATGAAAGCCCGCCGTCGCCCCGCAGGTGACGATCCGGCCCCCCCGGGCCGTCGCGAGGACGCTCCTCGCAAGCGTGTCGCCCCCCACGTGATCGATGACGACGTCGGCGCCACGCTTGCTCGTGAGCCTCTTGACCTCGACGACGAAGTCGTTTGCCCCGGAGTCGATCACGTCGTCGGCCCCGAGGCCGCGCGCGCGCTCGACCTTGGCTGCGGAGGCGGTCGTCGCGATGACGCGGGCCCCCAGGAGCTTGGCGATCTGAATGGCCGCGCTCGACACCCCGCTGCCGGCCGCGTGAATGAGCACGGTCTCGCCCTGCCGCACGTGAGCCTTCTCCACGATCATTTGCCAAGCGGTCAAAAAGACGAGCGGAACGGCCGCGGCTTCGGTGAAAGGCAATTCGCCCGGGTATGTGGCCAGGTTCGCGTCGGGGACGATCATGTGGCGGGCGTACCCGCCGGGCATGTTCTCGCCGAGAATCGCGTATCGGGGGCACAGGGTGTCTTCTCCCGAGAGGCATCGCACGCAGATGCCGCACGAGACCCCTGGATTGACCACGACTTTGTCGCCTATCGCAACGCCTCGTGCACCGGGCCCGAGCGCGTCCACTTCGCCCGCCACGTCGCTGCCGAGTCGATGCGGATACTCGAGCCGCAAGTTCGGCAGCCCGCGCCGCACCCAAAGGTCGAGGTGATTCAGGGCAACCGCGCGAACGCGAATCCTCACTTCACGGGCCGAAGGCTCGGGCAAATCGATAGTTTCACGGCGAAGGACTTCCAGGCCTCCGTGCTCCCGGAGAACGATCGCCTCGGTCTTCACGCCATGAGCTCGGCGTTGCCGCGCGAAGCGCCGTCCACCGGGACGACCGCGTGGGACAAGCAGAGCGTGAGCAGGACGATGGCCCTGTAGACCGCGTGCACGTCCTCCACGTCCACTTCGCGGCCTTTGCCCTTTTGAGCCGCTCGCGCCGTCGGGTCGAGCGCGGCGTCGACGTGCTCGTGCACGAAGGCCAAGACGTTCGGCTGCTCGATCGACACGATGTCGTCGAGATCGAGCGGTTCGTCGCCGTGCGCAGCGCGAAGCTCTTCTTCGAGCTTGATCGCTTCGTCGGTCGCCTGGAGCGCGTCGGGAGAAACCTCGCGAAGTCGGGTGTCGCCGAAGGTTCGCTCGAAGGACAGCCAGATGGCAATCGATAGGAAGTAACCGAGCGCGAGGGCCGTCTCGTCGAGCGGCTTCGAAAGAAGCGACGAGATGGCGTCTGCGAGGTGCGGCTGCGTCGATTCGAATCGCGCGAATGCCTCGTCGAGATCTTCGCGTGCCCGCTCGGAGTCGTCCGCGAGCGCACTCTCGACCTTCTCGAGTGTGGCAGCACCCACGACGGCATAGCGCGGCACAGGCCGGATCGCCGCGCCTCTCACCCACATGACGTCGATGCTAGCAGAGGGCGAGGCCGTGCAGGCCAGGGAGTCGGCACACCTTCGTGCGATACGTGCCCTTGCTGTCACGCCTCGGCTGCCATCGTGACCAACGCGCGTACTGTCCAGGCGAGCCCCAGGGTGAGCAGAGACCCCATCAGGAGAATGCCTTTGCCGAGCGTGCTTGCCTCGATCGGCTCTGTTCCGAACTCGCCGTGGAATTGCGCATAGGTACCGGACACGGCGAGGCGATGGGCGGAGAGCGCGAGTCCCAGCGCCAAGAGGGTCGCGGGCGCTACGACCATGGCGACGACCGGCCCCAGACGCCCCTTGCGCACTGGCCGAACGGACAGCCAGAACCCGCCCACGACGGCTGCGCCGGAGAGAACCACGAATCCAAGGTCGACGGCGCTCGGCACTCGCTGCCACGGCACGAGGTACAAGTACGCCCAGTCACCGTGAAATCCGACGAAATAGGCGACAATCGGCAGCCACAAGAGCGCCGCGAACGAAGCGACGACCGCGAAGGGGCGAGATAGCGCGACCGGTCCGTCGTCGCGGACGAGCTCGGGTGCGGCGACCCACGCGAGGGCGGCCCCGATGGCGACACCGAGCAGCGGAGCAAAGGGAATCGGCACGGACACGAGGGTACCGCAATGCAAGCCCCCACGTGAGGATTCGAAAATCGACCACGGTCGCGCATTTCAGCGCCGTTGCGCGCTTATGCCGTCGGCATATTGTCGAATCGAGGCTAGAGTCGCCCGCGATACCAATGGATCCTGCGCGACTACGTGAGCTCCTCGAGAGCGTGCAGCGCGGTGACAAGAGCGTGGACGGCGCGCTCGGCGAACTCCGCGACCTACCGTACGCCGACCTCGGTTACGCCGCGGTGGACCACCATCGGGCCCTCCGTCAAGGCACGCCGGAGGTCGTTTTCGGGCACGGGAAAACTCCGGCGCAAATCGTCGGAATCGCACGGGAGCTCGCCCGCAAGGGCCAAAACGTTCTCGTCACGCGTCTCGGACTCGAAGCGGCGCGCGAAGTGATGGCGGCCATCCCCGAGCTCAAGTACGCCGAGCTCGCGCGCACCGCGACCCTCGAGCAAGGGCCAATCCCACCGCTCGGGACTCGGCCCGTGGCGCTCGTCAGCGCGGGTACCGGCGACTTGCCCGTCGCGGAGGAGTGCGCCGAGACGCTTCGGATGCTCGGCGCAAAGGTGGAGCGCGTGTACGATGTCGGCGTGGCGGGCATCCATCGCCTGCTCGACAAGCGCGAGGTCTTCGATCGAACGAGCGTGGTCATCGTCGTCGCGGGTATGGAGGGCGCGCTGCCGAGCGTGATCGGCGGACTGGTGGCCGGGCCGGTCATCGCGGTTCCGACCTCGCTCGGGTACGGCGTGAGCATCGGAGGGTTCTCGGCCCTCGCGGGCATGTTGTCGAGCTGCGCATCGGGCGTGCTCGTTTGCAACATCGACAACGGCTTCGGCGCGGCGTCGGCGGCTGCGAGGATTTTGCGCGCTCGCGAGCGATACTGACGGACGTAGAAAGGGCGCGATGGGGCACGAAGGGCACGAGCACGAGGGGGGGGGCGAGTACGGAGACGAGTACGGGGTTCACGGCAAGGCCGTCCACGTCCACGTCCGCGACGGTGGGGGCGAGCGCGAAGCGCTTTTGGAGCGGGGGGCTGGGAGTGGGAAGCTGCTCTTCTTCGACGCTCCTAGCGGGCTTGCCGGCGACATGATCGTCGCGGCGCTCGTGGATCTCGGGGATGTCGCAGGAAGCGGTGGCCAATGCGTTGGCGCAGCTGCCCGTCCGCGGATTTCACGTGCACTTCGGCACCCGGGTCCGCAGTGGGATCGTCGCGACCTCGTTCGAGGTTCACGTCGACCAGGGGCAGCCGCTGCGTACGTACGCGGCAATCCGAACGATGCTCGACGAGTCCGGGCTGCCGGACGGCGTGCGGGCCCGCGCGCAGCGAACGTTTCGCCACTTGGCCGCGGCCGAGGCCAAGGTGCATCGGAGTCCGATGGACGATGTGCATTTCCACGAAGTCGGCGCGGTCGACGCAATCGCGGACGTCGTGGGGAGCGCCGCGGCGCTCAATCACCTCGGCGCGGACCTCGTCGTGTCGCCGCTGCCGATGGGCCGCGGGATGGTGAACGCGGCGCACGGCAGGCTGCCGCTCCCGGCGCCGGCGACGGTCGAGTGCCTCGTGGGACTCGAGGTCTATGACGGGAGACTCGACTTCGAGTTCGTGACGCCGACGGGCGCGGCCATCGTGGGAGCCCACGCGATAGGCTCGCAGCGCTGGCCGTC
>CAVXUV010000026.1:0-8104 GCA_963765095.1 uncultured Alphaproteobacteria bacterium
TCGATGCGGGCAAGATGTACGAGACGCTTTACACCAAGCACAATATCGTCACCGCCCGTGTGGAGTTGCCGGGTCAATATGATGGGCTGCGCGTCACACCGCACATTTACTCAACCTTGCGCGACGTGGACACTTTCGCCGACACGGTCGAGAAGGAGCTGGCGACGGCATAGGGAAGCGCTTGCAGAGCGAAACAGGGATCGGTTTGTAGCAGAACGACAACACGCGGGGGTGTGCAACATGCACAAAGTCAGTCGCAGGGCAGTGTTGGCCGCGGGCGCCCTGATGCCGGGTCTCGCCTGGGCAGCAGAACCTCAACGGGGAATTCCACCCTCGGTCGTTACCAGTCCCCCGCGCGATTTTTCATTCCGGGCTCCGCCCGCGATATCTCCCATCCGGAACGCTCCCAATCATGGACAAATCCTTTGCTCCACTCGTGATTGCGCAGGAATTGATTATCGCGTCCATACCGGCTTGGAATGGGCCGAGGGACCGGCCTGGGAGCAATCAAGGTCAATATGCGGTGTTCAGCGACGTCTAGGGTGCCGTGCAATATCGCTATATATGGGAAACGCATCAGGTCACGCCGTTCCGCCGGCCTTCCTATAACAGCAACGGCAACCCCTCCGATTTCGAAGGCCGCCAGCTTTCTTGCCAGGATTTTCCTCGCCGCGTGGTGCGTTGGGAGCACTACGGATCCCTGAAAGTGCTGGCCGACAATTTCGAAGGCAAGCCACTCAATTCACCGAACGACCTCGCACCCCATCCCGACGGCAGCGTGTGGTTCACCGACCCGGCCTATGGCGATCAGTTAAGCGAGGGTCATCCCAACCAAGCGGGCCAACCCATGAATGAAGATGGCCGGTTCGATCCTGCGATCGGCAATGGCGGAACCGGACTGATGGGCGGGACGAGGCAGGCCGTGTCGCGCAATGTTTATCGATGGGACCTCAGCGGACGGCTGGATGTGGTGGTGCCGGGAAGAGCCTGGCTTGGTCGCCCAATGGCATCTGCTTCTCTCCCGATTACAAGCTGGTCTATCTGGTACGAGGCTCCGGGCTTTGGGTGGGCGATGTCCAAGGACCGAAAGTAGCGAACCTCAGGCTATTCACGAATTGCATGGTGGATGGCGTGCACTGCGGACCCGACGGAATGCGCGCCGACCGCATGGGCAATATCTGGTCCGGTTCGAGCGCGGTTCTGGGCTATTCCGGCGTGACGGTGTGGAGCCCCGCCGGCAAGCTCATCGGCCGCATCCGCTTGCCTGAAGTATGCGCCAATCTCTGTTTCGCCGGACCCAAGCGGGATTGGCTTTTTATGTGCGCCACCCAGTCGGTTTATATGCTTCGGGTGAATATTCAGGGCGCTTCACCCGGATAACACACAGGGACGTGGGGAGAGCTTATGTCCAAAGGGCTGCATCATCTGGTGACTGCGTTTGCGGTGTTGTGGACTGCGTCTGCGGCCGCGTGACCGGTGCCCAAGAGCGGCCCACCCGCGCCGGCAAGCGATACGCTGCGCAACACGATTCCAGCCGTCGATGAGGACTGGCTGATGTTCAATCACGATCAGCAGCGCACCGGCTGGAACAACGGCGAAACCACACTCACGAAAAGCAATGTCTCGCGGTTGCGGCTGTTGTGGGCGAGCCAGCTTTCCACGCCGGTGGCAGTGACCACGCTCCAGACACTTACCGCTCCCCTGGTCGCGACGGTCGATGGGAACATCCGGATTTATGTGATGGGCGCGGACGACACCCTGTTTGCGGCGGATGGCGCAAGCGGCAGGATCGTCTGGCAAAAAACCTTCCAGAACACGCTGACGCCGCAACGGCCCGCCACATGGCTCTGCGCCAATGCCGAGCAGGCGACACCTGTCATAGACAGGCAAAAAGGCGTGATTTATTTCACCACCAGCGACGGAAATTTGCGCGCCGCTGCCCTTGCGGATGGCGGCGAGATACTCGCCCCCACGCCGTTTGTGGCGCCGTTCAGCCGCAACTGGAGCCTCAATCTGGTGGACAATTTCGTTTACACCACGACCAGCTCGCGGCTGCGGCGGCGACGCCGCCAATCC
Organism: uncultured Alphaproteobacteria bacterium; assembly: GCA_963765095.1. GTDB lineage: Bacteria > Pseudomonadota > Alphaproteobacteria > Micropepsales > Micropepsaceae > Rhizomicrobium. The sequence goes on from CAVXUV010000026.1 coordinate 2,077, forward strand.
GATCGAGGCGGGAACAATTGCCGCTGCCGATATTTCAGACCCACGACACGTAATGGTGAACCGCGTCTTCACCGGCACCGAACTGCCGCTGGTACCTGGAGCCGCGCCGGCATGGCGCTAGGGCCACAAGGCCTTTATGTCCAGACCGCGGACGGCCCGACCGACGCCGGTCCGGCTTTTTCGGCAACAGCGTTCTGGCGGTGCGGCCCGGCGGGCGCGGGATCGCCGACAGTTTCGTTCCGCCCAATTGGCGCTATCTCACTGCCATGGACCTCGATCTGGGTTCGGGCAGCCCTACGATATTTCCATTCAAAGGCCGCGCTCTGGTTGCCGCGGGCGCCAAGGAGGGTGTGGTCTATCTGCTGGATGCCAACGCCTTGGGAGGCGGAGCGCCTGAGCATGGCAAAGCACGCGATACCTCGCCCCGCTTCGGAACCACGCCGGTGCGGCTTGATGGCTGGGGCTTCTGGGGCGCGTTCTCGACTTGGGCGAACGGGTCAGGCGATCGCTTTATTTATATGCCCATGCTGAACAAGCAGGCCGATCAGACCGCCGGCAGCTTCCAATACAAAAATGGCGACACGACAGGAGGGAGCGTGATGGCGCTCCAAGTGGGTCAGGATGGCGCGAACTTTATTTTGCGGCCGTTATGGGTGACTGGCGTCAACCAGGGGCCCGACGCGCCGGTGGTGGCGAACGGCGTCGTCTATGCCGTGGGCACCGGCGAGCAAACGATCCAGAATCCGGGGCGGCCGATGACCCTGGCCGAAGGCGCGGTGTTCCGTTCTACCCCGGTGGGCCACCAGGTGCTGTACGCCATGGACGCTGAAACCGGAAAAATTCTCTACGACAGCAAGAATGTGCTGAAAGACTGGGATCATTTTTCCGAACCGGTGGTGTCGCGCGGAAAAGTGTTTCTCGTCTCGCACGACGCGCATTTGTATGCCTTTGGCTTGAGATAGGTGACGCCGAACGAGTGACGATCACAGGCGTGCGAACACCATGGGAGGGAAAAAGCATGAAGCTTGTCCTTTTGGCGGCAATCGCCGCGCCGCTGCTGATGCCGCTGCCGGCGCGGGCGCAGTTCCTCGGCCAGGAAGACATGGCGGTGACGCAGCCCACAATGACCGGCCAGTTCTGGGCGCCGAAGCCCGCCAAGATGACGCCCTATGTGGCACCGAATAAGCCGCACTGGAAATTGTCAGAGATCCTGACTGCGCATAACGGCCAAAGTGACTGGGTACAGCCTCTGGTCCGCAACAAGGACCAGGAAGCGGATTACATCTCCATGGGTGCGGGCGGGAAGACCAGGATGAAAATGTGGCCCGACGACCGGCTGGTCTTCATCGTGTGGGCGGGCTCGATCAGGGTTTCGATCGACGGCTACCAGCCTTTCACCGCCACCAAGGGTTTCATGGTCAACGTGCCTTTCCGCCATATGTACACGCTGGAGAATATGGGCTCGACACCCGCACTGCGCTTTGAGGTGCGCCAGACCGGCTCGACCCCTGTCTATCCCGCCAGCGAAACGCCGGATCCGGCGCCAGGCATGACTTATGTGAAGGTAACCGAACAGCCCGGCCCGGCGAAAGAGAAGAGGACCAATCCGATCTATGTGGACTATATGAAAGAGTTCAATAGCACGAACAAACCATATGGCGGCAAGTTCGTGTGGGATGACCACTTCACCTCCAACATCCTGCGCGGCCCTGGCGCGCCGGTGCCGCCGGACAGCAACAAAGGTCATTTCCATATCGGCTGGACCGAATTCTGGTTCATCATGGAAGGCCATATCGGCATGAAGCTCGAAGGCGAACCTTATTTCGTCTGCGATCCGGGCGACGTGATGATTGCCGCGCAAGGCCGCTGGCACCGCGCCGGCGATGACCCAAGCGCGGCCTGGTCCACGCGGATACCGTTCAATCCACGTCCGCCGGTCCTGCACAATTTTGAAGTTGCCGGCGATTGATGCGGCCGATCGCCTGAAGTGCTGTCGAGGTCACAAGGTAGGTGCGCCCGCGATCAAGCGGTCTGTCGGTCTGGTGATGGTTTGTTTCCTCGCCGCCGGCGAGGGCGTCCCCGCCCAACAATCGGGAGTGCCGCACTGCTTGAGCGCGCCGCCGGACGGTTTGCCATATTGTCCGCCCGCCGGTTTCGTTCGATGCTCAGGTTCAACCGACGGCTGGGGGCCATCATGGCGATCACGCAAAACCGCAGGCGATTTCTGGAATCCGTGGGATTTGGCGGCGCCGCGCTGATGGGATCATCCTGGTTCGGCGCCGCGATCGCCGAAAATCCCACGCCGGATTTGGTGGTGATCAATGCCAAAATCACCACCATGGACGCGGCCGCGCCAAAGGCTGAAGCGTTCGCCGTGCGCGGGGGACGCTTTTACGCGGTTGGCAGCAGCGCCGACATGAAGGCATTGGCGGGCTCAAAGACGCGGACATATGACGCCAAGGGCATGATGATCGTGCCCGGCTTCAATGACACGCACAACCATGGCGGCGGCGACATCCTGCTTTACGAAGTGCTGGTGGGAAATCCCTATGTCGTGGAGTTCGTCACCATCCAAAGCATCATCGACAAGTTGAAAGAACGCGCCCAAAAAACACCGCCCGGATATTGGGTCACGGGCTATTATTATGACGATACCAAGGTGAAGGAGGGCCGGCCCCTCACCAACAAGGATCTGGACAAGGTCTCCGCCGACCATCCCGTGGTGGTGATCCATCGCGGCGGCCACACATCGTTCTACAACAGCAAGGCGATGGCGATGGCGGGCCTCACCAAGAATACGCCGCCCAGGTTTGGCGGCACCTTCGACAAGGACACAACCGGCGAGCTGAACGGCCGCGTGACCGACAATGCGCGCGCTGTCTTCAACGGGGTGGGAAAATACGTCACCTATAGCCCCGCGGAAACGGAACGGCGCGCGATCAGCGGCGTGGAGTTCATGTCCAAGAAGTTCGTGGAGTATGGCCTGACCAGTGTCTGCCACGACGAAGATGTGTTGGGCGCCATGCAGAGCGCGAGGGCTCGCGGCAACCTGCTTCATCGCGTCAGTTATGAGCCGGATGGTCCCTTGTTGGAGGCCATGATCAAGAACGGAATCCGCACGGATTTCGGCGATGAATGGCTCAAATTCGGCGCCACGTCCGAACATACGGTGGATGGATCATTTTCCGAGCGCACCGCCGCGATCAGCCGGCCCTATCTCGGCATCTCGCCGCCTTACAAAGGCAACCTGACCGAACGCCAGAAGGACACCAATGCCTGGGCGGAACGCGTCCATCGCGCCGGCATCCGGCTCAATTGCCACGCCAATGGCGATGTGGCGATCGATCAAGTGTTGACGGCGTACGAACTGGCGCTGAAAGCTTTTCCCGTTGCCAACAGCCGGCCCAAGATCACCCATTGCACCTTCGTCAATGAGAACCTGATCGGCAGGATCAAGGCGATGGATGGTGTGCCGTCGCTTTTCAGTTCGTATGCCTACTACAATTCCGACAAATTCCATTTCTATGGCGAAGACTTTATGAAATATGCCATGGCCTATAAGAGCTTCGAGGACGCCGGCGTGCATGCGTCAACCGGGTCGGATTTCGGCACTCCCGGGCCTTTCGCGCCGTTGATGTCGATGCAGGGCATGATCACCCGCAAGGGCTTCAATGGGGAAACCTGGGGCGCGATGCAGAAGCTGACAGTCGACCAGGCGATCCGCGCCGCCAGCGCCAATGGCGCCTACAACACCCGCGAGGAGGCCATCAAAGGGTCGATAGCCGCAGGAAAGCTGGCGGATTATGTGGTGCTGGCAGACGATCTCCATGCCATCGATCCGGAGAAGATCAAGGACGTGAAGGTCGTGCAGACAGTTGTTGGCGGTATCACGCGCTACCAGGCCTGAAGGCCCTTAGGGGAGCCCCTTCTCCATGGCGTGCTATCGGCGGGCGAAATATTCTTCGAACGCTTTGGATTTTCCAGAAGGGTCGTTGCCCACGCCGCGGCGGACAAAACCGTCGGGAAGGAATGTCCAGAAAGAGCTGACGACAACATCGCCATCCTTCAGAGAGACGTTTGCAAGGGAGAACCCCGGAAGATTTTCTCCCCACAAACGCCGAGGGCGGCCTACTGATTGAGCAGCGGGATGGCCTTCGCGTCCGGCCCCCGTTCGCGCGACAGCGACTGGATATAGGCGGTGATGTCGGCGGCCTCGGTGTCGGAGAGGATCTTCTCCGAATAGGCGGGCATGGCCGCGCGTGGATGGCGGAGCTCCCTCAGGATCGCGTTTGGCGTGAGCCCCGCATGCGCCAGACGCGGCCCTCCGAGCGCGCCGCCGCCCGCGCCGGCGGTGCCGTGACAGGTATAGCAATTGTCGCGCAGGAATATGTCCTTGCCCCGGGCCGGATCGCCCGTATTTTGGGCCAGAACGGACGTGGTGAGCAGCAACAGAAATATAAGTCTTCCCGCCATCATCATCGCCCTTGGCAGACCACGTCGATCAGCGCGGGCTCGCCCGTCTTCACCCGCTCGACCGCCCGCTGCAGCGCCGCGTTGAGGTCCTTTGGATCCGTCACCGGACCTTGGCCATAAACCCCCATGCTCTCCGCCAATTTGGCGAAGTCGATATGGGGATCGCGGATCGTCGTGCCGATATGGGTGCGGTCGATGCCCCGCTGCATGCGGTTCGCCATCTGCTGCAACAGCATGATCTCCTGGTGCCATGCCCGATTATTATGCATGACATAAAGGATGGGGATCTTCTCATGCGCCGCCGTCCACAGTGACGATGGGCAGCACATCAGATCGCCATCGCCTTGGATCGAAAGCGTGAGCCGGCCCGTGCCCTTGTTGGCCAATGCCGCGCCCAGCGCCGCCGGCGCGGTATAGCCGATGCCATAGGCGCCCGCGTCACCGATATAGCGATGATGCTTGTCCGCATGCCACAGCTTTTGCGGCCACATATTCTGAAAGAGGGAGCCGGACGCCAATGTCCAGTCCTCGTCCTTGATCACATTATATATCTCCATCACCAACCGCGCCGTGGTGATGGGCTGGGTGTCCCACCCTTCGGCCGCCAATCCGCGCTGAAGATTGAGCGCGGTCTGATGCGCTTCCGCCAATCTTTTGCCCCGTGTCTCGAAGGCGCTGCGTTTGCCTTTATCGATCAATGCGCGGCACGCGGCGATCAGCGAGGGGAGACTTGCTTCCGCATCGCCTGTCAGCGCCAGGTCGGCATCGGGATAACGCTGGAAATCCTGATAGTTGGAATGGAAATTGAGATCGACGGCCGTGAGGCTGATGCGTTTGGCGTCCGGCTTGGTAAGGGCTTGGAAGCCGGCTTCGGTATGCGGCACATAGGCATGGAGTGTGCCCCAGAAATCCGTCATCTCCATGCCCAGGATCAGGTCGGCGGCAGCCACGGTTTCGCGGCCGCTGCTGGTCTGGTTGAGGGGATGCCGCCAGGGAAAATTCATTCGCCCCGACGCGTCGACGACAGCGCATTGCAGCAACTCTGCCAGCTCGACGAGATGGTTCATGCCGGCTTCGGTGCGCGCCACGCGGTCCGCCACCAGCACTGGCGCCTCTGCGGCGATCAGCAATTTGGCGACGTCCCTAAGCGCGGCGTCTTCTCCTTGCGGTGGCGCGAGCCGCGGCGGTTGGGGAATTTTCGGGGGCGGGGTTTCCTCAACCGGGGCTTCTTGCAGGTCCGTGGAGGTGACCAGCAGCACCGGGCCATAGGGCGGCGTCATCGCATATTTGAAGCCGCGCGTGGCCAACTCCGCCCAATGCTGAAGCGAGCCGGGATTGTCGTCCCATTTCACGAAATCGCGCACGATCGCCGCGCCGTCCTGCACCGAATGGACAGTCTGCACCATGGTTCTCCGGGTGCGCGCATCGGTGTGCCCCGCCCTCGGCGGCCCGCTTGTCCAGCTTCACCTAGGTCCGGAGCCGCCATCGCCGTTGCCGAGCGCGACCCCGAGGATCGTGCTTCCGCTGCGGCCTGCACCGAGCAGGCGCAGGCACT
>CAVXUV010000027.1:0-19691 GCA_963765095.1 uncultured Alphaproteobacteria bacterium
GAAGACTTATATTTCTGTTGCTGCTCACCACGTCCGTTCTGGCCCAAAATACGGGCGATCCGGCCCGGGGCAAGGACATATTCCTGCGCGACAATTGCTATACCTGTCACGGCACCGCCGGCGCGGGCGGCGGCGCGCTCGGAGGGCCGCGTCTGGCGCATGCGGGGCTCACGCCAAACGCGATCCTGAGGGAGCTCCGCCATCCACGCGCGGCCATGCCCGCCTATTCGGAGAAGATCCTCTCCGACACCGAGGCCGCCGACATCACCGCCTATATCCAGTCGCTGTCGCGCGAACGGGGGCCGGACGCGAAGGCCATCCCGCTGCTCAATCAGTAGGCCGCCCTCGGCGTTTGTGGGGAGAAAATCTTCCGGGGTTCTCCCTTGCAAACGTCTCTCTGAAGGATGGCGATGTTGTCGTCAGCTCTTTCTGGACATTCCTTCCCGACGGTTTTGTCCGCCGCGGCGTGGGCAACGACCCTTCTGGAAAATCCAAAGCGTTCGAAGAATATTTCGCCCGCCGATAGCACGCCATGGAGAAGGGGCTCCCCTAAGGGCCTTCAGGCCTGGTAGCGCGTGATACCGCCAACAACTGTCTGCACGACCTTCACGTCCTTGATCTTCTCCGGATCGATGGCATGGAGATCGTCTGCCAGCACCACATAATCCGCCAGCTTTCCTGCGGCTATCGACCCTTTGATGGCCTCCTCGCGGGTGTTGTAGGCGCCATTGGCGCTGGCGGCGCGGATCGCCTGGTCGACTGTCAGCTTCTGCATCGCGCCCCAGGTTTCCCCATTGAAGCCCTTGCGGGTGATCATGCCCTGCATCGACATCAACGGCGCGAAAGGCCCGGGAGTGCCGAAATCCGACCCGGTTGACGCATGCACGCCGGCGTCCTCGAAGCTCTTATAGGCCATGGCATATTTCATAAAGTCTTCGCCATAGAAATGGAATTTGTCGGAATTGTAGTAGGCATACGAACTGAAAAGCGACGGCACACCATCCATCGCCTTGATCCTGCTCGATCAGGTTCTCATTGACGAAGGTGCTATCGGTGATGGTGGGGCGGCTCGTTTGGGCAACGGGAAAAGCTTTCAGCGCCAAACCGTATGCTGAATGTCGACACTTGATCGATTCGCCAGATCGCCATTTGGCGTGGCAATTGAGCCGGATGTATGTGCGACGGACGCGTTTCGTTTTGTTATCCGGTGTCCTTCTGGCGTTCGGTCAGGCTGCCTTCGTAAGGCGGCGAGACGCCGAGATAGGGCCGTGTGATTGTGGCGCGGCGCTCGGAATGATTGATTGATCCCCCGTACGTTCGGCAACGTGGCGCTGAATTCTGAGCCATTGATCGCTGAGTTCTGGTGCGGTTTCTCGTTCTCGACGATGGCCTCGAACAAGGAACGATCCGGTCCATAAACTCGATGCGATGAAGCAGGTCGCCGTGAGCCCGGGTGCTCTGGATGGCGCCGAACACACCTTCGTTGTGGCAGCATTGGTCAGGCGATACTCCATGAACTTCTTGGACATGAACTCGATGCCGCTCGATCGTGCGCCGTTCCGTTTCCGCGGGGCCAGGTAGGTGATGTATTTTCTGACTCTGTTGAAGACAGTGAGCGCATTGTCGGTTGATGCTGCTGTTCAGCGTTTGTCGTCGTCGTCGAAGGTGTTGCGAAACCGGGCCGGCGTACTCTCGGCGAGGCCTGCTGATCGCTGATCGCCTCGCCGTTGAAGAACGATGTGCTGGTCTGCTGCGATGGATCATGATGATGGGGGACGGTCGGCGGAGACCTTGTCCAGATCCTTGTTGGCGAGGGGCCGGCTCCTCTTCCACGCTGGTATCGTCATAACAATAGTCCGTGACCGATATATCCTGGCTGTGTTTTTTGGGCGCGTTCTTTCAACTTGTCGATGATGCTCTGGATGGTGATGAGTTTCTCCACGACATAGGGATTTTCAATCAGCACTTCTTTGTTGGTAGAGCAGGATGTTGCTGCTGCCATGGTTGTGCGTGTCATTGAAGCCTGGTATGATCATCATGCCCTTGGCGCCAGATGTCCGTGTTCTTTCGAGCCTGCGAATGCCTTCATGTCGGTGCTGCTGCTCACCTGCGTTAAAGCGTCCCCCGCGCACGGCGAATGCTTCAGCTCTTTGGCGCGGCCGCGTCCATGGTGGTGAATTCCGGCATTGATCCAACTACGAAATCCGGCGTGGCATTTTTCGGCTGATCTGGGTGCCGAACGAGGATGAACTCCATCAGCGTGGTGCTGCGAATTCGGATGGAATTCCAGAAATCGTGTGGCTGGTTCCGCGTGATCGTGATGATGGCCCCCAGCCGTCGGTTGAACCTGAGCATTCTAATGAAACCGGCGGGCGGAGAAGACGGCAAACTGTTCGGCGGCGTGCTCAAGCAGTGCGGCATTTCTGATTGTCGGGCCGGCACGCTCTTGCCTGCGGTGAGGAGAAAAACCATCACCAGACCGACAGACCGCTTCATCGTGGCGCACCTACCTCGTGACCTTGAGAGCACTTCAGGCGCATCGGCTCGATCCAATCGCTGCGGTAAACTTCAAAACCCTGCGGGCTACCCGGCGCACGAGGTATTCGAACGGTATCCGTGTGGACCAGGCCGCGCTTGGGTCATTGACTGCGTGGTGCCAGCGGCCTTGTGCGGCAATCATCACGTCGCCCAGATCGAAGATGAAATAAGGCCCGCCTTCGAGCTTCATGCCGATACGGCCTTCGATGATGAACGAGAATCGGTCCAGTCGATATGGGAATGATGGTTCGTCGCTGTCCGGCGGCACCGTGGTGCCAGGCCCGCGCAGCACGTTGGAGGTGAAGCTGGGCTCATCGACACTCGAGCTTGCTGTTATATCGGCTTCGTTTGTGCCATCGTAGTTTTTCACAGGTTCCAGATAACAATCGGATTGGTTCTCTTCTCTTTCGCTGGTGTGTGCTGTTTTGTTACCTTCACATAAGTCATGCCTGGCGCGGATCCGGTGTTTCGCTGCGGGAGAGACAGGGGTCGAGCCGGTCTGGCGCACCTCAAAGCGCAGTGCGGGTGTCGAGCCCATATTCTCGATGTGTACAATGGCGGAAAGGCACGTGACCATGAAACCCTTGGTGGCGGTGAAAGGCTGGTAGCCGTCTATCGAAACCCTGATCGAGCCCGCCCACACGATGGAGACCAGCCGATCGTCGGGCCACATCTTCATCCTGGTCTTCCCGCCCGCACCCATGGAGAGTGATCCGCTTCCGGGTCCTTGTTGCGGACCAGAGGCTGTCCTCATTCACTTTGGCCGTTATGCGCAGTCAGGATCTCTGGCAAATTCCAGTGCGGCTTCTTCGGTGCCACATAGGGCGTCATCTTGGCGGGCTTCGGCGCCCAGACTGGCCGGTCATCGTGGCGGCGTCACCGCCATGTGTTCCTGGCCAAGGAACTGCGCCCGCGCCGGCAGCGGCATCACAGCGGCGGGCGATTGCCGCGCAAAAGGACAAGCTTCATGCTTTTTCCCTCCCATGGTGTTCGCACGCCTGTGATCGACATTCGTCCGGCGTCACCTATCTCAAGCCAAAGGCATACAAATGCGCGTCGTGCGAGACGAGAAACACCTTCCCGCGCGACACCACCGGTTCGGAAAAATGAATCCATTCTTTCAGCAAATCTTGCTGTCGTAGAGAATTATTCCGGTTTCAGCGTCCATGGCGTACAGCACCTGGTGGCCCACCGGGGTAAACGGAAGACCGCGCCTTCGGCCAGGGTCATCGGCCGCCCCGGAATCTGGATCGTCGCCCGCCGGTGCCCACGGCATAGACGACGCCGTTCGCCACGACCGGCGCGTCGGGCCCTGGTTGACGCCAGTCACCCATAACGGCCGCAAAATCAAGTTCGCGCCATCCTGACCCACTTGGAGCGCCATCACGCTCCCTCCTGTCGTGTCGCCATTTCTGTATTGGAAGCTGCCGGCGGTCTGATCGGCCTGCTTGTTCAGCATGGCATATAAATAAAGCGATCGCCTGACCCGTTCGCCGAAGTCGAGAACGCGCTCCAAAACCCCAGCCATCAAGCCGCACCGCATCGTTGCCGAAGCGGGCGAGGTATAGAGTGCTTTGCCATGCTCAGGCGCTCCGCCTCCCAAGGCGTTGGCATCCAGCAGATAGACCACACCCTCCTTGGCGCCCGCGCAACCAGAGCGCGGCCTTTCCAATGAAAATATCGTAGGGTTGCCGAACCCAGATCGAGGTCCATGGCAGTGAGATAGCGCCAATGGGCGGAACGAAACTGTCGGCGATCCCGCGCCCGCCGGGCCGCACCGCCAGAACGCTGTTGCCGGGAGAGGAAGCCGGCGTCGGTCGGGCCGTCCGCGGTCTGGACATAAAGGGCTTGTGGCCCTAGCGCCATGCCGGCGCGGCTCCAGGGTCCGGCAGGACGTCGGTGCCGGTGAAGACGCGGTTCACGATTCCGTGTCGTGGGTCTGAAATATCGGAGCGCAATTGTTCCGCCTCGATCGGATTGGCGGCGTCGCCGCTGCAGCCGCGCGCTGGTCGTGGTGTAAACGAATTGTCCACCAGATTGAGGCTCCAGTTGCGGCTGAACGGCGCCACAAACGGCGTGGGGGCGAGTATCTCCCGCCATCCGCAAGGGCAGCGGCGTGCAAATTTCCGTCGCTGGTGGTGAAATAAATCACGCCTTTTTGCCTGTCTATGACAGGTGTCGCCTGCTCGGCATTGGCGCAGAGCCATGTGGCGGGCCGTTGCGGCGTCAGCGTGTTCTGGAAGGTTTTTTGCCAGACGATCCTGCCGCTTGCGCCATCCGCCGCAAACAGGGTGTCGTCCGCGCCCATCACATAAATCCGGATGTTCCCATCGACCGTCGCGACAGGGGAGCGGTAAGTGTCTGGAGCGTGGTCACTGCCACCGGCGTGGAAAGCTGGCTCGCCCACAACAGCCGCAACCGCGAGACATTGCTTTTCGTGAGTGTGGTTTCGCCGTTGTTCCAGCCGGTGCGCTGCTGATCGTGATTGAACATCAGCCAGTCCTCATCGACGGCTGGATGGTGTTGCGCAGCGTATCGCTTGCCGGCGCGGGTGGGCCGCTCTTGGGCACCGGTTGCGCGGCCGCAGACGCAGTCCACAACACCGCAAACGCAGTCACCAGATGATGCAGCCCTTTGGACATAAGCTCTCCCCACGTCCCTGTGTGTTATCCGGGTGAAGCGCCCTGAATATTCACCCGAAGCATATAAACCGACTGGGTGGCGCACATAAAAAGCCAATCCCGCTTGGGTCCGGCGAAACAGAGATTGGCGCATACTTCAGGCAAGCGGATGCGGCCGATCAGCTTGCCGGCGGGGCTCCACACCGTCACGCCGGAATAGCCCAGAACCGCGCTCGAACCGGACCAGATATTGCCCATGCGGTCGGCGCGCATTCCGTCGGGTCCGCAGTGCACGCCATCCACCATGCAATTCGTGAATAGCCTGAGGTTCGCTACTTTCGGTCCTTGGACATCGCCCACCCAAAGCCCGGAGCCTCGTACCAGATAGACCAGCTTGTAATCGGGAGAGAAGCAGATGCCATGGGCAACAAGCCAGGCTCTTCCGGCACCACCACATCCAGCCGTCCGCTGAGGTCCCATCGATAAACATTGCGCGACACGGCCTGCCTCGTCCCGCCCATCAGTCCGGTTCCGCCATTGCCGATCGCAGGATCGAACCGGCCATCTTCATTCATGGGTTGGCCCGCTTGGTTGGGATGACCCTCGCTTAACTGATCGCCATAGGCCGGGTCGGTGAACCACACGCTGCCGTCGGGATGGGGTGCGAGGTCGTTCGGTGAATTGAGTGGCTTGCCTTCGAAATTGTCGGCCAGCACTTTCAGGGATCCGTCATGCTCCCAACGCACCACGCGGCGAGGAAAATCCTGGCAAGAAAGCTGGCGGCCTTCGAAATCGAAGGCGTTGCCGTTGCTGTTATAGGAAGGCCGGCGGAACGGCGTGACCTGATGCGTTTCCCATATATAGCGATATTGCACGTCGCCCTTGACGTCGCTGAACACCGCATATTGACCTTGATTGCTCCAGGCCGGTCCCTCGGCCCATTCCAAGCCGGTATGGACGCGATAAATCAATTCCTGCGCAATCACGAGTGGAGCAAAGGATTTGTCCATGATGAGGACGTCCGGATCGGGAGATATCGCGGGCGGAGCCCGGAATGAAAAATCGCGCGGGGGACTGGTAACGACCGAGGGTGGAATTCCCCGTTGAGGTTCTGCTGCCCAGGCGAGACCCGGCATCAGGGCGCCCGCGGCCAACACTGCCCTGCGACTGACTTTGTGCATGTTGCACACCCCCGCGTGTTGTCGTTCTGCTACAAACCGATCCCTGTTTCGCTCTGCAAGCGCTTCCCTATGCCGTCGCCAGCTCCTTCTCGACCGTGTCGGCGAAAGTGTCCACGTCGCGCAAGGTTGAGTAAATGTGCGGTGTGACGCGCAGCCCATCATATTGACCCGGCAACTCCACACGGGCGGTGACGATATTGTGCTTGGTGTAAAGCGTCTCGTACATCTTGCCCGCATCGACGCCGTTGAAGCTGATGAAACCGATGCCGCAGGACAATTCCGGGCTCTCGCTGTGGAGGATCTTGACCTTGGGGTTTTCCCGCAGCCGATGCGCCCAGCGGTCGCGCAAATAGCGCAGCCGGGCGGCCTTCCGCGCGATGCCGATATTCTCGTTGAAGACCAGGGCCTCGCTGATGGCGTTGGGATTAGCGGCGGGATGGGTGCCGATCTCCTCGAACTTCCTGATGTCGTTGACCTGCTTTGTGTCCGAAGACATCAAGGACCAGGTCTGGGCGATACGCGACCTGCGCACATAGAGGAATCCCGTGCCGATCGGCGCGCAGGTCCATTTGTGCAGACTGACGCCGTAATAATCGCAATTGAGATCTGAAAGCTTGAACGGAAAATGATTGAAGGCATGCGCGCCATCCACCATCAGGGGAATGCCCCTGGCATGGGCCATGTCTGCGATGCGCCGCACCGGGAAAATCACGCCGGTGCGGTTGGTGATGTGGCAAATCAGGATCAGCTTGGTTTTGGGCGTCACCGCGCGCTCAATGCGATTGTAAAGATCGTCCGCGCTCATCACCGGCACCGGGAATGAAACCGTCACCAGCTTGATGCCGTCGCGCCGCTCCCGCTGGCGGAAGGTCATCAGCATGCGGGGATAATCCTGATCGGTTGTGAGAACCTCGTCGCCGGGCTTGAGGTCAATGCCGTATTGCACGATCTCGTTGGCCTCGCTGGCATTGCGCGTGATCGCCATTTCCTCCGGATCGCAACCGGCGACGCGCGCCAGATTCTCGCGCACCCGCTCGATCTGCGGATAGAGCACATTGACCATGGTCTGGATCGGGCCCATGTCGGAATAAGAGAGATAGCGGCGCATCGCGTCCTGTACCGGGATGGGCGCGGGACTGGCATAGCCATTGTTGAAGTTGATGACATTGCGGTCGATGGTGAAGGCGTTGCGGATCTCGGTCCAGTAATCCTCGTCGCGCGCCACCTCCTCGGGCGTGCGGCCCGTCACGGCGGCGGAAGCGGCCGCGGCTTTTCCGCGGCGGCAGCCTGAAAAGCGACAAGCGACACGGCGCCTGTCGCGATCTGCAATGCCTGTCTGCGATCCATGAAATCCCCCTCGCGATTTCAACTTTTCTTGAGGACCGTAACACGGCACTAGCGCGGCTGAATACCTCCCATCCGACAATGGAAGGTGTTCATAGCAATGGTGCAATGCGCTCAGGGGTTCTGTTACGCGGCAAATTGCACGGCCGTGCCGGCCACGATGTACCAGGTGACGAACAGCCCCGTCATGAAAGCGCCCGGCAATGCCGAGTTGGTGCGCCGCCAGGTATAGACCGCGATCACGGCGACAATCGTCAGCAAGGGCACAAACTGGATTGAGACGATGGCGTTCAGCGCCTCTTGGGGCATGAGAAGGGCGCCTGTCATGAACAAGGGCGCATATTCGGCCACCAGGAAGAGAAGGAAACCGCTGGCCATGGCGGCAAGAGCGGTCGCATATTGGTTGGCCGCGCCATCGCCCCGCACCATCAGATTGGCGGTCAACGCGCGCAGAACGATGACGAAGAAGAGCAGAAAGGGGACCACATAAGTGAAGAACCAACCCCATTGAGGCCGGCTAAACAATTTCAGCGCCACCACCCAGAAACGGAAATCCACCTTGAACAGCGCGTCGCTCAGCATCAACGCCAGGTAACCCATCGCCACGCTGAGGCAGGCAATGAGAAGGGCCGCTCCCACATGGCCGTTGGAGCGCGGTTTGGAATCCTTCAGCCGCAGGCCGAGAACGAGCGTGATCGCGCCGTTGAGCAGCGCCCACACCATCAACTGGTTGGTGATGGATTGCGGGAAAAGGCGCGAAGGCGGCAACGCCAGCATGCCCAGATACATAAAAGGATAGAAGCTCAGCGGCGGAATGAGCGCCGTTGCCGTCAACAGCCCCCACCATCCAGGTCCCCTGCTCTGGCGCATCGGCCGGGGCGTTTCGGTCAGACCGGAAAAAAGTGGAAACGCCAGCAAGAGCGCGAAGGTGCCCAGCATCAACGCTACCACGCCGATCAGGGCAATGGCCGTGCCCACTTCTTTCCACAGCCAGAGCCCGTCGCTTGCGGGCACGCCGCCTTTCAGCGTTCGTCCGAACCATTGCACCGCATCGGCAATGGCCGAGCGCGAAATATGATCGCCGGGATGAGTGGTGACGGGCGTATATAGCACGCGCGCATTGCCGTCTTCGATCCCGCCATAAACACGTTCGGGCACCACCGCAGCCGCGGTTCCGAACAAGGCCTTCAATTTTGCGCTGTCCTGAACATTCCAGGCGCGGGGCACTTCCCACATCAAGGGCGCGAATTCGTCATAGCGGCTATAGACCACCGCCAAATTCCGGGGGAATTGCGTGGTGCCTTCCGGCGATGCCAGCGCGCGAGAAATCTTCACCCCCGTGGCCGAACCTTCCAAGACCATTGCCTTGTATCCGTCGGGCTGTGCGGCTGCCGCCTTCAGCACCGCCCATCCGCCCATGGAATGGCCTTCAAGGCCGATATTGTCGGTATCCACCATCGGAAGGTGGCGCAGATAGGAAAGGCCGTCGGGCCCGCCATAGCCGTTCGCCGCCACCGTGCCTCCGCTGAAGCCGTGACCGGTCTGGTCCAGCGCCAACACAACATAGCCGGCGCGCGCCAGAGCGATGGCAAAACCATCCTGGGTCTCGCGTGAATTGATATAGCCGTGAATGGCCAAGATGCCAGGCGCTTTGGTGTTGGCCGTGGCGCGCTCCGGCACATAGAGAAGGGCACTCATCACCGTGCCGGATGCGTCTTTGAAACGCACATCCTCGATATGGACGCCGCCCGATGTCTGAATCGTGTGCGCGAGAAAGCCGCCGCCCAAAACCAGGGCCCAGCCCAAAAGGAATAGTCGTAATCCCTGCCTCAACGCCGTTCCCCAACCCATGTGAACGATACGCGCGCACACTGGTGCTGGCAAATCGCAGCATACATACCCGCCGTATGGATCGCTCCAAAATTGGCGCAATTGCTTGATGGCAGCTTCGCGGTTACAAGGCCGCAGAAACGCGGGTTATGCCATGATAACAACGATTGTCCGCTTCCAGTTGCCCGCCAATGTCGATGCCGCGGGGGCGGCCGATATGTTCCGCGCTTCGGCGCCGAAATGTGAAGGGCTCGTGGGCCTGGTGCGGAAATATTATCTTTACGACGCGGACAGTCACATCGGCGGTGGCTGCTATCTTTGGGAAAGCCGCCAGGCAGCCGAGCGCTTTTACAATGCCGAGTGGCGCGAAATGATTACGGCGCGCTACAGTCCGCCGGACCTCATCTTTTTTGAGACGCCGGTCATCGTCGACAACGCCTTGGGCGAGATGCAGGTCGATATTCAATAATGGTCCCCGGGCGCACGGCGCAATTTGACCTGAATATCAATATGCGAGATTATTGATCATTGATCGATATCGCGATATTTGCCGAACGATGGGGACGAAGATGAAACGAGCGTTCACACTTGCCGCGCTCTTACTAATGGCGCTAAGCCGTATGGCCCAGGCCGACACGCGCGGCGACGTCCAGGCGGCATTCAATCGCTGCGGTGTCTTTGCCGACGATCGGACCTGGCTGAATTGCGTCTATGGCGCGGCCCAGCCCATGCGCAGCAAATTGGGCCTGCCGCCCGCGCCGCCGTCGCAGACCAATCTGGTCCCCACCATCGCATTGGCGCCGTCATCCGCACCATCGGTCGAAACCGCGCCAGCGCCCCCGCGCCAGAGTGAAGGTAGTGGCGGGATCGTGTCTTTTCTCTTGGGCGGGCAGCCAGTCGTCACCAAAATCCCCCTGACCGCCTTTAGCGTGGATCGCGAGAACCTCTTCACCATCACCCTTGCGAATGGCCAAGTGTGGCGCGAAATGGAGGGCGGACCCGCGCCGCATTGGCACGAGCCGGCCTCGCGCTACATGGCGTCGATATCCAAGGGCGCGCTCAACAGTTACAATCTGACCATCGCGGGCGAAGGGATAACCTACAAGGTTCAGCGCGTCCGTTGATGCTCGGACCCATATGACCAGCATTGCCGACGGCGATCACAAGCGGGGGATCGCGCTTCATGAGGCGGGCGATTTCGCCGGCGCGTTGGCGGCCTATGACACGGCACTGACCAAAGGTTCCAGCGACGCCAGGCTTCATTATAGCCGCGCCAATGCGTTGGCGATGTTGAATCGGCTCGATCAGGCCATTGCTGCATATGAGACTTGCCTTGACCTCGATCCCGCGCATATGGCCGCACAATATAACCGCGCCACCGTGCTCACCCGTCAGCAACGCTGGGCGGAAGCCTTGGCGGGCCTGGACAAGACCTTGTCGCAATCGCCCACGATGGCGGATGCCTGGAACAACCGCGCCGGCGTATTGCAGGCGATGGGACGCCATGACGAAGCCCTGGCCAGCATCGTGCAGGTCTTGCGGCTTCGCCCCAATGATGCCGCCGCCTTTTACAATGCGGGGATCATGTTTCTGGCGCTCAACCGGTTCGACGAAGCGGCGCAAGCATTCGAACGGACCTTGCAGCTCGATCCTTCCCATGCCGACGCGCTCGGCTGTCTGGGGTCGGCGGCCTTGCGCGCCTGCGATTGGGCCAAGCTGGAAAAGCTTATTCCATCGCTTCTGGCCGCGGTGCGCGAGGGAAAAGCCGCGGTGCCGCCGCTCACATTGCTGGCGATCAGCGACGACCCCTTGCTGCAGAGAAGATGCGCCGAGATCAACACACAGCGCAGTTTCACCGGGACGGCGCTGGAGAAGGCCGAACCGGCGCTACTCTGGAATGGGAAACCTTATCGCCACGACCGGCTGCGCATTGGATATGTCTCCTCCGATTTCCGTGATCATCCCGTGGCCGGCCAGTTGGTGGGCCTGCTGGAACGCCACGACCGCGAGCAATTCGAGATCATCGGGTTTGCCAATGGCCGTCCCGACAATGGCCCCATGCGTCAGCGCATTGTGAAGGCCTGCAATCAGTTTCACGATATCGGCGGGCTGGGGAGCTTCGAGGCCGCCAGCCTGATCCGGCAACTCGAAATCGATATCCTGGTAGACCTCAACGGACAGACACTTGGCTGGCGGCCGGGCATTTTCAAATACCGGCCTGCGCCGGCGAACGTGACCTATTTGGGTTATGCGGGCACCACCGGCGCGGACTTTATGGATTACATCATCGGCGATGCCGAGGTGACACCATTCACACTGGCGCCCGCAATGAGCGAGAAGATCGTGCAATTGGCCCACTCCTTCTGGCCCAGCGATCCCGCTTTGCCGGAGCCGGAGCTGGTCAGCCGCGCGGAAGCAGGGTTGCCGGAAGAAGCGTTTGTCTTCTGCTGTTTCAACTCCAATCACAAAATGCGGCCGGAGATATTCGGCGCCTGGATGCGCCTGTTGCGCGCTGTGCCGAACAGTGTGCTGTGGATCCGCAACGGCACGCCCGCCATGAATGCGCGTTTCGTCAAAGAGGCCGAAAACAGGGGCCTGGCCGCAGCGCGCATTGTCTTCGCGCCGCGGATGGAAAACTTTGCCAAACATCTGGGCCGGATGCGCCAAGCCGATCTGTTCCTGGACACTTTTCCCTATAACGCCCATGTCACCGCCAGCGATGCGCTTTGGGCCGGCCTCCCCGTGGTCACGCTGCGGGGCCAGACTTTTGCGTCGCGCGTCGCGGCGGGATTTCTGGCGAATTTGGGGCTGAGCGAACTGATCACCACGACAGCGGAGGCGTATGAATCTCTCGCGCTTTCGTTGGCGACGGACCCTAATCGTCTGCGGAAGGTTCGTGCCGATCTCCAGCGCGCGCGCGGAACCGCACCTTTGTTCGATATGGACGCGCTGGCTCGCGATCTTGAACGCGCCTATGTCGAGATGATCGATCGCCTGGAAAGCGGCCGCGAATCCTTCCGGGTGGCGTCTCTCGGAATGTGAGACGATAATCCGCCGTACCGATTGACAGAATTCCATGCCGAGATGACTTTCTGGCGCTCAAATGGGCGTCCTCTCTCAGGGAGGTGGTCGCTTGTCCGGACGGGAACGGAACGCATGCACAGGCGAGATTTTTTATACGGCAGTGCAGCGACGGTCGCGGTGTCCGCAGCGGCTTCGCTGCCCGCCGCCGCGGCGTCCATGGATGAAATTCCCATCATCGACTGCCACATCCATTTGTTCGACGGCACGCGCCCGCAAGGAGCGCCTTATAAAGGTGGCCGCGCTTTCCCAGGCGGTGTCGCCTTGCCCGGCATGTATGCCAAGGTTGCCAGACCGCTGGGCATTGTCGGCGCTATCGAGATCGATGCCAGCCCCTGGATCGAAGACAATCTTTGGGTGCTGGAAACGATCCAGCCCGAACCTTTCATGGTGGGCACCTTGGGCAATCTTCAACCCGAGAAGCCCGAATTCCCGGACTATCTCGAACGTTATGCCAAAAACCCGCTCTATCGCGGCATCCGTTACGGCAATCTTTGGGGCTACAGCCTGGTCAACCAACTGGACAATCCCGTCTTCATCCAGGGCCTGAAGCTGCTGGCCCAGCACGACATGACCCTGGAAACCGGAAACCAGAACATCGCCCTGTTGCAAGCCGCGGTCCGCGTCAATGACGCGGTGCCGGATCTGCGTATCGTGCTGGGTCATCTTCCGGCGTTCGATCCAACCCCGGACAACCAAGCCGATTTCACGGCGGTGATGAAGGAAATCTCCCAGCGCAAAAATATCTGGGCCAAATTGTCGGAGATCGTCCATCCGCTGCGGACGGCGCGCGGCGACGCCGCGGCCGGAGCATCCGCGCCGCCGGTGATCGAACATGGGTTGGCGGCGCATCGCGAGCGGCTGGACATGCTGATGCGCTATATGGGCGAGGACCGCGTGGTGTTCGGCAGCGACTGGCCCAATGCCGTGGGCGTCTCGGAAGTGCCCGACACGGTGGCCTTGGTGCGTGAGTATTTTTCTACCAAAAGCCGCCAGGCGGCCGAAAAATACTTCTGGAAGAATTCGATCGCGGCCTACAAATGGGTCAAGCGCGCGTCCAATCAACCGAGCTTGTCCTGAACAGAGACCGTACACGGTAAGTGCCGCCGGTCCGGGAGAGATGATGAGTAAATTTGCCATTCTGTTGGTCGCGGCAAGCTGCGCTTCCTTCGCGCTATTTGAGGTTCACGCCCAGGACGCCCCACCCCCCGCCTTGAGCCCGTCCGAGACCGCGCAAGCGATCAAGGATTTCAACGGCACCTGCGCTGCTTGTCATGGCGATAATGCCGGCGGCGGCGACCGCGCACCCGCTTTGACCGACAGCGCGCATCTCAGGACGTTGGATGTGGCGGGCATCGAGGCCATCATCAAGGGCGGACAGCGGGGCATGCCGCCTTTCCCCAATCTGCCGCAGGCCGAAGTCACGCGGCTGGCCAGCTGGATTCACTCCATGAATATTTCGGCGCTGCAGTCGGCGCCACCCGAGCAGGTTCAGGCGGGCGAGACGTATTTCTATGGCGCCGGCGGCTGTTCGGGCTGCCACATGGTACGCGGGCGCGGCGCCTCGCTGGGACCTGATCTGTCCGGCATCGCGGCGCGTTCGACCCGTGCGGAAATGGAAAAGTGGCTGGACAATCCCACGTCCATGATGGGCACCAAGTCGCTGTCATCTTGCCCGGGTTGGGCCTTTTGCCCCGATTTCCAGTGGGCGATCCAGGATGTGGTGCTCAGGAATGGCGAGAAGCTGCGCGGCTTCGGCCGCCGTATGACCGAGCACCAAGTGGCACTTCAGACCTTGGACGGCAAATTCCGCATGCTCTACACGCCGGAGATCGCCAGCATCGTCCAGGAAAAAAATTCCTTCATGCCGGCCTTCCACGGCAGCACCGGCGACCGCCAAAATCTTCTCACCTATCTGAGCACGTTGGGCGGGATCAATCCTGGCCCCCTGACCGACAATGTGCCGCCCGTGGCACAGGCCGACATCGATGCGGTGATGCATCCCAGGCCGGGCGACTGGGCCACTTACAACGGCAAACGTGATGGCAATCACTACAGCCCCCTCGATCAGATCAACGTCAAGAATATCAAGCAGCTCCAGCCGCAATGGGCCTTCGTCCCCGGCGGCAACGGCCTTGAAGGCGAGCCCATTGTGGTGGGTGGCGTGATGTATGTGACGGGCGGCTCGCAAGTCTGTGCGCTCGATGCAAAGACCGGGCTCAGCATCTGGTGCACACCGCGCACCAATGGACTGGGCGTGCAGCACGCGCCGGGGGGCCGGGCACCGCGTGGCACACAGGTCGCCGCACCTGTCGGCCCCAATCGCGGCGTGGGGATTCTCGGCGACCGGCTGTTCTATACCTCCGACGACGCCTACATGGTCTGTCTCAATCGTCTCACCGGCGCGGTGATGTGGACCGAGCCGCTGGCAGAGCCGAATGAGAAGGGCCGGCTCTACACGTCCGGATCGGTCGTGGTGGTGAACAATCTGGTGATTGCCGGCACCGCGGGCGGTGATGGCCCCATGCGCGGCTTTGTGGTGGCATTTTACGCCAACACCGGTAAGCAGGCCTGGCGCTTTTATACCATTCCCAAGCCGGGCGAGCCTTTATCGGACACCTGGGTCGGCCGTGCGCTGGAAACCGGCGGAGGCGCGACGTGGGAATCTGGTTCGTATGATCCGGAGACCCAGACGTTATTTTGGCCCGTGGCAAATCCCTATCCCGACACGGACGCATCCCAGCGTGGAGGCACGAACCTCTACACCAATTCGGTGGTGGCGCTGGATGTCAATGCCGGCAAGCTCAAATGGTATTACCAGTTCACGCCTTATGACACGCATGACTGGGATTCGACCGAACCCATGGTGCTGGTCGACACGGTATGGAAGGGCCAGCCGCGCAAACTTCTTTTGAGCGCGCAACGCAGCGGCATCTTCTATGTGCTGGACCGCACCAATGGCCAGTTCCTGCTGGCGAAACCTTTCGTGAAAAAGATGACTTGGGCGGACGGCTTCGATCCCAAGACCGGCGAGGCCCATCTGGTACCCGGCAACACACCGACAGAGGAGGGGACGAAAACCTGTCCTGGTGTGCGCGGCGCCACCAATTGGTACCCGGCCGCCTTCGATCCCCAGACCAAGCTTTTCTATTTGATGGCGGCGGAGGATTGCGGCATCTATCGCAGCAAAGGCCGCATCTTCGGCAACAACCCCGATCCCTCCGATCCCGGCCTGCGTCTGGTGCGCGCGCTCAATATCGAGACGGGCGATGTGGTATGGGAAAAGCCGATGCCGGGCCCGCAAGAGACCGATTATACCGGCGTTCTGGCGACGGGCGGCGGGCTGGTTTTCCATGGGGAAGTGGGCGGCGATTTCGCGGCAGTGGACGCGAAGACCGGACGCACACTCTATACCTTCCGCACCAACGATGCCTGGCGGGCCACGCCGATGACCTACAGCGTGGATGGACGCCAATATATCGCCGGCATGGACGGCCAGGTGCTGTGGGCCTTCGCGCTGGGCTACAAATGAATGGGGCATGGGCAGCGTGTCAGAGGGTTACATCGAAGCCAATAGGCGGGTAGCCCCTCCGCGCGCGCTCGATCATGGTGGAAAAGGCACTTTCCATATTGAGGCGAAACCGGTTCGCATCGAATAGAGGCGTTGCGTGCCTGTTGGCCGCCAGTTTTTGCCGAACGGATTTTCGGTATGCGGTGTCGCGCGCCAACTTTAACGCGAGTGCTTCATAAACGTCCAAACTCTCGGTGATCAATTCCGGAAGGCCAATCGCGGCAAGAAGGCTGGCGGCGACCCGGCCGGCGAATGCGGTGCCGCGACAGGTCATGATCGGCACCCCGGCCCAAAGCGCGTCACTTGCAGTCGTGTGCGCATTGTAGGGCAGGGTGTCGAGAACGATATCCGCCAGGCCCAGCCGCGCAAGATGCGCATCCGGCCGGATCGGCGGGGCAAAGATCAGACGACCGGCCTCAACGCCCCGGGCGCGCGCTTCACGACGCAGCGTATCGGCGGCGCTTCCCTCAAGAAGCCAAAGAACGCTGCCCGGAACCGCTTTCAAAAGCCGCATCCAAATCTCGAATATCGGCGCGGTGATTTTCCCGTGATTGTTGAAACAGCAGAAAACCAAACCCGTATCCGGCAGGCCTTGGCTGGCGCGGGTTGGCGCCGTGCCGATGCGCCGTGCGGGATCGTTGGCCTGGTAACAGCAGGCCAAATGGACAATATGCTCGGAATAGTATGGCTGCTCTGCTCGCGGCAAGGTGATCGGGTCGGCGATGATGTAATCCCAGCAATCCGACGCCGTGGTGCCGGGATACCCAAGGTAATTGACCTGTATCGGCGCGGCGCGGCGGGCAAAAATGCCGGGGCGTTCTCCGAATGTGTACCCCTTCAGATCGACAGCAATGTCCACTTCAAACCGGCGGATTAAATCGACCACTTCGCTATCACTTGACGATTGGACATCATGGAACTGATCGAAGGCCCGCAGCAGGCGCTGGCGCATTTCGCTTTGGTCGCTCGGACCGAAGGAAATCCCATGGACCTCGAACCGGGATCGGTCGTGGCGTTCGAACAGGTCCGCCATCAGATAGGCCGTGGCGTGTTCGTGAAAGTCACCAGACACATAGGCGATGCGGATCTTGGGATGGGAGGACAATGCTGGCCGTACGTCTGCGAACGGCGTCGGGCCCAGAAGATCCTCCAAATATCGCGCCGATGAAAGGCGCAGCGTTTGAGGATCGGCAAGATATCCCAGCAACGCCAACGGGGGCACGACCGATTTTCCACTGGGGCATTCCATCGTCAGGCGCGGGCGTAATGCCTCTTGTGCCGCCCACTCGCAATGGTGGAGGGCGCCGTATGCCGCAGCAAACAACAATTGCTTGTGGGTTGGTTCGATGTGGGCTGCCCTATCCAGCAGCCCTTTTGCTTCGCGGAAACGGCCCTTCTTCTGGAGCGTCAGAGCAGCGTTGATCAGCGTGTCCGGGTGATGCGGCATCAGCGCCAGGGCGCGTTCGAAGTTTGCCGCCGCCGCGTCCAATTGTTGCAGTGCCGCAAAGACGACGCCGCGATTGCTCCAGGCCTCGCCATAGTCCGGGCATAGTGCGATTGCGCGATCATAACTTTTCAGCGCGTCGCTCAGCCGGTTCATCCGCCTCAGCGCCACGCCTCTATTGTTATGGGCGTCGGGAAAATCCGGTTTCAACCGGATCGCCTGGTCAAGGGCCGCCAGCGCTTCGGTCGGTCTGCCCAACTCGGTTAAAACAAACCCTTTATTGTTGTGGGCTTCGACAAGGTCTGGATTGATCTCAATGGCCCGATTGAAGCTCTCGAGGGCGTCCTCAAATCGCTTCAAGTCCCGAAAGACCACACCTCTGTTGCTGTAGACTTCTTCAAGATCAGGTTTGGCCTGAATGATGGCCTCGTACAGCGCCAAGGCGTCGGCAAACTTGCCTTCGGCGTGGCTTCTTTGCGCATTTTGAAACAATGCCAGAATGGTCTCGTAGTCGCTCATAAGTCGTGGGCCTGACAGAGATTTCGTGCCGGTTGGCAGAAACATTATTGCAGCGGCGATGCCGGTTCCAGGCGGGCCCATTTATGGACCCATATCCGGCCGGATCGGCCGGCAGCTCGAAGCTCATCCCGCAATTTGAAATTGCCTCCACGATGGCCCTCCCAAGTTCTATATGCACTGCACAAAATCCAGCCGAAGCCTGGAAAACCCATCCACGGGCCTCCGCCGCATAACTAGACATCGCGTCTCACAATGCGAGAGATTGAGGGTGGGCCTTTCTTGACAGGGAATCCCCGCTCGACAAACCTCCCCGCCAATCTCGATCGCGTTTATCAGCGACTTAATTAATCGAGGACCACAGGGGGAATCCATGTTTTTCCAGTCGAACGCCAGCACATCGCTTTCCAAGAAATTCCTGTACGGGGCATCGTTGAGCGCGATGGCGTTGATGGTCAGTCCGGCCATTGCGCAGCAAGCGAACGCGCCGCAACCGGCGCAAGACATAGAAACGGTAACGGTCACCGCCACCGGCACCTTGGTGAAGGGTGTCGCTCCTGTCGGAGCCGATGTCGCGACCTACGACGCCTCCCAAATCCAGTCGACCGGCGCGCTGACCACCGATCAAGTCTTGGGCAATATCCCGCTGATCGCGAATGCGTTCAACACGAACACGGTTTCGCCCACCGCAGGCAATATCGGCGGTGTCCGCCCCTCGATCCGCTATGTTCCCTCTACCGCAATCACGGGCGGCGCCACGACCTTGATCCTGCTGGATGGCCACAACATGGTCGGCGTGAGCGGTTTGGCCACGGCGCCCGATCCGGGATTGATCCCCGCCATTGCCCTCAAGCAGGTGGACGTTTTGCCGGACGGCGCTTCGTCTGTCTACGGCGCCAATGCGGTGACGGGCGTTATCAATTTCATCACGCGCAATGATTTCACCGGCTTCGAATCCAATATCGCATTGGGTCACGCCGACGGCTACGACGCGCTTGATGCCTCGGCCATCGCAGGTACGGATTGGACCAGTGGCGGGGCATTTGCCGCCATTGATTACCGCAAGAATACCTTCCTGATGGCGAGGGACCGGTCCTGGAGCGCCATGAATTTGACGCCCATTGGCGGCCGCGATTTGCGCGCCACGGCCTGCGCCCTGCCCAACATCACGGCCGCCGGTGTGCCCAGCCCTAATAATTATGACGAAACAGGCTATCCCACCAATACACCCGGTTCTTTGGCGGCCAATGTCACCGGTCCATATCCCGGACTTAACGGCGTCACCAACGCAGGCTCGCTCAACCGTTGCGACACAAACCAGAATATCTCGATGTTCCCCAGGGAGGATCAATCTTCTTTTTTCGGCGGGATACACCAGGAGCTCGCGCCCGGCGTCGTGCTCAGCGCCAAACTTTTATATTCATCCCGGTTCGACACCCAGCGAGACAACGCTCCTACCGCCACCGGAACGATCGATACCACCAACCCCTATTTCCAATCGCTGCACGGCGAAACGCAGCAAACCGTCCAATTCAGCTTTGCTCCCGCCCTTGGCCAGGCCTATT
>CAVXUV010000028.1:0-47086 GCA_963765095.1 uncultured Alphaproteobacteria bacterium
CCTTGTCTCAGAGAAATTGATTACATCCATGGTCGTGGCCTGTTGTACGTGTTCTTGTACATATAAGCCGGACACCTTCAGATTCCAAGTGGCTTCCGCTGGGACGGTTGCCCGGGCATCAGTAACTTATAGAACGCCCGCCGATGGCGAACAAAAAGTTGGACGAAAACGTTTGACGCGAGTTTGACATTTTGCTCTAAGTTATTGATCCAAAACGGTAAGTTTTGGGGGTATCGTCTAACGGTAGGACTGCAGACTTCGACTTTGCCTGTCTAGGTTCGAATCGAAGTCCCCCAGCCACTCAGTGTAGTCTCTATTTCAGGTGGTACCGGTACGAAAAAGTCCGCGATATCTCGGGCACATGCCACAGTAACCTCCCGGCAAGAGCCCCAAGGGGGACCTTGACCGGCTCCCTGTATTAAGCGGTATGTTGGCGCAAGTGCCACAAGTCGCCACTGCTGAGTATCGGCAAAGTCACCAATCAGTCTTCGGGGTAGAAGTTCAAATTTCCAAGTGCTGGGCATATTCCTTTCCCGAACTGATCCTCCGCGGTTCAACATGCTGGGCTTGGCGGCAACGCCCTAGCGGGGAAGCGTGGATCAACCATGCGCCGCCGCTCAGGCCCTCAAGACACTTTCCACCGCCGCCCGGGCCACGGCATTTTCCTCCGGCGTGCCGAAGGAGAGCCGGGTCCAGCGATCGGCCGGCGGAAACACCCGCCCCACATCGATTCCCTTCTTCAGCATCGCGGCGGCGAATTCGGCATGCGGGCGGCCCGTCTCGAAGAACACGAAGGCTCCGCGGGAGCGCGCATAGCGCAGCTTCAGCCGCTCGAAGAGCTGAAACCATTTTTCCCGCTCCCGCGCGGTCAGTTCGCGCAGCGTAGCGACATATTGCGTGTCGCCCAGGCTCGCCGACGAAGCTGCCACCGCCAGCCGGTTGATCTCGAACGGCGAACCCAGGCCATTGGCGGCGAGCGATGCCGCCAAGGACTTGGGCACAATGGCATAACCCATGGAAAGCCCGGCCAGCCCGTACATCTTTCCGAAGGTGCGGAAGACCACCACATTGGCGCCTTGCCGGATGAAGCGGGCAGCGGTGCGCTCGGCATAATCGTTCAGGTAATCCAGATAGGCCTCGTCCACCAGGACCAGCGCGCGGGGCGACACGTCGCGGATGAAGGCGTCGAGCGCGGCCTTCTCGCTGACGGTGCCGCTGGGATTGTGCGGCGACACAAGATAGACCGCGCGCGTCTTGGCATTCACGGCGGCGGCCAATGAAGGCAGATCATCTTCTTGCCGGTCATTCAGAGGCACCGCGACCACCTTGCCGCCGCCGGGCGTGACCGCGCCCACCAGCGCCGAATAACCCGGCTCGGAATAAATGAATTCGCCGCCCGGCCCGCCCAGAAGGGCCAGATGAAGACCGAACACTTCCAGCAATTCGCCCAGGAAAATCTGTTCGGGCGCCACGCCCTCCAACTGCGCGATCTGGGCGCGAAACGCATCGCCCAGATCCGAGGTGTAGCGGGGGAGCAAATTCATTTGCGCTCTGATCGCCTCTTTCGCGCGGGGCGACGGCCCGAGCGGATTTTCGTTGAAGTTCATTTTGATGGGCGTGTCGGCGGCCCACGCCGCCGCGGCGCTTTCCAGGCCCGTAGCCAGGCCCAGCCCCGCCACTGCGCCCAGCCAGTCTCTGCGATTTAAGGAAGAATCAAACTCAGCCATGGCGTTCATCCTTGCGGGCGGGTGACGGACAAGGGGGATCATCGCCTAACCTAGGTGCCTTGAAAAGCATATGTCGGCTCCGGGTCAAATCCTGTCGGGCGGCTGGGCGATATCGGCCGCCGAGGCGGACTGGACGGAAGTCCGGGACATGTGAGCCGAACCGGCGCATATGAGCACCCAATTACAACTGGTCCAACCGAGAACTGGCCCCGAATTTCCGATCGACTCCACTTAATGATCCGCAATTTCCGGAACGTCCCGATTTGACGAAAGAGATTGTTCACCGCCAAACAAGCCACCGCTCTATAGAAGGTTTTCGGCGCCTCCAGGTTTTTTATAAGCTGAAAAATCCTTTCGATACGGATTTCAACGGATTTGTCTTACCGAAACACAGAAAACCGAAAAAACCTCCGGATCAAAAACGGATCTGGAAAATGGGGGGCTGCGATGTCCGCTTGTATCGAAAGCAGACATTCGCCGATTAGGCCTCTTGCGACATAAAAAGCTGCTGCAGGACAGTCTTCCATAGCGCCTGCCTTGGGCCATGAGTTTGGCCATTCGCACGAACATTTGATCTGCATCAAAGCAAGCGGACCTGATTTCTCGGCTACTGTGATTGCAACTTATCCGCAACCTTGGGGTTACCCCTGAAGCACGGTTCTAACTCCACGGTTCTCATGACCATTTGCGTTGCCGCGGGTGCTCCCAAACGTGCGCGGCGGTTGGGCCTTTTTTTGAGCGTCGTTGGGCCCGGGCTCATTGTCATGCTGGCCGACACCGAGGTTGGGAGCATCGTCACGGCTGCCCAGAGCGGCGCCGAATGGGGATACCGGCTCCTGCTCTTGCAGCTCTTGCTGATGCCCATCCTCTATGTCGTGCAGGAGCTGACAGTGCGGCTCGCCATCTTCACAGGAAAAGGGCACGGCGAGCTTATACGTCAGACATTCGGACCGGCTTGGGCATGGGTGTCCGTCATCGGCCTGGGGGTCGCGGCAGTCGGCGCCCTCATGACCGAGTTTTCGGGCGTCGCGGGCGTTGGCGAGCTTTATGGCGTGCCGCGCGCGGCCAGCCTGACACTGAGTGCCGGATTTCTGCTCATCGTGGTCCTGACCGGCAGTTACCGCCGCGTGGAACGCGTTGCCATAGCGCTCGGCCTTTTCGAGCTTGCCTTCTTTTATGTGGCTTACAAGGCGCATCCCAACGGACTCGAACTCGCCAACGGCCTTGTCCACATGCCTTTGCGAAGCGGAAATTATCTCTATCTCGTTGCGGCAAACATCGGCGCCGTCATCATGCCCTGGATGATCTTTTACCAGCAATCGGCCATCGCCGATAAAAGACTGAAGCCTGAACATTACGTTTTTGCGCGCATTGATACCGCAATGGGTTCGGTGGTCACACAGGCGGTCATGGCCGCAATATTGATCGCTGCGGCGGCAACAATCGGTAAAACAAATGCTCATACCAGCCTTAATACTGTGGGAGATGTGGCAAAATCCCTGATCCCCCATGCTTGGCCCGAACGTCGGGCGGTTTGTGTTCAGCCTGGGCACGGTTGGTGCGGCGATGGTCGCGGCAATAGTGGTCTCGTTGGCATCGGCCTGGGGATTGGCGAGGTAACGGGGTACAGGCATTCCCTCGAATTTCATCCCGTCGAAGCACCCTGGTTCTATGGCGTCTTCACCGTTGCCGTGATCAGCGGCGCGATCGTTGTCGGCGTGGCGCCCAATCTTGTGGCACTGAATATCGGCGTGGAGGTCATGAACGCCTTGATGCTGCCCGTGGTTCTGGGCTTTCTTGTGCTTCTCGCGATCAAGGCGCTTCCCGAGGCGCATCGGTTGCGGGGCGCTTATGCGTGGATCGTCATTTCTGTATGCGTGCTTACCGCGGGCCTGGGTGTTTACGGAGGATTATCCGGCATCTTGTAGCCCATTAATGGCATTAGCGGTGTAGTTCTGCTTTGCGCCAATAGCGGTCATTTGGACCAAAGCAGAGCACACTGGAACCCCCTTTTTGGGCCGGGCCTGTTTTGATCAGCTACCGGACGGCAGACTAAAGGCGATGTAATCGCCCGAATAGTTGCCGCCGCTGACGGCGACGATGATGTATTGCTTGCCGTTGAAGTTGTAGGTCATGGGCGAGCCGCTTTGTGGAGCGGGCATCCACACTTCGCCTACTTGCGCGCCAGTTTTCTTGTCGTAAGCCCTGAGCATCGCGCCGCGCGGATGGCCTGGCGCGGTCGAGTATTGCGGATCGCCGATTATCACCAGCGTCTTGGTCACCAGCATGCCCACATTGCCGGTCTGCCCGGTCTTGGGAATGGTGAGGCCCTTGAGCACCGGATTGTTCCTGATCTCATCGGGCGTGTCGCCATGGGCGACCTGCCACAAAATGTTGCCAGTGTTCAGGTCGATGGCGCTAAGCGTGCCATAGGGCGGCTTGATCAAAGGCAGGCCGCTGACATTGCGCGGCGGCGGCGGCGCATTGGCGACCTCGGGATGCTCCTTGAAGATCGCCGCCAGCTTGGCCTGTTCCGGGCTGACCTTGGGCGCGTCAGAGGCCACGCCGAAGCCCGGGCCGTTGCCGACCGTGAAAGGCCGCCCGGCGGTGCCTTCGAGATAAGGCTCGTCGGACAGACCTGGCGGCGGGGCCACCAGCGACTTGAAGCTCTGAGCGGCATTGTTGGCATGCAAATAGATGATGCCGGTTTCGGGATCGAAAGCCCCGCCCGGCCAGTTGGTGCCGCCTGTGCCTCCCGTGCCGCCGAACTGGGCGATTGGGAAAGGCTGCTTGCTGACTATCGAGGGCGCGAACATGCCGCCCAGGACGTAATTCTTCTTGATCAGATCCAGCGCCTGCTGCCGCAAGGCGGGGGTGAAGTCGATCAGATCATCATCGCTGCGGATATATTGCAGACCATAGGGCGCCGGCTTGGTCGGGAACGGCTGGGTGCGGGCGGTTTTTTCGCCCGGCACATTGCTCTGCTGCACCGGCCTTTCAACCATCGGCCAGATCGGCTTGCCGGTAACGCGGTCGAAGACATAGACGAAGGCCGTCTTGTTGACCGCCGCCACCGCCTTAACCGGCTTGCCATCGACCATGACGTCCACCAGCAGGGGCGGCGAGGTCATGTCGAAATTCCAGATGGGATGATGGGCCACCTGGTAATACCATTTCAGCTTGCCGGTATGCAGGTCGAGGCAGACCAAGCTGTCGCCATAAAGGTTGTTGCCCGGGCGCAAGCCGCCATACGTATCGTTAGTGGGTTCCTCGACCGGGACATAGACGCTGTTCAGTTCCTTATCCACGGTCATGCTGGCCCAGGTGCCGGTGTTGCCGTTATAATCGGCGGAGTTCTTCTCCCAGCTTTCGTAACCCGGCTCGCCCTTCTGCGGGATGTTGTGGAAGGTCCAGAGCACCTTGCCGGTGCGCGCGTCGTAGGCGCGGGTCAGGCCCTTGGTGTTGTTCTGGGTGAGAGGCTGGCTGCCCTCGCGCATGGAAGAGCCCACCAGCACGACGTCGTCCACCACGGTCGGGGTACTGTGCAGGCCGATTTCGCCGGTGGTTAGATCGATCTGCTTGTAGACGCCGGGCTGGCCCATCACGCCGGTATAGTAACCCACCCGCATATCCACCATGCCGTGGTCGCCGAAGGACTCGATGGGCTGGCCGGTATGCGCGTTGAGTTCGACCAGCCGGAAACCCGTGCTGACGAAGATGATGCGGTCATCGCCATTCCCGTCGGTCCAGTAGGAGACGCCGCGGCCGGAAAGCTGGCGTGGCGAGATCGCCGCGCGCAAACCTTCGTCGAGGCTGTAGACCCATTTCAATTCGCCAGTCCTGGCGTCCAGCGCCACCACGTCGCGGCGCGAGCCAGCGGTAGTGTAAACCGTGCCGTTCACTTCCAGCGGCGTGCCTTCCAGCTTGTATTCGGGGCGGGCGCCAAGGTTGTCGGTCTTGAAATGCCAGGCGACCTCCAGCTTGTTGAAATTGGAAGCGTCGATCTGGGATTGCGGCGAATAGCGCGAGCCGGTCGGATCGGCGAAATACATCGGCCAGTCGCCCTTGGCGGCGGAAGGCTGGCCATATGGCTGCGTGCCCTGTGCGCCGGCCTCGCCGACGAAAAATAACGGAGAGAGCGCGATTGCCGTAACAGACGACAACCGCAAAATCATAGATCTGAAATTGGACATTTCTCGGCTCCCTTTACGAGGGCAAGAGGAACGTAGCGGCTCCGCTCTCCCTTTTTTATGATCTCACGATTTCATACATCAGGATGGCTGACAATATATCGCCCTCCGCACAGTGGCGCGCGCCGGTCGAAGGCGATGATTCGGGCCGTAAATTTGGCAAATGGTGCGCCGCACCGGATGTGACCTGATCGGTCCTTTTTTAACCGCGCGAACGCTGATACCGGGCCATCGCCCCAGCTTCTCCATTCTCATTCAGCTCTTGCAATTGCGATCTCAATTCGCACATTTGCGCCCGTGGTCGGCTTCAACCCCTCAATCTCAAATTGGGGATTGAGTTCGGCTCAGCCATCAAGCGATCAAACTTCTAGTGACCATTGAGCTGGAAGACGCCACCGATAACGGCCTGCGCGTGATCAACAGTCTTCCATAGCGCCCGCTTTGGGACGGGTCCGACTATCGCCGGCCCCTATGGCGTGGCCGCATCGGTCCAGGCCATGAAGCTGATAAGGGCCTGCCGCGCCATCTCGAGATCACCGGAGCTGTTTCTTGTAGGCATCCGGCTGCTTACGAGCCCGTGAAGCGTGTTCATAAGCGTAGCCAAGGGAAATCAACGTCGCCTCCGACCACGGCATTCCGATAAACGAAATGCCCACGGGCATGCCATTGACAAAGCCGGCAGGCACGACCAGATCCGGGTAACCCGCGAGCGCCACCAGTCCGCTTGGCGAAAGCCGATTTGCCGGACGGGACGTCAACCCCACAACCGGAGCGGATTCATCGGGGCGGATCACGTCGGCTGGGCCACCGGCAAGAACCACCAGGGCGCTGACATTGTATTTTCTCATCGCCTTGCCATAGCCTTCTTTTCCGGCTCCCGTCTTGGCCTCATTGACGATCCGGGCGTATTCCGGGTCGCTCCCGCGCGAGAGGGCCGCAGCGCTTTCCATGCGATCCTGTGAATGCAGCTTCTCGTGTGGCTCCGTCTTGTTGAATTGCATGATTTCCGCAAGCGTGCGCGTCTTCACCGCGGGCGGCGCCACCTTGAGATAGGCTTCCAGGTCGGGCTTGAAATCATAAGCCTCGACCTGGCGCACTTCGATCGACAGATCCTTAAAAGTATCGGTGGGAATATCCACGAGCTCCGCCCCCTGCGCCCTGAGCACCGCAAGAGCGCGGTCAAAAACCGGCTTCGTCGTGTCGGAATAGCCGGCGAACCCCCGGATGACTCCGATGCGCTTGCCCTTCAGTGCGCCGGTTCCAAGGCTTGCGGCATAGTCCGTCTTGTGGATGTCGGCATCCTTCGTGGCCGGATCGGCCGGGTCGGTGCCTGCCATGACTGTCAGCATCATGGCCGCATCCTTTACGGTCCTGGCCATCGGGCCGGCCGTGTCCAGCGTGGAGCTTATAGGGACAATGCCACGCCGGGAGATCAGTCCCGTCGTCGGGCGCAGGCCTACCACGCCATTTACATTGGCGGGCCCCCATATCGAACCCGTGGTATCGGAGCCCACCGCACCCGCGGCAAAACTCGCCGCCACGATGATGCCAGGCCCCGAACTCGACCCTGCGGGTGTCCGGGTCAAGTTATACGGATTGTGAGCCGTTCCGCCCACGGTTGAACCGCCAAAGCCTTTGGTCGTCCGCAGGCCGGCCCATTGCGACATATTGGCTTTTCCAAGAATGACGGCGCCGGCGGCGCGCAAGCGGCGCACCAGCTCGGCATCCTTGACTGGGATATTATCGATAAGGGCGTAAGATCCCGCCGTGGTTGGCATGCCGGTCGCATCGATATTGTCCTTGAGCATGATCGGCACGCCATCCAGCGGCCCTAGGGCATGCCCGGCTTTGCGGCGCTTATCCGACGCCGCAGCCTGTTCCAGCGCATCCGGCGCGATGCGAATGACAGAGTGCAATGGGCCGTCATATGTCTTGATGCGGTCGATATATGCCCTGGTCAAGGCAACCGCGCTGACCTTGCCTGTCGAAAGATCCTGCGATACCTGCGCGAGCGGCGCCTCTTCCACGACATAGGCAATGCGTCCTTCTTGCGACCATGCGACTGGCACGCAAAAAGACAGCAAAAGCGGAAACATCAAATAGCGATATGACCTGGTCCGTAACATTGGCAATCTCCGTTATCTGACGCGGGCACCTTCGGCCGGCCGAAATGATGGCGATGCGCCATCCACCGCCGATTTGTCAGTACGTGTTGAAGTATTGCTCGACCTTCGCCCAGTCATTGGTCTTCGTCAGCGCCAGTTGCAGCAACAGGCGGGCCTTTTCCGGCGGCAGGTTGTCGCCATTCACCATCTTCGCCTCCGTGCGCTGCGGCACCTCCTGCACCCTGCCTCCGCGTGTCCGCGTGGTGATGACGATGATAACTCCCTTGGCCTGGGCCCGCTTCACAGCCTCCATCTCGCTGGCGGACATCGCACCCGCGCCGTAGCCGTCGATCACGAGGCCCTTGGCACCCTGCTCCACGGCTGCATCGATCACATACCCCGGCGCGTCAGTGTAAGCGTAAAAAAGCTCCACCGGCGGAAGCTCGGTCAGGTCCGTCCCCGCAAACTCCGACTTTGTCGTGTGCTTGCGC
The DNA here is from genome assembly GCA_963765095.1 of uncultured Alphaproteobacteria bacterium. Classification (GTDB taxonomy): domain Bacteria; phylum Pseudomonadota; class Alphaproteobacteria; order Micropepsales; family Micropepsaceae; genus Rhizomicrobium. Next base: position 8,514 of record CAVXUV010000028.1, read on the forward strand.
ACAGGGGCGCGATAGAACTTCACCTTGTCCGGGTCCGCGAAGCCAAGCGCGCCTACGTCGATGCCCTTGAACGTCTGCACGCGATACGCGCTGGTCTTCGTCACATCGCGCGCGGCGTTGATGTACTGGTTCATGCAATGGAGCACGCCCAGCCCCTTGGCGTCAGGATCCGCGGCTACTCGCACCGCGTCATACAGGTTGAGCGGGCCATCGCCCGAGATACCCGACCACGGACGCTGCGACCCGACAAAGACGATCGGCTTGTCCGTGTCGACCACGAGGTTCATGTAGAACGCAACCTCGGCCATCGTATTCGTACCATGGGTCACGACAACGCCGTCGATGGACGGGTCCTTCGCAATCTCGTTCAGCCTGTGCGCCACGCGCGCGATATCACCGAAATTGTCCCCCTTCTTCGGGTCGCCGCGGAAGTCCTCGGTCGTGACGCGCGCGACATTCTGCAACTCGGGAAGATCGTGCAGCCAGTCTTGGGGATCCACCGGGGGACCGTCCCCATAGTGAGTCAGATTTCATGCGGTCCTTGGCCCGCGAGGCAATCGTGCCGCCCATCGAAAGGATCACGACATGCGGCAGTTTGGACTGGTCCTGCATGGCGGGCGGCTGCCCGGCCGTGGGAATTTCCTGCGCCCGCGGGGAAATGGCGGATATGAAGGGCATCATAAGAGCAAGAAAAACCAAAACCTTCTTCATGCCAATCTCCTGATGGAACAAGTTCACGAAAACGCGGAACAGGTCTCAGTACTCTTCGAACATCCGCTGGATTTCCTTCGGATCGCTGGTCTTGGTCAACGCCAACCGCAGCAACATGCGCGACTTCTGGGCGTTGAGATTGTCCGCCGTGACCACGCCGGTCGCTTCGACGTTCGTGGAGTTCAAGACGCGGCCGCTTCCCTTCCGGTCGCTCTGCACGAAGACGACGCCCTTGGTGCGCGCATCCTTCACCGCCGCCCTGTTGCCAGGCGAACTGTCGTCCAGAACGACTCCTTGGCCCCCGCGGCCACCTCTCCGTCGATGCAGGCGCGGTCGCCTTCCTGGTAGCCGTAGCAGATATCGACCTTGGGAAGGGTGGTCAGGTTATCGACGTTGAACTCCGACTTGTATGTATGCCTGTACAAAAGACGGCGGTAAAAGATGATGCGGTCTTCATCCGCGAAGCCGATCGGACCGAGATCGCGCGTCTCGAACGTATTGACGCGTTCCGTGTTGGTCTTGGTCACATCGCGCGCAGCCTGGATCTCTTCATTCAGCAGGATCATCACGCCGTTCTTGCGCGCCTCAGGATCGGCCGCCACGCGGATCGCGTTGTAGAGATTGAACGGGCCATCGCGGCTGATAGAGGTAAACGGCCGCATCGCCCCGACAACCACTACCGGCTTGTCGGAGTGAATGACGAGATTCAGGAAGTAGGTCGTCTCTTCCATCGTCGCCGTGCCGTGCGTGACGACGGCCCCCGCGGTATCGGGACGCGCCAGCCAGGCGTTGATCTGCTTGGCCAGCTTCAGCAGAATCTGGGTATTGATGCCGCCGCTTCCCGTCTCTGATATCTCTTCGTAGCTGAGATCAGCGACCTTGGCGGCTTCGGGAATATCCGCCAGCAGCTTGTCCGGCGGAATGGACCCAGCCCTGTAGGCGTACTGCAGATCACGATTGGAGGCATATCCGGAGATCGTGCCACCCGTGGCGAAGACCCTGACCCTGGGCAGTCCCTGCGCGTGCGCGGATGCTGCCGCACACGCCATCAGCAGGACCATCCCCAAGATATTCAGACCCTTTCGGGCCGCTCTCCAGACGAATGGGGTCAGCATGTTTTCTCCTTTGAGTCCCAACACACGGTGCTGTGCGGTTTTCATTTCTGGAAGAAGCGACATTCCGGCAGACCAATGTGCTACGCTCAAATCTCCGACGGCGACCCGACCGCAACAGCAGCGTGAACTGCTGAGCTATTCGGGCGGCAACGCCTCGCCGAAGGTGCGCATCGTCCAATCGTCAGCAACGCAGCTACTCCTTCTTCACCGGATTCTTCTTCACCGGACCGAATGCCGGCGGCGCCATGCGGTGCTTGGTCGCTTGTTCGTAGATCGACGCCACTTCGATCACGATCGGCTCATCGCCCGGACCAGCCCAGAACGAGATTCCGTAAGGCATCGGGTGCTTCATCGTGGTCTGTTCGGTGTTGTTGGCGACAGAACGGTAATTGTCTTGCTTTTCGTTCAGCTCCAGCTTGGGTTCGTAGATGACGCTTTGAAAGCCTGCAGGGACAGTGATTTCGGGAAGGCCCAGATCAGCGCTCAAAGGAAAGCGGCCTGTGGGGCGGTTGTTGACCTGGGGTTGACTGGCGCCGCCGTGCATGGCCGGAGGTACCGTGATCGTTGGGTTGACAAAAACATCTATGTTGTTTTCACGCATGACCTTGTCGACCACCATGCGCATGACATCGCGCATCTTCATGCGCTGAGTAATACCGCGCGAAGCTATGTCGAGCTCGTTACCCGTATTTTCCATCGCCACCATATGGGCTTCGTTGTAGTTCTTGGTGTTGGCGTTCAAAGCAGTCCAATCGGTGATCCGGGCGTCGCCGCGCCGGATCAGATACTGCTCCATTTGGTATGAGAAACTATCAGTCGGCGGCGACGCGCTGACGCTGCGAAGGTTAAGTGCATCGGAGAGCGGCGCCTTGCCTTCAGCGAGCTTGGCGATGTAATCGCGGCTGCCGATGTCTTGACCCGGCACGGCGAACAGCAGCTTGTCCGACGGCTTCCCGCCGCCCTCGTCTCCTCCAAAGCCCTCGCCGCCGCCGCGGGCGATCTGGCCGACATGCTGGGTGAAATATTCCGGCATGTGGACCGGCAGGATTTCGGCCATGGCATCCTGGAACGTGTACGTCATATTGGGCACGTTCGGATCGTCAGGATACAGAGGGTCGTGGGATTCAACGATCGTGGCTCCGAGCTGGTCGCGCAGGACTTTCTTGATCTCCGCATCGACCGCATCACTGACGGCCGCGTCATTGGCGGCGTGCTTGACCATAAATTCGCGCACGATGCCGATCCGAAGACCGGCAAGTGGCTTCGCGGGATCCTTAGCATTGGCGTTCACGCCCACGAACGAACTATACGGCGATTTGGAAATGAGGCCTTTGGGCAGGGCCGTGTAGATGTCACGCGGATCGAAGTAGCCCCGCTCCGGATCCTTGATGGCGTCCAGCACCGTAGCCGCATCCGCGACGGTTTTGCACTGGATGCCGGCGCGGTCGAGGTACGGCTCGTCGCCAATGGCGCCACCGAAGGAGATCAGGCCTTTGGTGGTGACCATGGCGACCACGTTGGCGCGCCACGCCGGTTGACGGCAGGAGCCGCCGGTCTCTTCGCAGATGGAGCAGGTCGCGAGGTTTCCGCCCACCGACACCGCCGATCCGGAACTGGAGCCCCCGGTCTCTCGCGCGGTATCGTCAGGGATTGCAAGGGGCCCCGCCCCATGAGCTGCGCGCCGAGTTTCCCCCAACATCGCGATGTGTGATCTTTGCCGGGTTCGGCACTGGAGGATTGCCGGGGCCTGAATTGTATTCAGACAACGTTGCCTTGGCGTAAATGATCGCGCCTTTGGCGCGCAGCTCGGCGACGACGGTCGCATCTTTGGGCGGCGCGTCCATCGCATAGTTGGTGTCGGCCCCGCCGGTGCTGCGCATGTCCTTGGTGTCGTAGACGTCCTTGAACGACATCACGGCGCAATACATCGGCATCTTTTTCAGGTCCGGGTGACGACCATATTGCCTGTCAAGCTCGGCGGCTCGCTCGAGCGCGTCGGGCTGCTGGCGGAATTTCTCGCAAGCCGCCGGCGCGTTCGCGGGCAGCGGCTTGCCGGGAGGCGCATCGAAGGCGCCCGCACACGTGACCGAGCGCTCGCCGCGGATATTCAACGTGCTGAGCGCGTTGAGCTGACCGGCATCGGGAATGCCGACAATCATGCCGTATTGCTGCACGACCTTGGGGTCGGAAGCCGTCGGCTCCAGCCGTCCATACTCGAGCGGCAATCCCTTATACTTGTCGAGGTTCGGGAGGAGCTTGCTCGCCGCGATCGTGGCGGTCGGAAATTTCAAAGGCGACCCGGCGCGAACCATACCGGGCTTGCTCTGCACCGGTTTGCCGTCGGAAGTCACCAGAGCCGTGCAAACGCCATTGTAGAACTTGGCGCGGGCGATATACGCCTGCACCACTTGCTGACACGTGGTCGTGCCGTTCTGGATTGCAGTCTGAATGCCTTCGATGCTGGCCTCTTCGACCTGAAACGCGAAGGCTGGAGCCGATAGGCCCGCAAGCAACACGCCAAGTGCTGCAATCCTTGTCAGACGCCGAGTGTCGGAAATGTTCATGATGATCCCCCGATTTATCAAAAAACAAAATCGATACATTGCCGTGCCGCGCATGCAGGCAGGCCTGTAGCCTGCCGGCATGTTCCTCGATTACATATTGAAGCGGATACCGGCCCGGAAAACACGTCCGAGCCTGTCGTACAAAGCGTTGCTGTTGCCCACGAAGAAATTGGTCGGGTTGTTGTTTGCGACATTCTCGACGGTGAGGAACAGGTCGGGAGACGCGAAGGTCTTCAGACGGTACGTCAGATTGACGTCCATGTAGAACTCGCCCGGCATCGTATTGTTATTGATCGTATAGTAGGGCGCCGTTAAATTTGGGCAAGCGGAAGTGCACTGGGTAAACAGTCTGCTGCGCACGCCCGAGCCGAGACCCCGCCCCGTCCATGTAACAGCATAGGCGCCAGCGTCATACCCGACCGTCATAAAATAGGTCCAATGCGGAATGCCGCCGCTGTTCTGGCCGGCAGTGGGCGTGACGTTCCCAAGCGCATCCACACTGGTCAGTTCCCATATATTGGTGGCAAGCAACCGCGCAGAAACGGTGCCGGCCCATGGATCCCCGAAATCGGCCAGATCCTTCTGGTAGCTGGTTTCCAGATCGAACCCGCGTTCCTTCAAAAATGCCGTATTGGCAGCCTTGACTGTGACGATCGAAATAGTGCCGGTTGAATCGCGCTGGATGAACGGGCAAAGGGCCTGAACGCCGGCGTAACAGGCATTCACTTCGTTTTGCGCGCTGAGAGAAGAGATCACGCTATTCATATCAACGCTGAAATAATCTATCGACCCACTCCAACCGGGGAGCCAAACCGGCGAATACACCGCACCCAGGCCCGTCTGATCGGCGACTTCAGGCCTCAAATTCGGATTGCCGATAGTTGGCGTCAATATGTCTGGAACAGATTGATTATTGTGGAAGGGATCGATGATGCCGCCCTGACCGACCCTGCCGCCGGAATACAAGTCGCCAAGGGAAGGTGCACGAATGTCGCGCGAACGGGTCGCACGCAGACGGAAGCCTTCAAGCGGCCCGGGCGCGTCGTATGTGGCGCCGATCTTAAAGGTCGTCACATCGCCTGATACGCTGTAACCGGTTTCACGCACGGCCGCATTGATGTCCAATTCATCGGCCCAGGAGTAATCATGCGCGAGCGGGATAACCGTTTCGACAAAGCCTTCGGTGACGGTATAGCCACCGATGGCCGGATGATAGTTGCCCAGGAAGAAGCCATTGGCTAGGTCGGTCGGCGAAGACACCCCGTTAACGGATGCGTTGCGATACTCTATGCCCGTGGCCAGCGATACCGGGCCCGCCCAGTCGGAGAAGGGATTCCCGCGCAGCACCCCGCTAAAGTCACTCTGCGCGACGACAGTCTGCATTTGACTGGTGCCACTTAAGGCATACGCGTTGGCGGCCGCACTGTTCACGTTGGTGCCAAACGGATCGTATGGGATACAGCCATCGGTCGGGTTGGTAAGCGTGGACGCGCAGATCGGATAGCCTGTCGCCGGATTCGTCACGACATTCACCGCTTGCGCGAAAGTCGCCTTGACCGGACTGTTGATCGCTTCATCGTGTATCCGCGCAAGGCTGCCCGAACCGAAGACATTCCATGTCCAATTGCTGCTCAGCAGATCGAAGTCACCACTGGCACCCAGGGAATAGAATTGCTTCTGACGCTGGTTGTCGGGACCCACCGCTCCCGCGTTGAGGTTCAGGGTGCCCAACTGAAATGACGGGATTTTCAGCGCCGTCATTCTCGCCTGCACCGACGCGGGAATAAAGGGATTGCCGCTGTTTATGGTGACGAGTTCATCCGACGTGCAGCAGTAACTCTGGACCTGGGTGTTCGAATACAGGAAATCGCCAAAGACTTCCAAGTGATCCGTGATGTCATAACTCACCCGGGCAAAGAAATTCTGGCGCGAAAGCCGGTCGTCAAGCGATGTGGTGTAACCTTCGCCGCCATCGGTGAGCGCCGGATACGTCTCCTGATAGTTGCCGCCGATCATATAGCCGTTACCGCTATCGAGCGCGCCATAATTAAAGGCGGTCGGTGTACCGTTGGCGCCGAAATCCGTTCCCGCAAGCGCCGTATTTTCTATCAGGCCACCGGGCGTATAGAGACCGCTGCCGACATGGGTCGATATGGTATAAAAGGGCAGGCCATTGGTGGTGGTATAACCAGGGGTGGCGATCTGGTCGTAAGCGTTATTTGTCATCCAACTCCTGGCGCTGCCATGCAAAATGCCGGCGGTATAGTGGTCGGATGCGCTCACCAGGATATGCCCCCGGCCGCCCAGGAAACCGACGCCCGCCGTCAGGCTTGCCGCAAACTGCCGGTCGTCGCCATAAGTGGTTATGCCGCCTTGCAACGACCCCTTCACGCCCGTGTAGTCATCGTCCAGAACGAAGTTCACGACGCCTGCGAGAGCATCCGAGCCATATTGCGCGGAAGCGCCGCCGGTGACGATATCGACGCGCTTTACGAGCTGATCCGGAAATTCATTTGCATCGACCTCGCCGGCAGTGGAGGCGCCGCTTTCGGAGGACGGGCCCACCCGCATACCATCGAGCAGAACCAGGGTGCGATTTGCCCCCAAAAACCGCAGGTTGACGGCGGCGACGCCGCCATTGCCATCGCTGACGCTGTTACCCGAGCTTTCCGGACTCGTGCTACCCGCCAAGGCCGGCAGCTTGTCGAGGTAATCCGACAAATTCGTCGGAGAAGTGGCCTGAAGATCGGTCGGACTGAGCACCGTCAAAGGCGTGGGCGATGAGAAACCGTTGCGCAGCACCTGCGTACCGGTGACGATCACTTGCTCTGGCGTCGCGGCCTGCGCCACGACCGGTTCTGATGCCGGAACACTCGCCTGTGCCACCTGCACATCGGCGACCGGCCTAAGAAGCGGTGCTTCCGTGGAGCTGCTGGACGCCGGCCATGGCGCGGCAATCACATAGGTACCATCCCCGCTCTGCTTTATCGAAAGCCCGGCCCCCTTCACCAGATAATTGAGTGCTTCTCCGATCGTGAGATTTCCAACGACACCCTGCGTCCGCATTCCCCGCATCTGATCGGGGGAATAGACGAGCGAAATTCCCGTCTCGCGCTCGATATTCTTTATCGCATCCACCATGGATGACGGCTCGATATCGACGGGGTAACGCTTCTGCGCATCTTGCGCCGATGCCGGGCCATTGAAGCTGGCGGCCAGGATCAAAGACGCCCCTGACAGAAATATCGCCTTCAAGGAAGAGCTCTTAAAAAATGCGCGCAAAATTGCGGTACGGCGAAAACCGCCCGAACGATAAACACCTGACATACCAGTCCCCCATTGTTGCCCCAGGACAGCGCCGTTGCACCGTCAAACTCTGGGTGCAGCGTTACCGTTAGACGAAAAAAATCAGCCTATGTTGGTACTACGCGAGAGGGGGAAGATCGCCGACATTTAGATTTTCACGCCCATTGCACACATCGACCTCATGAAACGAGCAAAAAATAATCAATCTGCACAAACCGAAAACAGCGGATGCATTTTTAAACGCCGACAGATGAGTCAAAAGAACTGGTGCAGACCAGCGCCTGATATGAAAAATACCGATAGACCACAACGATAATATGGGACCATTAGAGCATCGTGCCCGCTGCGCGCGTTGACCTCATGATGCCATCAGATGTGCGAAAGAAATGTCGATCTGCGTAAATCGAAAACAGTGGGTGCCATTTTTAGAGGCAATCGCGATGGAATTTTTTGAATTAAAAAATCAATCACTTGCGTGACGCCCAGCGACCACCGAATGACGTCCGGCCCGCCTTGACTATTAAATCCAGATGCCCCTTGCTTCATGTGACACTGGCGTTTCACAGTGCACGGGGGCCAATTGTTGATTGAGGGTCGAGCTACCGTTCGCATCGGTGCGCTCTATGAGAGGCATGGCGATGAACTCCGGCGCTTTCTTGGATCCTATCTAAGAAACCGGAACGATATAGACGACTGTATCCAGGAAACCTTTTGCAACATTTGGCGCCAAGAGATCCGTGGCGCGCTACGCGAAGATACGCGCGGCTACCTTTTCACGACGGCAATGAACGTAGCGCGGGATATCTACCGTCGCGGCCGCGCAAGAAAGGAAACGCAGCAGGAACCTTTGTCGGAATACATTGATTCCATACGTAGTGCAGATGATGGGGACAGACTTCTCTCTTCGCGGGAAGGTTTACGGCTTGTGGAAAGCGAACTGGCCAATGTACGGCCCTCTACCAGGAAAGTATTCCTGCTACACCACGTCATGCACATGTCATTTGATGAGATATCTGGGCATCTTGGTATATCAACTCGTACCGTAGAGCGCGAAATGGCAAGGGCCCTGGCGCATTTGCAGACCGTTCTGGGTAAAACGGTAAGGGAAATCTTAGATTAAATAAAAAAGGGGAGCTATGTTTCGTGCTGGGCCTAAGACGGCGGCAGAGTGGGTTGTCCGCCTTAGCGCCGGTCCGATCTCGGCTCGTGACAAACGTTCGCTGGCGCGATGGGTCGCCGGCCGGCCAGACCGCCTAAAAGAACTTGAGAACTCAAGTCTGCTCTGGAGGATTTCGGGGGACCTAGACGGCAGCGCGATTGCGCGATCCTACCTCGAACCGGATATCGGCTTTAAAACCCCCTCTTCCAGCTGGCCACAGAGTCAAGCCTTCAGCCGTATCTTTATCCCGTCGGCGACTATGGCGGTTCTTGCCGTCATGGCCCTCATCGCCGCGCCGCAAATCGAAAGGCTCCTCTTCGGCTCGCGGTTATCGAATGACGATGCAGCGCGCACAGCCTTGAACCAAATAACAACATACACATTGCCGGATGATTCGACCTTAACCTTGGCAGCCGCTTCTTCTGTGCGCGTTTCATTTACGAAACAGGAACGCGTGGTTTTTTTGGATGATGGCGAAGGCTTTTTCGACGTGAAACACATACCTGGGCGCCCGTTCATCGTGGTCACAGGCAACAAACGCGTTCGCGTGACAGGCACCCAGTTTAATGTCGATTATTATTCAGCCAACCATTCCATGGAAGTTGCGGTCGTCGAAGGGCAGATTAACATTATTTCCAATAAGCGTACGCGCGAGGGAAATGATGTCACACCGGTCGGAACAAATGAAGTTTTCCTTTTCCCTGCCAGTGGGACGGCAGTACGTCAGCCGCTAAGTGCGGAACATGCGTCCGCATGGCGAATGAGGAAACTGTATTTCGACGACGCCACGCTGACAGATGTTCTCGCTGGTGTTAATCGCTATCTGCAGAAGCCGTTGGTGGCCAGCAGTCCGGAGATCGAGCGACTGACCCTTAGTGGCATGTTTCGTGCCGGCGACATTAAAGCGGTCTTGCTGTCTTTGAACGATTTATATGGCCTAAAGGGCCGTGAAGTTCATGATAAGTGGCTGCTGGTTCAAGGCCACCAGCCCCCTCAGGCCAATTAGAATATTTGACGGGCGTTTTCGCTATCCCCAGGATTTTTTCCTACGCAAGGAAAATGGACCGTTCACGAGGCGGTTTTTCGCTTTGGCGTGTCGGCCTTCCTCCCATCAATGCGTAGTAATTGACGCAAACTCGTCGGCAAACGCGGCCTGCTGCTTTCGGGGAATCTGGTTCGTGACTTGAGGCTCGATTGTCGCTGTCGGCTGATCGACTGTATGGGCAGTTGCACCTCCTAAAGTGATCAAATGGCCGGGAGGATTGATTCGATGTTTCGCGAATTCAAGACGCATCCAAAGACGTGGCATCGCTGCGTCATGGTTGCCGGGCTGACGGCCATGATAATGGTTCCGCCATCGGTTGCGGCGCCCCCAACAATTCCCGCGGCCGACCTTCCGATGACCGATATCGGTCCGCAACATGACCCTAATAAACCTAATGTTGTCGTTATCGATGCGGGTGGGACGCTTGAGGCCACCGCCCGCGACCGTATCAGCTATCTGCATTATTCCGGCGGCATCAAGGGTGGCGTCGTCACGATCTTGAAGGACCTGTACCCAGAACTCGGCGCGGTAGCAAATATTTCCGTTGTACAGACTGGAGGTGTCCTGGGCGGATCGGGCGCGGTGGGTAACGCGGCACTGTACAAAGTATCCAGTGCCATAGACGCGCAACTTGCGAGAAGCGATGTCGACGGCGTGGTCGTGACGGCAGGAACCAGCGTGCTTGAGGAAGATGCGTATTTCTTCGACCTGACGGTACAGTCAGACAAACCAGTCGTCGTAACGGGCGCGATGCATCAATACGGAACGTTCACCTACGATGCCTACACAAACCTGTTCAGTTCGATCCGCCTCGCCGCAAGCGGAAAAACGACCTGTTTCGGTACCGTGGTGTTGTTGAACGACCAGTTTTTTGCGGCGCGAGATGTCACAAAAACAGACGGCTACCGCATGGACACTTTCAAAGACCGCATTTATGGCCCGTTGGGCATTGTGAATGAGGATCACATCCTCTCCCGCCGCGCGCCGGGCCGTGTCACCAAGTGTGGCACGAGCGCATGGAAAACACCCTTCGACCTCAGCAAGACAACGCCAGACAGATTTGCGCCGGTCGAGATCGTATATGGCCATGTCGAAGGCGATGCCGGCGCCATCGACGCCCCGGTTGCCGCCGGGTTCAAAGGCGTCGTCACCGCAGGCTTCGGGCCCGGAGACATCTCCAGGCCGCTCACCAAGGCCCGCGAAGAAGCCATCAAAAAGGGCGTGCTGTTTGTCTCTGCGACGCGTACGGGCGGTGAAGGCACATATGATGCCGGAACTCCGGGCATTATCGGTGCGGGCGATCTCCTCCCGCAAAAGGCCCGGCTTCTTCTCCAACTCGGCCTCACTTTTAGCGACGATCAACAGCAAATCCGTCAATGGTTTTCGACGATCGGAGACCCGGAATTCAGCATAGGCAGCGAGCGAAAAAACAAGTGACAGCGAGGTTTCGGCTCAGCCCGAATGCCGAGCTTTGGAATTTGAATCAGATGCCCGGTTTCCCTTTGCCGGCTCTTTTTTTTGGCTTCTAAGCTATTTCGAGTTGACCCATCAACCGCGGTGGACCGTCGAGCACTATTGACGCGCGCTCCGCAAAGCGTTTTCGTCGTGCTTCTTGCGGGCGGCAACCCGCGGCGACGTCGAAGGAGAGTGAGATATGGCGCACAAAGCGAAAAATTCGAGACGGAAAACCAAGGCAAGAAAGGTTGCCAAGAGCGCGAAGAAGAGAGCCAAGCGTGCGCCCGCGAAAAATGCGAGAGCGAAAAAGGCGGCGGTGAGGAAGCCCGTCAAAGCTAAGAAAGCCAAGCAGTTGAAAAAGGTGAAAAACGCCAAATCGGTCGCCAAGCCAACGGCCGTTGTCCTGGAAGGCGCACTGGAGATGCCCATTTTCGGTGTGGAAGTGATGAAGTGAGACGGTCCCCCACAACATTGGTTTGGTGAAATCGGCCGCTCTTGAGCTTGGGAAATATGAGTCGCCGTCACACGCACAACATAACGCGGGCGATCTATTCAGATCACCACGACCGCCTCGAAAAACTACAACTGCATCTTGACAGCATATTTGTTGAAGACACCTGAGACATACGCGTGTGTTCCAGTATCGTGCTTGAGGAAAAAACGCCTATTTCGCAAGGTTCAGAAATGGCAGTGCGTTGCCCGGCACCATGGTAGTGGGAAGAACTCCATTCCATTTCTCCGCGGCGGTGAGGGTTGGGAGACCGGGATTGTCGCGCAGGGCGTCGCCCCGCGCCTTGATTGCACCAGCCTCGGCGGCGCCCTGCACTTCGATTTGGTGTGCCTTGGCGTCTGCCGCCGCTTTTACCTCATAGGCGGAAGCATCCGCATCGATGATGCGCTTTTGCTTGTCTGCTTCTGCCTGCTGCTGCTTGACGATGGCCTGCATGCGCGCTTCGACCGCGTCCTCGTACTGTGTCGAGAAGGTAATATCTTCGATCTGCACACTGTCGATCACGATTGGCCCGCGCACAGCACCACGGATTGCGGCATAGACTTCCGCGTTCAGGGAGGCGCGTTTTTGAATGGCGTCAGCCGCATCGAACTGCCCAAAGACATTCTTTAGCTGCTCATATGTCTTGGGGCTGATGACCCGCGATTCCATGTTTTCCAGCGAGCCATATTGCGCATATACGGCCGAGGCATCCGTAACGTGGTAGTTCACCGACATCGCAATCGTCGCGGGCTGCTGGTCGCGTGAATAGGCTTGCATCCGGGTGTCGCCCTGGGTGCTCTTCTCAAATGCTTCCTTCTGGATCTGCACCGAAACCTTGGCGATCGTGGTTATGATCGGCATCTTGAAATGCAGCCCTGGTTCCGCTTCGCCAACGATGGCACCATTATGCAAGATTACACCGCGCTCGCCCTGATCGATGGTGAAATATGTCGAGTACACGATCAGCAGGAGTACGACGACGGCCAAACCAGCGCCTATCGCGCCCGACGGTAGACCGCCAACGCCGAACTGCGGCGATTTTCCAGGCATGCGCCATGGCTCGCTCAAAGGATGCACCAGACATTCAGCGGAATATGACCGACGGGCCGGTTATTGCTCATTACGTGGATCCTCGTCTTCGAAGGGTTACTGCGCGTTGCCGAGCGGCAAGTTTGCGTTCCAATCACACGCAGGAGTATACGCCTTTTCTTCACGGTCTGCTCGATTACAGCAGCGGCAGGTCAAATCTTACCTACGTTTCCACATCAAAAAGTGACGTATCGCGGATCGCGCGTCTTATCGAGCATCTCTGTAAACGTGCGCAGATAAGTATTCCATGTGAGTTTTGGAGCAAACAACCCGCCGGTTAGCTGGCCAGCTAAGCTCATGCCCAGCAAGGATAAATGGAGGTTTACGCGCCTTCTTCGGTGTTCTGGAGGGCGCGATCTTTGGATCGGCCTATTTCGGCAGTGCGAAAGCGACCAGTTGATCTCCTACACGCGGAGCCAGAATGCCGTTGCCGCCAGCCGCAAATACGACATATTCCCTGCCCCGAAAAGTATAGACTGCGGGCGTCGACACCGCAGGGGCGTCCACTTGGTGCTTCCATAGAACATTGCCAGTGCTCAAATCGAGTGCGCGCACGCGGCTATCCATCGATGCCCCGATGAAAATTAAACCAGACTTCGTGATCACCGGGCCGCCGATCGTCACCGAACCCCAACTTTCAGGCATATAGAAGCCCCATTGCTGAACCTGACCGAAGGGATGACGCCACAGCAATTTTCCGGTCTTCAGGTCATAGGACGACAAAGTGCCATAGGGCGGCTTCCAGCAGGGCATGCCCCAGCGGTTGAGAAAACTGTAAATATGCGCGGCATAGGGCGATTCATACTCGGTGGCCCCGGCGGCGCGACCGATCTTGGCATAGAGCGCGTCGAATTCACGGCGCGGAATCAGTTTGTAGATTTGAATGACATTGGAACTGTTGACGATAAAGATCTGAGTGGTGGGGTCCACCGCGCCGCCGCCCCATTCCATGCCGCCCGTGGTGGGCGTCTCCGTGACGGTGCCCTGAAGTGATGGTGGCGTGAATTTACCCTGGTCCCGGTAGCCCGCATAGTCTCTGCTGCACTGACCGCCACTGGCGAGATCGGCAATGGTCGAGATGCCGGGAAAATTCCATGGCGTGGTCGGTGCCATCACCGTTGGCACTGGCTGGGTGGGTGCGGCTACCTCGCCCGGCACGTCGGATTTTGGCACCCCCTGCTCTTCAAGAGGATAAATCGGCTCACCCGTAAGGCGGTTCAACACAAAGACAAAGCCCTGCTTGGTGGTCTGCACCAGGGCGGGAATTTTTTTGCCGTCCTTCTGGATATCCACCAAGGTCGGAGCCGCATTGGTGTCCACATCCCAGATATCGTGATGGACGAGCTGACGCGCCCAGGCCACTTCACCAGTATCGGCGTGCAGGGCCGTCACCGAGGTGGCATAGGGCATCTCCTGCAGGCGGTTACCACCCCAGAAATTATTCTCCGGCGAACTGACGGGCAGATAAACCAGACCATTTTCCACATCTACCGACATCGCGGCCCACACATTGGTGGTGCCGATCTTGCGGCGCATATTTTCCGGCTCGGTCTGGAACTCCCACTTCTTCCGGCCCGTGCGGGCATCGACACCAAAGACCGAACCGGGAGGAGAATCTTCCCAAGCCCAGTCAACACCGGCCCAACCGATAATGACCGTGTCCTTGTAGATCGAGACCGACTGGTTCAGTTCGAAGGGAAATTTGTGATTGACCGTGTTCCACTGATCGACGTTGAGGATGCCATGATCACCGAAATTTTGGCAAAGCTGACCGGAGTCCGCGTCAATCGCATGCAGGCGCCCTTCAACCGTGCCGAGATAAAGAATCTTCTGACAGGGCTGACCGGCGACGGGATTGGGTACCGCCCAGTAGGCGATGCCGCGATTTTTGCCGTGGAATTCCGACTTGGGATCATTGGAGATGGTCTTGGCGGCGTACACCCACTTGACCTTACCCGTGTCGGGCGCGACGGCAAAAACCCGATAAAAAGGCGTGGATACATAGAGCATATTGTTGACGAACAAAGGCGTCGATTGCCACGCCGTCTTGGGACCCTTGCCCCGCCCGCCCTCAGATACATCGCCGGTATGGATGCTCCAGGCGACAGCGAGGGCCTTCACATTGTCCGGATTAATCTCGGCAGCGGTGGAATATTTTTGCGCTTTGGCATTGCCATTGAAATCAGACCAGTCCTCGCCGTCAGCGACGCTGCGAACCGGTAGGAGGAACGCCGCGCCGATCGATACCATCGCTACGAAGAACCAAGTACGTTTCATTGTGCTACCCTGCGGCTTGCAACCCAGTTAAAAAAGCCGACCGCGGCGAACGCCATTGCCGCCATGATCAATTCACTTTCCAGAAACCAGGCGGCGAGGCCGGTACCAAGAATGTCGAGAAAAATCAGAACCATTAGAATGGCCACCAGCACGCTATCTCCGATCGCCAAGGCGCTCCAAGCCGCCAGTAGCATCAACACGCAAGACGTCAGCACCAGGATCACACCCCCGGTGTGATCTATGCCGGTTGCGGGGGTGACATAATCATAGCTGGCGGCCAAGGCGCCCAGAAGACCAGCCAACAGGATCAGGCCGGCACCGCCAATGCGTGCGTGCTTTGACATGGGGAGACTCCGTTCACGCTTCCAGACGACGTCTGATCCACCCTAACCTCTTTGGCAGAACCCAACAAACCACTTTGCCGGCGGCCTCGCGCATTGTGAGACGAAGACAAAGCCAAGAAAGGCTAATTTAGAAAAGTCATCACAACCGGGCTGCCCAGTGGCAAATATTGATCAGCGAAATGCAATGCGCCCGCTTTGCGATCGATGCGGAAGGTTGTGATCGAATCCCCGCGCTCGTTGAGTGCATAGAGGTATCGCCCTGTCGGATCTATGGCCATGCTGCGTGGATAGTCGCCATGCGTAGGCACTTCGCCAATCGGTTTGGCATAGCCTCTGGCGTCAATCGCGAATGCGGCTACCGTGTCGTGCAGGCGATTGGACGCGTAGAGATTGTGCCCATTGCGCGAGATAAGAAGCTCTGCCCCGAGATTGCTGCCTGCAAATTCGGGCGGGAGTGTCGACACTTTCTGCCGGAAGCCTATCACACCGGTTTGGGGATCGAAGTCGTAGAATCCGAGAACAGAATCCTGTTCATACAACTGATAAAGGCGATGGCCGCCAGCGCCGAACACGAAATGGCGGGGCGCCGAGCCGGGTGGCGCAACGAAGGACGGAGGCGCATTGGGAATTAGCTTGCCGGTCATCAGATCCAATCGCCATAGCGAAATCTGATCCAAACCAGCATCGTCGACCACAATGAGGCGGCCGGATGGATCAGTCGCAACCATATGGAAACGCGAGACCCTGTGATCGCTAATCGCGAAATTTCCGGGCGGGTCGTCGGCTGCCCGTGCCGGATGGAGCGGGCCGGCCGCATGCGCGACGTCGAGTGCCTCGCCGAGGCCGCCGTTCGGCAGGATCGGCAATACCACGAGGCTTCCGCCGTCGGCCGGGCCTCCGCCGTAATTGGCCACAAGAGCGAATTTTCCGGACGGGTGAATGCTGATATAGGCCGGTCTCATTCCCTGCGAACTGACCGTATTGATCAAGGCGAGCCCGCCACTTTCGCGGTCGATTGTGAAGGCCGACACCGAACCTGTCCTGGTGCCGTTGAACCCAATGGCATTCACCGCATAGAGAATTCTCCGACTTTGATCGATCGTTATCCAGATCGGATCGGTGGTTTTGGCGACGAGACGCGGCGGGCTCAATCTGCCGTTTGTCGTATTCATCTCGACGAGATAGATGCCCTCTCCATGGCTTTCAGCGCTTTCAGCCACCGGTCGGGTGGGGTCCGCTGTATCGGTGCCGATATATGCACGAACCGATGCGGCGCCGGCGGGCGTAGAAACGGCGATCGCCGCACAAACACTCCAAGCGAATAGGCTACGCCACCGCATAGCGTGTTTCCTTCTACCAGTTGGTGTAGGATCCATCCGGCCGGTGATTGTACTGAATTGGCGCATAATGTTCGGTATATTCCGCAATCGCTTGAAGCTTCTTGATGTCAACATCCACGCCGATGCCGGGCCGGTCGTTGACCCATAACTTGCCATCCTTGAAATCATAGGATTGGTTCAGGTAGGGCCAGACGCGCTTGCCCCCGCCCGTCATCTCCATCAACGCGGGTACTGACGTCGCCGCGATGCAATGCACCAGCGTTGCCTCCGACAACGGCCCCGTGAAATGCGGAATGAGGCCGACATAATGGGTTTCGCACATGGCGATGATTTTCATATATTCGGTCACGCCGCCGACATTAGGAATCGTGCAACGGGCATAATCGATCAAATTGTTCTCGACCAGAACATTGCAATCCCAGATGTCTCCGAATTGCTCGCCGACGGCGATCGGAACCTTCACCTTGGGGCGCAGGGTCTTGTAGACCTCCGGGTCCTCACTGCGAACCAGATCTTCGGCAAAGTAAGGATGCAACGGCGCGATTAAATCGGCCAGCGTGAGCGCGTCCGGCATGTCGAATTCGGTATGGAAATCCAGCGCCCAGGCGCCGTCCTTGCCGACACCTTCACGCACTTGTTGGCACAATCGGAAGACGTCTTCCACGCTTTCGAAGCGATCATATTCCCGGGGGCTCGGGGGCGCGATCCGGTAAGCGCGAAAGCCCGCCTCGATGCAAGCCCGTGCCGTTTCCGTCGGCGACGCACTGGTCGCCATCGGAAAACCAGTCGCATAACATTCGACATAGTCGCGCGATTTGCCGCCAAGCAGTTGATGCAGAGGCACGCCAAGAGCTTTCGCCTTGAGATCCCAAAGCGCCATATCGAGCGCACCGAGCGCGTGAATCTTTTCGCGCCCCGCCGGATAGAAATAGGAGCGAAACATGATCTGCCATAACGTATCGGTGCGGAAGGGATCTTGGCCGATCAACTCGCTCGCGCATTGTTCCATCATGTCGGCCGAACCGCCCTCCCCGAAACCGACAAGGCCGGATGCGGTTTCGATAATGACGATGTTGGTGCTTTGATTGAAGGTCGGCTCGTGGGGATCAGCGCGTCCGGCCGCATCCGTCGGCGTCTTATAATAGCGAATGCGCTTGATCGTATCCTTGGGCAGTCCAAGCGCCTTGACCGAGCCCGGGAGAGCGATGGCGCCTGCCGTTCCGAGAAGTCCCGCTACAACTTGCCTTCGATCCATGTCATGTCCCTTCTCGCCGTTCCGATAATGAAATGACACGGGCTCATGCGGGCATCTGCATCGCCGCCTTCTTCCCTGTTATTTTTTTGTCGTTTCCCTACTGATACAAATTATATTCCCTGTCGGCAGGAGAGACAAAAACACCGAAAACGTTTGAGACCATTGGGGTTTTTTCGATAAATCGGCGATCGGAGGAGCCCTTTTTCCCATATTCCCCCCGTTATTTCCCCATTAGTGGGAATTTGCAGCCAGAGGCGGGTTCGCATAGCACTGCGTGCACAGCCGGTCGCTACAAGCAAAACTGACGTATCTGGGTGCCGTCGTGTCGACAACGACTTTTGAAAACGGGGACAATTCAGTCTCGCTGCTGCGAGCGGCGGTCCAACAGCACCAGGCCGGCCGCCTGCCTGAGGCCCTGGCGCTCTATAATCAGGTCATAGTCGGCGATCCCAGGAATGGCGCCGCCTATTGCAACAAGGCCGCCATACTGGCCGGACAAGGCAAATATGTGGAGGCGATCAGCGCCTTGGAACAAGCGGCCGCTTTCAACGCTGACGATCCGGACGTTCATTACGCATTGGGAAATTGCCTGACCTCGGTGGGACGGACCGATGACGCGGTCCAGGCTTACCGCAACGCGATAAGGCTTAGACCCGACTTTGCCGATGCGCATTTCCGCCTGGGCTTTATTCTGTCGGAGACTGACCGTGTCGCGGAGGGTTTTCAGCACTTCCTGCGCCGCGCCATCCTTGTTCATGGCGGGTCCCAACCAAGCGGCCCTGCGGGTCCCGAGCCCGCCCACAAGATCAAACATGACCGCGAGCAACGCGAATATCTCATCGATAAATTGGGAGCGGTCCCCTCCTTCCATCTCGAGAATGGAGAGCGTCTGACGGGCCCCGCCGTGAACCCCGCCAACGCGACCCCGGCCGTGATGGAGGCGTGGAAATCCAGCTGGCCCCAATTGGTGGTGATCGACAATTTCCTGACCGAGGAAGCCTTGGAGCGCCTGCGGGCCTACTGCGCAGGGTCGACGATCTGGCGCCGGATCTACAAGGCCGGCTATCTGGGCGCCACGCCCGAGGACGGGCTCGCATGCCCCCTGCTGGCGCAGATCGCCGAAGAAATGCGCTCTACCTTCCCCGAGATTTTGGCCGCGCACCCGTTCCGTTATCTGGGTGCGTTCAAGTATGACAGCGCTCTATCGACCGGGACCAATACTCATGCCGACAATTCGGCGGTGAATTTCAATCTCTATATCGCGCCTGATGGGGCCAACCTGGATCCCGAAAGCGGCGGCATGGATGTTTGGGACGCGGCCATGCCGCCCGATGTGGATATGCGCGTCTATAACGGCAACGAAACCGCGGCGCGGGAATTTCTGGCCCGCTCAAAAGCGCGCATCACCATGATTCCGCACCGCGCGAACCGGGCGATCTTGTTCAAATCCGACTTGTTTCACAAAACCAGCCACTGCGAATTCAAGGAAGGTTATCTGAACAAGCGCATCAATATCTCGCTGCTTTTTGGCGATCGCGGTGCGGCTACGAAGTGACGTTGGTGCCTCGGTCAAACCGGAAACCTTACGGCGGCGCCCTGCCACGCCGATAAAGGGCTTTCAGACCGCCCGGATCACGTCTCGCGAATACGTATTAATATTTGTCTCTGGCAAGTAAGTATTAACAAGAGCGCAATAAAATCACCGCCTTGGCTCCAAGAGAACGGTCATGGCTGTAATAGACGGCTTTCTCAGCGCCGAGAATCGGGACCTCAAAATAGGTCCCAGAATCTTCTGGTTCTCGATGTTGGGCGCGTGTTTTTGGTTCTGGGCAGTGGTCATCCACTGGTGCGTTCGCCTGTTTTCGTGAACGCCGCCGATGCGATGCCGCCAACGGCCGCTGTGGATTGCCGACAAGGATTGAGCTTCACTCGGCAACCCGCCTGCAAACAAAGCCGGCTGACGCGAAATTGCCCTCAACTCTGCGCCAACGCCGCTGGAGCGATGGCGGCGAATAGGAACATCGCCGGCACCGACCAACCATATTGGCGATGATTCAAAAGGGTAACGACCGAGAAGAAGCTGATGATCCCGGCCATCACAAGGCCGACAATTCGCGTCTGGGGGAAAACCAGGAAAGCGGCGGACAAGAGCTCAAGTGTGCCGACCACGCGATGAAATTGCCCGGGATAATGCCAGCGGTTGAAAAGCCGCCTGACAAAGGACCCGCCGATCAGATTGGCGCTCCCGGCGATGAGATAGACAAAAACGAGCACATCGATCGCCGATCTTTCCATTTCATGCGTCATGGCATACGTCCTCAAGTAGCGAAGCGGTAGGACATACCAAAAAGTCCTAATAAAGTGCCGCGAGCGCCACGGTCATGGCCGCGGCGGCCGTCACAGCGGGGATGAGCACATTGCTCCATGAGCGAAGGGCCGGGGTTGGACGCTCCCATTCGCGCTGGCTGAGCCCGCGCGACTGCGTCCGGGAGAACATATAGTCGCTCCGGTGATAATCGGCGTGGGCGGAAATATTGGTGATGGCTGACATATCGGTCGTCCAAAATCTGCACTTCGATATATGGGGTCCGTAGGCTGGTCCCCGAAATGCGGGCGCCGCATGCTGGCCATTCTCTGCGCGAATGCATCTTGTGTGGGCATGGTTATTCCGCCGGCGCCGGGTTCAGGACGATGTGGTGGTGGACCTTCTCCGCGCCCGTGACGCGCTTCTCCAGCGCCCGCAACAGGACGTAAAAGACCGGCGTCAGAAACAGGCCGAAGAAGGTCACGCCTAGCATGCCGAAAAAGACCGCCACGCCCATGGCATGACGCATCTCGGCACCGGCGCCGGTCGAAGTCACCAGCGGGACCACACCCATGATGAAGGCAAAACTGGTCATCAGGATAGGGCGCAGCCTGAGCCTGGCCGCTTCAATCGCGGCACTGACCGTGGCTTTGCCCTGAATCTCGAGTTCGCGAGCGAACTCGACGATCAGGATGGCGTTCTTGCAGGCCAAGCCGATCAGCACGAACAGACCGATCTGGGTGAAGACGTTGTTGTCCCCGCCGGTGAGCCAGACCCCCGTGATGGCCGAGAACAGGCACATGGGAACGATCAGGATGATGGCCAGCGGCAGGAACAGGCTCTCATACTGTGCGGCGAGGACCAGGAAAACCAAAAGCACGCAGATAGGAAAGACCAACAGCGCCGTGTTGCCAGTCAGGATCTGCTGGTAGGTCAGATCCGTCCATTCATAGGTCATGCCTTTGGGTAGGGTCTCGTCCAGGATATGGGTAATCGCGGCCTGGGCCTGGCCGGTGGAATAACCGGGCGCGGGGCCGCCATTGAGATCGGCTGCGCGGAAGCCGTTATAGCGCATGGCCGTATCGGGACCGGTGGTTTCGCTGACATTCACGATGGATCCCAAAGGCACCATCTGGCCAGCCTGATTGCGCGCCTTGAGTTGAAGAATGTCTTCAGGCTTTTCGCGGAATGATGTGTCGGCTTGCGCAATCACTTCATAGGTCCGGCCAAAGCGATTGAAGTCATCGACATAGACCGAGCCCAGATAAGTCTGCATGGTGTCGAACACATCCTGCACATCCACGCCCAGTTGCTGCGCCTTGGTCCGGTCGATATGGGCGAAAAGCTGCGGCATGCCGGTGTTGAAGTTGGAGAAGACGCCCTGCAATGCGGGGTCCTTGGCCGCTTTGGCCTGAATCTGGGCCATCACTTGATTCAAGACAGCGTCGCCTTGATCGGCGCGATCTTCCACCTCGAGCTTGAAACCGCCAATCGTGCCCAGGCCTTGGACCGGCGGAGGCGGGAAGATGGCGATGACGGCATCATTGATGCCGGCGAATTTTGCTTGCAGGCGCTGAGCCACCGCCATCCCTGAAATCGGCGCGACTGCGCTGATCGAACGGCTTCAGCGTCTCGAACACGATGCCAGCCGATGGGCTATTGATAAAGCCATTGATCGAAAGACCGGGGAACGCCACCGCGCCCGCCACCGCCGGATCCTTGAGGGCGATCTCGGACATTTGCCGGATCACTTTCTCGGTGCGGTCCAAGGTGGCGCCTTGCGGGAGTTGGGCGAACGAAACTAGGTACATCTTGTCCTGGATCGGCACGAAACCCGGCGGCACGTGCTGGAAGCCGACAAAGGTGGCCACAAGCAGGACCCCGTAGACCATCACGGCACGGGATTTGCGCGCCAGAAGGCCGCCCACGCCCTCGCCGTAACCATCGGACCCCAGATGAAACACGCGATTGAAGCCGCGGAAGAAACCGCCCAGGACCTTGTCCATGCCGCGCGCCAGCGCATCTTTCGGCGCGTCATGACCTTTCAGCAGCAATGCCGCCAAGGCCGGAGACAAGGTCAGCGAGTTGAACGCCGAAATAATGGTCGAGAATGCGATGGTCAGCGCGAATTGGCGATAGAATTCGCCGGTCAATCCGCTGATGAAGGCGATCGGTACGAACACTGCGCACAAAACCAAGGCGATGGCGATGATCGGTCCGGTGACCTCGCGCATCGCCTTGACCGTGGCGTCGCGCGGATTGAGGCCCGCCTCGATGCTGCGCTCGACATTCTCCACCACCACGATGGCGTCATCGACCACAATGCCGATCGCCAGCACCAGACCGAACAGGGAAAGATCGTTGATCGAGAAGCCGCACAACAGCATGGCCGAGAAGGTGCCGACAATGGACACCGGCACGGCCAGCAACGGGATGATCGACGCCCGCCAGGTCTGCAGGAACAGGATCACCACCAGCACCACCAGCGCCACCGCCTCCAGCAGGGTGTGGATCACCGCTTGGATTGAATCGCGCACGAAGATGGTGGGGTCATAGACGATGGAGTAATCCACCCCCTCCGGGAAGTTCTTCTTGAGTTGCTCCATGGTGGCGCGGACGTGATCCGAGATCTGGATTGCATTCGAACCGGGCGCCTGGAAGATCGGGATGGCCACCGCTTGCTCATTGTTGAGAAGCGAGCGCAGGCCATATTGGGACGCATCGATCTCGATACGGGCCACGTCGCCCAATCTTGTGACCACGCCACCGGCGTTCTTGATCACGATTTGGCGAAACTGATCCGGGTTGCTGAGCCGGCCTTCGACATTGATCGGCAGCTGGAGTTCGCCTTTTTTGCCGTAAGGCGGACCATTGATCACGCCCGCCGCCACTTGGACATTCTGGCGCCGGACAGCCGAGACCACATCATCGGCGGTGAGCCCCAGTTCGGCGATCTTTTCTGGATCGAGCCAAAGCCGCATGGCGTAATCGCCCGAGCCGAACAGCTGGACGCTGCCCACGCCTTCGATCTTGGAAAGCTGATCCTTGACGTTGAGAACCGCGTAATTGCGCAGATACAGCATGTCGTAACGGCCGGTCGGCGAGCGCAAATGCACTACCATGGTGAGGTCCGGCGAGGATTTGACGGTGGTGACGCCCAGATTGCGGGTGACGTCGGGCAACCGCGGCAAGGCCTGATTCACCCGGTTCTGCACCAGCTGCGTGGCGAGATCGGGATCAGTCCCCAACTTGAAGGTGGCCGTGAGCGTGAGCGTGCCATCGCTGGCGGCGGACGAGGACATGTAAAGCATGTTCTCGGTGCCGCTGATCTGTTCTTCCAGGGGCGTCGCCACGGTATCAGCGATGGTTTCGGGGTTGGCGCCCGGGAATAGCGCGGTCACCACCACCGATGGCGGGACCACTTCCGGGTATTCCGAAATCGGCAATTGCGTCATCGCGATCAGGCCGGCCAGGAAAATGGCGATCGAGATCACGCCCGCGAAAATGGGGCGATCGATGAAGAATCTGGACAGGTTCATGTCTGCCTCCTCCCCCGGAAGCCGTTTGGTTAGTTGCTGGCGGTCTGCCGCAGAGACGTGGCCGCCACAGGTGCGCCGGGGCCGAGCCGCTGCAGCCCGTCAAGGATCACGTCATCGCCTGACTTGAGGCCCGTCATCACGACCCGCCGGCCGTCAACCTCGGCGCCCAGGGTTACCGGGCGGTATTCGGCTTTGTTGTTGCGGTCCACCACGAAGACGAAGCGCTTGCTCTGGTCGTTGCCGATTGCCCGTTCCGGCACCAGCAACGCATTGTCGAGTTCGCTGCCACCCATCCGGACCGACACGAACATGCCGGGGACCAGGCTTCCGTCCTTGTTGGCAAAGCGCGCGCGTGCGCGAATGGTGCCCGAGCCCGCATCGATGTGATTGTCGAAGCTTTCGATGGTGCCGTGATAGATGTGGCCAGTATCGCCCTGTACCTGGAGCTCCACCGGTATCTGCGGGCTCGCACCCGCCGCGCGGTCGCGTACATTGTTGAGATAAGTCGCCTCGTCCACCTCGAAATCGGCATAGACGCCGTCGTCCGAGACGACGGAGGCGAGCAAGGGCGGCGCGGTTGTGGCGCTTCCCACCAGATTGCCTTGGGTGATTTCAGCCCGGCTGATCCGCCCGGAGATCGGCGCTTTGACATAGGCGTAATCCACATTCAGTTGCGCCTGCTGAAGCAGCGCCTGGGCCGAGCCGACCGCCGCTTGCGCGATATTGTCGGCATTGGCGCGCTGGTCATAGGATTCCTGCGCCAGGGCGTGCGCTTGAAACAGCCGCTCGCCCCGCGCCCGCTCAACACTGGCTTCCCTGGCGTTGTTGATGGCGCGTTGCAAATCGCTTTTCGCCTTGGCGGCGGCGGCCTCATAGGGACGCGGGTCGATCACAAAGAGAATGTCGCCGGCTTTGACCTTTTGGCCGTCATGGAAACGGATCTCGGTAATGCGTCCCACGACCTGAGGACGGATTTCGGCATAGTCCACCGCGCTGATGCGTCCCGAGAACTCCGCGAAGGGATGAATGGTCTGGGGTTGGACCCTTTCGACGGTTACAGCCAGCCGGGGGGTTGGGGCCACCTGGGCCGTGCCGTGGGACTGGAACGCGAAAAAGCCGGCCCCGGCGACTAGCGCGGCAATCGCCGCGGCGCCGAAGAAAAACTTGTTTCTCAATTGGTTAGGCGTGCCGACGGCCTGACCCACGAATTTTTCCGGCTGAACAAGGTCGGCGAAATTGGACATGAAAACCCCGAATTCTGTAACGCTCAGCACAGATATGGCCCTGGAAGTCGAGCTTCAAGGCCATTATGTAATGAACGGCACAAAATTTTTGGGAGGCCATGATGCGGGCCGGACGGCCTAGGGGGTTTTGCGTGGAAGATGCCCTTGACCGGGCAATGACCATCTTCTGGCGCCATGGTTATGAGGGTGCGTCCATGAGCGAGCTCACAGCCGCCATGGGTATCAACTCTCCCAGCCTCTATGCCTGTTTTGGCAGCAAGGAAGGTTTGTTTCGCGCCGTCTTGGAACGGTATGACGAGCGACGCAAAAGCTTCATGGACTATGTGATGGCCGCGCCCGATGTGGCGCAAATGGCGGAACGCTTTCTTCATGGCGTCGCCGATTTCGCGGTGGACACAAGCGGCAAGACCCCCCCGGGATGCCTGCTCTTGCAAAGCGGCCTCTCGTGCGGTGACTCCCAAATTCCCGACGAATTGGCGCGCCACCGCGCCGAAAAGGAAACCGCCCTGCGGCAACGCCTGGAGCGTGCGCGCAAGAGCGGCGATTTGCCCAAGAGCGCCGACCCCGCCGCATTAGCGCGTTATCTGCTCACGGTTTCCAACGGCATCTGCGTGCAGGCAACATCAGGCGCCTCAGCCAAGGAATTGCATGAAGTCGCGGCCATGGCCTTGATGGGATGGCCCGGCGCGGGGATCAAGCCTGCCAAATCCCGATCTTCGGAGACAGTGGCTCACGAAGCTGAGTGAGCCAGCCCTTATTCTTCGGCGCGCCGATGTTTTGGAGACTAGCTTATTCGCGACGTGATCGCCTTGGTTTCCAGATAGTTTGACAACACAGCTTGGCCCATTTCGCGGCCCCAGCCAGACTGCTTGTAGCCGCCGAATGGCAAAGCAGAGTCGAACACGTGATAGCAATTGATCCATACCGTCCCCGCCTTGAGGCGGTTGGCAATCTGATTTGCCTTGGCGATATCGCGCGTCCAAACGCCCGCGGCGAGGCCATATATGGTGTCATTGGCGGAAGCGATGAGCTTGTCATCGGCCTCCTTGAAGGGCGTGGCCACCAGCACAGGGCCGAAAATTTCTTCCCGCACCACCTTCATCTCCGGCCTAGTATCCACCAGTACAGTCGGCCTCACGAAGAAGCCATCGCGGTTCAATGCCGAGCCGCCGGTAAGCGCCCGCGCGCCTTCGTCCATCCCTGCCTTTAGGTAGCCGGTGACGCGGCCATGCTGGACTGCTGAAACAAGCGGCCCCATTTCGGTCTCCGGGTCCATCCCGGCGCCAAGCTTGATCTTTTCAGCATTGGCGGCGATGCCGCTCACCACCTTGTCGAAAATCTTCTGCTGCACGAACAGGCGCGAGCCTGCATTGCAGCATTGGCCATGATTGAAGAAAATACCCGCAGTCGCGCCCGCCACCGCTTCGTCAATGTCGGAATCATCCAGAATGATATTGGGCGACTTGCCGCCGAGCTCCAGGCTGACTTTCTTCAGATCGCGCGATGCCGCTTGCACGATCAGCCGTCCCACTTCCGTGGAGCCCGTGAACGCCACCTTGTCCACCCCGGGATGCGCGGCAAGCGCCGCACCCGCTGTTTCGCCAAAGCCGGGAACAATATTGACCACGCCATCGGGTAGGCCCGCCTCGAGCAGAAGCTCGCCCAACCGCAGCGCCGACAGCGGGGTTTCTTCCGCCACCTTGAGGACCACGGTGCAACCGGTCGCCAACGCCGGCGCCAATTTCCATGCCGCCATCAGCAGCGGGAAATTCCACGGAATGATCTGGCCCACGACCCCGATCGGCTCGGGACGCGTAAAGGACAGATATTGTCCCGGTGCGGCCAGATTGGAGATCGCGATATGCTTGCCTTCGATCTTGGTCGCCCAGCCCGACATGTAATGGAACATGTCTGCCGACAGGGGCACATCTGCCACGCGCGCCACGCTGAACGGCTTGCCATTGTCCAGACTTTCCAGCTGCGCCAACTCGTCCAAATGCTCAAGAATAAGATCGCCGATTCGATGAATCATGCGACCGCGAGCGGAGGGCGACATGCGACCCCATGGACCATCAAGCGCCTTGCGTGCCGCGCGCACGGCGGCATCGATATCCGCAGCATCACCTTCGGCAACAGTCGCCAAGCGCATCTCGGTGGCGGGGTCCTGAACATCGAACACCTTGCCTGACTTGGCTTGCACCCATTTGCCATCGATCAACATCGGGCGCGGCCGCGAAAGCCAGCTCTTCAACGAAGCCGGTACGCGCTCAAGCGAGGTGGTGGGCGCCTGAATGTTCATTTTCATCTCCCAGTTGATTTGTGTTTCACGCCATCGACAGGGGCGGTTTCCCTTGCAAGATAGCTTAGCAGAAATCCCAGCCTGTCCGCATGGGCCAGCCAGCCCAAATAAAGCGAGCGTTGCTGCGCGATATCGAGTGATATTTCCACCTGCCATTGTAATTTGGCACGCATTGGCTTAGATAATAAGGACGTGGTTCTTGCGTCCCTGTCAGACGAAGCGCTTCTGTCTTTCTGACCCGCCCCAGCGCGCCGGACGAACCGAAAACCTTCCTTAGACCCCGATGTTCTGTTGCCACGGCTGCCGATGCATGTCGCATCGGTGGAACCCGATGACTTAAAGGAAAATATATGACCATCGGAACCGTGAAATTCTTCAATTCCTCAAAAGGCTTTGGCTTCATTTCGCCGGAAGGTGGCGGCAAGGACGTGTTTGTGCATGCCTCTGCTGTCGAGGCGGCCGGTTTGCGCACGTTGGGCGAGGGCCAAAAGGTCTCGTTCGACATCCAGCCGGATGCGCGCGGCTCCAAGGCCGCCAATCTGAAGGCGGTCTGATATCAAATAACAGGGCGGTTGCCGGATCGGCGCCGCCCGCGTTTGTGTGGAGCGAGCCGTGTCGGATTCCAAGCCAGAATACCCCCTGCCTGACCTCAAACTGGTGTCGCGGAAAATGGTAAACCCAATGGCCGCCTGGGCGGAACGCACTGCCTTGGTCAAGCGTGAACTCGAGGCCGAACGCAACGCCAGCGATGTCAAGACTGCTCGGCTTCGCGGCCTGCGCCTGGCGAAGGAAGCGACAGACGCGGATGCGGAGCCCCCAGAGAAGCCGCCAAAACCGCCGCGGTCTTTTCCCCGCAAGCGCATCGCGCGTGTCAGTTGAGGAACATTCTTCCTTGTGCTGTTGCGCATGCCGCGATGAATCGACGTCCACAATGACGCCGGTTGGCCTTTGCTGAAAGCTGCGTGCTAGGTGGTTGTGTGCTGACGGAAAGAGATTTGCGGCTCAGCCGGATTTATAACGAGGGCTGGAGCACCGGGGGGCGATTCAACGCCGACCGGAAGCTGGACGAGAGCCAAGTGGCGGCACTAAACCCGCACAAGAGAGATCCCGAAAAGACGCGCTGGCTTTTGGGCTTTCGCGGAGCGCGCGCGCTGGGCAAGAAAAATACCTAACTCCCCACAAGCGGGGTCCGGGCTCAACTATTTGACACGGGGTAGACGAGCATTTTGCGCACGCGCTGTTCAAGATGTATGCCCGCCGCCTCGATGTCGTTGTCCGTATAACCCGCGAAGGAAAGGCTCTGTCTCAACTGGACAACCAGAGTTCTCACTTGTTCATTGGGATCATCCGGACGCGCCGGTAGATCGACGCGATTCAGCCAGTCGGAAACAAAAGCGGACGCATCACTACGCAAAAACCACCCCCAAAGACATCCATTCTGTCCTAAAGCCGGCAGGCATGACGGCGGACGTCCTTCGAAAACAGAGCGGGGAGTTAATCCCTCTCCCCGTTTAAGTGATAGGGGGCAAAGAGAATTATCTTCAGATCTTTTCGCGCGTGAAAACCATGCGCCTATTCATTCTCGGACCTTAGCCGGCTGTTCCAATTGTCAAATTGCTGTCGCCGCCGCACGGGGATTTCCCCGCTGGCCGCTTGGATCCGGCCAGCGGCATGGAAAGAGCCGCTCCTTTTTTGAGCTACGGTTGGGGCACGACAGAGGGCTCGGCAAGTTCGGCTGACGCGGCCTTGGAGGGCAGATATGGCCGGATAAGATATTGATAGGCCGCTCCCCCAACGCCTCCGCCGATCAATGGCCCGACGATCGGCACCCACCAGTAATGACCGGGCGCGGGCAAGGCTTGTGCACCCCAGCCCATAAAATAAGCGAATAACCGAGGGCCGAAATCACGCGCGGGATTGAGCGCCCAAGCTTCGAGATAACCGGCGGACGAACCGATCAAAGCGACCAGAAGACCAATGATCAGGGCGCCCGTATTTCCCTTTGGCGCCAGAATATTTCTCTCCTCCGTGACGGCGAATATACCGACCAGGAGCAGGGCTGTCAGGACAATTTGATCGAGCAGCGCGTGCATCGGGGTGATCGCCTCGCCCGGATGGGTGAAGAAAACACCCGCGGCCCCGCCATCGCCGCCGCGCGTGAGGTGGTTGATGGCGTTGAAATGGTCAATCACGGGGGAGAACATGACATACACGACCGCGGCTCCGGCAAAGGCCCCAGCCACTTGCGCCAGCGAGTAAGGGATGACCTTCTTCCATGAAAATCCACGGAACATCGCCATCGCCAGGCTAACAGCCGGATTGGCATGTGCGCCAGATACCCCACCGGTCACATAAATGGCGATCGTCACCGCGAGCCCCCACGAAATACAAACACCCCAATAGGCTTGTTTGTAGGGACTGGGATCATAGAGCGTGTACATGCATGCCGCACTGTCGCCAAAGGCGATGATGATGAACATCGCCACGGCCTCGGAGATCATCTCCCCCATCAGACGTTTTGATGCCGTCCTATTCGCCATATCGCCCTCCCCTGCCTATGCGGCACTCGCTAATATCGCTTTTTAAGAACCAATCTCGGCATCGACTTGATCAATATTTGGGTGCCGCGCTATACGCACAGCCACATGTCGGGACGCCTACCGGGGCCAATGCTACTAAACCTATGAGAGGACGATTCCGTGAATTTGGCAAATTTCGACCGCCGCCGTTACACGGCAGGCGCGACGCCTATTGAACCCATGCCGCAGCTCACCCGCGCATTGGGCGGTCCGAACCTCTTCATCAAACGCGATGACCTCACTGGCCTGGCATCCGGCGGCAACAAGACCAGAAAGCTGGAATTCCTGGTGGCCGACGCCATCGCCAAAGGCGCCGATACGCTGATTACCGTAGGCGCGGTCCAGTCGAACCATTGCCGCCTGACGCTCGCCGCCGCCGCCAAGGAAGGCCTGCGCTGCCGGCTGGTGCTCGAGCAGCGCGTTCCGGGAAGCTACAACCTCGAAGCCAGCGGCAACAACTTCCTGTTCAACCTTCTCGGTGTCGAGTCCGTCACGGTTGTCGATCTGGGAACCGACCTCCAGGCGGCGATGGAGAATGTCGCAGCCGATCTCACCAAAGAGGGACGCAAGGGCTACATCATTCCCGGCGGCGGCTCGAATGCCCTGGGATCCCTGGGTTATGTAAGCTGCTTTGAAGAGATGGAATCCCAACTGTTCGATATGGGACTGAAGCTAGACTATATCGTCTGCGCCAGCGGCAGCGCCGGCACACATGCCGGGCTTCTGACCGGCGCGGCAGGCTCCAGCTCGGATATCCCCATCATCGGCGTGAACGTACGGCGCAAAAAGGACGAGCAGGAAAATAATGTCTTCGAACTGGCGACCAAGGTCGCGGCCTTCGCCGGATCCCGAAGTCCCGTGAAGCGCAGCGATGTCGTTTGCCGGGACGAATGGGTGGGCCCGGGATATTCCTTGCCGACGCCGGAAATGGTCGAAGCGGTAAAGCTCACCGCTCGCCATGAATCCATTCTCTTGGATCCGGTCTATACGGGTAAAGCCATGGCGGGATTGATCGGGATGATCCGGGCAAAGGAATTCTCGCCCAAGCGGAACATCCTTTTCCTGCACACAGGCGGTTCGCCGGCCCTCTATGCTTATCAGAAAGTGATCGAAGGTCGCTGATGCGCTCCGAAATCCCGGCAAAATTCCATCGCCGATCCAGGAATCGCTCGCTGCCTCATTTGCCTGAACATATTTCGACAAGCTAGCTTTTCGGTTTGCTGCGTCAGCCCAAGTCCTATGCGCGTTTTGCGAGAGCGCCTCGGCAAATGCGCCGCGTCAGGAAGCCTGGCGGCTTTGCGCATAAGCGGTTCGCTCCGCGTCGGTGAGCGGAATCACCATGCGGCTGCCTGTCGCTGCCGCTTCGATCCCTGCTTCCAAGACCGCCATCGCCGCCAGTGCTTGAATCGCGGGCACCTGGTTGTTCGCCGTGCCGGCCAGGACAGCGCGGACATTCTGATAATAAAGACGATGATCGCCCGAGGGCGCGGGTAGCTGCCGCGACATTCCCTGCGCATCCCAGAATGCCATGCAATCAGGGTCCCTACCCCAACCTGACATGCCGGGCTTCATGCCGCTCAGCAGCTGTGCCTCCTGTTGGTCGATGCCGCGTTTGACCAAGCTCCCCTTCTCTCCGTGGACCAGGAATTTGGGGGTGCCACCTGCTGCCAGCATGGTGGCATGCAACACCACCCTCAGACGCGGATAAGTAAGCACGGCATGGGCCCAATCCACTGCCCTGGCGCCAGGCCGTTCGAAGGCAAAATTGGCCTGAATAAAGTCCGGCAATCCGAACAGCGTAAGCGCCTGGTCGATCATGTGCGGGGACAGATCGTACCAGACGCCCGAACCTGGCACCGCCTGCTCCCGCCAGCGTTGCCTCACATCCGGACGATAGCGGTCGATATGCGACTCGAAATGGGTCACGGCGCCCACCAACCCGCTATCGATGCCGGAGCGGGTACCCAGGAAATCACTATCCCAGCGGCGATTATGGAAGACACTGAGCAGGCGGTCTCGCTCTTCGGCCAGCCGCATCAGGCCGCGCGCTTCCTTCAAATCGATCGCGAAAGGCTTGTCGATCACCACATGTTTGCCGGCCTCCAGAGCGGCCCGCGCCAGCGGTGCATGGCTGTCATTGGGCGTGGCGACCACGATCAGCACGATATCCGTTTGCGCCATCATTTCCCGGGGATCGGCAAAGACGGCGACTTCGGGAAAATCTTTTTTCACTTTGCCGGCGTCGCTGGATGCAATGGCTCGAAGAGCCATGCCCTCTATCGAGGCGATCAAGGGGGCATGAAAGGTTTTTCCGGCAAACCCATACCCGATCAATCCCACGCCAAGCCCCGCGTTAGGCATGGATGGTTTCCTCCCCAAGTCGCAATATTATTATTCCGATCAAACGACGGTTGAGCAACCATAGCCGTCATCGGGCACTCCGGACCATCCATTAGACGGGATCCGGCGGCCGAACCTCATGAAAATATGCGCGCAATACACTGGTGACATGACGATCCACGGCAACAGCCGGAATGCAATGCTAGTGGCCGCGAACATGGCCTGGCGGAACCCGGCTAAAAAAAGGCCCAGACCGCAGTCTGGGCCGCAAGTGCCTTGCGGAATGGGGAAGACCGCAAGGAGTCCGATGAACGCGCCACTCACGCCGTGGCTTCGGCTACCCGGAATGCCGCTTCCGTCTTCGCTTTGATCTCGTCCAAGCTGACGCCGGGCGCCACCTCCCGCAGCACCAACTCGCCTTGATGACGATCGGCATCGAAAACGCAAAGATCGGTGATGATCATGTCGACGCAATTGCTGCCGGTGAGCGGCAGCGTGCAGCGCTTTACGATCTTTGCCTGCCCCGTCTTGCTCACATGATCCATGATCACGATGACGCGCTTTACGCCCGCGACCAGATCCATAGCGCCGCCCATGCCTTTGACCAGCTTTCCTGGGATCGTCCAGTTGGCGATGTCGCCCTTTTCCGACACTTCCATGGCGCCCAGCATGGCCACGTCGATATGGCCGCCGCGAATCATCGCGAAACTGTCGGAGGAAGAAAAGAAACTCGAAGTGGGAAGCGCGGTGATGGTTTGCTTGCCCGCATTGATGAGGTCGGGATCTTCTTCGCCCTCATAGGGAAAAGGGCCGATACCCAGCATGCCGTTCTCACTTTGCAGCGTGACGTGCATTCCCGGGGGAATATAGTTGGCCACCAAGGTCGGTATGCCGATGCCCAGATTCACATAAAACCCGTCATGCAGCTCCCGTGCCGCCCTGGCCGCCATCTGTTCGCGTGTCCATGGCATCTAGACGCCCTCTTTCGCCATGGCAGGGTCGCCTGATCTTGCCGTCGCGCGCGGACGCACCGTACGATGCTCGAAATCATAACTCCACGAAATCACTCTTGTTGGTATAAAGATTCGAATATTCATCTCGGCGACAGTTTGACGGGATTGACGGCAGAGTCTATTGGCCTGCATTTCTTCGGAACAGGTCGGCGAACAGGCGCCGATCTGGGAAAATAAGAGGGTTGCCGCATGAACTTGGCAGATTTCAATCACCGCCGCCATACCGCCTGCGAAAGATTATGGGAAGGCCGTTGATGCCCAAAACTGTCGGCATCCTTGGCGGAATGGGTCCGGCCGCGACGGTGGATTTGATGGCGCGCATCATCCGGCTGTCTCCGGTGAAATCCGATCAGGACGGCATAAGGATGCTGGTGGACAACAATCCCCATGTGCCCGACCGCAATAAGGCAATCGCGAAAGCTGGGCCATCGCCGGCGCCGGTGCTTGCCGCCATGGCGCGGGGACTGGAAGCACAAGGCGCCGATTTCCTGGTCATGGCCTGCAATACCGCCCATGCGTTCCAGGATTCCATCGTCGAAGCGGTGAAAATTCCTTTTGTGGGGATGATCGCCGAAACGGTCGCGGCGGCCAGAAAGCTGCCATCGCCGCCCAAGCAAGTGGCGCTGCTGGCGGCGGCGGGCTGCCTGGATGCAGGCCTTTATCAGCGCGCATTCGCCTCCGCCGGCATCCACACCATCATTCCGGAAGGTCAAGCCCGAGAGCATTTCATGCGCCTGCTTTACGGCGTCAAGGCCGGAGAGACCGGCCCCTCGGTCCGGCGTGAAATGAAAGAGTTGGCTGATAAACTGGGCGGAGAAGCGGTTATTGCTGGATGCACGGAAGTGCCGCTGGTCTTGACCCAGAATGACGTCGACCGGCCGTTGATCGAACTCGACGGAACAACTGGCAAACGCCGTCGTCGACATTGCTTATGGCAGGCGAAAGCTTGCCTCCATGGAAGCAACACCCGCCGGTCCAGATCGTTAGACCGAATACCCGGAATTGCGGAACGGCATGCTGCGCAAGCGCTCGCCGGTAGCGGCGAAGATCGCATTGCCCAGTGCCGGCGCCATCGCCGGCAGCGCCGGTTCGCCCATTCCGGTTGGCGGGAAGTCCGACTGGATGAAATGGGCTTCCACGATCTGGGGCGTGAAGGGAATCCGCAGCATCGGATAGGCGTTGTAGTTCTGCTCCTGGATGCGGCCCTTTTCGATATGAATCTGAAGCCCCATCGCGGTGGAAAAGCCGTCCACCGAGGCACCCTGCGCCTGCGCTTCCGCGCCCGCCATGTCCACCACCGGTCCGATATCCGCCGCCACCACCACGCGATGCACGGTGATGCGCTTCTCGGCATCGACGCTGATCTCGACCGCCTGGGCGACGTGGCCGGCGTGGGAATAACACCACGCCAGACCCAGCCCGCCGCCCTTGGGCAGTTTCTTGCCCCAACCCGCTTTTTCGGCGCAGAGATTGATCACGCCTGACGCACGCGCCGGACTGAAGTTCACCTTCGGGTCCTTCGGCGCCAGTTCCGGCACATTGCGGTTCACCGCATCGAGCAGGAACTGCACATGGTCCCGTCCGGATGCCAGCGACAATTCATGCATGAAGCTCTGCTGTGCAAAGACCTGGGCATTGTCGCCCGGCGCCCGCCACGGGCCCGTCGGAATCATCAAGGGCATCATGGTGACGCCACGGCGCAAATTCGGCGCCTTGGTCGAATGGATCATGAACCCCGAATAGTCGCCGCCCGACACCGGTTTCTTGCCGTCAGCGGTAAAGGTGATGAAATGCTCCTGCCAGGCGTCCAGCTTGCCGTTCTTGTCGATGGCGCCCTTATATTGGTGATAGCCGGCGGGGCGGAAGAAATCGTGGCTGAAATCGTCCTCGCGGGTCCATTGCACCTTGACCGGCCCCTTGACCTTGAGGGCGATGGCGGCTGCCTCGACCATATAGTCGTTCATCAACCGCCGCCCAAAACCGCCGCCTGCACGCGTCTGATGAACCACCACTTTTTCATCCGGCACGCCCACAAGCGCGCTCACCAGCGGCTGACCGCGATTGGGTTGCTGAGTGGGCACCCACATTTCCATGATACCGTCATGCCAGTGCGCCGTGGTGTTCATTGGCTCCATGGTGGCGTGAGCGGCAAAGGGATATTCGTAATAGGCTTCTACCGTCTTGGCGGCATTGGCGAACGCCTTGTCCACGTCGCCCACATTGCTGTCAGGCTTGGCCGGGAAGCTCTTGGCGTGTTCCTTCGCCCGCGCCGAGAATTGCGTGGTGGAATCCTTCGAAGCCTGGTTTTCATCCCACAGAACATTGAGCTGCTTTTTGGCTTGGAATGCGGCCCAGGTATCCTTGGCGATGATGGCGACGCCGGCCATCACTTCGGTGGGCTTGCCGTTGCCTTCGACCACGAAAGCATCGATCACCCCGGGAAGCTTTTTGATTTCATCGAGATTGGCGGATTTCACTTTGCCGCCCACCGCCGGGCATTTGGTATAGTTGCAATATACCAGCCCAGGAAGCTGCACATCGATGCCGAACAGCGGCTTGCCGGTAACGATCTTGGGATCGTCCACGCCATGATAGCGCTTGCCCAGCAGACGATATTGGCTTCGCGTCTTGAGCTTGAGCGTGGTGGGATCTGGCACCGGCATTTTCGCCGCCGCGGTCGCGAATGCGCCATAGGTGTCGCTCTTCTGGCTGGCCTCATGGGTGAGCCTTAAATCCTGCGCCGTGATCTCGGCGGGATTCACCCCCCATTTCTTGGCGGCGGCGGCAATCAACATCGCCTTTGCCGCGGCGCCGGCCTGGCGCAACTGATCCCAGGCTCGCGGGATCGAAGTCGAGCCACCCGCCCCTTGATAGCCATAGACTTTGGGATTGAAGTCGGCTTGTTCGACCACGACATGGTTCCAGTCGGCATCCAATTCTTCGGCGATGATCAAGCCGAAGGCGGTCTTGATGCCCTGGCCGATTTCTGGCGCCTTCGAATAGATCGTGATCGTGTTGTCGGGAGCGACGCGGACAAAGGCGTTGACGCTTTGCGCGGTGCTCACCTCGCCGCTCATTTGCGGCGTCTCGGAAGCGGCGAAGGCGCGGGCTGGCAGATGGAAGCCCAGCACCAGTCCGGCACCACCCGCACCCGCGAGCTTGAGGAAGCTGCGCCGCTTCATGGGGAACGGTCCGGCCGCGGGCATCGCCCTGACCTCGCGCATCAGCTGGGTGACATAGGCGTCGGATTCGGAGAATTTCGAGACGGTTTCGGCTGGCATGGGCGCCTCCCTGCTGGGTAGGATTAATGGCGGCACGAGTGCCGCAAAGGGAGATTGAGCCCGTCCGTTCCCTGCTTCAAGACGGCCTTTGAGGGCGGCTCAAAATGGCTTTGGCGCATCACATTTTCCTTGAACAAACGGCTCTAACCATTTCATGCCAGGCAGAAATTGGCAAAATCATGCTGTTCAAGGAAACAAGGCGGCCCGGAACCCTCAGGCCATCGCCGCTGGATTGAACTCAAAGAATTCCGGCGCCACCACGTCAGCCTGACGCAAATAAATGTCCATGTTGCCGATATGAAAGGCGCGATGGGCATAGGCGCCCCAGAGGAACCCCATCACCGTCCAGCGCCGGCCGGCCCACACCACATGCTTGGCCAGCTGGGTTTCGCCTAGCCCACGGAACGCCTCCATGTTGCCGGCCTGGGCCTTATGGGCAAGCGTGCGGAAATCGCCCTTCTCGAATTCTTCGGCCAAGGCCGAATAAGTCGGCGGCAACATCGTCGCGCCATCCTCGCAGGTGGAGAGATAATGGGCCCAATGCGCTTCGCCCACCACGATATGCGCGACCAATCCCTTTATGGTCACTTTGGAAACGCGGTCGCCGAAACGCATGGCGGATGTCTGGATGGGCACCCAGTCGAGCTTGTCGGGCGGCGTCTTGGCGATCCATGCGTCGGTATGATCCACCATGCGCTGGAACAGCGTCAGGAACCGTTCATGCTCCGCGTTGGCCGCCATCCCGAACCCCCCACGATCTGCGTTTGCCGCATAGCTTATGCGGGATTCGGTCTCGTTTGGGAATCGGAAGCTGCGCTATTTGCCGCCGCGGACGGCGGCCGCAGCGGCCTTGACCGCTTCAGCAGGTCCTTTCACCCGGCCCATATGCAGCACCGCGAAATAGCGCGGCTTGCTGCCGCCGCGGATGGGCGACGACCAGGCATAGGCGCGGCTGGCGTGCGGATGATTCTTCAAGTCGAAAAGATGCACCACGCCGTCCCATTCGGACATCTGGCGGCCCGCCGGGGCCACGCGCGTGGAGCGCGTAAAACTCGCGATCCCGCCCAATCGGGTTTCGATGACCCGCTTGAGTTGGTCTGTTGACGCATTACCCATCTACGTTCTCTTTGTTTTGCCGGTCTTCATTTACGAAAGGTAAAAGCCACCGGCGACGAATTCGTCGTCCCCCGATACTTAGCATCCGGATACAAAAGAATTGTTAAACTCTAGGGCTCGCCCGGCCTTTTTATCCTTTGCGCATACGCGTATCGCGGGAATTGAACCGTGCGATCGTCGCACCGCGCGAGATGCATTGCTTCGTCGATGCAACTTTAACCAAATTTCAAGAGCATGCGTCCTAATGTGCCCCAAATGGGCTGGCATAGCTGCGCAGTTCCAGGGGGCATAACAACTAAATTACTGTTGTCGGAGAACTGGCGACCATGACGATCTCATCCTTGACGCCCGCGCAAATCTCGGGGCTGTCCACCACGGTCATCCAGGGTCTTTCCGCAACGGATATCGCGTCGCTGAGCGCGTCTCAGATCGCGGCCATCACCGTCAGCGGCATCGCAGTCATCGACGCGACGCAACTTGCGGCGCTCACGCCCACCGAAGTCCGCGGCCTGACGGCAACGCAGATCCCCCAGATCAACAACGCGCTGACCTTCGACATCACCCAGCTTCAGGTTCTCGGCACGCAACAGGTCCGTGCCTTCACCAACACCCAGGTCTCGGCTATGGCCGCGACTCAGATCGACGCGCTGACCGGCAGCCAGCTCGGCGCCCTGTCGACCACCAATTTCAATTTGCTTAGCACG
>CAVXUV010000029.1:0-199350 GCA_963765095.1 uncultured Alphaproteobacteria bacterium
TATAAAAAACTGGGGTACCGCATCCACGGCCGGCTCAAACCCTATCCCAAGGGCCAGATGCGATATTATTTGAAAAAGAAACTCTAAACCTTTCCACAAAACACAAATCGGGCCAAATGGGGTCTCGGCGGCATTTAAATGGCTTCACCCAACTTATGGATATCTTTGGGTTCCAAGATGCTCTTGCTGGATTCGCCTTTTGCTGCGCGAATCATCGCTTTACCAAGACGTTCGGGAGTGGTGACCCAGTTGGGGAAGAATTTGACGAGTAAAGGCAATAAAGGACCGATCAGGTCATAGGAAATCCGATAAAGGCTGGTGCTCGATTTGAAGCCTTTTAACGGTTGAAGTCCGGCCAAACGGAACATGACCGCCGAACGGAACGGCAATTTCAACAAACCGTTCTCTGTTCGACCTTTAACTCGGGCCCACATGATCGAACCCCTTTCCGTGGAATCGGTCCCGCTTCCCGAGACATAACAAAAAGATAGATTTTCGTTCAATTTTAAAAGCAGCCTTGCGATTTTGGAGACATGATTGATCCGGAATAATCGCATTCGTTTAATCCCACGGCGGAGGCTCCCACGGTAAAAAAGCACGTATCGTATCCCTTCAGGTACTTGTGGACTGAAGTCAGGTCAAATAAATCGAGTACCAAAAGCTCTCTCAACCGAATCGTACCGCATATTTTTTGTCGCCGTCTCGAGCGAAAAACGTCGCGACAGACGACGCGACCCTGCGTTCCGCGACGCCGAAGCGTATGCTGCCTCGACCGGCGCTCCCCGGAGGTTTTGATGAAGACGCTCGCCGTCGCGATCCTGGCCCTCGCGGCGTTTTGCACGGGGGCGTCCGCGCAGACGGTGGAAATTCCGTTGCGATTGACGCTGCTGCGCCCACCCGGTCAGCCGCCCCACCCGATCTACAGCATGCCCGTGCGCATCGGCTCGAAGCTCGTCGAGACGGGCGTCGACACCGGCTCGATCGGTCTGCGCGTGCTGCCGAACACGCTGGGTCCCGACGACGCGCGCGCCGGCGAACAGCCCGAGACCTACGGCTACGGCAGCGGCGTCGAACTCGACGGCGTCGTCGGCACGGCCCGGCTCGGCTTCGGCGAACGCGCGGCGGAGGGCCGCCTGCACCTGGTCCGCGCCGTGGCCTGCTTCTCGGAGAAGCCCCACTGCCCGGCGACGCGGGGTGCGGGGGCTGGAGCACTACGGGCTCGAGGGGCAAGGCATTCCCGACGCGGGTTTCAAGGCGATCGCGGGCCTGCGGTTCACGCCGCCGCGGCCCCAAAACCCCAAAACCCCATGAGTGTAGTATCTAATTTTATTAACAATTCAATTTTATTTTTTTAATGAATTAATCCTTATAAATCTTGATATATTTATTTCTTTAATTTTTATCTATTTATTGGTAATTAAATGGAGAATTTAAATAAATTGTGATAAATGCCAGCAGCGTTTTTAATGAGAATGAGAACCTGCCCAAGCTTTTCCCTTGCTGTGGTGTAACTTTTTGTTTAGCTTGTATTAACAATCTAATGACTGTGCATGAAGATTCGTCACCATAACATTAAAAATTGGAAAATAGTAAAGATAATGGTAGTTAAGGTGTTATGTAGGGAAATGGTAGGGTAATGTGTAATTAGTGCTAGAAAGTTTATAAAAATACCATTCTGAATCATTAGTTACTAATACTAAACTCCTTAAGATAGCTTAAAGTTTAACAAATGGATAGACAATGCCTAGTAATAATGTTAATAATAATGGAACTCCTGGATAATCAGGATTAGTGTTTAATAATTCTCATACTCTTTTCTAACCCAATTTTAATAACTCCTTTACTTAGAAGAACACAATAATGAATAACACACTTAATGGGAAGACCACCTTTGGCATAATAATTTTAATATCCAAATAATAATAATAATCCGAGTACAGTGAATAATATATAAAACCAATCAATTTTAAATGCTTCAATACGTTCCCCAACACCACCCTTAACGCAACAATCAATATCCTAAATATAATAATAAAACAGACCACCAGCAAACAGCAATTTCAGTCATAATATTAATTAAAACAATATTAACACCATTAACAACAATAATAGTGCAAATAATCACAATCTAAATTTAGCTACACCCTCTAGTTTTGATATATTACACAATAATAATAATCATCTAATGAATACTAATCATAATATTCATAGTAATAGTTTAAGACCTTTAGTCTCTATGTATAATTAGCATCATAGTAATTTGTCACTTGAGGGTGATGATTAATCTACTAGATGTATGGTGCACAGACATAAAGATTTGGAGTTTTATTGCAGGACATGCTAGTAATTAGTATGCTCAAATTGCATGTTCTATGAACATAATGGTCACGCACTCTCTTAACTAGAGGAAATAAATGGACTCTTGGTCCATAACATAACTGATTTAGCCAAGTAAATGCAGAAATCTAGGTCGCTAATCAATGTTAATAAATCACAATTAGAGAAACTATTATAGCAAGTGCAATTCTTGGAAGAGCAGTAAATTGAAAATATTGATCAAATAGCTGCTATTTTCTAAATAGAATTAATGAGAAAAAATAGGCTATGATAGCTGAGATGACTATGAAATATACGGCTGAGAAGCGTAAGTTTAGTTAATAATTAAAAGAAGTACTTCAAAACAATGACTATCTAAAAGATATAGAAGAAGCCTATTAGTAATTATTGAAGTATATGGAGGAAAATTAATCAACAAGAGTTTTGTAAAGATTAAACGATATAAATGAATTTATTCAAGCATCAGTGTTAAAATTAGATGATCTCCTTAAAACTGAAAATAAATATGATTTGCGCATGGATTAGACACTCACCCCTATGACTTTAAATGTACACAGAGCAATGGAAGCTATTGGTAAATTCACTATGAATCATCCACTTTAATAAGATAGTAATTTTCTTAAAATTAGGAAAGATTTACAGCAGTAATAATAATCATAGTCATAGTTAAGCTTTTTATAAAGTTAGGGTAATCAATCTTTATAGACAATAAATAGTATGAATAATTATTAAGCTTTTGACTAGTAAATTTAATAAAATAAAATATTAAAAATGAATGAGTATATTACTAATAACATGATTGATGATTAGTAGTAATACGGTAGAATATAGAGTTCTTAATCTAATAACTTATTAAATTTTGGGAACAGTAATAGCTTTTAAATGCAATAATAATCATTTAATAACAATAATACTTAGTAACCAATGATAATTTCACCAAACTTTTAACATTAAACAGCCCCTTCTCTGAATAATAATGATAAATAATAATAAAAAATCTAAAAATTTAACCCTACTCCTATCCACAGTTCAATGACCCCAAAAAATTAGCATAAAAATTTACATAATAATGTGCTAGAGGATGTATCTGGATCACCTGGTATAATTGATAGAAACTCTGGTAGTTTTACAAATAATATAATCAATGATGCTGGTGTTAGCTCTCCATTGATAAGTTAATAGAGTTAATTATAGAGATTTCAATTGTAAAAATAATAGCAGTAATATTAAGAATAACCATATAATAGCAGACCTGATAGCACAAGTATAGTAAGCAACAATAATAGTCAAGGTAACAATTTTAATAATGGAAGTGGTGTTGGGATAGGTACTATGAATAATAGTGGAAATTATTAGAGAAAAAGTTAATTTCCAGATTTAATAATCAAGCGAAACTCAATTCCGAGATTATAATATATAACTTAATGAATTAAGTATTTTTCCAATATATGGTAAGATGTTATAAGTATATAAAAAAATATCTTAACAAGTTAAGTTCCTTATCATTTTAGACTTCTTGGGGTTTTGGGGTTTTGGGGTGGCGGTGGTGGAAGTGCCGCCGGACGAATATGTGGCCCCGATCCGCATTCCGCTGGCGACCGCAGCCAGCCCCGCCCTTGATCACCATGGACCGCGCCAGCGTGGGTTATGAGCCCGGCAAGCCGATCCTCACCGGGCTGTCGCTGCGCTTCGATCCAGAGGACCGCATCGCTCTTCTGGGCAAGAACGGCAACGGCAAATCCACTCTGGCGAAATTGCTGGCGGGCAAGCTTGCGGCGATGGATGGCGAACTGGTGCGCGCCCGCAAGCTGGTGGTGGGTTATTTCGCCCAGCATCAGCAGGAGGAACTCGACCTTACCATCAATCCGGTCGAAACCCTGTCGGCGCTGCGCCCAAAACTGACCCTGGAAGAAGTGCGCAGCCAATTCGGGTGAAGTTTCGGGTTCTCCGCCGACAAGGCGCTGACCAAAGTGGGGCAATTGTCTGGCGGCGAGCGCGCCCGGCTGATGCTGGCGCTGGCCACCTTGGACAAGCCCAATCTTCTGATCCTGGACGAACCCACCAACCATCTCGACATCGATGCGCGCAACGAGCTTCTGACCGCGCTCAATGATTTCGACGGCGCGGTGGTGCTGGTGAGCCATGACCGCCGTCTGTTGGAAGCCACCGCCGATCAGCTGTTGCTGGTGGCGGACAGCAAGGTTTCGCCTTTCGAAGGCGACCTCGATGATTACCGCCGTTTTCTTCTCGCGGGCGATCATCGGCCGAGCATGGCGGATCGAAGCCGAGGCCAAGCCGACCAAGGAAAGAACGCGCCGCGGCGCGGCCGAGCGGCGGCGAGAACTCAAACCGCTGAAGGATCGGGTCGAGGCCGCGGAATCCCAGATCGCCGCCCTGCAGGGCGAATTGGTCAAGCTGGACCGGGCGCTGTCCGATCCGTTGCTCTTTGTCCGCGACCCCGGAAAAGGCACGGCGGTTTCCAAGAAGCGTGCCGAAGCGGCGCGCAAACTCGCTGCCGCGGAAAGCCAATGGATGGCGGCGCAGCAGGATTACGACGCGGCAATGGCTGCGGAATAATTAGGGGTAACAATTCAAGCGCCGAGGGATTTTGCGGCTTGGGCAGGAGGATCGGGCGGAGCGGGCGAAAAGCCCCTGACACGTCCGACGAACCCAAGACACAAAGATTTCGCGGTATTTAATGTGTTGGCGGGCGATGCGCACCCACTCCGCCTGGCGCCTGCGGTGATCGCCGGGCGCACCTTTCACGGAATCCAGAATTTCGCGGAACAATTGCTGCGCGCGCGGTTCCTGGCCGAACTGTTCCAGCAGCAAGGCAAAGCGGCAGCGTGCTTCCTCGCCCGGATAGCGCGGCACCACATTTTCATATTGCCGGACCGCCTGATCGTTCTTGCCTTGGAGCGCCAACGCCCGCGCATAATCCAGCTCGGCATCGGCATCGAATGCGGCGGGATCGGTATCTTTCAATTGCTGGAACAAGGCTTCCGCCGCGGCGCCGTCACCCGACAGCATCTTGGCCCGCGCAAGGCCCTTCAACAGGGCGGGATCGTTACCGCCCAAAGGCCCCGCCATGGCGCTTTCGTAGAGCTCGACCGCGTCGGCGAATTGGCCCATGCGGATACATTCCTCCGCCAGCGCCCGCTTGGCGTCGGCCGAGCCCACCGTCGCGACCTGGCGCTGCTTCTCGCGGAAATTGCGGCCAGGATCGGCGACATTCACCACATTGTCGGCAAAGCGCCTGGCCGGCGCGCTGGACCACATGT
Organism: uncultured Alphaproteobacteria bacterium; assembly: GCA_963765095.1. Classification (GTDB taxonomy): domain Bacteria; phylum Pseudomonadota; class Alphaproteobacteria; order Micropepsales; family Micropepsaceae; genus Rhizomicrobium. Next base: position 5,619 of record CAVXUV010000029.1, read on the forward strand.
CGGGCAGGATGGCGAATGACGCCATAGGCGATCCAGCTGAATGGCGGCAGCAATCCGATCGCCAGGATCCAGAGAAAGGAACGCCCGGTGCGGATGACGTGATAGGCCAGCGCCAGGTCGATAATCAGGGTGGGAAGGCCGATACCGTAGAGCATTCAGGTCTGCTTTTCGAATTTGCCGGAAGGCGATTCTTTCCAATAGGTCACATCGTGGCCGGCGTCTCTGGCTTTCTTCCATGCGGCGCGGGCCCGCTCCAGAAACGCCGTATCGTGCCCATCGAACAACATCACCACCCGCGCCAGGGATGACAACGAGGCCCAGTCCGAGGGTTGGGCCCCGCCCACGCAGAACAATATTTGCGCATCATTGGGATTCTCATCCTCGACCGTGATCAGGACCGGCTGGCGCTTTGGATCGCCGTCTCCCGACTGGGCGTGGGCAAGGAAACTCGCCTCGTCATAGGTCCAGAGCAGATTGTCCAAGGCGTCGGACCGTTCGGATGATTTCGCGTCTTGATCACGGCGCGCCAGCCCCGCTCCAGCGATTTCTCGACCAGACCGGGCAGCACATCTTCCAGCGCCCGCCGCTCCAAATGATAGAAAAGCGTCTCGGTCACGTTTCGTAATACTCGCGCACCAGGCGGTCGAGAAGATTGACGCCCCAACCCGTGCCCCAGCTGGGATCATGGGTTTCTGTTCGCCGTCCTGCCAGGCCACGCCCGCGATGTCGAGATGCGCCCACACCGTGCCGGTCTCGATGAAACGCTTGAGGAATTGCGCCGCGGTGATGGAGCCGGAATTGGCGCCGCCGATATTCTTCACGTCGGCGATCTTGGAGCGGATCATCTTGTCGTAGGCGGGATCGAGCGGCAGCCGCCACACCCGTTCGCCGGTTTCCTGACCGGCATCGATCAGGCGTTCCGCCAGCCTGTCATTGTTGGAAAAGACGCCGGCATGCTCGAAACCCAAAGTCTGGACGATGGCGCCGGTCAAAGTCGCCAGGTCGACCACGAATTTGGGCTTGAACCGGCGCTGGGTGTAGGTAAGCGCGTCCGCCAGCACCAACCGTCCTTCCGCATCGGTGTTCAAAACCTCGATGGTCTGGCCCGAAAGTGACGTCAGCACGTCGTCGGGCCGGATGGCATCGCCGCCGGGCATATTCTCGACCAGGCCGATCACGCCCACGGCATTGACGCGCGCCTTGCGGGTGGCAAGCGCCATCATGGTGCCGGTGACGGCGGCGGCGCCGCCCATATCGCCTTTCATCCCCATCATGCCGCTGCCCGGTTTGAGCGACAGACCGCCGGAATCGAAACAGACGCCTTTGCCCACGAAAGCGACCGGCTCGGTCTTCTTACGGCCGCCCAGCCATTGCATCACCACCAGCTGGCTTTCGCGCGCGCTGCCCTGGCCCACGCCCAGAAGCGCGCCGAAACCTTGCCGCTTCATTTCCGCTTCGCCCAGAACCTCGACCTTCACCCCCAGCTTGGTGAGCGCCTTGGCGCGGCGGGCGAATTCCTCGGGATGAAGCACATTGGGCGGCTCATTCACCAGATCGCGCGCCAGGGCTACACCGTCCGCCACCGCGGAAAGCGCCTGGTAGGCCTTTTTCGCCGCCGCCACATCGGCGGTCGCGATCTTCAAACTGGAAAGATAGCGTTTGAATTCGTCCAGATTGCGGGTGCGGTATTTGTCGAAACCATAACTGCGCAGCCGTGCGCCGAAGGCGAGATGGGCCGCCGCATCGCCGCTTTTGATCTTTGCGCCTTTGGGAACATCGATCTCGAAGGTGGCCGAGGCCTCGCCCACGCTTTCCAGCCGCGCCACGACCTGGGCGCCGATCACATTGAGTGCCTTCCCATCCAGCGCCTCGGGCTTGCCCAAACCGACCAGAAGAATGCGTGACACGGAAACGCCGCCAGGGGCCACCACATCCAAGATCTGGCCTGATTTGCCGGTAAAGCGCGAGGATTTGAGCGCCCTGCTGATGGCGCCGCCGCTCGCCTGGTCGGCCTTGGCCGCAGCTTGCGACAATTTTCCGCCCTCCGGCGCTGCCACCACCCAGCTTCCGGTTTGGACTTTCTGGCTGCCAACGCGGCAAAAGAAATTTGCATGAACATCTCCGGGTTTGCGGGTTGGCGAAGGGCGGAAAAGCAGTGCTAGTTTACCGAATCGCGAGGGGGGCGAAATCCATCGCGCACGGGACCAAGGGATGAAAGAGTTTGACCATAGCGGCCTTGACGGCGAACGGCCACGCCGTCCCGGGAACTGGTTGTCCTGGTATGTGCTGGGCCAGCTTCTGGGGCCGGTGGCGCTGCTCGCCCTCTTGATGACCTGCGTGATCTGCTCACCCAGTCGCTGAGGCTTCTGGACCTGGTGATCAACCGCGGCCAATCCGCGCCCACTTTCATTTATCTCACCGTCCTGATCCTGCCCGGCCTGCTGGTGATCATCGTGCCCATTGCTTTCTTCTTCGGCACCTTGTTCACGCTCTCGCGGCTCAATGGCGACAGCGAGCTGGTGGTGATGGCTTCGGCCGGCTACTCCGTGCGCCAGCTTGCCGCCCCGGTCTTCACCGCGGCGCTGATCGTGATGACGATCACCTGGATCTGCGCCTGTGGCTGATGCCGGCGGGCCAACGCGCATTGAATGCCAAGGTGCTCGATATCCGCGCCGATATCGGCGCGGCCTTGCTTAACGAGGGCGAATTCAATCCGCCGGCACCCGGCCTCACCGTCTTCATCCGGCTTCTGGGCAACGACGGACAGATCCGCGGCATCCTGGTGCATGACAGCCGCGACGCCACCCGCCCGATCACCTATCTGGCCGAGCGCGGCGAGCTGGCGCAAACGCCGTTGGGCACGCGCCTGATCATGGTCGACGGTACCGTCGAACAAAGCGCGCAGGGCGGCAAGCAATTGTCGGTGCTGAAGTTCCGCCGCGACGTGTTCGATCTCGACCAGTTCGGCGGACCGGCGCGGGTGAACCAGCGCCAGACCAATGAGCGCTCCCTGGCCGAATTGCTTCATCCTCGCGAAGCCCATCTTCCCCGATCCATCATCACCGCCTATCTCGCCGAGGCCAACAACCGCCTGTCCCAGCCGCTTTACTGTCTGGCGTTTGCCATGATCGCGCTGGCCGCGGTGATGCGTGGCCGCCGCCAACGCGGCGCCTTGGCGATGCGGCTCACCATGGCGTCGCTTGCGGCGGCCGCCGTGCGCATCGCCGGCTATGGCGTGTCGGGGCCGGCTTCCAGCCATCCCGCGCTCGACGTGCTGTTCTATGTCATTCCGCTTCTCGGCATGGCGCTAGCAGGGGGCGTTTTGATGGGCTTCAGCCCCAGCGCCATCCTGGAGCGGCGCCGCCGTCTCAAAGAGGCGATGGCATGAGTTGGTCCTGGACGCTCTACCGCTATCTGGCGGTGCAATTCTTCCTGGGCGTGCTGGTGGTCTATTGCGCCTTCCTGGTGCTGGGCTTCTCCATCGACATCGTCGATCTTCTCAACCGCACCGCCGCCCATGCGGTCGGCACCTCGGTGGTGGTGGGGATGGCGATGCTGCAATTGCCCGATTTGGGGCAAAAGATTCTTGCCCTTCGCCATCCTTCTGGGCGGCGTCTTCACCTTTGCCCGTCTCAGCCGCAGCCAGGAATTGGTGGCGACGCGCGCCGCCGGTGTCTCGGCCTGGGATTTCTTGTTGCCGCCGCTGGCGGTGGCAGTGCTGATAGGGATTTGCGCCGTCACCATCTTCACGCCGATTTCCGCGCGCATGTTCGCCCAGTTCGCGGGCCTGGAAGCCCGGTACGTCAAGGGCGAGGCTTCGCAGCTCTCGGTGTCGCAGAACGGTCTCTGGCTCCGGCAAGGCAATGAAAAGCAGCAATCGGTGATCCACGCGCAGCGCGTTGCCGCCCAAGGCCAGCATCTGGAAGACGTGATCGTCTTTCTTTACGGCTCGGAAGATCATTTCGTGGGCCGCATCGATGCCACCTCGGGCGATTTGGAAAATCGCGCCTGGCTATTGAAAAACGCTTGGGTCTCGGGCGCCAGCGGCACGCCGCAGCATCACGATACTTATCTGCTGGACACCACACTTACACCGGCCCAAATTCAGGAAAGCTTCGCCTCGCCCGACACACTATCCTTCTGGGATCTGCCCGGCTTCATTCGCGCGGCCCAGGCCGCCGGCTTCTCGGCCACGCGCTACCAGCTTTATCTCTATACGCTTTACGCGCTGCCCGCCTTGTTCGCGGCGATGGTGTTCATGGCGGCGAGTTTCTCCTTGCGGCTGGCGCGCGAGGGTGGCATCGCCCGGGTCATCCTGTTCAGCGCCGCATGCGGCTTCGGCGTTTATTTCTTTTCCGATCTGACCCGGGTTTTGGGCCAGTCCGGCGCGGTGCCGGTTCTTTTGGCCGCCACGGCGCCCGCCATCGCCGCCATCCTGATCGGCATGACTCTCCTGTTCAATCAGGAGGATGGATGAGCCTGCGTCTTTCGGCGTTGTTGCTGGGCGCAGCGCTGAGTTCCCTGATGGTGCACCAGGCGGCGCGTGCCGCGCCTGTGCCCGCCAAACCGAACCCATCGGCCGACAGCCAGATTCTGCTGCAGGCCGACCAGGTGATCTATGACGGCGACAGTCAGACGGTGGCCGCAGTGGGTCATGTCGAGATCGTGGACCAGGGCCGCATTCTCGATGCCGACCGCGTCACCTACAATCAGAAGACCGACACGGTCACCGCCGACGGCCATGTCAGCACCACCGACCGGCTGGGCAATGTCGCCTTTTCCGACCATGTCGTCCTCACCGACCATATGCGGGACGGCGTGCTCAACGGTTTCGGGGCCTTGATCGGCAAGAATGGCCGGCTCACCGCCGCCAGCGCCCAGCGCGTCAACGGCACCATGGTGATCGCGCACTACACCAATTACAGCCCGTGCAAGATCTGCAACCAGGCGGGACAATCCACGCCGCTCTGGCAAGTGAAATCCGAGCGCGTGGTTTATGACCAGGTGGCGCACCGCATTCATTTCACTGATGCGACCGTGGATTTCCTGGGCATTCCCATTCTCTATGCGCCCTTCCTCACCGAGCCAGATCCCACGGTGAAATATTCCAGCGGCTTCCTCATTCCCGATGTCGGCAACGCCACCAATGTGGGCTATTTCCTGCGCTTACCCTATTATATCGCGCTCTCGCCGCAGAACGATCTCACGGTCGCGCCGCAATTCTCCACCAAGGGCGGTGAATTGGTCGAAACGGAATACCGCGAACGCTGGCAGGACAGCGGCATGTGGCTTCAGGATTCGATTGCTTATAACCCCGACGGCGGACTGGGCGGGCACACGGCGGGTCCGCAATATTACGATCACCTGTTCGGGTCGGGCCACTTCGATATCGGCGATGGCTGGTCCGCCGGCTTCAGTGCCGAACTCACCAACAACACCGCCTATATGCGGTTCTACGACATTTCCTTCCTGGACCGGCTGGTGAACAATCTGTTCGTCGAGAACGACACGGGCCGATCGCGATTGATCGCTGAGCGGCTATTATTTCCAGGGCCTGCGCGCCAGCGATATGCAGAGCGTGATCCCCTATGTGCTGCCGCAGCTGGACTATACCTTCATCCCCGACAGCAACATCGCGGGCGGACGCTTCCGCTTCGACATCAACAGCGTGTCGCTCACCCGCAGCGCCGGTCCCGACAGCCAGCGCCTTACCAGCGAAGTGGACTGGCGCCTGCCCATGATATTCGGCGGCGGCCAGCTTTGGACCCTGATCGCCGATGCCAGAGGCGACGTCTTTCATGTCAACAACAACGATCCGGTGGATTTCCCCAATGTGCCGGACAAGAGCCGCTATGTGGCACGTGGCCTTCCCTATTTGGCGCTGGACTGGCGCTGGCCTTTCATCGCCGACGAGCATCGAGCGCACCACCTATATGCTGGAGCCGGTGGCGCAGTTGATCGCACAGCCCTATGGCGGCAATCCGGCAGGACTTCCCCTCGAGGACGTCGACGCCTTTGAATTCGACGACAACAACATCTTCAGCGTCAACCAGCTTCCCGGCTACGATCTGGTGGAAAGCGGGCCCCGCGCCAATGTGGGTTTCATCGCCGACGCCATGTTCGGTGGGGGTGAATTGCAGGGGTTGTTGGGACAAACCTATCGCGTGAAGCCGGACCCCATCTTCGCCGACTTCACCGGCGAGAACGGCACCACCTCCGACATCATCGGGCGGGTGACCTTCAAGCTTCCCCATCTCGACGTCACCGACCGGCTCGACTTTGACCGCACGGACGGCGACGTGTTGCGCCATGAAATCTATCTCACCGGCACCTATGGCCGTTCCTCGCTGCAGATTGCCTACCTGCAACTCCCTGCCGCGGTTCCCGATCTGCAATTGCCGCCCGGCGATGTGACGTTGGAACTTCCCGCCCGTGAACAGCTCAACGTCCAGGGTGACATTAACTTTTACGAAAACTGGCAGGCCTTCGCCGCCATCGAGCGCGATCTTCTGAATAACCAGATGCTCGATAGCGAATATGGGCTGGGCTATGAGGATGAATGTCTGGCGGTCTCCGTGGCCTACCGGCGCAAATTCGTGGGGGACGTCGCCCAGGGCGTGCCGCCGTCCACATCGATCGTGCTGCGCTTTTCGCTCAAGACCGGGGACCAGCCGGTTCAGCCTTTCAGCCTTTTCCCAAGGAATATCTTCAATACCAGCCACCCCTGATCCCAGGACGGGTTCAACTTGATCGGGCGGGGAAATTGCTTATTCTGCGCCACGGGTTAGGGGGCGTGCGGAATAGCGGGAGCGCGTCCGGGGGCCGGACCCTGTGATCGAACCAGCGGCAAAGACAGATCTGAGACCCATGCGTATCGCCCTTACCGCGTTCTTTGCCCTCGCCTTTTCGGCGTCATTGGCACGCCGGCCCACGCCCAGAATGTCGCCGCCGCGGAACCCGCGCCTGGCACCGCGGCACCAGCCCCCACGGCGGCCGCGACCGCCGCCCCGGCGATTCCCGCTCCCCCGGCTTCCGCCTCCAAGCCCGCGCAGAAGAGCGCCATCGCCGAACCAGCCAAGCCGAAGATCTGGGAACCCGCCGTGATTCATGCCGAGTCGGATGACGCCGACAGTGACGGCGTCGCCGCGGTGATCAACGATTTTGCCGTTTCCGAATATGAAGTCCGCCAGCGCCTGTCCTTGTTCCTTGCCACCTCGGGCATCCAGCCCAAGGGCGAGGAGCTGAAACGCATTCGCGGCCAGATCATCACCCAGCTGGAAGACGAGAAGCTGGAGCTGAACGAGGCGATCAAGAAACACATCACCGTCGCGCCGGGCGAAATCGACACCCAGATTAATCGCATGCTCACGGACAATCATTTGACCATCGAGCAGTTGCGGGAAGTCCTGAACAATGCGGGCGCCAGCGAGGATGCGCTGCGTCGCCAGCTCACCGCTCAGCTTGCCTGGCAGAAGACCGTGCAACAGGAATATGAAGACCGCATCAACATCACGCCCGCGGAGGTGGATGGGGAATTGGCGCGCTATGCCGAAGGCGCCGACAAACCGCACTATCTGGTGAGCGAAATCTTCTTCCAGGTCGACAATCCCGACAAGGATGCGGACGCGCTGAAGGACGCCCAATCGGTCGAGGTCCAGCTCAAATCGGGCGGCAATTTCTCCATGGTCGCCCATCAATTCAGCCAATCGCCCTCGGCCGCGGCCGGCGGCGATATCGGCTGGGTCCATGAAGGCCAGTTGGCGCCGGAGTTGAACACCGCGCTTACCAAGATGGCGGTCAACACGGTTTCCGACCCCATCCGCTCGCTGGGCGGATATTACATTCTCGCCTTGCGCGCGCGGCAGGAGCCATTGGGCACCAAGATCGACACGCCCAAGGAAGCCGCCATCGGCCCCGATAGCGTGCTTCCCTTGGCGCGATTGCTGCTGCCCTGGCGCCCGCGTCCACCAAGGACATGATGGACAGCGCCAGCAAGATCGCCGCCAGCATCAAGGTCGGCTTCAGCGGCTGCGACGCCCTCTCCAAGGTGCCCGGAAGCAACTCAAGGGCGCAGTTTATATGAATCTGGGCAATCATGCGGGTGGGCGACCTCAGTCCGGAAATTCAAAAAGCGCTCTCGACCACCCATTCCGGCGAGATGGCGCCGCCCTTCATCTCCGCCGCCGGGGTGGAGATGATCGCCCGCTGCGACAAGAAGATCGTGATCCAGACCGCTTACGTCATGCCGAGCCGCCAGGATGTGGAGAATATGCTGTTCGACCAGCAGATCTCCGCCATGGCGCGGCGCTATATGCGCGACCTCAGACGCGGCGTTGATGTCGAGGTCCGCTAACTCGTCCCCTATCCTCATCACCATGGGGGAGCCGGCGGGCATCGGACCCGAAATCGCTCTCGCCGCCTTCGACGCATTGGGCGGCAGGATCGGCAGCCATCCCCTGAAACTGGTGGGCGATGCGGACATTTTCGCCGCACGCAAAGACGCGCTGCTGGTCACCAAATCCCGAGTGACCAACACACCCGGCAAACCGGACACGAAAAACGCCGCCGCGGTGATCGAGGCGATCGAGATCGCGGCTAAAGCCTGTCTTGCCGGCGAAGCCGCCGCGATGGTCACCGCCCCCATCCACAAAGCGGTGTTGAAAGAGGCAGGCTTTCCTTACCCGGCCACACCGAGTTCCTGGGCGCTCTTACCGGCGCGCCCAAGGCGGTGATGATGCTGGCGAGCGACAACTTCGGGTGGTGCCGCTCACCATCCACATCCCGCTGGCCCAGGTGCCCCACGCGATCACCCAGGATGCCATTGTCGAGACCGCGGAAATTATCCTGAAAGCGTTGGCGCGGGATTTCGCCATTACAAATCCCCGCCTTGCCGTGGCCGGGCTCAATCCTCATGCCGGCGAGGAAGGCATGCTGGGCGGCGAAGAAAAGTCCATTCATCGCGCCCGCGATCGAAGAATTGCGAAAACACGGCCATGCCGTCACCGGCCCATTGTCCGCCGACACGCTGTTCCACGACGAGGCGCGCAAGAACTATGACGCCGTCCTCACCATGTATCACGACCAGGGCCTGATCCCGATCAAGACTCTGTCCTTCTGGGACGGCGTGAACGTCACGCTGGGCCTCCCCATCGTGCGAACCTCGCCCGATCACGGCACGGCCTTCGACATCGCGGGCCAGGGCAAAGCCGATCATCGCAGCATGATCGCTGCCATCCGCATGGCGGCCGATATCGCCGACGCGCGGGCAGCCAAGCCGTGATCAAGGACGCCCTGCCTCCCCTTCGCGATGTGATCGCGGAACACGGGTTGGCGGCGAAGAGATCGCTGGGTCAGAATTTTCTGCTCGATCTCAATCTCACCGCCAAGATCGCGCGCGCCGCTGGCGCGGGCGGAGGCGGCACCTTCTATGAAGTGGGGCCAGGGCCGGGCGGCCTCACCCGCGCGCTGCTGAAGGAGGGCGCCGACAAAGTGATCGCGGTGGAGCGCGACGAGCGCTGCCTGCCGGCCCTGGAAGAGATCGCCGCGGCAATCCCGGCAAACTCGAGATCCTTTCCGCCGACGCGCTGTCCTTGGAGGAAGGCACGATCCTGCCGCCCGGAGTCCGCGTGTCGCCGCCAATCTGCCTTACAATGTGGGAACAGCACTTCTGGTCAAATGGCTTACGGCGAAGCCCTGGCCGCCCTGGTGGAAAAGCCTCACTCTAATGTTCCAGCGGGAAGTGGCCGAGCGGATCACCGCCAAGCCGGGCAATGAACATTATGGACGGCTGTCGGTGCTGACTGGTTGGCGCACAAGGCCAAAATCCTGTTCGATGTGAATCGCAGCGCCTTCGTGCCGCCGCCTTCGGTGACCTCGTCGGTGGTGCGCTCGAGCCGTTGCCGGAACCGGTGGCGCCCGCCGATCTCGCCATGCTGGAAGCGCATCACCGCCGCCGCCTTCGGCCAGCGCCGCAAGATGTTGCGCCAGAGCCTCAAGCCGTTGGGCGGCGAAGTCTTGCTGGAAGAAGCCGGGATCGATCCCACCGCCCGGCCGGAAGATCTGACGATCGCGCAATTCGCCGCGCTGGCGCGTGCATGGACCGGCACACGGACTGAGACCGCGATTATCCTTCGCGCATCAGTCTCTGGACGAATTGCGCAAGTCCCGGTTGACGGGCACGGCGGCATGCGCTCTACCCGCAAGATTTCTTCCAGCTTGCCTTGCGCATGCTGGATATCGTCATTGAGCAGGAGATAGTCATATTCCGCCCAATGGCTGATTCGTCGCTGGCCTTGGCCATGCGTTGACGCACAACTCTTCCGAAATCCTGCGCACGGATGCGCAGCCGGCGCTCCAGTTCCGCCTTCGAGGGGGGCAATACAAAGACGCTGGCCAGGTCTTCGCGCGCCTGCACCTGCAATTGCTGCGTTCCCTGCCAATCGATGTCGAACAGCACATCCTTGCCCGCCGCCAGCGCGGCAATCACCGGAGCACGTGGCGTGCCGTACCTATGGCCAAAGACCGTGGCATGCTCCAGCAACTCCCCGCCTTTCACCATCGCTTCGAATTTTTCGGGCGACACGAAAAAATAGTCCTGGCCTTCGATCTCGTTCGAGCGCGGAGGCCTTGTGGTGGCGGAAACGCTCATCACGATGTCCGGGTCGGTCTGCCAGCAGTCGCCGCGACAGCGTGGTCTTGCCCGCCCCCGAGGGCGAAGAGAGGACCAGCATCAGACCCCTGCGCTCGATCTCATTCGACATTCTGGGCCTGCTCGCGGAATTGGTCGATCACGGCCTTCAGCGCCAGGCCCACGCGGGTGAGCGCGATGTCGGCGGATTTGGAGCAGAGCGTATTGGCTTCGCGGTTGAATTCCTGGGCAAGGAAATCGAGCTTGCGCCCAACCGCCTCGCCGCTTTTGAGCAGGGCGCGCGCATCCTGGACATGGGCGCGTAGCCGGTCGAGCTCTTCGCGCACGTCGGCGCGGGTGGCGAGCAGTGCCACTTCCTGCGCCAGGCGTTCGCGGCGCCACCGGCGCGTTCAGCGCCAACTCCTCGAGCTGCGCCACCAGCCGCTGCTTCAGCGCCTCGGGCTGGGCCGCGGCCAGGCTGTCGGCTTCGTTCACCAGCCGCGCGATCTCATCGACCTGCGCCGACAAAAGCTGCGCCAGCTTCGCCCCCTCGTTGAAGCGTGCCCGGGCCAGGGAATCGAAGGCGGTGGTGAGACTTTCAGAATCGCGGCATCACGATGTCCGCGCGCTAGGGATCGAGCGATCGCCGCCTCTTCCTGCACGATCACGCCTTTGAGGGCCAGAAGACCGTCGATACGGGCCGGCGCCAGTCCCGGTTTCCGCCGCGACCTCGCGCGCCAGCTTGACCGCGCTGGCGAGCGCGACGGGATCCACTGTCAGGCCTGCGCGCGCCGCTCTCGGCCTCGACACGTCGAGATTGATCTGGAAATTGCCCCGGCGGAAACGCTCCACCGCCAGCATGCGGGCCGGCTGCTCCAGCGCATCAAATCCCGGGGGCGTGCGCAGCCGGAGATCCAGGCTCCGGCCATTGACGCTTTTGGCTTCCCAGCGCCAACGCAAACCCTCGTGGCTGCCCGCGCTTTCGGCAAAGCCGGTCATGCTGACAATGGTCATGAGATGCTCTCCGAAGGTGCGGGAATTTAGACAGGCGGCGCGCGCCTGTCACCTTGCCCTGGCTCGCTTATGTTTGGCGGGTTCGGGGTTTCCACAGGCCGTGCTTCGGCCACTGCGGGGTCCTTCGCCCGCTCGATGGCGCGCCAGGCTTGCACGTTGCGCAGATGCTCCGCTTCGGTCGCGGCGAAGACATGGCCGCCTTTGCCGTTGGCGACAAAATAAAGGTCGTCGCTCTGCTCGGGCCGGAGCACCGCGGCCAGCAAATCCTTCCCGGGATTGCAGATCGGCGCGACCGGCAGGCCCTGAATGGCGTAAGTGTTATAGGGCGTCGCCGCCTCGATCTCGCTTTGAAAGATAGGCCGGCCCAGGGGATAGCCCTTGGTGATGCCATAGACGATGGTGGGATCGGACTGCAGCCTCATTCCCGCTTTCAGCCGGTTGAAAAAAACCGCGGCGACATGGCGGCGCTCTTCCGGCAAGGCGGTTTCCTTCTCCACGATGGAGGCGAGGATCACAGCCTGTTGCGGTGTGGCGAGGGGCAGACCAGCCGCGCGCGACGCCCATTGCTGGTTGAGGAATTTCGTCTGGGCCTTTTCCATCCGGGTCAACAGCTCGCGCCGTGTGGTGCCGCGGGTGAAAAGATACGTCTCGGGCATCAGCGCGCCCTCCGCCGGCTCGGCTCCCGCGTCGCCCGCCAGGACCGGATTGGCCGCGACCAGCTTGTAGGCCATGTCGGAGGTCAGGCCTTCCGCGATGGTGATCTTGTGCTGGATGGATTTCCCCAGGACCAGGATGGCGGTGATATCGGCCATGCTGGCATGGGACGGGATGGCATATTCGCCCGCCTTTACCTTGGCGGCATCGCCCTGCCAGTGAAGTTCGCCTTCATAGACAAATCCATTGGCGACCGCGCCCGCGGCCTGAAGCTGACGGGCAATGTCGTGAATGCTGGTCTTGGGCGCGATCAATACCACGCGCTCGTTTGAAGAGCGCGCCGGGTTGGAGCCAAAGAAAGTTGGCGAGCGCCACCGCGCCCGCGCCGATCACCCCCAGAAGGATCAGGAGGATCAGAAGGCGCCGCATCACGACTTTGGAGAAGATCAGCGTGGCATTGGTGCCGCCGAAGCCGAAACTGTTGGACATGGCGACATTGACGTCATGCTTTTTGGCTTTTTTGGGGACCAGGTCCATCACCGTCACCACGTCGGGATTTTCCAGATTGATGGTGGGGGAACCACGCCGTCGCGCATTGCCAACAGCGAGAAAATGGCCTCGACCGACCCGGCCGCGCCCAGAAGATGGCCGATCGCCGATTTGGTGGAGGAAATGGGTTTGCCCGGCGCGGCATTGCCCAGGAACCGTTCCACCGCGCCAAGTTCGATCCCGTCCGCCATGGTCGAAGTGCCATGGGCATTGATATAGTCGATGTCCGAGGCGGCGAGGCCCGCCCGCTTCACCGCCATCTGCATGGCGCGTAGCCGCCATCGCCGTCCTCGGCCGGCGCGGTGATATGAAAGGCATCGCCGGAGAGGCCATAGCCTTTGACTTCGCCATAAATCTTGGCGCCCCGCGCCTTGGCGTGCTCGAGTTCCTCCAGCATCACAACGCCGGCGCCCTCGCCCATCACGAAACCGTCCCGGTCCTTGTCATAGGGCCGCGAGGCCTCGGTCGGGCGGTCATTGAAACCCGTGGACAGAGCGCGGCAGGCATTGAAGCCGGCTATGCCGATCCGGCAGATCGCCGCTTCCGCGCCGCCCGCCACCATCAGATCGGCATCATCCAGCGCGATCATCCGCGCCGCGTCGCCGATGGCATGGGCGCCGGTGGCGCAGGCCGTCACCACGGCATGGTTGGGGCCCTTGAAGCCATGCTCGATCGAGACATAGCCCGAGACCAGATTGATCAGCCGTCCGGGAATGAAGAAGGGCGACAGCCGGCGCGGACCCTTTTCATGGACCAGGATGGAGCCCGCCTCGATGCCGGCAAGCCCGCCGATGCCCGCGCCGATCAAGACGCCGGTGCGGCAGCGTTCTTCCTCGGTCTTGGGCATCCAGCCGGAATCGACCACCGCCTGCTTCGCCGCCGTCAGGCCGAAGATGATGAAATCATCCATCCGCCTTTGCTCTTTGGGATCCACCCATTGATCGGCATTGAAGGTTCCGGCGGCGCCGTCGCCGCGCGGCACCTGACAGGCGATTTTTGGTCGCCAGATCGTCGGTCTTGAATTTGGTGATGGGGCTGGCCCCGGATTTCCCGGCCAACAGGGCGGCCCAGCTTTCCTCCACGCCGCAGGCAAGCGGCGTGACCAGACCCAGTCCCGTTACCACAACCCGGCGCATGGGACGAAAATCAGGCGTTCGCTTTGTCGATATATTTGACCGCGTCGCCGACCGTCACAATGGATTCGGCGGCATCATCCGGAATTTCAATGCCAAACTCTTCTTCGAACGCCATCACCAGCTCGACGGTGTCGAGGCTGTCGGCGCCAAGATCTTCAATGAAGGACGCATTGTCGGTGACCTTGTCGGCATCGACATTCAGATGCTCGACGACGATCTTCTTCACGCGTTCCGCAGTATCGCTCATGGACTTTTAAGCCTCTCCTAGTTTTCGAAACCCGAATTCCGCTGAGTAAAACGGACGGGACCTCACTTGTTTCACCATATGGGGGGTGGCACGTGGGTGGCCGGTTGGTAACACAATCGCACAAGCCCCGCCACTTTGCCGTTAAGCTATTGATTCTTATATCACAACATTGCCATACCGCCATTAATATGGATGGTTTCGCCGGTGATATAGGCGGCTTCTTCGGACGCCAGATAGACCACGGCGGCAGCGATTTCCTCTGGCTTGCCCATGCGCCCCGCCGGAATGCGGGTGGCGATGGCCTCTTTCTGCTGGTCGGTGAGCACATCCGTCATCGCGGTTTGGATGAAGCCGGGCGCCACCGCATTGACGGTGATGTTGCGGGTGGCGATCTCGGCGGCAAGACTTTGGTCAGGCCCACCAGGCCGGCCTTGGCGGCGGCATAATTGGCCTGGCCGGGATTTCCGGTCGCGCCCACGATGGAAGTAATCTGGACGATGCGGCCCCAGCGCTTTTTCATCATGCCCCGCAGCACTCCGCGCGAGAGCCGGAAGGCGGCGGTGAGATTGACCTGGATGACCTGATCCCACTCCTCGTCCTTCATGCGCATGAAGAGATTGTCGCGGGTGATCCCGGCATTGTTGACCAGGATGTCGATGGGCGCGCCGGCGGCCACTTCCGCCGCCTTGGGCAGCGCTTCGACCGAAGCGGGATCGGAAAGATTGGCTTGGGCGACGAAAGCGCGTGCGCCCAATTCGGCTTTGAGCTGTTCCAGCGCCTCGGCGCGGGTACCGGAGAGAATCACCGAGGCGCCCTGGCCGTGCAGCGCCTTGGCGATGGCGCCGCCGATTCCGCCGGAGGCTCCGGTCACAAGTGCGGTTTTACCTGAGAGATCAAACATCATCATAAGCCTTTTGCGAAAGCTTCGATTTCTGCGGGCGTATCCAGAGAGATCGCCTGAACATCCTTCTCGATGCGCCGCATCATGCCGGTCAAGACCTTGTTGCCGCCCATTTCCACCGTGGTGTCCACGCCCAGGCCTCTGAGCGCCAGCATGCTTTCGCGCCAACGCACCCGGCTGGTGATCTGCTCGACCAACAGACGCCGCACGGTTTCGGGATCTGTGGCTTCCTGCGCCGTCACATTGGACAAGACCGGCACCGCCAAGGGCCGGATGGTCACCTTGGCCAGGGCGTCGGCCATCACATCGGCGGCGGGCTGCATCAGGGAACAATGGAAGGGCGCGGAGACCGACAGGGGAATGGTGCGCTTGACGCCCTTAGCCTTGGCGATGTCAGGCACGCGGTCCATCGCCGCCTTGGCGCCCGAGAGCACCACTTGGCCGGGGGCATTGTCGTTGGCGACCACACAGACGTCATCGCCAGCAGCATCCTTGGCCACCGCCTCGGCGACATCGATATCCGCGCCTATCAACGCAGTCATCGCGCCTTCGCCCACCGGCACCGCCGATTGCATCGCCTGGCCGCGTGTCTTGAGCAGCCGCGCCGCGTCCGCCAAAGCGAAAGCGCCTGCGGCGGCAAGCGCGGAATATTCGCCCAGCGAATGACCGGCGACCAGCCGGACATGACGCGCCAGATCCATTCCGGCTTCCTTCTGCAACACCCGGATGATGGCGATGGAGAACGCCATGATCGCGGGCTGCGCATTTTCGGTCAGGGTGAGATCGCTTTCCGGTCCTTCCCACATCAAGCGGGAAAGTTTTTGCGACAGCGCGTCGTCTACTTCCTGGAACACTTCGCGCGCAACCGGGAACGCGTCGGCCAGGGGCTCGCCCATGCCGACCGCCTGGCTGCCCTGTCCGGGAAACAGAAATGCGCGAGTCATCGGGGCGGAGACAAATCAACTGCGCCCAGACAAGTCAAGCGGGCCCAACGGAAGAGGATCGTCCGGCCGCACCTTGCCCATGCTGATGCGGTCTTCCACCACATAACCGAGACTTCTATAGAATGACGTTACGCCTTGATTGGCGCCGCGCACTTGCAGATTGATCTTCACGCAGCCGAGCGCCCATAGCCGCCGCTCCGCTTCCTGGATCAGACCCGCGCCCACACCGCGATGCCGGGCCGCGCGGGCCACGGCCACGCGGTAGAGCCAGCCGCGATGGCCGTCATAGCCCGCCATCACACTGCCGATCACGCGGCGGTCTTCCAGCGCCAAGAGAAAAAGTTCGGGATGTTCCGATGCCTTGGCTGCAATGGAAATCTCCGCGCTATTGCGGGGTGGATCGTCGGGGAAGGCTTCTTCCCACAACGCCTTTATGCCGGCGAAATGCGCGTCCGAATAAGGCTCGATGATCACGCGCGCGCCGTCCTGAAAAAAGTCTTGCCGATACAGAGCGTGGCAACGCCGGCAAACACCAACATGGCGGAAAGCAGCGCCATGCCCAGCGTATAGGTTCCGGTGCTTTCCTTCAGCCAGCCCATCAGGAAGGGACCGAAGAAGCCACCCAGATTGGAAAAAGAATTAAGCAACGCCAGGCCACCCGCCGCCGCCATGCCGCGCAGCATCTGGGTGGGAAAGGTCCAGAACACCGCCAACGCGCCATATATTCCCGCCGCCGCGACGCAAAAGCTCAACATCACCAGAACCGGGGAATGAAACATCACCGCGCCAAGGAGCCCCAGCGCGCCGGCGAAACAGGCGCCCGCCACATGCCAGGCACGTTCCCTTCTGCGGTCGCTGGAGATGCCCAATCCCACCATTGCGATCATGCTGGCGACATAAGGCAGCGCCACCAGGAAACCGGTCTCAAGATTGGAAAAACCCAGCGCCTTGATCATCTGCGGCATCCACAGACCCATGCCGTACAGCCCGATCACAATCGAAAAATCCGGCAGGATGAAAATCCAGATGCGCTTGTCGGCCAGCATCTGCCAAAAGCCAGTAAGCGCGCCCAGTTTATGATCGTCCGCGCGATCCGCCGCCAAACGTTCCGCCAGGATGGCTTTCTCGCCTGCATTCAGCCAGCGGGCAGCGGCCGGGCGCTCCGGCAGAAGCCAGAGCACGGCAAAGCCTAAGATCAGCGACGGAATGCCTTCCAGCAGCAGCATCCATTGCCAGCCATGCAGCGCGCCATCGAAACCCAGCAGCCATCCCGACAAGGGCCCGCCGATCACGCTGGCCGCCGGCACCGCCGCCAGGAACAGGGCGATGAACCGCGCCCGCGTCGCTTGGGGAAACCAATAGGTCATGTAGAGGATCATGCCGGGATAAAGTCCGGCCTCGGCCAACCCAAGCAGGAAGCGCAACACATAGAAAGCGAACGCCGTCTTCACAAAGGCGGTGGCCATCGAAACCAGCCCCCAGGAGAGCATGATGCGGCTCATCCACACTCGCGCACCCACCTTCTCCAGCATCAGGTTGGAGGGGACCTCGAACAGGAAATAGCCCAGGAAAAAGATCCCCGCGCCCAGGCCGAACACTTGGGGCGAGAAGCCCAGATCGTGGTTCATGGTGAGGGCCGCCAGGCTGATATTCACCCGGTCGAGAAAGCTCGCCACATACATCAGGGCCATCAGCGGGATCAGCCGTTTGGCCGCCCTGGCCAGAATCGCATCTGCCGCCCCTAGTGGTTCGCCCCCCATCCCCTTCAATTCCTTGATATTTTGCCGACCCCGGGGCCATCGGGCCGGTTTTTCCTTGTGTGGTCAAGGGCTTTGGCCTATATCGCGCGCCTTCCAACGGCTGCGGTCGCCGGACACCTCTTTGAAGAGGCAGCGTGATGTCACGCGGGTCCAACGAGCCGAAGCGGCGACGGGTGTCCGCCCCGAACCGTTCCGCAGTCCAGCAAAGGACCGGACATGGCTCTTTACGAGCATCTCCTGATCGCGCGCCAGGACATCAGCGCGCAAGCGGTGGACGCACTTGCCACTCATCTCAAGACCATCGTCGAAGGCGAAGGCGGCAAGATCGAGAAGCAGGAATATTGGGGCCTGCGCGGGCTTGCCTATCGCATCAAGAAGAACCGCAAGGGCCATTATGTCCTGCTCAATATCAATGCGCCCTCGGCGGCGGTGATTGAGCTGGAACGCCAGCTCAAGATCAATGAAGACGTGCTGCGTTACATCACCGTCAAGGTCGACCAGTTCGACGTCTCGTCGAGCAAGCGCAATCGCGAAGATCGCACCGACAAGCCCGAAGGCGAAACCACCACCGAGGAGACCGCACAATGAGTTTTGGCGGAAATCGTGAAGGCCGTGACCGGGATCGCGGCGGAGATCGTGAAGGCGGACGCGGCGGCGCAGGCGGCGACCGCGACGCGGCGCGCCGGCCTTTCTTCCGCAGGAAGAAGACCGATCCTTTCTCCGGCGCCAACGCGCCCAAGATCGACTACAAGGATGTGAAACTCTTGCAGCGTTACATTTCCGAGCGCGGCAAGATCGTGCCCTCGCGCATCACCGCGGTCTCGAACAAGAACCAGCGCCAGTTGGCGAACGCGATCAAGCGTGCCCGCTTTATGGCGCTTCTGCCTTACGTGGTGAAGTGACATGCAAGTGATCCTGCTCGAACGGGTGGAAAAGCTGGGCCAGATGGGCGACGAAGTCCGGGTCAAGGACGGCTTTGCCCGCAACTTCCTCTTGCCCAAGAAGAAGGCGCTGCGCGCCACCAAGGCCAACCGCGAATATTTCCACGCCCGCAAGGCCGAGCTTGAGACCCACAATCTGGAGCGCCGCAAGGACGCCGAAGGCGTGGCCAAGAAGCTCGATGGCAAGTCCTTCATCCTGATCCGCCAGGCGGGCGACCGCGGCCAGCTTTACGGCTCGGTCTCGCCCCGCGACGTGGCGAATGCGATGGAACAGGCCGGCTTCAAGGCCGACCGCAACCAGGTCCAGATCAGCCAGGCGATCAAGACCATCGGTCTTTTCACTCTTCCGGTGGTGTTGCATCCGGAAGTGCGGGTGAATGTGACCATCAATGTCGCCCGCAGCGAAGACGAAGCCGAGCGCCAAGCCCGCGGCGAGAATGTTCTGGCCGAGCGCACCGAACAGGAAGAAGCGGTGGCCGCGGCCGAAGAGATATTCGAGGAAGGTGCGGCGCCAAAACCCGAAGAGCCCACCGAGGAAGAACCGGCGGAAGCCTGAAATCTTTCCATCGCCTGATACGAAAACCCGGCCCCGAAAGGCCGGGTTTTTTGTTTTAAGCCGCCAGGATCAATCCGTCAGCGACTTGCCCAAGGCATCCATCAGGAAATTGGTGCCATGCTCGCGCGAGCCGGCATCGTCATAGCCATCCAGGAAATCGCCATATTCGGTAAGAACGAGCTTGGCCCCCTTGCCTTCCGGGCTGATCTCGATGGCGGCCTGGGACACCGAAATCTTCCTGCCATCCAGATGCATCACATAGCTGTAGATGATGCGCTCATTCTCCACGATATCATGATAGAGACAGTCGAAGGCCGAGACGGTGCCATTGTCATGGCGTCCGGACAGATGTTCATGCCCGCCCTCGCGAAAATCGAAGCTGCGTTTCAGCAGCTGCCAGTTGCCGGGGCCGGCAAACCATTTCTGTTTGGCGGCTTCGTCCGCGAAAGCTTGAAACACGCGGGCCGGACTCGCGCTCCATATGCGGGTGATGGTGAAACTGGCGTGGACGATGGAACGGTTGCTCATGAGAATGTTGCCTTTGGCTGGGAGTCGAATTTCAGGCCTGGTCTTGCCGGACATAGTGGAAGCGCATCACATCGGGTTCGAAGCGCTTGGCTTCCGCGATGCGAAAGCGGGTCCTATGCGCATCCTCGAAGAACCGGGTCCCCTCGCCCAGCATCACCGGATTGAGGAACATCCAATATTCATCGATGACATCGAGCGCCTGGAAACTTTTGACCAGCCCCGGCGCGCCGAAGATCAGCAGGTCTTTGCCCGGCTTTTCTTTCAGCGCCACGATGTCCTTTACGTCACGATGAAGTCGGGTGTTGTTCCAATCGCATTTGTCCAGCGTACGGGAAAAAGTGATCTTTTCGATATCCTCCACCCAGCGGGCATGGGCGCGGGCGTCCGCCGCGCTGTCGGGATTTTTGAGCACGCCCGGCCAATAGCCGTGCATCAAGCCATATGTGGCGCGGCCATAGACGGCAGCGCCCGCCTTGTGGGTCAGTTGGATGGCGTCATCGAAGATGGCGGGATTGATCGTGACCCAATCCAGGCTGCCCTTGGCGTCATTGCACCGTCCATCCAGGGACAGATGGATCAGCGAAATCAATTTCCTCATTTTTCGGTCTCCGGTTTGCTCTGTTCGAGGAAGGCACCCAGCCGGTCGAGATTTTGTTCCCACATCCGGCGGCGTTCGGTGATCCAGCACTCGGCCAGGGACAATTTCTCCGCCTCGATCCGGCAGGTACGCACGCGCCCCACTTTGCTGCTCCTGATGAGACCGGATTCCTCCAGGACCTTGAGGTGCAGCATCACTGCGGGCAGCGACATGGGGAGCGGCTTGGCCAACTCGCTGACGCTGGCGGGACCTTTGCTTAAGCGTTCCACGATGGCGCGCCGGGCCGGGTCGGCCAGGGCCTGGAAAGCCAGATCGAGCGGGGCTTGATAGTTAATCATACACTTAACTATTGGCTCAACCTACTGCCCGTCAAGGCCGATTTTCGGGAGCATGTCCTCTTGGCAATGTTGCGGCGAAGGCGGAAAAGCGCATTGCGCCCATGCCCGGGACAAGGCTAATTGGCGCCCGAACGCCCCGAATAAGGGCCTTTCCCAAGCGAGGATCGGCGTTGAGTGACATCTTCCGCGAAGTCGAAGAAGACGTTCGCCGCGAAAAACTGGAAAAATTCTGGAAGTCCTATGGCGACTATGTGATCGCCCTGGGCGCGGCGATCATTTTGGGCATCGCCGGTTTCCAGCTCTGGCAGCGTTATCAGACCACGCAACGCGAGAAGACGGCTGTGGCCTTTTCCGCCGCCCAGCGCATCACCGATCCCAGGCAGGCGGCCGAAGCCTTCGCCGATCTCGCCAAGACCGCGTCCGGGGGCTATCGCCAGCTCTCGCGCCTGGAACAGGCCGACAGCATGCTGGCTTCCGGCCAGCGCGAAACCGCGATCACGCTCTACAAAGAAATCGCCGGCAACGAAAAAGGCGGCATCGGCCAAGTGGCGCGACTGCGCGCGGGCTGGGCGATGGCCGATACGGCAAGCCGGGCCGATCTCCAGAACTCTCTTGGCGCCGCTGGAAACGCCGTCGAGCACCTGGAAGCAGATGGCCGATGAGATCCTCGCCTATAGCGATTACCGCAATCGCAACATGGCAATGGCGACGCAAGAATTCGACGCACTGGCCAATGATCCCGGCGCATCCGGCGAGCTCAAGGCCCGCGCCCACGCCATGGCGGATTTCCTCAAGCAAGGCGGCGACAAGAATTTCGGCACCGTCCCTCCGCCCGCGCTGATGTCACAGCCCGGCGCCGCCACCCCGCCTCCCGGAGCGCCCAGCAAGCCATGACCCGTACTTCTCAGCGCCTGCGTTTTGGCTGCGCGCTTGCGGCTGTCTTGTTGCTTGCCGGTTGCGATACCTTCCAGGACATAGGCGACACGGTGGGCGATTGGTTCGCGCCCTCTAACAAGACCAAGCTCAAGGGTGAGCGCATTCCGCTCAACGCACTGGATGACGCCTTGCGGCCCGATCCGGCGCTGCAAGCCACGGCGGTCATGCTGCCACCTCCCTACCGCAACACCGAATGGCCCCAGCCCGGCGGCTTTTCCTCCAACGCCATGTATCATCTGGAGGCCAGCGGCCATCTGCGCCGGCTGTGGGATGCCGATGCGGGCAAGGGTTCTGATAGCGAATCCCGCCTCACCGCCTCGCCGGTGGTGGGCGGCGGACGCATCTTCACGGAGGATGCCGAAGCCCATGTCTATGCCTTCAACGCCATTACCGGCCAGGAAATATGGGACAAGCGGCTGGCGCCCAAGAACGGCACGGACATGCCCACCCTCTGGGGCCTTCTGGGCAAGCCCAACACCATCCAGCCGGTGTCAGGCATGGGCGGCGGTGTCGCCTATGACGGAGGTAAAATCTTCGTCACCTCCGGTTTCGGCGTGCTGATCTGCATGGATGGCGCCACGGGGCGCCAGCTTTGGCGCCACGACATGGGCGTTCCCATCGTCAATGCGCCAGTGGTCAATGGCGGGCGCATTTTCTTTTCCACGCACGACAATCATTTCTATGCCCTGGCGGAAACCGACGGCCGCATCCTTTGGGATCAGCAAGGCGTGGCGGAATCCGCCGGCATATTGGCGTCGACCAGCGCGGCGGTGTCGGGCCAGTTCGTGATCGCGCCCTATACTTCGGGCGAGCTTTTTGCGCTTCGGGTGCAGAATGGCCAGCAGGCATGGAACGACGTGCTGTCACATTCGGGCGTGGTCACGGCTCTGTCCGAGCTGGATGACATCGCCGCGCGCCCGGTGATCGACCGCGACATGGTCTTCGCCATCAGCCATTCCGGCGTCATGGCCGCCATCTCGCTTGCCTCGGGTGACCGCGCCTGGACGCGGGAAGTGGGCGGCACCCAGACGCCTTGGGTGGCGGGCGACTATGTCTATGTCGTGACCAGCGACCAGGTGCTGCTTTGCCTCACCCGCAAGGAAGGAAGGGTGCGCTGGGTGCATCAGCTGCCGCAATTCCAGAATCCGGACGACAAGGCGCGTCCCATCGATTGGTCTGGGCCGGTGCTGGTCTCCAACAAGCTCATCCTGGTGTCATCCGACGGCTTTGCCGAAGCGATTTCGCCCTATACCGGCCAGCTGCTGGGGCGGGTGGAGATTTCCGGCGGCACCAGCATCGCCCCCGTGGTGGCCAACGACACGCTTTATATCTACACCAACGACGCCGAATTGGTGGCATTGAGGTAAAAAACCCATCTTCTCCCATCCGCCGCGAGGAATTCCCTGGCAGGAGCGAGGAGCGATGTGGACAAGACGTCCATGAGCGACGAGCAAAGTACCCAGGAAGCAAAAGAACCGCGGCGGTTCACGCTTGCCATCATCGGGCGCCCCAATGTGGGCAAATCCAGCCTCTTCAACCGCATCGCCGGGCGGCGCGTCGCCATCGTCCATGACACGCCGGGCGTCACCCGGGACCGCAAAGTGGCGGATGTGGTGTTCCATGGCTTGGCCCTTCGCCTGATCGACACCGCGGGCTTTGAGGATTCCACCGGCGAAAGCCTCAGCGCCCGGATGACCGGCCAGACCGTGACCGCCATCGAAGAGGCAGATGCCGTTCTGTTCGTGATCGATGCGCGCGCCGGCGTCACCGCGGGGGACGAGATCATCGCCCAGGCACTCCACCGCGCCGGCAAGACCGTGATCCTGGCCGCCAACAAATGTGAAGGCCGCATCGATCCCGCTTCGCTCAGCGGCGTGTTTGATCTGGGCTTCGGCGAGCCGCTCAAGCTTTCCGCCGAACATGCGCTGGGCATGGAAGAATTGGTGGACGCGCTGGAGGGATTGGCGCCGCCCGCGATCATTGCGGACGAGTCCGATGAAACCGAAAAAGACGAAAACGAAGAAGACGACTACGATTACCGTTCGAGGCCGCTCAAGCTGGCCTTGGTGGGCCGCCCGAATGTGGGCAAATCCAGCCTCTTCAATTATTTGCTGGGAGAGGCGCGCTCCATCACCGGTCCGGAGGCAGGCCTAACCCGCGACGCCATCGCCGCGCCATGGAAAATCGAGGACCGCGAGGTTCTGCTCCACGATACGGCGGGCTTGCGTAAAAAAGCGCGCGTGGCGGGCGAGACACTGGAGGAAATGTCCGTCGCCTCGGCGCTCACCGCCATCCGCTTCGCCGATTGCGTGATCGTGGTGCTGGACGCCGCCCAGCCTTTCGAGAAACAGGATCTGGCCATCGCCGATCTGATCGCCCGCGAAGGCCGCGCCATCGTTTTCGCCGTCAACAAATGGGATTTGAAGGACAACAAGCAGGGCGCGATCTCGGAGTTGCGCGAGACGCTGGATCGCCTTTTGCCGCAAGTGGCGGGCGCGGAGCTGGTGGCGATCTCGGCCCGGACTGGCCAAGGCATCGACCGCCTGCTGCCCGCCGTCATGGCCGCCGACCGCGCCTGGAACACGCGAGTGCCGACCGCGACCCTGAACCGTTTTCTGGAAACCGCGCTCACCCGGCACGCCCCCCCCGCGATCCGGGGGCGGCGGGTGCGCATCCGCTATATGACCCAGGCCAAGACCAGGCCGCCCACCTTTGCCCTATTCGGCAACCAGCTCGATCATTTGCCGGAAGATTATCAGCGCTATCTGGCGAATGGCCTGCGCGAGGCCTTCGACCTCAAAGGCACGCCGCTGCGCCTTGTGATGCGCAACACCAAGAATCCTTACGATCCACGTTGATTTCCCCCTTCTGTCTTTCTCGGGATAATCGCCCTCGAAAGACATCTTCCCCTACCAGCGGCTTTGCCGCGCGGGGGAAGAAAGCCTCAACCAAGCTTCAGGTTTCGCGTTTGAAATTGACCAGTTCGCCCTGCTTCTGGTTTTCGGGCGAAAGCAATTCCACGATCAAGGGCGCCAGCTCCTCGGGCCTGGTCAAGGTCGAGGGATCCTCGCCCGGCATCGCTTTGGCGCGCATCATGGTGCGCACGGGGCCGGGATTGAGCAAATTCACTCGCACATTGGTGCCCGAACATTCCTGGGCATAGGTGAGAGCGAGCGACTCCAGCGCCGCCTTGCTCACCGCATAGCCGCCCCAGAAGGGCGTGTGTTTTTGCGCGGCGCCCGAAGTCATGAACAGGGCTCGGCCCGCATCGGACAATCTCAGCAAGGGATCGAGCGAACGGATCAGTCGCCAATTGGCGGTGACGTTGATCTCCAGCAGCTCCTGGAACACTTTGGGATCGAGATGCGCCAGGGGCGTGAGCACGCCCAAAGTCCCGGCATTGCCGACAAAGGCGTCGAGCTTCTTCCAGCGTTCGAAGATCGAAGCGCCCAGCCGGTCGATGGCGGCGAAATCCTTCAGGTTGAGCGGCACCAGGGTGGCGGTACCGCCCGCCTTCTGCACCGCGTCGTCGGTTTCCTCGAGCCCGCCCACGGTGCGGGCGACGCAGATCACATGTGCGCCTTCGGCCCCCAAGGCGATGGCGGCGGCGCGGCCGATGCCTCGTGAGGCCCCTGTTACCAATGCGATCCGTCCGGAAAGAATCTTGCCCATGGTCTTCTTTTATTTGGTCGCGTCGCCGAACCGAAAACCGGTACCCGTTCGCACGCTGTCGCTACGAACTTCTGGCGACGCTCCGTGCGACGCGCCGGTGACAAGCGCAATGCGCCCTGCGAGCTTCCTGGTCATGGGATCAGGCGACGTCGGCGAGCAGCGAAAGCTGGCGGTCGCGGGCACCACCGGAGATGTCGGTGAGCTCTATCGGATATTCGCCCGAGAAACAGGCATCGCAAAAGCGCGGCGCCTTGGCATCGCGGACCGGCGCTTCCATGGCGCGGTAAAGCCCGTTCATGGAGATAAAGGCCAGACTGTCGGCGCCGATGAAACGGCGCATGCCTTCGACATCCATGCGATGGGCGAGAAGATCGTCGGTGTTGGGCGTGTCCACGCCATAGAAGCAGGAATGGGTGGTGGGCGGACTGGCGACGCGGAAATGCACTTCGCTGGCACCGGCGTCGCGCACCATCTCCACGATCTTCTTCGAGGTGGTGCCCCGCACGATGGAATCGTCCACCAGTATGACTTTCTGGCCCTTGATCTTCTCGCGATTGGGATTGTGCTTGAGCCGCACGCCCAGATGGCGGATGCGGTCGGACGGCTCGATGAAGGTGCGGCCCACATAATGGTTGCGGATGATCCCCAGCTCGAAGGGGATGCCGGCCTCGTTGGCGAAGCCCAGGGCGGCGGGCACGCCGGAATCGGGCACCGGAATCACCATGTCGGCGGTGACGGGCGATTCCTGGGCCAGCACGCTGCCGATGCGCTTCCTGGCTTCATAGACATTGCGGCCTTCCATCGTGGAATCGGGACGCGCGAAATAGATGTATTCGAAGACACAGAAGCGGCTTTGCTGCGGCTTGAAGGGGAAATGGCTTTCGATGCCGTCCTTGGTGATCACCACCATCTCGCCCGGCTGGATGTCGCGAACGAATTCCGCGCCGATGATGTCGAGGGCGCAGCTTTCCGACGCCAGGATGGGCGCGCCTTCCAGCATGCCCAAGACCAGCGGCCGCACGCCGTAAGGATCGCGCACCCCGATCAGCTTCTTGGAGGTGAGCGCCACCAGCGAATAGGCGCCCTCCACTTGCCTCAGCGCATCGATCAGCTTGTCGACAATGCGCACGCAGGCGCTTCTGGCGGCGAGATGGACGATGGTCTCGGTGTCGGAGGTGGACTGGAAGATGGCGCCCTGCCCCACAAGCTGGGTGCGCAACATGTGCGCATTGGTGAGATTGCCGTTATGGGCCACGGCGATGCCGCCCCCAGTGAGGTCGGCGAAAATGGGCTGGATGTTGCGGGCGAAGGACCCGCCGGTGGTGGAATAACGCACATGGCCCACGGCATAGCGGCCTTTGAGGTTGCGCGCGGCGTTGGAATTGCGCCCGAAGGCGTCACCCACAAGACCCGGATGACGCTCGGCGATGAACTGGCCATTATCGTAGGTGACGATGCCGGCGGCTTCCTGGCCGCGATGCTGCAAGGCATGAAGCCCCAGCACACTCAGGGCACCCGCATCGACATGGTCGAAAATACCGAAAACGCCGCACTCTTCATGCAGCGTATCCGCGTCCCAGATATGGTCTTTCTGAATCGCTTGGCCGGTCATGGCTTGCCGCTTCCGCCGTTCCCCGTCGCCTCCACGAGGCTGTCTAGCGCGTGACGGTCCTGGACGCCATAACCTTTCGCGCCCGGCTGAGCCGATATGCTTTTGTGTGACATATGGTCCTCAGGAACTTGGGCCGCTCCGCCGGGATTTTCAGCCTTAACGGGCTCTTCATTGCGCCGGATCAGGTCGCCCAATGCGTCCCGGGGATGGACGGCATAATCGCCATGATCGCGATAGGGAACCAGGGCGCGCAGGACTTCGGCGGTTTTCTGCATCAGGGGCAAGCTGCGGGCGTGGGTGAGCGACGAGGGGTGGTCGTGCTGGGGCACGTAGGTGACAAAGCCGATATAGGCGAGACCCACGATAATTAAACCCCTGAGGACGCCAAACGCGAGGCCCAGCACCCGGTCGAGCGGCCCGATGGCGGAGCTCCTGACCGAATTCGAGATGCGGCGGCTAAGAAAAGCCAGGGGCAGATACACCACTAGGAACACCGCCCCGTCCGCCGCCACCACCGCCAGCCACATGGTGGCGATCTGGCGGTGCATCCAGGGCTGCAGCCAGGGCCCGAAATACAGTGTGGCGAACCCGGCCGCCACCCAGGCGAATATCGACAGCGTCTCGTGCAGGAACCCGCGCCAGACGGCATAAAAAATCGAGACCGCGAGCACCAGCCCGACCAGAATATCGACGAACGTAAGATTCATGATTCTTATTCAGCACGGTTCGTCTCTGCCTGTTTCGCGCGGGGCGCGGGCGCAAAAGCCAGAAGATCGGCCACGCTGGTAATTTCAGTTAATTTGAGTCCCGCGCCTTCGATTTTCGAGCCGCGGGGAATGAAGGCCTGCTTGAACCCCAGCTTGGCGGCTTCTTTCAGGCGGCCTCCGCCTGGGGCACGGGGCGGATGTCGCCGGACAGGGAAATCTCGCCAAAGAAAACACAGTCGCGCGGCAAAGGCGGACCGCCGAAAGACGAAATCAATGCCGCGGCGGCGGCGAGATCGCAGGCCGGCTCGGAAATCTTCAAGCCGCCCGCGATATTCAAATAGACATCCGAGCCGGAGATGCCCACGCCGGCGCGCGCATCCAGCACTGCCAGGATCATGGCCAGCCGCCCCGTGTCCCAGCCCACCACGGCACGGCGCGGCGAGCCATAACCCGCGGCCGCGACCAGCGCCTGGATCTCGCAAAGAAGCGGCCTTGTCCCTTCCAGCCCCGCGAATACGGCCGTGCCCGGCGCGGCGGAATCGCGATCACCCAGGAACAGGGCGGACGGATTGGCCACTTCCGAAAGCCCTTTGCCCGTCATTTCAAACACGCCGATCTCGTCGGTGGGGCCGAAGCGGTTCTTCACCGCGCGCAAGACGCGAAAGTGATGGCCGCGCTCGCCTTCAAAATAGAGCACTGCGTCCACCAGATGCTCGACTGCCTTGGGACCGGCGATCTGGCCGTCCTTGGTGACATGGCCGACCAGGATCAGGGCCGCGCCGGACGCCTTGGCATAGCGCACCAGATCGAAGCTGGCGGTGCGCACCTGGGCAATCGTGCCCGGCGCCGCATCCAGCGCGCCGGTCCACAGGGTCTGAATGGAATCGATGGCGACCACGCCAGGCGGCTTGCCAGCCTCCAATGTCGCAAGGATGTCTTCGACATTGGTGGCGGCGCCCAGCCGGAGCGGCACCTCGCTCAAATCCATGCGCGCGCCGCGCATGCGGACCTGGGCCATCGCCTCTTCGCCGGAGATATAGACCGCCTCGCCGCCCCGTTTCACATATTCGCCCAGGGCCTGCAGGATCAGGGTGGATTTGCCGATGCCGGGATCGCCGCCCACCAGAAGGGCGGAGCCCGGAACCAGGCCGCCGCCGCAAACCCGGTCGAATTCGGTGATGCCGGTGACACGGCGTACCGGCGGCGCGTCGTCGCTTTTGAGGTCCTCCAGCGCGAATCGGCGCCCTTTCACCCGCCGCGTGGCGGACCCGCCGGTGGGGGGCGCGGCGCCTTCTTCGCTCAGCGTGTTCCAGCCGCCGCAGGCTTCGCATTTGCCCGCCCATTTGGGGGTGGACGCGCCGCAGGCTTGGCAAACAAAGGTGACGGAGTTTTTCGCCATGATTTGACTTTACCACAGCGGTCAAGGGCGGGGCGCGATCCAGTCGATCTCGGTGCCGTGGGCGTCGGTATAAGCCTGTGGAACACCGTCGAGGGACAAGAGAAACCGCCCCCAGGGGCGGCCCGGCAGATCGGCGACATGGAACAGGTTGGCGCTTTCGTTGCTCACCCATTGCGCGCCGATTTGTTTGACGTTTTCGGCGAACGCATCCCGGTCGGCGGCCTCGCGCACATAGGCCAGGACGGCTGTGTGGAAGACAACAAGGGTCGCGTCTTTGGGCGCCCGTTCCGCCACGGCTTTTACATCGCGGCGCAGATCGCCTTTCATCACCCGGGGCGGATCCCGGCGGGCGACTGCGATCGCTTCTCCCAAAAGCCGGGTGCGTTCGCCTTCGCCCGGCCAGACCAAGGCTTGCAGCCAGCGCACATCCTCGTCATTGGCCACGTTCAGCGGATTGAGGTCCAGGCCCGCGCGCCAGACCACTTCGATATTTCTTCGCGGCAAGGGCGTCGCGTCATTGGTCCGGCAATGAAAGAGCGGCGCGCCGGATTCGCCCCGGGTCGGTCCAATGACATGACCGCCATAATCATAGGCATATCTGTCCGGCAGCAGACAGAGCCCCGCCGAGGCGCCCACTTCCAAAAGCGCCAGCGGCGGCGGCAGCAACGCCAGCAACGGAATGAGCGTGGCGCAGCGCGCCGGTTCGTTGGTCTGGGTGCGCCGAGCCATGACGATGGCAAAAGCTTCGTCCCAGTGCGCCTCGGCCAAGGAACGGAAATGCGGCCAATCGCGCGCCATGCCACACAGATAATTCACCGCCGCCAGAAACAGATTGGGTTGCTGCTTTTCGACCGGCAATTGCGCCAATTTGGCAAGAAGTGGGGGATCCTCGGCGATGCCGCGGCAGAATTCCGCGTAAAGCGGCGACCGCGTGGCCGCTTCCTGGTCGGCGAAGCTCGCGTAAATCTCGGAGAGACGGGATATGCCCTCGCCGGTCACTTCACCTACGCTTTCACCGCCATCTTGATCGGCCCTTCGGCGCGGCCATGGATGAACTGGTCGACATAGGGATTGCCGCTGCGGTCGATCTCACCGGTCGGGCCGTCCCAGATGATCTTGCCCTGATAGAGCATGGCGATGCGGTCCGAAATCTTGCGCGCGCTCACCATGTCATGGGTGATGGAGAGCGCGGTGGCGCCCACATTCTTGACCGTCGAGATCACCAGGTCGTTGATGATATCGGCCATGATGGGATCGAGCCCGGTTGTGGGCTCGTCGAAGAAGATGATCTCCGGGTCGGCGGCGATGGCGCGGGCCAGGCCCACGCGCTTCTGCATGCCGCCCGACAATTCCGACGGGCTGAGATAGGCCACGTCGCTGCCCAGTCCCACTTTGGCGAGTTTCTCGATCGCCACGTCTTTGGCCTTGGCCCGCGCCATACCATGGCCCTGGATCAATCCGAACGCCACATTCTCCCACACCGGCAAACTGTCGAACAACGCCGCGCTCTGGAACAGCATGCCGAATTTCCGCATCAACGGATCGCGGGCCGAGCCGCGCAGGCCGGTCACGTCCTTGCCATCGATCAGGATGGCGCCCTCGTCCGGGGTGAGGATGCCCAGGATGCATTTGATGGCGACCGACTTGCCTGTGCCCGAGCCGCCGATGATCACGGTTGAGGACTGCTTCTCGATTTTGAGATCGACGCCGTCGAGCACCACTTTGGGCCCGAAGCGTTTTTTCACGCCGATAAGTTCGATCTTGGCGGTCATGTCGAGAACAGGATCGAAGTGAGGAGATAATTGGCGGCCAGGATCAGGATCGAAGCCGACACCACCGCATTGGTGGTGGCCGTGCCCACGCCTTGCGCGCCGCCTTTGGAATTGAACCCGTTGTAACAGCCCATCAGCGCGATGATGAAGCCGAACACTGCCGCCTTGATCAGGCCCGAGGACACGTCCTGGCGGGTGGCGAAATCCACCGTGTTCTTGAGATAGATCGAACCGGTGAAGCCCAGGCTTTCCGTCGCCACGACATAGCCGCCGAACACGCCGATGGCGTCGGCTATCCCGACCAGCACCGGCATGGAGACCACCGCCGCGATCAGACGCGGCACCACCAGATATTTGACCGGATTGGTGGCGAGCGTGGTGAGCGCGTCGATCTGCTCGGTCACCCGCATGGTGCCGATCTCGGCGGCGATGGCGGCGGCGACGCGGCCCGCCACCATCAGGCCCGCGATCACCGGCCCCAGCTCGCGGGTGATGCCCAGGACTACGATCTGGGGCACGATTGCCTCCGCGCCATAGCGGTTGCCGCCGAGATAGATTTGTAGAGCCAGCGCTCCGCCGGTGAAGAAAGCGGTCAAGCCCACCACGGGGAGCGAGAAATAGCCGATCCGCAGCATCTGTCCCAAAATTAGCCGGCCATAGACCGGCGGACTGACGCAGGACGCGATCGCACGCGCCGTGAACAGCGACACCCTGCCGATTTCGGCCAGCAAGGTCAGTACGGCCCGGCCGATGGCGGCGAGGAAATTCATCTCGGATCCTGTCGCCCGGCCTTACGGCTCGCGCCCCTTCTTGGTGTCAAACCGCATCCACGTAATGGCGCGGCAGCTTCAACCCCGTCAGTATTTCATAAGCATTGGTGCCCGCCAACGCGGCCATGTCCTCCAGAAGAACATGGTCGCCCAGCAATTCCACCACGTCGTCCGTCCTGATGCCTGGCAAATCCGTCACGTCCAAGACGATCATGTCCATGGAAACCCGGCCCGCATAAGTGGCGTTGCCGCCCCCGGTATGGGCAATCCCTTTGTTGGACAGGCTCCGGGGAATACCGCCGGCATAACCCAGCGCCACGGTGGCAAGCATGGTGGGCCTTTTGGCGTGGAACGTGGCTGCGTAGCCAACGCTTTCGCCCCTGTCAATTCGCCGCGTCTGAAGCACGCGGGCGGAAATCACCACCGCGGTCCGCAAGGGCGGGCACCCTTCCTGGGGCGCGCCGCCATAAAGCCCGATTCCCGGCCGCACCAGATCGAAATGATAATCGGACCCGAGATAGATGCCGCCGGATGCGGCAAGACTGGCAGGCGCGGGCGGCAGCATCGCCAGCGCGGCGCGAAACCGCGCGAGCTGCGTCTCATTCAATTTGTTTTTGGCTTCGTCGCCGCAAGCGAGATGGCTCATCAACAGAACCGGAGTGATCTTCTTCAGCCGCGTGCGCCATTCCGCCGCCAGCAATGAGACTTCCTCTTGCGAGAGGCCCAGCCGGTTCATGCCCGTGTCGATATGGATCGCCGCGTCGCGCGGGCCCGTCGCACCGGCCGAGAAATCGGCGATCTGCTTCAGCGAATTCAACACCGGCGTGAGGCGATGAGCGACCAGGGCTGGCGCCGCAGCCAAAGGCGCGCCGTCCAGCACGAAAATGCGGACATCTTTCAGCACCTGCCGTAGCGCGATGCCCTCTTCCAGCCGCGCGACAAAGAAGGTGTCGCAGCCCATAGCCGCCAGCGCCGGTCCCACGAAGGCCGCGCCCAGACCGTAACCGTCGGCCTTGACCATGCCCGCCACCGAAGCGGACCCGGCCATGCGGCGGAAGTCCTTATAGTTCGCGGTTATCGCCCCCAGCCGGACGGTGAGCCACGCGGCTTCGAAATCGCTGTCCTTCATGGGGCGGACAATGGCTTTGCTGCATTACCGAGTCCAGTTCACGCGCTGGGGATTTTGGCCGATGGTCAGGAGCGTCGCCCGCAGCGTGCGAAAAGCACGCGGGGACGCGCGGTCCGTAGCGGCAGCGTGCGGACGCCATCGGGCAAAAGACCTGCGCGTTGTGGCTAATTGAGGGGGATGGAGATCATCGGCGTGGGATTCATGCAGGGCACATTGGCCACCATCAGTTGGCAGCCCGGCGCGGTCTGCAGCTCATGGCGCATGGCTTCGGCGCCGGAGATTTTCGGCACGGTGGGTTCAATCGCCTGCGGTGCGGCGGCCTCAAGCACGATAGTGCCGTTGGGAAGCCGGCGCGCCACCCAAGGCTCGCGCTTGCAGCGGTTGCGTTCGGCCTGGGTGAGATTCTCGAAATTCTCCGCACCGCAGGATAAGGCCTCGCCGATTGCTTTGAGAATATCGGCAGGCGTCTGAGGCGGGGCTATTTGCGAATTGGGCGGGGGCGGCACCACGATCACCGGCGCGGTGGTGACCTCTGGCGCCGAAGCGCGCGGCACAACGGGTTGGATGAGCCGGATCGGTGGGGCCTCGCCTTTGGGCACGCGGCCGAGTTCCAGGATAGTCTCTGCCGGAGGCTTCATCGCCAGTTCGCGCCGGTGCCGCTGATCGGCCACCACGACAAACAGCATGAGGATGTGGATGATCGCCACCACCCCCCATGCGAAAATCCGCTCAAACAGGCGGCGGCGCTGCTCCTCATTCGAGGGGCGACGGGGCCGGATCCCGTATAAATCCAGGGCGTAATCGGTCACGGAAAATCTATAGCGCTTTGAGCCTTGCCATCATAACGGGTCACACGGACAGAGACCAACCTGAACTGGGTTTCACAAACTGGCGCCGAGCGGGCATAGAGGGGAAATGAAGCTTTATTTTATCAATTTGTCGCGGCGCCCGGACCGCCGGGAGGCGATGGAAAACCAGGCGCAGCGCTTGGGATTGCAGCTGACGCGGCTGGAAGCCCAGGACGCGCGGACGGCCGATCCGGCCGACCTCGCGCGCTGGTTTGACCGAAATGGCCCCTTGGGAGAGATCCCCAAAGGCGACCAATGTTGTTCCCTCTCCCATCGCATCGCCTGGGGGCATCTGGCGGAAAGCGGCGATGACTATGCCGCCGTGCTGGAAGATGACGTGAAGTTAAGCCCGCGGGCCGCGCTGGTGCTGGGCGCTGCCGCCTGGGTTCCGAAAGGCATCGACTTGATCAAGCTGGAACATTACGGACCGCCAGGACAAAGCGTGCTGCTGTCGGACTTCAGGGACGTCAGCAATGGCTTTCGCCTGGCACGCCTGCGCTCGCGCCATACCGGCGCCGCCGCCTATATTCTTTCGCGCCGTGCGGCGGAGCTGCTGTTGAAGATCTCTCGTTTCGATGTGCCGGTGGACCATCTTCTCTTCAATCCCAACAATTCCCCCGTGTGCGCGCGGCTCCAGCCCTGGCAGCTGCTTCCCACCGTGGCGCGCCAGCAGCAGGAACACGAATCCGACATCGAAGGCTGGCGCGTGGGCTTGCGCAAATTCGATCTCACTTACGTCAAGCGGGAGCTGGTCCGCTTCGGCTATGACGTGAAATTATTGCCGCAGCAATTGACGCTCTTGGCCACGGGAAAAGCCAAATTCACGCGCGTGGCGGACGTCTAATTGTCCGTCACCAAGTTGGAGAAGCGCGTAAACCGGTCATCGAAATAAAGATCGATCTTGTTGGTGGCACCATGGCGGTGCTTTTCCACCAACACTTCGGCGCGCCGGTGGGCGCGCTCGCATTTCTCCAGCCACTTGGCATGATCCGCCGATGACGGGTCGGGCTCGCGCGATTTCAAGTAATATTCCTCGCGATAAACAAACATCACGACGTCGGCGTCCTGTTCGATCGAGCCGGATTCGCGCAAATCCGACAGCACTGGCCTTTTGTCGTCGCGCGAATCCACGCCGCGCGACAATTGCGACAGGGCCAGGATCGGCACGTTCAATTCCTTGGCCAGCGCTTTCAGACCCTTGGTGACTTCGGTGATCTCCTGGACGCGGTTTTCCTGGCGCCGCGACGGCTCGACCAGCTGCAGATAGTCGATGATGATCAGGCCGATTTTCTTTTCCCGCTTCAAGCGCCTGGCGCGGGCGGCGATCTGGGCGATGGAAATGCCGCCAGTGTCGTCGATAAAGAGCGGAAGGGTAGAGAGCTCCTGCATGCTGAGGACGAATTTCTCCCACTCGCTTTCGGAGAATTTGCCGTTCCTGATCTTCCACATCTCGATCTCGGTCTGCTCGGCCAGGACACGGGCGGAGAGTTGCTGCGCCGCCATTTCCAGCGAGAAGAACAGGACCGGCGCGCCGCGCGAGATTTCCGCGCCCGCTTCCATGTCCTGGATGTAGGCGCGCGCGGCATGGAAGGCCATGTTGGTGCCGAGCGCGGTCTTGCCCATGCCGGGCCGGCCCGCCAGAATCAGGAGATCCGACGGCTGCAGGCCGCCCAGAAGCTGGTCGATATCGGTGAAGCCGGAAGTGACGCCGGAGATCCGCCCGCCCCGGGCTTGCGCCTTTTCCGCGCTTTCCACAGCCCGCCGCAAGGCCTCGTGGAAATCGAGCGGCCCTTCGCCATATTTGCTGGTCTCGCTGACGGCGTAGAGCGCCTTTTCCGCTTCGGCGATCTGGGACTGGGGCCCCTTTTCGGTGGGCGCCTCGTAGGCCGAATTGACGATATCCTCGCCGATGCGGATCAGGCTGCGCCGCACCGCCAGATCGTGAAGGATGCGCGCATAATCGCGCACATTGGGAAGGGCGGGCGCGGCCTGCGCCAATCCGGCCAGATAGGCGGTGCCGCCCACTTCGATCAGGCCGGGATCGGCCTTCATCGCCGCATGCAGGGTGAGCGGGGTGAGCGCGAAGCTTCCGCGCTCCACCGCCAGGCTCATGGTCTCGAACAGGCGCGCATGCAGGGGATCGTAGAAATGCTCGGGCCGGATCAGGGCCGCGACTTTTTCCAGCGCCTGGTTGTCCACCAGAATGGCGCCGAGCAGGGCCTGCTCGACTTCGACATCATAGGGGACGTGGCGATAGGCTTCTTGTTCCATGGACGCGGGGCCGTTGATGGACGTGCAATCAACCGGGCAAGCCTCATCGGGGCAAGACCGCTTCAAAACTCGTGCACAGATTCAATTTTTGCTTGGCAACCTCCAAAACTACCTCTTGTGGCGCGATTTCGGAGAGATCACAATTGGACCAAGAAATTGGGTGAAGGTCCAGGACGACGGTGAAATTTTCCGCACGCTCGCGAGCGTTTCGCAGCTTCGGGGAACAGCCATCACGCTTTCTTGAGGACAAGTCGTCCGGCCGCCTTGAGATCGGCGACAAAATCGGCAAAGGCGCGGTGGCGGCTGGCGTCGTTCGGGATCCTGAGCAGCGCGGACGGATGGACTGTGATGTAACAACGCCGTCCATCCAGTTCGATAGGTCCCCGGTTTTTGCCGACAGACAATGCCTTCCCCGCCAGCGCCAAGACAGCGGTCGCGCCCATCGCCACCGTGACTTTGGGCTTGACCAGGTCCAGTTCTTTTTCCAGCCACCAGCGGTAATGCCGGACTTCGCCGGCATTGGGCTTGGCATGAAGCCGGCGCTTGCCGCGTTGCTCGAATTTGAAATGCTTTACCGCATTGGTGACATAGACGTCTTTGCGGGCGATCCCCGCCGCGTCCAAGGCGCGATCGAGGAGCTTGCCTGCCGGACCGACAAAGGGACGCCCTTCCCGTTCTTCGACATCGCCCGGCTGCTCACCCACCAGGGCCAGATCGGGGTAAAGCGGCCCTTCGCCCAACACGGCACGCGGGGCGAAGCCGGACAAGAGCTCAGCTTCGGTAATCAGCCGATTGAGCGCCTTCAGTGTCTGGGGTGTTTCCATCGAAGCTCAACGCTTGGCCGCCAGATATAGACGAGGCTTGCCTGGCGCCCCGGCCCACCACACATAAGCCAAAAGGGGGCTCAAATGCATCCATTGGACCGTCCGGTTTGGAGCGCGCTCACCCGCCGCCAGGCGCATCTGGCGATCGGCGAGACAGGCCGCTTTCTGCGTTTCCCTGCCGATATCGAACCCTTCGGCGCCACCCGGGACAACAGCCCCGACCAGGTGGCGGATCTGGCCGAACTGATGCCGCTGGACGGCCATGTCGCTTTCTTCGAAGTGGACACAGTCGCGGCGCCCCCCGGCTTCACCGCGATGATCACGGCGGCCTGCCATCAGATGGCAGCGGAACGACTGGACGATGCCGATGATACATTCGATATCGTCCCCCTTTCCAAGCAGGACTCACCCGAGATGCGGGCGCTGGCCGAACTCACCCAGCCGGGTCCGTTTCATGCCCGCACCCATGAGCTGGGTGGTTTTGTCGGCGTGCGAGAGAACGGCAGGTTGATCGCGATGGCCGGCGAACGCTTGAAAGTGCCGGGCTTCACGGAAATCAGCGCGGTCTGCACCCATCCCGACGCGCGGGGGCGCGGGCTTGCCGCGGCCCTGATGCGGCGGGTCGCCTCCGGCATCCAGGCGCGCGGCGAACAGATTTTCCTGCATGTCTATCCGCACAACAAAGGCGCGATCGCGCTTTACGAAAGGCTGGGCTTCCACCGCCGCGCCGACCTGCAGCTCAATGTGCTTCGCCGCCTGCAGCCGGGCGAAAGCGCCTAGCTTTTCTTGGGAGCGAAGCGCGTTAGAAAAGCTGGCGTCCCCGCGGAAGCGGGGACCCCCTCTAGAAATTGAATTCGGCAAACACCGGCAACGCTTCGGCGCGGGCCGAATGCGCCGCCAGCTTTGGATGCCGGGCAGCGGTGACGACATCGGGAAAGCGGCTTTGGGTAAAGCGCCAGGCCACCGCCACGCTGATGTCGGCCTGGTTGGGTTTGTTACCGCCGAACCAGCCCTGGGGCGTTTCCTGCTCCAGCGGCGCATAGGCCCGTTGCAGCTGACCCTGGACGCGGTCGAGCCAGGGCTGGTGGTGTTTCTCCGCCGGCCGCAGCGTCTTCTCATAGACCATCTGCACCGTCTTCTCGTTCGCCGCCAGCGCAAAGCCGATCAGGCGCAAGGCCTTGACCGCATCGCCAATCGCGGCCGGCATCAGGCTCTTCGAGGGCGCCAGGCGATCGGCATATTCCAGGATCAGGCTGGAATCCATCAGCACCTGCCCGTCATCGGTGACCAGGCTGGGAGCTTTCACCACCGGGTTGATGGCTTTGAATTCGTCGAAATTGCGGAAGACCGACAATTGGCTCAATTCAAAATCAAGCCCCATCAGCCTGAGTGAAATCGCCACCCGCCGCACATAGGGTGAATCCAACATACCGATCAGCCGCATCTTGTCCTCCCATGACGGACCAATCCTTGGGCGCGGCGCGCGCTTTGACAAGCGCAGGCCACCTATGCGGATTTTATTTGGCCGCGGCGATCAGCGCCTGCGCGGCGGCGGGATTTCTCGCCTTGGCGCCCGAGATCACGAACAGGAAAACGTCGCGGGGCGTTTTCGCCGCCGGCTTCGCCACCAAAGGCAGGTCTTTGGGCGACGCGCCTATCGCCCATTCCTTGGCGCGTCCCGCCCACGCCGCGATCGCCGCTTTGGAATAACCGAGTTTTTCCTTTTCCTCGGTCCCCATGATGCGGGCATAGACGAAGTCGGCACTGACATCGGCGATCATGGGAAAGTCGCTGTCGCCCGCGGTGATGATGGCGACATTGTGCTTGCGGCACAGCGTCACGAATTCGTCGCAGGCAAAGCTTTCATGGCGCACTTCCACCGCATGACGCAGCGCCACGCCCTCGTATTTCGCCGGCAACAACGCAAGAAAGGCGCCGAAATCCTCCGCGTCGAATTTCTTGGTGGCCATGAATTGCCAATTCAGCGGCCCCAGCTTCATTTTCAGCCGCGTCACCCCGCTTTGCAGGAATTTCTGGATCGAATTCCCCGCCTCGGCCAGCACCCGGCGATTGGTGGCAAAGCGCGGGCCTTTGAGAGCGAAGATGAAATCCTCCGGCGTCTCGTCATGCCAGCGGGAGAAACTGTCCGGCCGTTGCGAGCCGTAATAGGTGCCGTTGATCTCGATGGCGGTGAGATGGCGGCTGGCATATTCCAGCTCGCGTTTCTGGCTGAGGCCTTTGGGATAGAAATTGTCCCGCCACTCCTCGAAGACCCAGCCCCCCACGCCGATATAGATTCCCGTCACCTGCTCCTCCGTCCCGGCTGCCCAATCGAACCACCCGCCCGGCCAAAGTGCAATCGCCCGCTCGTCAATCGCGACAGCTCATGGTCTAATCCGGTTCCGCGAAAGGACTGATGATGAGCGAAGGCAGGAAACGATACACCGGCGGCTGTCTTTGCGGCCAGTTGCGCTACGAAGCGCAGGGCGAGCCGCGCTATGCCGGCTATTGCTATTGCGCTGACTGCCGCAAGGCGTCCGGGTCCGGCTTCATTCCGTTCATGGGCTTTGCCGCCAACCAGGTTCGCTTCAGCGGCGAAGCCAAGCAATTCGTCTCGCGGTCATTCCGGGGTGGCGACGCGGTGAGGAATTCCTGTCCGGTCTGTTCCAGCCTGGTGTTCGGCGGCGTGGTGGGCGAGACCGACTCCTTTTCCATCTATGTCGGTTCCCTGGACGATCCGTCCCTGTTCAAGCCCAAAGTCGCCATCTTCAACCGCAGCCGGCCCGATTGGGCGCCGCTGCCGCCGGGCCTTGCCGTGTTCGAGGAGATGCCGCCCGCGTGACCGCCACGATCGGCTTTATCGGCCTGGGCGTGATGGGCGAACCCATGGCCCTCAATCTGGTGCGGGCCGGCCTTCCCCTGCTGGTATGGAATTGCGGGCCGGAAAAACGCGACATTCTGAAAGCGGCGGGCGCCGCAGTTGCGGAGAACCCCCGGCAGGTATTCCGGGAGACCGATATCGTCATCCTGATGCTGGCGGATGAAGCAGCAACGGATGGCGTGCTGGCGCGCGGCACCCCGGACTTTGCCGAAAATGTCCGTGAACGGACGATCGTGCAGATGGGGACGACGGCGCCCGGCTATTCGAAATTATTGGAAGCCGATACCCGCGCCGCGGGCGGCCATTATGTCGAAGCGCCGGTCTCGGGTTCGCGCAAGCCCGCCGAGACGGGGGATCTGGTGGCCATGCTGGCGGGAGAGCCAGAGCGCGTGGCGGAGGTGCGGCCGCTTTTATCTTCCATGTGCCGGCATATCTTCACCTGCGGCGCGGTGCCCAACGCCATGGCGATGAAGCTGGCGGTCAATCTCTTTTTGATCCCCATGGTCACGGGCCTGGCGGAAGCGGCCAATTTCGCTGAGCGCCAGGGCCTCGACCTCAATCTCCTGGCCGCGATACTGGACGCGGGACCGATGGCGAGCCCGGTGTCGCGCGTGAAAATGGCCAAGCTGGCGGCGGGCGATTTCTCGGTTCAGGCCGCCGTGGCCGACGCGCTCAAGAACAGCCGCCTGTCGATGGCCGCCGCGCGGGACACAGGAATTGCCGCGCCATTGCTGGAGGCATGCGAAACGCTTTATCGCAAGGCGGTGGAATTGGGCCATGGCCGCGACGACATGGTGGCGGTGATCCACGCTATCGCCGTGCGAAAGCCATAAACCGGTTCAGGCCAGCTTGTCGGCGTAGAGCAAATGGCCGGGCGTGAGCCGGGCCAGTATCTCCTTAAGGCTGCCTTTCGACATGGCGAAGCAGCCCTCGCTGCGCCCCAGCAGACCCAGCGCCGCCATCTCCTGGTTCACATACCAGGCGCCATGGACCACGATGCCTCGCGTTTCGGCGTTGTCGTTGGTGGCGTCCAGCCCGCGCAAGCGAAGCGAGCGTCCATGTGCGCCGAAATAGATCTCCCCGGTGCGGTAGGTGCCCGCCGAGCTGGCATAAGAGCCGGAGGCATTGGAGAAACGTTCCAGCCAACCCGTGTGCTTGGGGTCCGAGCCGCGGCCATGCGCGACCAGATGCGAACTCACCTTGCCCGCCGCCAAATCCACCAGATGAAAGCGCGCCTCGTGCGAGGGCTGGGAGAAATCCGCCACGGCGATCAGGTCGCGCTGGGCAAAGGTGTGACAGTCAAGCGCCGCCAGCGCCCGGCCAAGAAGCTCGGGGCTTGGCCCTGTAACGGCGGCCGCGAACGCGGGACGCGCCAGGGCGATACCCGCCATGCCGGAGAAAAGCAGTCCGCGACGCGAAATCATGGCCCGAAAGTCCTGGGTTTTTGCGGGCCCCATGCCCAAGCACC
This sequence comes from uncultured Alphaproteobacteria bacterium, assembly GCA_963765095.1. GTDB lineage: Bacteria > Pseudomonadota > Alphaproteobacteria > Micropepsales > Micropepsaceae > Rhizomicrobium. The sequence goes on from CAVXUV010000029.1 coordinate 46,701, forward strand.
GGCGAAGGCAAGATGTAGGTGCGAAACGGCGCGGGCTCAAGGCGAAACCGCCCACCCCCGTATTTTCCCGTAGATCGTTACGGTTTTTACCGAATTTTCAAGGCTCTAGCCCGGCTGCTTCACCGCCATGATGGCCTGCATGCCATTGGCCAGTGTCTTGTTCACGGCCACGCGAAAACCCAACAGGCGCAAATCCGCCAACACGTCCTCGACCCCCAACCGAACCTTGCGAAAGCTGCTTTTGTGAAGCGACCAGTTTTGGCCCTCGCGGACATAGATCAAGTCGTTGATCACCACGTGATCGGTCTCGAATTCCAGCACGCAAGTCATGATCCGGTCTTCGTCGGCGCGGATGGGCAGGAAGCGGTCGAGCCCGCTGCGCTCGATGGAAAGATCTCGGAAGGTGAGCGCCAGCATGCCTCCGGGCTTAAGCGACGCATGCGCGTCCGCCAGCAATTGCGAGACATCGTCCAGGCTGGCGAGATGAGTGAGTGTGTCGCCCATGCAGACGATGGCCGAGACCGACTCCGGCGCGGCAAATTTTTTCAGCGACCGGATGTCGCCATGGACGGGCTCGATGGCGAGGCTCTTGGTGTGGCCCGCCAGCTCGTTCAGCAAAATTTCGCTGCCATCCACCGCGCGGACCGGCGAAAATCCCAGCTTCGCCAGTGCCACCGATTGATAACCGGGACCGCAACCCAGATCGATGGCAAGCCCGTCGCCATGGACGCTCAGCTCTTCCAACAGCGCCTGCTGTTCTGCGACCTTGGCGTCGAAAGCGGCGCCCACCATCCAGGAATAATGGCGGGCGAGAAGGGTTTCATAATGTTTGGCGGCGTCGGACATATCTGCCCATTTATTCCACATTGCACGGTTCACGGCGAGCTCGGGCGCGCGGTCGTCAATCGCACGCGCTTGCACGGGCGAGGAGATAGGCCCTTTCTCGCGCGTTGCGGGTGAGCTTGGCCGCAGCCTCGAATTCGGCGCGGGCCTCGGCCAGCCGTCCGGCCCGGAACAGAAAGTCGCCCCTCGCCGCCGGCAATGGCGCATAATTGCGCAAGAGGGCGGTGTCGGCCATCTCGTCCACCAGGCTGAGGCCCGCTTCGGGCCCGAACGCCATGCTATGGGCGATCGCGCGATTGAGATCGACCACCGGCGAGGGTACCACCGCTCGCAACCGGTCGTAGAGCGCAGCGATGCGGGGCCAATCGGTATCGCCTGCCTTACGCACGCGCGCATGGCAGGCGGCAAGTGCCGCTTGCAGCACGTAAGGACCCCAATCGCTCATTTTGGCACCGCCAAGAGCTTCGGCGCGGGCCAACGCGTCAAGTCCGCGGCGGATCAACAGTTGGTCCCAGCGCGCGCGATTCTGCTCGGTCAACGGCACGAGAGCGCCGTCCGGCCCGACGCGGGCTGCGAGGCGCGATGCCTGGATTTCCATCAGGGCCAGCAGGCCGAATACTTCGGCATCATCGGGAATCAGCCCCGCCAGCATGCGGCCCAGCCGTTGCGCCTCCAGGCACAGGCTGGGCCGGACAAGATCATCGCCCGCCGTGGCGGCATAGCCTTCATTGAAGATGAGGTAGATGACTTCCAGCACGGAGGAGAGCCGCGCCCCGCGTTCGGCGCCGCGCGGCACTTCAAAGCGCAATCCGGCTTTTCCGATCGTCTTCTTGGCGCGGACGATGCGTTGGGCGATCGCGGGTTCGCTCGACAGGAAGGCGCGGGCGATCTCGTCCGTCGTCAGGCCGCCGATGACACGCAGGGTGAGCGCGGCGCGGGCCTCGGCCGAGAGCACGGGGTGGCAAGCGGTGAAGATGAGGCCCAGCATTTCATCGCCAAGATTGTCATCCATGGCCGCCTCGTTCCCATCGCCCGCGGCGTCGAACCCGCCGTCCAGCTCCCGCGCGATCTCCTCGTGCTTGCGTTCGCGCATCTTGTCGCGACGGATAACATCGATGGCGCGGCGTTTGGCGGTTGTCATCAGCCACGCGCCGGGATTGGCCGGAACGCCAGCCCTGGGCCATTCGGACAAGGCAATGACCAGGGCGTCCTGCGCCAGTTCCTCGGCACGGTCGATATTGCGCACCAGCCGGGCCAGGCCCGCGATGAGCCTGGCCCGTTCAATGCGGAAGGTCGCCTCGATCGCCTGCTGCGTTTCGCCTGCCGTCATGCCGCCTTTTCGGTCAAAGCCAAAAAGGAGGCAAGCGGGCCGACAGGCTCAGGTTCCGGCAACGTTACAGTTTGACTTAGGGTTGCGTGGCATTTTTTGCCAAATAGACATGCGCGATAGCGCCTGACTGAAACACGGATGCGCTGACGAGCTTCAGATCTATCGGCTGTCTCAAATCGGAGAACAGTGAAAGGCCAGAGCCTATCGCTACAGGGTGAATCAGAAGGCGGTATTCGTCGATTAAGCCGAGTTGTGTGAGGCTGCGAGCGAAGCCCGCGCCTCCGTGGGCGAGGATGTCCTTGCCGGGCTCCTGTTTCAGGCGCCGCATTTCTTCGGCGAGGTTGCCATTCGCGATCCGGGGCGATGCCCAATTGGCCGCGCCGGGAGACGGCTCCCGCGCCGGCGCTCCGCCCTGCGCCTGGCGCGCCTGCCTTGCATCCCTAAGCGCGGTCGTTGTGTCCCCGGCATGGGGATCAAACGGGTTTTGCCGCGTGAAGACGATTTTCGGAATCTCGTTCATAGGCGCGGCAAACAGGTCCGTTGCCGTGGGCCAGTAGCTCGCCATGTCGTGGTAGGTGCGGCTTCCCATGGCGTGCAGGCCAGCCTGCCAGAGAGATTCCACGGTCCAGGCTGTGGAGTCTATCGCTTTGCGAGCGAAATATCCAATCGGCCTCGCCATTGGGTCCGGCAACGAAACCGTCCAGGGACATCGACATCTTAAGTATGAGCTTTCTCATATCCGCGCCCTTCCCATTCCTCTATCAGCTTCATGATCGCCAACGTGCCAAAGCCGGTCAGTCAAGCGCGCGGCCATTGCGGGCGACATTCTCGCCGGACCGGTCTTGCCCTCGACCCCGGGGTCAAACTGTAACAGTGCTCAGGTTCCCAGACCGCCGAAAGCGCCGGCCGGGCCAAGTTTGCCACCGAGCTTTTCGCGCAAGCGGCCACGCCCTTCCTTGAACTCCGGCGTCAGGCTTTCCGCAAAGTCGGCCATCTCGAACAGCGGCCGGATTTCGATCTCGCTTGGACCCGGCATGGGATTGGGGCAGCGCCTCACCCACGCGACCGCCTCGTCCATGTCCTTGACTTCCCAGAGCCAGAAACCGGCGACCAGCTCGCGGGTCTCGGCGAACGGCCCATCAATGACGGTGCGGCTGGCGCCATTGAAGGCAATCCGCTTGCCCCCAGAGGAGGGCGTAAGGCCATCGGCGGCGAGCAGAATGCCGGCGTTGACCAACTCTTCATTGAACTTGCCCATCGCCTCGAACATCTCGGGCTTGGGAAGAACGCCAGTTTCGCTGTCTTCGGTCGCCTTCACGAGCACCATCACACGCATCGTCTGTCTCCTTGGTTGACCGGCCTCATCGGCCCGGTATCGTAACGACGAACCAGGGTTCCGGAAATCGACATCGGGCTGGGAATTTTTTGCCGGCGCGCTCGCTCGTCAGCTTGCGCCTGGGGTGTATGGCCGGGTCGCCTGCGCCTCGCCCAAGCTCGGCGCGCATATCCGTTAAAACCGCGCAACCCTCGGCTTGCGCCTCGGGCGTGAAACGCTCAGATCGATCCACTGGATCGATCTGACCCGGCCGAAGGCCGGGTCGCGGTTCACTCCCACTCAATTGTCCCCGGCGGCTTGCTGGTCACGTCATAGACCACACGGTTGATGCCCTTGACCTCATTGACGATGCGGGTGGCGGTGCGGGCCAGGAAAGAATGCTCGAAGGGATAATAATCCGCCGTCATGCCGTCGGACGACGTCACGGCGCGAAGCGCGCAGACGTGATCGTAGGTGCGCCCGTCGCCCATCACACCAACGGTACGCACCGGCAACAAGACGGCGAAGGCCTGCCAGATCTTGTCGTAGAGACCGGCTTTTCTGATCTCGTCCAGATAGATCACATCGGCCTTGCGCAGGATTTCCAGCTTCTCCTGCGTGATCTCGCCGGGAATGCGGATGGCCAGGCCCGGACCGGGAAAGGGATGGCGGCCGACAAAGGCGGGCGGCAGGCCCAGCTCGCGGCCCAGCGCACGCACCTCGTCCTTGAACAATTCGCGCAACGGCTCGACCAGCTTCATTTTCATATAAGCGGGAAGCCCGCCCACATTGTGATGCGACTTGATGGTGACCGAAGGCCCGCCAGTAGCCGAGACGCTTTCGATCACATCGGGATAGAGCGTGCCCTGAGCCAGGAATTCGGCGCCGCCCACTTTGTGGCTTTCCTGGTCAAACACGTCGATGAAGGTGGCGCCGATGATCTTGCGCTTCTGTTCGGGATCGCTGACGCCGGCCAGCCGTCCCAGGAACAGATCCTCGGCTTCGGCATGGATCAGGGGAATATTGTAATGATCACGGAACAGGCCCACGACTTCGTCGGCCTCACCCGCCCGCATCAAACCCGTGTCGACGAAGATGCAAGTGAGCTGGTCGCCGATCGCTTCATGGATCAACACAGCGGCGACGGAGGAATCCACCCCGCCGGAAAGACCGCAGATTACTTTGGCCTTGCCCACCTGTTTGCGGATGCGTTCGATCGCGGCGGCGCGGAAGGCGTGCATGTTCCATTCCGGGGCGATGCCGGCAATGTTGCGCACGAAATTGGCAAGAATGGTCGAGCCCCGGGGCGTGTGCATCACTTCGGGGTGGAACTGCACGCCATAGAAGCGGCGTTTCTCATCCGCGATCACCGCATAGGGTGAGCTTTCCGACGTCGCCACCACCGAGAAGCCGTCCGGGATCGCCGTGATCTTGTCGCCATGGCTCATCCACACCGGCTCGCTGCCGCTTTCGGCCAGGCCTTCCAGCAGGGGCGAGGCGCGTTTGACATGGATGTCGGCGCGGCCGAATTCGCGGTTGTGGCCGCCTTCCACCCGTCCGCCCAGCTGTGCCGCCATGGTCATCTCGCCATAGCAGATGCCCAGGACCGGCACGCCCTGCTCGAACACGGCTTGGGGCGCGCGCGGGGTGTCGTCTTCCGTGACCGAGGCTGGGCCTCCCGACAGGATGATCGCGCGCGGATGCCTGGCCAGCGCTTCGTCCGCCTTGTTGTAGGGCGCGATCTCGCAATAGACGCCGGCTTCGCGGACGCGCCGGGCGATCAGCTGGGTCACCTGGCTGCCGAAATCAAGAACCAGAACACTCATTTGACGGGAGTCGCAGCCTCGGCGGCGCGTTGATCGCCGTTGCGGTCCAGCTCGGCGGTCCCCTTGGCGGCGCCGGAATCGCTGGGATCGATGCCCAGCGCTTCGTTGTAATAGAAGCTGGCAAAATCCCTTTGCCCCTCTCCGGCATAAAGATCGGCCAGCAAATCATAGGTCTGGGGCTTTGCGGGATCGGCGACAATGGCGGCCTGCGCCAGGCGGAAGGCCAGGTCTTTGTCGCCCTTGCCGTTGGCGGCCTGGGCCTGTTGCATCAGGTCGTCGGCGCTGACGGCAACGGGCCCGGGCGCGGGTTTGGCGGGAGCCGGACGGGTGGCGGCCAAAGCCGGCCCAGCCAGCAGGACTAGGCCAAAAATCAGAGCGGAGCGGGGGTTGGTCATGAGCCAACATATAGTCAAATCCACGCGCCTGAGCCATGCGTCCAATGGGCGTCAGGCCTGATAAAGCCTGGCAACATAGAAGCCGTCCGACCCGGTTGAAGCGGGCGAGGCCAGGAAATCCCCTCCCTCACGGGAAAAGTCCGAATGCCCCGCCAGGAAAGCCTCCACCCTGTCCTGATTTTCCCCCATCAGGATCGAGCACGTGGCATAGACCAGCCGCCGGCCCAACCCTGCCGCGTCGCCAAGCAGCCGGTCCTGCAGCCCGCAAAGCTGGGCCAGCCGGTCCGGCGTAAGCCGCCATTTGATCTCGGGCTGCCGCCGCCAGGTGCCCGAGCCACTGCAAGGCGCATCCACCAGGACCAGATCGAACGGCCCTTTCGGCAAGGCACCCAAATAATGGCTGCGAATGATGGTGGCGCCGGCCCGCGCCGCGCGGCGCGAAAGCTCGGCCAGAGCATCCTCTCTGATATCGCAGGCGACGATCTCGCCCCTGTTCTTCATCGCCGCCGCCAACGCGAGCGACTTGCCACCCGCTCCCGCCGCCAGGTCCAGCACCCGCATGCCGGGCTTTGCCGCGCACAACATCACCGCCTTTTGCGCCGCGGCGTCCTGAATCTTCGAACGCGCCTGCCTGATAAAGCGGATGGGCGGTGAGCGCGACGCCTGGCGGACAGCGAATGGCGTCGGGCAAATCATCCAGCGGCGCGCCATCGATCCCGTCCGCCTTCAATTGCACCAGAAGCGCATCGCGCCCCGCCTTAAGCGTGTTGACCCGGATGTCCACCGGCGCACGCTCCTGAAAGGCGCGCATCTCGTCCAAAATCCTGTTGCCAAACGCGCGGCGCAATTCTTCTTCCAGCCACTGGGGGTATTCTCCTTGCACCCACAGTGGTTCGGCGGCCGGCGTGGCATCAATCGCGGCCCGTTCACCGTCACTCAAGGGCTTCGGACCATAGCCGTCCGTGAAGAATTTCACCGGGTCTTCTCCTTCTGCCAGCAAGGATGCGATCACCAGATCGCGCGGGCTTTCGCTTGCCATGCGATGGGCGAAATGCGCGTGACGCCGCTGGATCGCATAGATGCGCTCGGTGATGGCGCGCCGGTCGCCCGAGCCGGCAAAGCGGTGACCGCGAAACCAGGCCTTGAGCTGGCGCTCCAACGGCTGGGCGGTATCGGCGGAAAGAATGTCGATCACGGCCTGGAGCCGCGCGGCGGGGGTCATGGGACGCGCTTATAGCGCGCTAATGCACCACGCGGTAAAGACGAAACCCCGGGGTTGCAAATGGCATGGCGGCAAGGCCCAGCGCGGGCGCATCGGCCCGCGCCCTGCAGGTGAGCACATAGGTCACCCGCCTTTCCTTAAGGATGCCGCGCGCCTGGGCCGTGCCGGCTTTCTCGAATTGCATGCTGTCGGCGATGGCCGGCGCGATTTCATATGGCGCGCCCACCACATCGAAACCGGTCCGCCAAAGGATATCGGGACCGGTCCACAATTCCGTCATCAGAGTGCCCCGGCTGATCGGGGAGACGCCCCAGCGCGCGCGCCGCCGCATCCCAATCGCACGCGGCAGGGGCCGACGGCATGCGGCCCGGAATGGTCCCGGCAAAAGCGCTGGGCGTGATCTGCAACAACAGCGCGCCCATCAGGAAGGCGCTGCGCAGCGGCATGCGGCCGTGGGGCAGCTTGAGCGCGATCGGGCTTTTCATGATGCGCTGGGTGGTGAGCGTCCAGGGCAACAGCATCACCGCCTGCACTTCCCCCGACCAGCGCATTTGTCCCAGAGACAGGGCGCCGAACATGCAAAAGCCGCACAAGGCGGCGAGCATCGCCAGCCGCTCGCCCGGGGCGCCATGGCGAAGTCGCGCCACCGTGAAGGGAAGTGCGATCAACGCGGGCGGCGAAGGCGGCCAGGAACTGGCCGAGATGGAAAATATTGTCGGGCAACAGCGGCTGCAGCTCGCCGATCTCGCGGTGCCAGGCCTTCACTGCGGGATCGAGATGCGGCCAGGGGCCCAGGAAGAAATCCGGATACGCCACGCCGACCATCAGCGCGGCGGCAACACCCGCAAGGACAAGAGCGGTGATGCGCGGCATCCATCGCGCCAGCACTGCTGCCGCCCCAATGCCAATGAGGCCAATCGTCAACACGGCCGCGTGCATGATGGAAACACGGTCATTGGCGGGCTGAAAGAACACATTCCCGCGTGTGACAAGGAGCCAGGCTAGGGTTGCGGCCAAACATCCTGCCCAATAGGCCGCCAACAAAGAAAGCACATTGCGGCGGAAGAGGCTCCAGGCAAGTCCCATCACCACGGAAACCAAAAGGATGATCAACAACCCCTCCACCGTGGTGCAAAGGGCGATCGCCCCTCCGATGCCGGCAGCAAAGGCGGCGAGAAACGCGGGCCGCTCCCTGCCCGTGCGGCCATCCAGCGCCGCATAAAGCCAGGCCAGCTCCGCCAGCATCATCCCCAGAATCAAACTGTGATGATCGGCGCGGCCGACCAGGAATGCGCCGGACAATTGCGGCTGAGTGAACAACAGCACCGTGAGCCAGAGAAAGGACGGCCCCTGGATCCACGGCCGCACACCCCAGGCGAATACACCCAATGCCAGCACCAGGAGCAACGGACTGATGAGTGCGCCCCAAACATAAAGCGCGGGATGGAAACTCAAACCCAGCCAGACCAACGGCCAGGCACCCGCCGCCAGCAAGGCATCGAAGAGAATGGTCCAATGAATGGCATAGCCGAAAGGCGCGTTCACCCGCGGGTCGAAGCCTTGCGCCTGCCACCCACCCGTCATCAGCCGATAGGCGCGCTCAAGATGCATGTAGCAATCGGGATCGATCAGGATGCCGTGACGCACGCCGCTGGCGCCGGTGAACAGGAACAGTGTCTCCATCGCCAGCACGAGAAGCCCGGCGCACAGCATGGTGCGCGCCAGCGGCCACGGCGCCTGCGCCGTCGGTGCGGGATCGGAATTCGCCATCGCGGTCATTTTGCAACCGGTGCGATTGAGAGAGGATTAACCGGCTATTTTCCTCAAAAGCCGCCTTTGTATTTCGGCATCTGTTGCCTAATCTGGCGGCATGGACGGTCTGGACGCGAGCTTGGAAACGGCGGGCGCGGCGGCGCTGGAAATGGCGGTGGCGGCCTCACTGGAACGCGGCGGCAGGGTCAGCCCCTGCAGGAATTGCGCGGCGCCGGTGCTGGGGGGCCTTTTGTGCGGCCTGCGGCCAGCCGACCAATGTCCATCGCCGCTCGGTGCTACATCTGCTGCACGATTTCTTCAAGGACATCGCCAGCTTCGACAGCCGCATTCTGCGCACGGTGCGGGCGCTGTTTCTCGAGCCGGGGGAATTGTCGCTGGCGTTCCGCGAAGGGCGCACCCAGCGTTATGTGCCGGCGGTCCGGCTTTATCTCTTTGTCTCCCTGATCTTCTTTTTGTTCCTATCCGTCACCGGCACCGCCATTCTTCAACTGGAATTGACCACCACCAGCCACCGCTATTTCGCCGATGCGACCGGCAAAGTCTTTGAAGAAAAAAACGGCGTGACCAAACCGGTGGAAGGACTGAAAGCAGACAAGAACGGCAATGTATTTGCCGACACGGGCGAAGGCGGCCCTCGCGTTCTTATTTACGGCGTGATCGCGAACGGCAAGGTCTCGAACGACCTCAGCGCCAAGCCCTTCTTCTTCGCGAAAGTGAGAAAACCCCATGCCCAGATCGCCGCCGGCATTCAGGGCGTGCTGGAGCGCGAGCATACGCAGCTTACTTCGCTTCCCATCGGTGCATCCTTCGCATCCTGGTTGGAAAACCATCTCGACCGCATGTTGCGGACGCTGGCGGTCGATCCCACCGCGATCAACGGTCCGATGACGGAATGGATTCCGCGCGTGCTGTTCGTCTTGCTCCCCGTGTTCGCGACGATCCTGGCCCTGTTCTATTGGCGGCAACGGCGGGATTTTTATTTCGTCGATCATCTGGTGTTCTCGCTGAACATGCACAGCTTCGCCTTCGCCATGATCCTGGTGGCCGTCATTATGGCGCGGGTTATAACGGGCGGCGTGGCGGGGCAGATCGCGCTCTATGCCGTGGCGCTTTATCTTTTTCTGGCGATGAAGCGCTTTTACAAACAGGGCTGGACTTGGACGGCCGTGAAATTCGTAGCGGTATCGTTCGTCTATGGCGCGGTGTTCCTCGCGCCAGCGCTGGCGGGAATTTTGCTCGCCAGCCTTCTCAATATTTAAAAAGCACCTTAGCCAGCTGGCGCACCAAATTTTCGTTCCCGGCAAGGAGCGTCGCGCGAAGCGTGCAAAGGCACGTGAGCACGCGCGACATAGCCGGGGACGAAAAGGGCCGCGCCTTTATTGTCCGCCCGGATAATTGGGGGCTTCGCGAGTGACCGTGATGTCGTGGACATGGGATTCGCGCAGGCCCGCGCCGGTGATGCGCACGAATTTCGCCTTGGTATGGAATTCCTCGATGTCCTTGCAGCCGGTATAGCCCATCGCCGCGCGCAAGCCGCCGATGATCTGATGCACCACACCGCCCACCGGACCCTTGTAAGGCACCTGGCCTTCCACACCTTCGGGCACCAGCTTGAGCGCGTCGCGCACTTCGGCCTGGAAATAGCGGTCGGCGGAGCCGCGCGCCATCGCGCCCACGCTGCCCATGCCGCGATAGCCTTTGTAGGAACGGCCCTGATAGAGAAAGACTTCGCCCGGACTTTCTTCGGTCCCGGCCAAGAGCGAGCCTACCATCGCCACGCTGGCGCCGGCGGCCAGCGCCTTGGCCAGGTCGCCGGAATATTTGATGCCGCCATCGGCGATCACCGGCGTGCCTGATTTCCGCGCCGCGTCCACCGCGTCCATGATCGCGGTCAGTTGTGGCACGCCCACGCCCGCGACGATGCGGGTAGTGCAGATCGAGCCAGGACCGATGCCCACCTTGACCGCATCGGCGCCCGCATCGATCAGCGCCTTGGTGCCGTCGGCGGTGGCGACGTTGCCGGCCGCGACCTGGGTGTAGTTGGAGACTTTCTTGATCCTAGCCACCATGTCGAGCACGCCCTTGGAATGGCCATGCGCGGTGTCGACCACGATCACGTCGCATTCCGCCTCGATCAGGGCCATGGCGCGGGCATAACCTTCCTCGCCCACACCGGTGGCGGCGGCCACCCGCAAGCGTCCGCGCTCGTCCTTGCAGGCGTGAGGATATTTCTGCGCCTTTTCGATGTCCTTGACCGTGATCAGGCCCACGCAACGGTAGGCGTTGTCCACCACCAGGATCTTCTCGATGCGGTGCTGATGAAGAAGCCGCTTGGCTTCCTCGGGCGTCACGCCTTCGCGCACGGTGACCAGCTGGGTGGTCATCAATTCGGAGACTTTCTGGCGCGGGTCGGCGGCGAAGCGCACATCGCGGTTGGTGAGGATGCCCACCAGCTTGCCGATGGCCTTGGAGTCGGGCTTTGCTGCCGGGGGTCTCCACCACTGGCACGCCCGAGATGCGGTGCCGCTCCATCAGCTTCAAGGCGTCGGCCAGGCTCGCGTCGGGCCCAATGGTGACCGGGTTCACCACCATGCCGCTTTCATAGCGCTTGACTCGGCGGACCTGCTCGGCCTGCTCGTCCACGGCCAGGTTCTTGTGTATCACTCCCATGCCGCCCGACTGGGCCATGGCGATGGCCAGACCGGCTTCGGTCACCGTATCCATGGCGGCGGAAATCAAGGGAATTCCGAGTTCCACGGTCTTGGTGAGGCGGGTACGGGTATCGGCGGTTCCCGGCAGAATTTCGGAGGAACCAGGCACCAGGAGAACATCGTCGAAGGTCAGGGCTTCGCGGATGGTCTCTGGCGGCATGTGCGGCTCCGTCTTGGAGCGCCGAGCCTGTATCAGCGGTTCCCTGATTCCGCAAGAGGCCGGCCGGGCCAGCCTTTTTTGCCGCATTTCCGCCTTTTTTTGCCGGAGTTTCATTTATGGAACTCTATCGGAACCGAAGCGGCGCGCGTACGTTTCTTGGGGACGGACCGGCGCCCCCTGCCGGCCCTCCCGATTGTCCCCAAGGAGTAAAGATATGAAAAAGTCATTTCGTTTATTGATGAGCGCGGGTCTTGCTGCGGCGGCCCTCACGATCGCGAGCGGGGCCCAGGCGGCACCCCATGGCGTTCGCGTGGGTGACCTCACCTGCAATGTGGCCAGCGGCTGGGGCTTTGTCTTCGGCTCCTCAAAAGATCTGCATTGCACATTCCGTGGCAATGGCCATCGCGAGCATTATGTCGGCTCGATCTCCAAATTCGGTGTCGATATCGGTTATACCGAAGGCGGCGTGCTGGTCTGGGGCGTGTTCGCTCCGTCGTCCGATATGCGTGAAGGCGCCCTTGCCGGCGATTATGCCGGCGCAAGCGCACAAGCCACAGTGGGCCTGGGTGTCGGCGCCAACGTGTTGGTCGGCGGACTGGACAAGTCCATTGACCTTCAGCCCCTCAGCGTGGAAGGCAGCAAGGGCCTGAACGTCGCTGCCGGCATCGGCGCGATTTCGCTGCGTTCGGCTCCGTAATCAGCATTGCAATGTCATGCGAAAGCCCCGCCCTCACCGGCGGGGCTTTTGTTTTGCCTGGACGCGACTCGGCCCGCCGTCGCGGGCCGCTTTGAAGCCAATGGCCACCAGATACAATTCCACCGAGTCGGCGCGCGAGGCGGGCGGTTTCACATGCTTCACCGCGCGGAAGGATTTCTTGATCCGCTCCAACAGCGTCTGTCCCGCGCCACCCTGGAACACCTTGGCGATGAAGACGCCGCCGGGTTTCAAGCAATCTTCCGCCACCTCCAGCGCAATTTCGGCCAGCGCAGTGGTGCGCAGATGATCGGTGGTGCGGTGGCCCGTGGTGGACGCCGCCATATCGGTAAGAACAAGGTCGGCGGCTCCGCCCAGCGCCTCTTTCAGCATCGCGGGCACGTCCGGGTCGCGTAAGATCGGCCTGGAAAAACGTCACGCCCGGGATGGGCTCCATCGCCAGCACATCGGCTGCGACCACCTGGCCGCCCTTGGCCGCTGCCACCTGACTCCAGCCGCCGGGGGCCGCGCCCAGATCCAGCACCCGCGCGCCAGGTTTCAGGACATGGAATTTGGCGTCCAGCTCCAGGAGCTTGAACGCGGCGCGGCTGCGATAGCCTTCCTGCTTGGCGGCGCGGACATAAGGATCATTGAGCTGGCGGCTCAGCCATTGCCGCGACGACGCCTTCAGCCCGCTTTTCTTGACTTTGGCGCCGTCGCCGCGCGGCACATTTTTCATGACGCGCCGCCAGAAATCGCATCGCGCATCTGCCGCAACATGCCTTCGCGCAGGCCACGGTCGGCCACGCGCAGCATGGGACTTGGCCACAGCGTGCAGATGGCGGCAAAGATCGCCGAGCCCGCCAGCATCAGATCGGCTCGCTCAGGACCGATCGCGCCCATCCCGGCCAGCGCCGCCACGTCCAGCCGCGAAATATGTTCCGCTACCGACACCAGCTTGGCGGTGTGGTGCCAGCTCGCATCCACCTTGGCCCGGTTGTAGCGGGGCAGTTTGAGAGCCAATGCCGCTAGGGTCGTCACCGTGCCGGAGGTGCCCAGAAGATGCTCGCGCGCGGGATCAAAGCCCTCGGTGCGTTGGGCCAGCGGGGCGAACCGGGCGCGCGCCGCTTCGCGCATGGCCTCGAATCCCGGAACGATTCTGACCCGCCGCGCCATAGGATTCCGTCAAAGTGACCACGCCCAGGGGCAGCGACGCGGCAAAATATTTTTCCAGCTTGCCGGCACTTCGATGCTGCCAGACGATTTCCGTCGAACCGCCGCCAATATCGAAGATCATTGCGCCGTCATATTTCCCGCCGACCAAAGGCGCACATCCCAGTGCGGCCAGATCCGCCTCCATCTCCGCCGTGATCACGTCCAGCGCGATGCCCGCCTCATCGCGGGCGCGGGCGATCAGGACATCGCGGTTGACGGCTTGGCGCGCCGCTTCGGTGGCGATGGCAAAGACATGACGGATGCCGTGGTGGGCAATGCGCTCGCCGCAGATTTTGAGCGCGGCGATAGTGCGGTCCATGGCGGCATCAGACAGGCGCCCGGTCTGGCCTACGCCTTCACCCAACCGCACGATACGGGAAAAGGAGTCCACCACCTGGAAATCGTCCGGCGGCGCGGGCCGGGCGATCAAAAGCCGGCAATTGTTGGTGCCGAGATCGAGCACGGCCAGCAGCGGCGCGTTCCTGGGCGCGCCCAGGAAGGATCCCTTCTTTTCGCTTTTATGGGCCTGATGATGATGCAATGGGTGCTTACCGGGTTGGCGTGAGGCGAAACTAGCATGATGCGCGGCGCGGCAAAGGGCCCCCCCGGAACGCCGACAGTTCGGCCTTAACCAAAATATGAGCGCGGTGAGGCTGCTAGTATGGCGCGGTTTTGGAGACAGCCCTCATGCACAACAAGTCCCTGCTGATAACCGCTGCGGCGCTACTGGCGTTTCTGCCCTTGCCGTCGCATGCGCAATGGCGAACGCCTTGGAGCTATGAGGGCGAGAAAGGTCCGTCGCATTGGAGCGCGCTCGATCCCGACTACGCCCTTTGCAATGTGGGCAAGACCCAATCGCCCGTCGATATCGGGACCGCAGTGAAGGCCGATCTGCCGCCGCTGCGCTTTGCCTATCGCCAAGGCCGGCTTACCATCATCAATAATGGCTACACCGCGGTCAGGGTGGATTACCCGCCCGGCAACGGGAATTTCCTTTTTGTCGGCGGCGAACGCTACGAGCTCACCCAATTCCATTTCCATCATCCCAGCGAGGACCGCATCAACGGCAAAGCCTTCGACATGGTGCTGCATCTCATGCATCAGAGCGCGGGGGGCAAGGTGGTGGGCGTGGCGGTGCCGCTCAGAATAGGCTCCGCCAACCCCCTCATCGATCGGCTCTGGCGGTTCATGCCACCGCATCCGGGCAACGCCCATTCCATACCCGGCATCGTCCTCGATCCGTCGGCTCTGATTCCCGCTGACAGGGCCTATTATCGCTATCAAGGATCGCTGACGGCGCCGCCCTGCACGGAAGGCGTCACCTGGTTCGTCCTCAAGACGCCGATGGAAGTGTCCGAAGCGGAGATCGCCGCCTTCGCCAGGCTTTATCCCCACGACGTACGCCCGGTTCAGCCTCTGAACGGCCGGCTGGTGGAAGAAAGCCGCTAGGGATTTGCAGAGCGTCGCGATTGGGCGATAAAGCATCGCCTTCTGGACGAGGCTTTTGATGATGCGGCGATTTTCTCTGGTTCTGGTGCTGGTGCCGGCTTTGGCGGCTGTTCTCCCAACCCCGCTATCCGCGCAGGATCCTTTGCCATCGGGCTTGCGCCAATGTGCCGCCATTATCGGCTCGGTGGAACGCCTGGCCTGTTATGACCGGCTGGCGCAGCGTCCATTCCCGGCCCGCTGGCGGCACCTTTGCCTGCGCCTGCGCCCGCGGCACAGCAGCGCCCGCTTGCTCCGGTGCCGCAAAACGCGGCCGCCGAATTTGGCGCCGATACGTTGCCGCAGGCGGCGCCCACGCCGCCGCCGCGCTCGCCGTTGGAATCGATCACCGCCCAGGTGACGGATTTCCGCTTCGATGCCCGAGGCCATTTCATCGTCACGTTGTCGAACGGCCAGGAGTGGCAACAGATCGAAGGCGACACGGCGAACGTGCCGTTGCGCAAGAGCCTTACGCACACGGCGACGATTTCGCGCCCGGCCCTGTGGAGCTACAGCATCCATTTCGACAATCCCGCGGCCTCTTCAAAGTCGTCCGTACACGGTAAAATCGTCTGTGTACGGTATACACCGCAAATTCGGACCTTTGGCGGCAAAGTTCCTCCCCTGAAAATTGTGTCATAAAGGCGACAGGTGGGACATTTGTCGGTGTCAGAACGCGGCGTCTGATTGTCTCACGACATTTTATTGCCTTACTCTGTGAAGTTAAGAGGTAAGCCGTCCATACGAATGAATTTGTTACACGATAACTCTTCATTCGGGGGGATCGGATTTAAATCTATTAACTTTATCAGTGGCTTAGGCGCGATGGCGCTTTTGCCGAGGAGGGTTTTCCATGACACTACCGGTTCGTCGTCTTCGCAAATTTCGCTCGTCCCTGCTGTTGGGCGTGATCGCCGCAAGTGCCGGCTTGATCGCTCAACCCGCAGCTGCCCAACAGGCCGGTTCAGGTGCTGGCCTGGAAACCGTGGTCGTCACCGGCACCTTGATCGGCAGGAACGATCTTCAGACGCCATCGCCGATTTAGGTGATCAGCGCCGGCGATATCCAGGCCCAAGGCCTCACGTCCGTGGCCGATGTGGTGCTATCTATTTCCGGCCTATAACGCGGGCAGCCTGTCCGACGCCTTCAATGGCGCGTTTGCCACCGGCGCGGCTGCCGTGTCGCTGCGCGGCTCGACCAGCGCCGCACGCCGATTCTGATCAACGGCCATCGCACGTCGAACTATCCGCTGGCGGATGACGGCGAACGTACCTTCACCGACTTGAACACCCTGCCGCTGGATGCGATCGACCAGGTTCAGATCCTGAAAGACGGCGCGTCGTCCGTGTATGGCGCCGACGCCATCGCCGGCGTGGTCAACATCATCACCAAGTCGAATTTCCAGGGCGTCGAAGGCTATGCCGAAGGCGGCACCTCGCAGCATGGCGGCGGCACCATGTATCACGGCTCCGCCACCCTCGGCGTCGGCGACATGGCCACCGATCGCTATAATTTCTACGTCAATGTCGAATACGAACATGACGATCCGATCCGGGTGGATCAGCGTCCCTTCCCCTTCAACACCAACAACCTGTCCTCGATCGGCGGCGTGAACAACATCGGCGGCCAACCGGGCAACTTCTCCGGCTCGATCTATGGTTCGGTGGCGCCAGCCATGGTGACGGTGACCCCGGGCACCACCCCGCTTCCGCCCAGCTATGTCATCAACAGCAACAGCACCGGACCGACGCGGATTTTGGCGCCCGGCGGCTGCGGCGCTTTGGGAACCAAGTCCACTGATTCCTCGGGCGACGTCTATTGCGCCCAGGATCTGCTCAGCAATGAGTATGACCAGGCGCGCACGACCCGCGAAGGCATCTATAGCCGCGGCAGCTTCAATGTCAGCAATGACATGCAGCTCTATATGGATATGAGCTACTTCCAGTACGAGTATTACAACCAGCTGCAGCCGCCGCAAATCCAGAACAGTTCGCCCGTGAATACCAACGCCATCGTGCTGCCGGCGCGGCTCACCGGTGCGAACGGTCCGGGCACCGGCGCGCTCAATCCAAACGATCCCTTCACCAACGCGCCGACCTGCGTGGAGGGCGTGAGCTGCACCGATGCCGCCGTCAATTATGCCTTCGGCGACATCCCCTCCTTCGAACACACTATCAGCCACGCGTTCCGCTCGACCATGGGCGTCAATGGCGACTGGGACGGATGGAATTACAGCGGCGCTCTCACCATCGCCCATTCCTGGCTGAACTTCCTTTATGCCGGCTTCATCAACTACAATCAGTTGATCACCGACGTGAACAACGGCAGCTACAGCTTCATCAATCCGTCATCCAACACCGCGGCGATTTGCTCGGCGCTGTCACCCAACCTCACCAGCATTTCCACCAGCGACGAAGATTTGCTGGACCTGTCGGCCTATCGCAACGTGTTCGACCTTCCGGGCGGACCCGCTTCGTTGGGCTTGGGCATGCAGTACCGGGTCGAGGACAACAACAACCCGTCGCTCAATCCCAACAATGCGGCTCAAGGCCTGGGCAATACCTTCGATTTCGGCCAAAGGAACATCGTTTCGGTGTTCGGCGAGTTGGACCTGCCCGTGTTCTCGCTTTTCGACGCGGACTTGTCGGCGCGCTTCGACCACTATTCGGACTTCGGCAACACCTTCAATCCGAAAGCCGGCCTCAAATACTCGCCATTCTCGTGGATCACGATCCGCAGCACGGCGTCGAGCGGCTTCCGCGCTCCGGGCTTCGCCGAAAACGGTAACGCCCAGACGGCAGCCTTCGTCACCACCACGGCGGGAGGCCTGGCACCCGCCAGCTTCTCGGCGGCGCATAACAATGACGCCTATGTGAGCAATCCCTACTCGCTGGAAGTGATCAATTCGGCCTTCGCAGGGGTCAAGCCGGAGACGTCGGCCAACTATACCGCCGGCTTCATCGTCAATCCGTTCGAGAATGTCGCGTTCAATACCGACTATTACTATATCGAGAAGTGGAACCTGATTGAGCCGCCGAGCATCGGTCAGGCCATCGGGGACTATTTCGCGGGCGTGACGCCTCCGGGCTTTGCGTTCGTGCCGGACGTGGCCGACCCGAATGCGCCTGCCGCCCAGGCCCGCCCGGCAACGGTCTTGGCGCCCTACTCCAACTCGGGTCACTTGATCACCCAGGGCCTGGATGTGGGCGTCAATGCCAGCTGGGATTTGATGGACGATCTGCACTACACGCTGTCATTCGATGGTACCCGCATGTTCGAGTTCGCCGACATCGTTCCCGGCAATCCAAAGCTGGAATATGTGGGCACGCTCAGCCCCTGCATTCTGGTGGACTGCGAAGGCACGCCCAGGACCAAGTTCACTTGGGCAACGACTTCAAGTGGGGTCCATGGGACTGCGGCCTTCACCACCTACTTCACCAGCGACTTGAAGAACGTGGAGTTGGACATCGCCGGTCCCGGCGGCTCGATCTATCCTGACGTGCCTGGCCAAGGCGGCGATTTCTGGGATGTCGACCTCCACCTGGCCTATCAGTTCGACGACAATGTCCAAGTCTATGGCAACATCAAGAACCTGCTCGACACGCTGCCTCCACTGGAGCCGGCGCAGTATGGCGGCGTCAACTACAATCCCTCCAGCGCTCAATCCGGTATCGTGGGCCGCTTTTTCCAGGTCGGTCTCCGCCTGAAGATGTAAAGGAACAGATCTAACTTCCTAAGACCCGCCCATCCCGCCGGATGGGCGGGTTTTTCTTTTCCGGAAAATCAATCCAGTGCCTGCTCGGTTACCACGATCAGGACGCGCGAGGTCAAGCCCAAGCCGAGCCGCGCAAAGGCGCCCGGCTCACGTGACAATGCCAGCAATCCGGCAAACCCGGCCGCGCCGGTGGGCGTGGTGGCAATGCCCTGATCCTTGAGCCGGGAGGCGGCCTCGGCGGCGATGGCATTGTCCACGCCGACAAAGACCGAGGCCAGACTGCGCAACGCCGGCCAGGTGGAAGACGAGGGCGTAGGACAATCCAGCCGGTTCAGATTGGTAGGGCCGCTCGATTGGTCCGGGTCTCTCGATTGTTGCGGGCGCTTTCCATCAGGCAGGGGACGCTGGCCGCTTCCACCACGGCGATCTTTGGCTGGGGCGAAACGCAATTGGTGAAATAAGCCGCAACCGGTGTCGCCAGCCCGCCGACACCCGCCTGCACGATCACATGCGTGGGTGGTGCGGGCATCTGCTCCAAGGCCTCAGCCGCCAGGACCGAATAACCTCGCATGATCTGTTCGGGAATTTCGGTGTAGCCCTTTTCTGCCACATCCGAGACCATGGTCCAGCCATTTCGGGCGCAGGCGTCCTTGGCGGCGCGGCAGGCAGCTTCATAGTCGCCTTCCACCGTCACGATTTCCGCGCCCAATCCGGCAATCGCCTCGATCTGCCGCGGGGGCACATCGCCATAGACGAAGATCACGGCGCGCGCGCCGGCCAATTGCGCCCCAAATGCGACGGCACGGCCGTGATTGCCTGCCGTTGCGGTGGCGACCGTGAGCGCGCGCGCCTTGGGTGCCGCACCGGCGAAAATCATTTCCGCGGAAATCGTCCGGCCTTCGCGCTGCGACAAGTCCCGGGCCGCCAAATCCACCACGGCATAAGCGCCGCCCAGACTTTTGAAACTGCCCAGGCCCCAGCGCGCGCGTTCATCCTTGGCCCAGAGCGCGCCCAGCCCCAGCGTGCCGGCCAGTGTGTCCAAGGCACGCAGCGGAGTAGGCGCGAAAGCGGACGAATGCGCGAACAGGTCGCTCAGGCACTGAGCATTGCTGCGATCGTAAAGACCAAGCGCGGGATGCGCGCCCGTGGCTGCGTCATTGAAAAATATGCGGTTGGTCACGCTTATTGCTTCGGCACATATGGCCCATAGCTGCTGGGCTTCATCTTGCCGTCGGGATGATAACCGATCGTGTCCCTGCCGGGCACGGTGCGAAAAATCATGGCCCTCGCCGGATTTATTTGGGCGCGGGGCCGATATTGGCGCCCTGCGGCCGCTCGCTGAAGGGAAATGAGACCGGGCTTTCATAACCGTCGGCCGAGACGGAGGTGACGCCGAACAGCCAGTCGTCGATATTCACATGTTGCAGCTTGATCGAAGTGGCATTGCCGGCGGACTGGCTATGGGTCCAGGCGGGATCGAGGCTGTCACGCCACCAGGCACGATAGGACGCGGCGCCCGGCACCGGCTCCCACGACAGGGTTGTGTCGTAGGTAACCGCGCCGGCGATATGGGCTTCGGGCGGTGCGGGCGCCATCGCCATTGCCGCCATGGTGACGATATTGAGGCGCGCCACTTGCGCCAGATAATCGAAATCCACGCCGCCGATCACGTCGCCATAGGCGATGCCATTTTCGCTTCGCACATTCTGGTGCTCGTGGGTGTAGTCCTCCTTGGCTTCGGTCACGCGCACGGCGGGGAACCCCGCCGCTAGCACCGGCACCTGATCGCCGCCCCGGCCATAGCGGTCGGTGCGATAAACCAGGCGCGTGTTGAAATCACGGAGATAGCGGGGCGCCAACACCGCCATGAAACGCGCTAAATTGCGCGCGGGACTGTCGATTTCGCCGCCATTGTAGCGCACGCCCCGCGCCTCGGCGTCGCTTTCCAGGTCGCGGGTACCTTCCGAGAAGACCCTCACATGGTTGGCATCCACCGTGCCGTCACCGCCATGGCTGTTGCCGACGATGTCGTTGTTGAGATCGGCTTCCACGTTCCAGTGGTGGCTGGCCGCGTAATGCGCCAGGACGCTGCCGCCATAGAGGCCTTGTTCCTCGCCGGTCAGGACCGCGTAAACCAAGGTGGCAGGAAATTTGTGGGCGGACAGAACCCGGGCTGCCTCCAGCACCGCCGCCGTGCCCGAGCCGTCGTCGTCGGCGCCAGGCGCGTCATGCACCGCGTCCATCACGTCACTGTTCCGGCTGTCCAGATGACCGGCTATGATGATCACCCGGTCGGGATCGCTTGTGCCCCGCTGGATCGCCAGCACGTCCATGAAAGCAGTGGGGGTGGGCACGCGATTGCCGGTGAAATTCTCGGCCGGTGTCTCGACCGCCAGACAGTTGCCGCAGCGGGCACTGATCCGGGCGAACTCACTCTTTATATAAGCCTGCGCGGCAGCGATGCCGCGCGTGGGCGATGGGTTGCCCGACAGGCTTTGACGGGTACCGAATGCGACCAGCCGGGTGATGGTGGCGCGCAGCCCATCCGGGTTCACATCGCCCACGACCTGGTGCAGCAGGGGATGATCCATCTCCTGTGCCGCAAGCGGGCAAGCGCCCAGAAGTGTCAGAACGCACGCAGCCGCAAAAGATCGCATGAGAGCCCACCCCATCCACACCAGCAACCATAGCGGGATTCCTCCCAAAACCCGATTCTCGAATACGCCTTGCGTCCCTTGCCGTCTTGGTCCTTCTGGCCCTGACCGTACCGGCGCTGGCGCAGACCCCGCCGCCGCGGCCGGGCAGGGTGTTGACCAACCCCGAGGCGCCAAAACCGCCCCCACCCGCCAGTCCCTCCACCAATCCCCCCACCAATCCCAGCGGCCGGCGCCTCTTCCCACTTTCATCCCCCCGGGCGATCCTGATGCCGGGCGGGGGCCATTGAGAAACCCTCTGCCGGCGGGCGCCGGCCTCTGCTAGGCTTCTCCCGCCGGGAGGGGGAGAGATGCTCGGCAGGACATTCATACTCGTTTTTCTCGCCGCGGCCGCCGCCGCCCCCGCGCGCGCCGAGATCATCAATCTGTCCTGCGACAATGGCGGCATGCTCCTGGTGATCGACACCGAGCAGCGCACCGTCACCGACGCCAATCCGTTTCAGCGTACCAAAGTGACGGCGCCGCTCACCATGACCGCTCAAGTCTTTTCCTGGCGCGAAGGCGCTGGCGACGCGGCCGCCGATTACCGGATGGACAGGGCCACGCGTGTGGTGAGCGCCCGCGCCCATGGCGCCGCCGTAGCTTTTTCCAACCCGCAATGCGGCAAGAGCGCAGTCCTGATACCGAAATCCTGAAGAGTTTTTCATCAAGGGGAGAATATCGTCATGAGCAAAAAGATCGTCTTCGCTTCTGTCATCGCTCTTTTCGCCATGGGCAGTACCGCGATGGCGGACGACTGCACCTGGGCGCCCCGGGGCGGCACCCTGAACGGCGCCTGCAAGGATTCCGCGGGCAATGACTATTGCCTCAGCTGTCCGGCCAGCGGCGGCACCTGCTCGAAAGTCCCCTGTCCCACACCGGCGTCTTCGACGTCAAAGTAACGGACTGGCATCCGGGCGCTTGGCCCTTTAAAAGACCGGCTCATGGATGACCCCTATCAAGGCCTGGGCCCGAAGCCGGTCTCGCGCTTTCGCGTGGTCGGGCTGGTGATTTTCGCGATTTTGATGGCGGCCTTTTACGCCTACACCACCCCCAATACGATCGCGCACGCCTATATCACGGGGAAATGCTTCAAGAGCCCGTTACCCGATCCATGCCGTCTCGCCTCGCAGCGGGTGGTGGTTCCGCCCGATCTTCTGAACGGCACCGCGCCGCATTGAGCCGGCCTCAGGGCGTGATCTGCCGCTCCGCGAAATAGCGCGCCAGCATTTCAGACGAGGGCTTTTCCGCCGCCAAGGCGATGTAGGTGTCGGGGCGCAACAGATGGAGCGCGTCTTTCTTCAGGCCCGCCTTCTCATATTCAGCGCGCCAGGAATAGACATGAAGCGCCACCTCGTTGGCGGCGAACCAGCCGCGCACGTCGCCATCGGCATCGCCATAGACATGGCCTTGCCATGCGATCTCGGACAGTGGTGTGTAATTGTCGAGCCCCGCGGCCACCGCCCAGGGCAGGCGGTCGCCGCCTTCAACCTTGCCGGCCGCGCCTTCGCTCAAGGGCGAACCGCGATAATGGATCAAGGTCTGTGAGACGGTGCGAAACAACCATTCGCGCGCGGCCTCGATCTTTCCCACGGCAGGAAGGAGCAAAGGCGCGATCCTTGTGCGCAACAGATCGGCGAAAGGTCCTTCGGCCGACACCAAGCTGAACGCCCGGTCGGTGGTGGCGACCAGGCGGCGGGCAAAGGCAATGCGTTCGGGTTCATAGCTGTCGAGCAGTGCATCCGGCGCGCGGCCCTTCACCACCCATGCGAGTTTCCAAGCCAAATTGATGGCATCGCCAATTCCCGTATTCATGCCCTGGCCGCCCACGGGACTGTGGATATGCGCGGCGTCGCCCAGGACGAAAGCGTTACCCTTGCGGAAATGCGAAGTGACGCGGTGATGGACGCGATAGGTGGAGAACCAATGGACCGCCTTCACCTCCACCTTCATCTGGCGGATGGCGCGATCGGCCACGTCTGCGAATTTCAAATCTTCCGGATGCTGGGCGCGCTCGTCCCGGACCGTTCCGATCAGCCGGGCGCGGCCTTCGCCTTTCAAGGGAAACACGGCCAGAAAATCGGCCTCGTCCAGATCGACATGCAATTCGCCGTCGCTGGCGGGACCCGACATCTCGATGTCGGCGACATAAAAGACCTGGTTGTAGGTGCCGCCGGGAAAGCCGGTGCCCATGGTTTCGCGCACCACTGAGCGCGCGCCGTCGCAGCCGGCGACGAAGCGGGCGCGGCATTCTTCTTCCCCTTCGCGCGTCTGAAGCCGGGCGACAACGCCTTCTCCCTGGTCGCGATAGGAAAGAAGCGCGGTGTCGCGTTCCACCGCAACGCCCAATTGCGCCAGCCGCGCGATCAACAGACGTTCATGTTCGTCCTGGGGAAAGATATGCAAGAAGGGATAGGGCGTAAGATCCTCGCCCACCTGCTCGAAGCTGAGATGAACCTTCTTCTCGCCCTTCACCCAAAGATTGACGGCGGGGACCTTGTGGCCGTTCCGGATCACCGCTTCGGTCAAATCGAGCTGGCGATAGAGTTCCAGGGTGCGCGCATGCACCGCCAGCGCCCGCGACGTGGTGCCGGGTCCGTCCGTCTTGTCGATGATGCGGCAGCGGACGCCCTGCTTGGTCAGCCACAAGGCCAGCACCAGCCCGGTGGGACCGGCCCCCACGACCAAGATATCGCAATCCTTCATGGCCCTATCTTAGCTCGAACCACGAAATGGAACGTCCCATCTTCTGTGACGATCCGCGGGGCGCTGAATGGAAAAACCCCGCCAACGGGGGGCGCTGACGGGGTCCTTCAAGACTGCGTGAGTCACGGGGGTCGCAGTCTGCCCGCTGGAGAGGCGCAACAACCTTAGCGCTACACCATGAAACGGCGCTGAAGCCTGCCTTAAAATCCATTCTTGTGCTGGCCGTCAGGCCAGGGAGCCGGCTGGATCGGGATCCGCCTTGTGTTGGAATTCCTCGTGGACCACTGCGCGCTCTTTCAACTTCTCGATCTCGGTCGCCAAGGTGTGCCATCCCGCTGCCATGCTCAGATAGCCGGCGCGCATGTCTTCGTCCTTGATATCCTGGGCTTTGCGCAGCGCATCTTCGGAGAATTCCCGGTAGCGCATCAATCTTTGCGCCAGGGGCAGAGCTTCAAGAAAATGGGTACTCACATTTGCCCCTTTGCCGGTGACTACTCACATGCAGTAACCGCCTGACGAAGCGTTCCGTTCCGTACCAAACCTTAAAAAAAGTGCATAAAATCAATGCCAAAAGTTCCCCGCGAAGACCTCTGGGCCCTGCCCACTGCGAAACCTCACCTGCCCAGCAGAATGTCCATGGCGCAACTCAACCGTGTGCCGGACGATGTGAAGGGCACCGTGCCGTGCCAAAAATAGGAAGGAAACAGCACCAGCGTGCCCGGTTCCGGCTTGATGAAATGATCCGCGTGCAGAGCCGGCGCGGTAGGCGTGCCGGCCTCCCCGAATTTCAGCCAGCCTTCGCGGCCCTTCGAATCCCGGGGAACCCGGACATGGAGCCGCTCCGCCATGATTATCACAGCGTCTTCCTGCTCTCAGGGCCGGGCGTCAAACCAGGCAAGCTGGGAACGATCGAGATGATCTCGCTGGAAGGGCGGCTGGCGGCGCCACTGGGACTGGACTGCCCCAAGCCGCAATAGGCGCTCAGGGACCGGAAGGTTTGTCCAAGCCGCGGGCGAACCACAGGAACGCCAGTCCCAGCGCCAGAACAGCCACCGGCGGCGCAAAAATTTCCAATGCGAGATGCACAAAGTTGGTGGGTGAAAGCGCGTCGCCCGCCGCGTTGGGGCACCAGAGGGTGCCGTTCCGCGCCGTGAAACAGCCCGAACCGTCGCGCCAGGCCCAGAATGCCACCCAGGCGATGGAGCCCATCAGCCACAACCGCACCAGGGCACGCCAGGCATCCAATGTCCGCGCCATGCCGCTTCCTTCTTACACGAACCTGGGGATCGGTCCCCATTGCGGGGTCGTGTTGCCGGCAAGGTCGAACATCACCTCGTCGACATAGCACCAGCCCCAGCCTTCCGGCGGATCATAGCCTTCGATGATGGGATGCTTGGTGCGATGGAAATGCTTGGTGGCGTGCTTGAGCGGCGAGGAATCGCAACAACCGACATGGCCGCAGGTGCGGCAGATCCGCAGATGCACCCAGGGCGAACCAATCTTCAGGCATTCCTCGCAGCCTTTGGCGCTGGGTTTGACCTTCTGGATGGTGTTGAGGTGGGAACAAGTCTCAGCCATGGGCGCCCTCCTTAGCGAACTGTGAATCCTTCGCCCGGCTGAGGTCGGCCAGATAGGCATGTATGGCGGCCACCACCCCCGCCCCCTCGCCCACCGACGATGCCACCCGTTTGACCGAGCCGGACCGCACGTCGCCTATGGCGAAGATCCCACGCAGGCTGGTCTCGAAAAGATTGCGCGCCATGTCCGAACTTCCTCCGGTCACGACAAAGCCTTTGGCGTCAAGCCCGATGCCCGACCGCGAAAGCCAGCGCGTATTGGGGGCGGCGCCAATCAGCAGGAAGAGATGCCTGATGGACGGACATTCTTCTTCCTTGGTTTGCCAATTCCGCCAGCAGACTTTTTCCAGGCTGCCGTCACGGCCCTCCAGGCGCACGACGTCCGTTTTCAACAACACTTCGATGTTGGGCTGGGCGGCGATACGCTCACAGAGATAATGCGACATCGTGGCTTCGATGGATTCGCCGCGCACAATCATCCAGACCTTCTTAGCCACGCTCGCCAGATAGACCGCGGCCTGGCCCGCAGAATTGCCTGCGCCGACCAGCGCGACTTCTTCCCCCTGGCATAGGCGCGTCTCCAGCGGAGAGGCCCAATAATGGACATGGGAGCCTTCATAAAGTTCCAGATCGGGCACGTTCAGCCGCCGATATTCCGCGCCGCTGGCGACCACGACGGTGCGCGCACGGAGTTGCCCCTCGCTGGCCAGAGTGAGACGGAAACCATTCTCGCCCAACTTTTCCAGGGCCACCACTTCTTCAGGAATGGCGATCTCGGCCCCGAACTTCTGCGCCTGGCTATAGGCTCTGGCCATCAGCGCCATGCCGGTAATTCCTGTGGGAAAACCAAGATAGTTCTCGATACGGGAGGAAGCGCCCGCCTGACCGCCAAAGGCGCGGCAATCCACGACGATCGCGGAGAGCCCTTCGGATGCGGCATAGACCGCGGCGGCAAGGCCGGACGGACCCGCACCTATGATCGCGACGTCACGCATCTGATTGGGATCAATGGCCTGTAGCAGGCCGATGCAGCGCGCGAGTTGGCTTTCGCTGGGATTGTGCAGAGTGGCGCCGTTGGGGCACAAGACCATCGGCAGATCCGATTCCGTGACATGAAATTGTTCCAGCGTCTTGGCGCTCCCGTCGCTGTCGGGATCGAGCGTCTGATAGGGATGACCATTGCGGCGCAGAAACCCCTGCAATCTCAGGACATCGCGATTGTCGGGGTGGCCGATGATGACCGGACCACCCACACCCTGCTCGAGCAGTCCCATGCGCCGCAAGACCAGCGCGCGCATGATGCGTTCGCCCAACTCAGCCTCCTGCATCATCATATCGCGCAGCCGCGCCGGGTCGATCACGATCGCCTCGACCGGGGTGAGCGCAGTGGCGTCGGTAAGCGCCGGGCGGCCGGAAAGCTGCGCCAGTTCGCCCAGGAATCCGCCTGCACCAATGGTGACGATCGGCCGGTTCTCTGCGTCGTGGGCCGCGACCCTAACCTCGCCCGACAGAACCAGGATGAGACCCTCGGATACCTGGCCGGCCCGCCGAACGGAACTTTCCGCCTCGTAATGGCGCGGAGTTCCAAACCGCGTGAGACGACTGATATCGCCAGACGAAAGAACGGGAAATGCCTGGTCCCGCCTGGTTTCAAGCACCGATGGCGTCGGTTGGCTCATGACATCCTCCAGGGGGCGGAATGCGCGCCATCCCGTCAGCCGGCGGCAACGATAACGCCGGGAGACGCCGGATCAAATCACCCATTCGTGTCGGTACCTGAGTTTCAGGGCGCCGGCTCGCCGGTGGCCGCCACCAGCAGCTTGACGAAATCCTTCATCTTGCCGCCATCGATCCAGCGCACCACCGCGACAATGTCGTGCTGATAGTCAATGAAGATCTCATTGGCGCCATCGCCGATGAAGGTGACGCTGTCGTCCCGCGCGTCCGGGTACATCGCCTTGTTGGTATTGAGATACCAATTGCAGAAGCCATAGCCGGGATTGGGCCCGGTAGGGGTGCGCGCCATCGCCACCCACTTGTCGGAGAGAACCTGCTTCCCATCCCATGCGCCCTTGTGCAATCCCAACAGACCCATGCGGGCCTCATCGCGCGCCGAGATGAACATGCCGCCGCCCCAATGGCCGCCGCCGCTCACCACATGGATGGGCTTGCCGTCGATCACCACCCAGGAATTGTCATAGCCTTCCCAATGCCAGCTGTCGGACATGCCGATGGGATCGGCGACGTATTGCTTGAGCACCTCGGGCAGCGGGCGCTTCCAGACATACGTGAGCGCCAGCGCCAGGGCATTGACGCGCACGTCGTTGTATTTCCACTCCTGGCCCACAGGCGGCGGCCCTTTGGCCAATTCGCTCCAGGCGTCCTTGCCCGGACGGTCCGCCCACCAGGGCTTGCCCCACAGGGTGCCGATCCAGCCGGAATCCTGTCTCAACATATTGTCCCAGGTGATGGGCTGGTTGTGCGGCAGCATGAAATCGGGCGTGGGTTGTACGTAATCGATTACGCGGTCGTTGACGCTTTTGATCATGCCTTTGTCGAAGGCGATGCCCGCAACCGAGGACAAAAAAGTCTTGCTCACCGAAAAGGTCATATCCACGTCGCGGGTGCGGCCCCATTCGGCGACGATATAGCCATGGCGCAGGATCATGCCGTTCGCCGGCGCATGCGGCTTCAAGGGACCGATGGGCGTGTTGAAAGCCTCGTGCCCATATTCCAGGGGCACGGCAATGCGCAGGTCACGAATGTCGGCGACCTTGGCCAGTTCAGGCGGATAGGTCCGCTCCGCCGAGATGGCGAAATCCACCGCCTGTTTCAATTTGGCGGGATCGAGTTTTTCCTGCTCCGGCGTATGCGTGGCCCAGCCATCGCCCTTGGGCGGAAAATAATCCGCCGCGAACACGGGCGCGGCGGGGAGCAACATCAACGCGGCAAAGGCCTGGATCCATCTATGATGCATGGCTTGGTTCCTCCGTCGGATGTTGCGCGGATTGCCCATCCGCCGGCTTGCAGACGTCCACCCATTGCGCATGCACCAATTCCGCCATGCGCTCAGGCGCGATGCGCACCGCGCTGTTGGTCGATCCCGCGGCAGGCACGACTTCGGCGAAATCCTTGAGCGAGATGTCGCAATAGACCGGCACGGGCGTCGCCAAGCCGAACGGACACACGCCGCCCACGGCATGACCGGTGACGGCCAGCACCTCTTCCGGGCCCAGCATCGTCACCTTGCCGCCGAATTGCGCCTTGGCTTTCTTGTTGTCCAGCCGCGCATCGCCCCGCGTCACCACCAGAAAGGGGCGGTCCTGAACCTTGAGCGACAGGGTCTTGGCGATCTGGCCAGGGCTCACACCATGACCCTGCGCGGCCAGTTCGACCGTCGCGGTACTGTCATCCAGCTCGATGAAGTCGATGTCCGGCGCATGGCGGGCGAAGAAATCCCGCACCGATTCCAAACTCATGCCCGCGCGTCCCCGCGATTTCTGCCGTGATCCGGCGGGCGAGATTGCCAAATCGCCGGGCAAAGTCAAAAGCCCGGCGCCGGGTTCACGAGAACCCACGGCGCGCGGTTAGCGCCATGGCGATCAGCGACCAGCCGCCGAACAAAAGGTCGATTCCCACGATCAGCCCCAGCGCCCACACCGCCGAGCCGGGTAGCGCCCACACGATCAATCCGGCCAAGAGCAAATCCACCACGCCATTCACCACCAGCCAGCCCCATTGCGCCGACATGCTGCGCCGGTGCTCCAGGCCGAAAGCGATCATCAGTATGCCGTCGGTGACCAAAAAGGCGGTGAGAACAAAGGTGACCGACATGGCCCCCGCGATGGGCCAGCCGATCAAGGCCAGACCGGCAAGGAGCGCGACCAGGGCGGACAGCAACGCCCACCAGAAACCCGGCGCCCGTCTGCCCATGATTGTGGCAACCAGCCCGACAATCCCGCCGATGGCAAACAGCCAGCCCAGGAAAACGGCAACCACCACGCTGGCCAGCACAGGCACGAGAATGGCGGCCATCCCCAGGATCACCAGGATGATCCCCTCGGTGAGGAACAAGCCCCAATGGTCATGCAGCGCTTTTTGCGCGATCCGGTCTCCCACTCCCGCTATACTCATCTTTGCCTCCCTTGTGGCACGCCTACGATATGGCGCGGACAAGGAGCCGTGAAGACGATTGTGAAAGCATTTGGAAAAGCAAAACGAATCAGCCCCTTAAAGGTCTCGCGATGCACGCGGACGATTGGCCTGATCTGAATTATTCGACGTGGCGCGAAACCGCGCTGGTGTTGCAGCTCTGGCTGCAGATCGTGGGCAAGGTGCGGCTCACGCTCACGCCTTGGCTCAACCATAGCTGGCAGGTCCCTTTTTATGTGACCGCGCGCGGGCTCACGACCTCGCCCATTCCTTCGGGGGAAGAGATTTTCGATTTGGAATTCGATTTTCTCTCGCACCACCTTGTCGGCCGCGCCGGTTCGGGGGCGCATGGCGAATTTGCGCTCGCGGCCATGCCGGTGGCGGAGTTCTATCAAAAAACCATGCGCCTGTTGGCGGCGCTGGGCGTCAAGACCTCTATCCGCACCATGCCCAGCGAACTTGCCGGCGCCGTTCCGTTCGAGCGGGACCGCGCGCCTCGTCTCTATGACGCCACACGCGCGAACCAGTTCTGGCGGGTCCTGACCAGGGCTGACCGCCTGTTCAAACTTTTCCGCACCAGCTTCATCGGCAAGGCCAGCCCGGTTCATTTGTTCTGGGGCGGCTTCGATCTGGCAGCGACGCGTTTTTCCGGACGGCGGGCGCCGCTTCATCCGGGCGGCGTTCCGGGCCTGCCGGATCGCGTCACCCGTGAGGCCTATTCCCACGAAGTGAGCAGCGCCGGTTTCTGGCCCGGCAACGATCTTTATCCGCATGCCGCATTTTATTCTTATGCCTATCCCGAACCGGACGGCTTCCGCGCCGCCGCGATGCCGGCCGGCGCGGCCTATGAAACGGCGCTGGGCGAATTCATTCTTCCCTACGAAACGGTGCGGGCGGCAGCGGAGCCGGAAAAACTGGTGATGGCTTTTCTTGAAGCGACCTATGCGGCGGCGGCCGATCTGGGAAAATGGGATCGTGGTGCGCTCGATTGCGGATTGGGTCAGCCCGACGTGCCACGCGCGGTCGGATGATCAGGGGCGCCAATAATAGGTAATGATCTCGTGTCCCAAGCGAGGATGGATACCAGTCTCGCCGCGCTTCAGACCTTCGCGGTCGTAAAAAGCCGGAGCGCGGGTTCTTAAAGCCGTGCGAAGTTCGAAACCATCCGGCATTTGTCCCTTGGCAAAATCCAGCAATCTCTTGCCGATGCCTTTCGATTGATGTGCCGGCGCGACAAACAATTGCTCTAAGGTGCCGGGCTTGTACCCGATGAAGCCGACAATTTCGCTCCCCGCGAGAGCGACATGAACGGTCCAGCCTTTGGCGAGCTCTTGGGGCCAGCGCTCCCGCAATTCTACCAGACTTACCGGCGCATCCACGCCGGTTGATCGCCAGCCGGACAGCCAAATCGCTGTCACGGCATCGGAATCAGTTTCCTTGTATGGCCTGATTTCAATCTCCGCGACTTCAAGCTCGCGCGTCATGAACACGCTGTTGGGATCGGGCTTGTAATCGGCGAAGGGCCCGCACTCGGCAAAGCCGTACCGGCGATAGAAAGCCCGCGCTGGCAGGAAATAATCCCATGACCCCGTCTCCAGGCTGACGCGCGATATTCCCGCTTCGCATGCCTTCGCCATGAGGTGATTTCAGCATGGCCGAGCCCACACCGGTTTTGCGCGCGCCTTCCGCCGTGTGCATGGACTTGATCTCGCCATGGTCGGGGGCAAGCGTCTTCAGCGCGCCCAGGCCCACCAGTCTCTCCCCATCCCACACGGTCCAGAATTGTATACCGGACGCTTTCAGTCCGCTGCCGTCCAGCGCATGGGCGCTGCCCCGCCTGGTTTCCGCGCGCGCGCGGCGCACATGGGCGTCAAGAAGCGCGACCACCTGGGGGTCGTCAAAATTGCCTTCCACGAACCGCATGACACGTCCTTTACACTCGTTCCCATCGTGCCCGATGGACCGAGACAGGCCAATCCAATAGTCTCTCGCCACACGCAGGCGATTTGGGGGATCCATGAAACGCGTTCTGGCCGCACTTTGTCTTCTTCCGTTTTTGCAATCCGGCTCCGTCGCCCAGAACGCGGCCGACCCGGCGGCGGGAAAAACTTTGTGGGAAGGCCCCGCCACGCAGTGCCGCAACTGCCATGGCAAAGACGGCGAAGGCGCCTTTGGTCCGGACCTGGCGGGACGCGGTCTTTCGGCGTCGGAATTCCGCCAGGCCGTGCGCAAGCCCTGGGGCGTGATGCCCACGTTCATCGACACGCAAGTAAGCGATCAGGACCTGGCCGACATGGCCGCCTATTTCGCCAGCCTGCCCAAGGTCAGCGAACCCGGGCCTTGGCGCGTGCCGCTGGCCGCCGACGCGTCTCAAGGGCAGCGTATCTTGATGTCGGGGGGCTGCGCCCAATGCCATGGCGCCACCTTTGATATTCCCCGCTCGACGCTGGGCGGACGCGACGGCGATTTCGAATTGTTCAAGTCGCTGGTCTATGACCACACCACGGCGATGCCCAAACTGGAACCGGCCGAGGCCAATCGCCCGAATGCGCGCCTGCATATGGGCAATTTCAATTCCCTGCGCATGTCGGAGACGCAGCTCAAGGAGATCTATGACTGGGCCAAGAATGACATCGGCTTCCGGCCGGCCTTGCAGGCGCGTTTGACCGCCGAAGGTGCCACCTACACGCTCAACCTCGCCAACATGGGTCTCAAGGGCAAAGGCCTTGCCGCGCAAGGCGTGACCATCGACATGATGGTGCCCGCGGGTTCCACCGTGGTGAGCGCCACCGGTGATGGTTACAAAGGTATTCACCCTGATCCCGCCACCAACACCCAGGTGGCGGAATGGCAGGTGGCAAAGCTCGCGCCCACCGATACGCGCCTGTTCAAGGTGACGCTTTCGGCCGCCGGCCAGCCCAAGGGCAGCATCCGCTGGGCCAGCCCCAAGCCAAAAACTGGCCCAAATCTGGACAGTGTGAATTTCGCCCTTCGCCCCGCAGGTCCCTAAGGTCAAAGGAAAAAAGGCCCCGCTCTTTCGGGCGGGGCCAGATGCTCGATCCACGTTCGTAGCGGTTAACAACGTGGAATCCAGCCCATGGTTTCCATGGAACTTTCCAAAGCGTTGCCACGGGCAACAAAATTTAACCGGCCCTCAATAGCTTCTCCGTAGATTGACTTAAATCTTAGGGCCCGCCGCCTCAGCGGCTGTGCCTCAAGTAGTGCGCGTTCAAGTCCCGGCCATGCGGAGATGCCGGAAGCCGGACGGCGAGACATATATGCTGCAGCCCTCTGCCGAGCCGACGATCTTCGAGGGGATCAGTGCGCCTTCTCCCGGCACCACGGCCGCGGCCAAGGTTCACGTGCTTCAGCTCGACCCGATCAAGCAAAGGCTGGGCGACCGCTGGCCGCGTCTTTCACTCCTGGTGCACAAGCTGGTCGATACCGCGCTGAAAAGCGCGCAGGGGCCGGGCGACCATTTCATGACCGTGGGCGAGCTCGCCTATGTCGCCACCTTCCACAATCTCAGCCAGCAGCAAGCCGACGCCGCGCTGGGCGATATCATGCAGAAAGTCTGCGAGAAATTATGGGGCGCGGGCGTGCCGGAAATTTCAGTGCGCAGCGTGGTGGGCGAAGTGCCGGCCAGCCTGACCATGGACAAAAACTGCACCGCCGAAGCGATCGACATCGCGTTGGAAAAAGCGGGCAGCAAGACGGTGGTCAGCATTCCCCGCATGTCCACGGCAAACCGCCTTCCACCCAAACAGATTTTGTGGAATTCCCCGCCCCGCAGCGGCTGGATCCAACACTGCCATCAATTGGGCGAGGCACTGAGCATCGCCTTTCGCTTTGCCCCGATCTGGGAACTGCAAAGCGGACGCAGCCGGCTTTTGGCAATGACCATGAATGGCCGCTTGACCGGGCGCAAAGGCCTGGCGTCCCTCATTCCCGACAGTTCCCTGCATCAGCTGGTCGATGTCGAGATTCCGCTTCTGTTCATGACGGCGGCGATGGCGCAGCGCCTGGCCCAGGCGGGCGAGGTGGCGTCGCTGATGGTGAGCGTCTCTCACGATACCGTCTCGCACCGCGAAACCCGGCTGCGCTATTTGCGTGCGCTCCAGGATGTGGAAGTGCCGGTCTCCTGTCCCATCCTGCTGCGCGTGGACATGATCCCCGACGGGGCAGTGCTGACGCGCATTGCCCAACTCGCCTCGATGCTGGCGGTACCCAATATCCGGGTGGTGCTGGATTTCCAGAATGCCCGCAATCTGCCGCCATTCGATTTCCGCGTTCCGGCGGCAGGCATCGGCGCCATGCTGCCCGAACAATGCGACAGCGAACAGGCCGCGAAAGTGGCGGAACGGATCGTTCAGCGCGCCCAGGACCAGAAGTGCATGTCGTTCCTGCATGGATTGGACAGCAGCGAATTGGTGACGATCGCCGGACAGGCCGGCGTGCGCTTTGCCACGGGCAAGGCGCTGAACAAACGCTCCGACTTCTCTGGTCTCGAGCCGGTCCCGCAATTTCCCCTGCAGTGAGGGGCCGGCATCTAAGCGGCTGCGTCAGCGCAGCAGCGTTACCGCGGCTATCACCAACTCGGCCAGAATCAACACCACGATAAGGACTTCCAGCCGCATGGTGCGCGCCGTGTCCATCATGTCGGTGAAGGTCTGCGCCGCCGAAGCGATCACACCCACCTTGCCGTTCAAGAGCGTGCCGCGTTCGATGATCTCATACTCATCCTCGAGCCGAGCATAGAAACGCTCCAACTCGGGATGTTCCCAAAGGATGTCAGGCTTCTCGGCGAAAGCGATGCGGCCCGAAACGCGATGCTGCGCCAGGAGCGCCGACCCGATCAGACGCAGGAGCGCCTTGCGGGCACTGGGAATGCGCCCGCTGACGGCCAGCTTGCTGGCGGCGGGCTCGATCGTGTCGAACACCGAGGCGATTTCCCGCTCATAGCGCGCCAGCGCGATGCTCTTGGCCAGAATGTCGGCCATCACCAGCACATGGGCCGGTGTCAACGCCTTGATCTGGAGCGTGCCGTTGCCGACCACACCATCGTCCTGGTCCGGACGGATGGAAAGCTCGATCCGTTCTTCCTCGATCACCGGACCTTGGGCATAGCGTGCGAGGGTCTCGCTCTCTTCGACCGAAGTCAGCCCGACCAGGACCAGCGCGCCATAACGAAAGATCACGACATAGCCGGTGCCTTCGCGGAAACAGAAAGGCGCGCTTGAAATCACGTCGCGGTGGTTCGAACGGTCCGCCGCCAGCCGGTCGCCCAAAAGCAGCGCATGGGCATAGAGCGCGGTATTTTGCGTGCTTTCCGGAGCGGAACGCGTGAGCAGCTGATCCATCATGGGAGTTTGTCACCAAAGGGAGGACGGCGCACGGGTCTTCGCCGGGGCGCTCCCGTTCATCAAGAATCGCAGGGAGGATCAAAGCCTTGAGTGCACCTCAGGCCGGGATATCCACCACCTTGAGTTCCGCGCCGGTAAAATCGCGATAGGCGACGCGCAGGCGCTGACGATTGACCGCGCACGCCACGAAGCCCGATTGCAGCGAACAGAAATCGCTTTCGCCAAGATCGCAATGGTCGGCCATCTTCGAGCCGGCGCCGGTGCAGACGAAATGCGTCTCGCCATGATGGATATGGGCCAGATCATGGTCATGGCCATTGAGATAAAGCTTGACCTTGTGACGTTGGAGGATGGGATCGAGCACGGCAATGAGATCGGGCGATCCGCCGGTGATCCGCTCCACCTTGTCTTCGTCGCGCTTCTTCGCCGGCGCGCCCACCAGGCGGCCGGAATAAACCGGATGATGGCCGATCACGATTTTCCAGTCGGCGCGCGACGCGCCCAGCGCCTGGTCCAGCCACGCCAACTGGACGGGCACATTCTTCTTCTGGTCGCCGACTTTCACCTTTACCGCGCCGTCAGTGTAATATTGGCTCATCATCGGCGAGGTGTCGGTGAAGAAGAATTCGACCGCCGTGCCGTCGGGCGCGGTTTCTTTATGCGTGTACCAGCGCGCGGGAAGCCGCCAGCGTCTGCTCTTGGCACTGTAATCCAACTGTGCCTGGGCGTTGCCGTGATAATCGTGATTGCCCAGCGCCACCAGCCAGGGCACCTGCAGCGACGGCGCGTCATAAACCTTCTCGAAGGAATTCTGCCATGCCGGGTCATCCACCGAGGTGATGCCGTCTTCATAGAAATTATCGCCCACCGAGATCACCAGTCGGGCGTCCAGCTCCTTTGCGCTTTCGCCCATGTGGATGGCGACGTCACGCTGATGGAAATCGCCTTCCCGGCCCCAATCGCCCACCGCCAGGAAATTGAGCGAAGGGCCGCCGGCATCCGCCCAAGCCCGCGTCAGGGGCAGCGCCAGACCAAGTCCCGCCAATCCTTGCAGCGTGCGGCGTCGCGTCAGGCGATGATCGGTCACGGGGATCTCCTTTGGTCCTTGAAATATAACCAAGCCGCTGCGGTTTTATGACAAGGTTCAGCGCGGGTGCCTGAGACGGGAAATCCGCAAGAGCAATTCCCAAGAGGACACTGTCGCAGACGCCACCAGTACGATCAGCGCCGCCAAAATATCGGGAGCGTCCCCGGCGGGATCGCCCGAACGCATGCGAAATGCCGCATAGAGCAGCAGGCCAAAACCCAGCAGGGAGACAGCATGGCGTCGCACCGACGAGACCCTGCCTTCGATCCGCCTCGCATCCCGCAACGATTGCCCGAACCGGATCAGCACCCAGACACTTCCCACCGCCGTGATGGAAATCGCCACCAGTCCCAACGTGGCAAACGACATGTCCGGGAAGAGCGTCAACAATGCCACGATCAGCACCGCGAGATAATTCTGGAACCCCTGCTCGGCCAGGCGGCGCAAATCGTCATGCCCCGGTCCCAGGCTTTCCGCGTTGACGGATATGGCGACGAAAAGAAGACCCAGAAGCGTGGCGGCCGCGGCGGCGATGGTTGCGTAAAATCCGGACCAGCTCTGCATCAGCAAAACCGCGCCGATGTCGGATCAAAAGAAAAATGGCCGCGGAATTTCTTCGCGCGGCCAAGTTCGAGGGGAAAATGCGTTCGAGGGAACGCAACGCGGGCTCTATAGGCCCGCCACGTTGCAGATTTATGGCGTCCACTGCGGCAAAAAGAGCCGCGCTTTTCGTAAGCCTGTGATCCCGCCATTCTATCCACAGGAGAGGACGTCACGGGTTCCAGCCAAAAAGCCGCATCAGCGGTTTCGCAGCGAAGCGGCTTATCACAACCGCGAGGATCACAATGGCGAAGATGGCGATGGCGACCCGCGTGGAGTCCTGGCTCTGATAAAGCCCCAGCGTCCACGCCACCAAGGTAAGAAACGCGCTGGTCGCGAGCAGCAACAAAGCTCTCACCAGACGTTCGGCGCGTGAAGGGAGAGATCTGGCCATCGCTTGCGAATCCGGTTGTTCCCGTCTGGTTTGGCAAAACGGTCGGCGAAGAGCAATGCCAACTTTTCTCGGCTGGACGAAAATCCCGGTGTATCAAGAAGTTAGCAGGCGTTAAAGCGGCTGCGCCGGCCCGCCCGCCATGCTACCTTTCGAGAGTTGGGATAGGGGTAGTTTGATGAAAGCCATTGCCGTCGCCGCGCTCTTTATTGCCTCGCCCGCACTCGCGGCGCCGATCCATCAATTCAACGATCTGGTGCTGGCGCCGGCCGGCGACAGGACCGCGACCGTGGAAAGCGACGATCCCGGCAATCTGCCGGACGAGCCACACGGCCAGGTAGTAGTGCGCGATCAGGGGGGCAAGATTGTCGCCCATTACGATCCCTGCGCCGCATGCCGTTACTCCGGCACGGCCTGGTCACCCAAAGGCGACACATTGGTGTTTCTTGCCGCCGACGAGAAGACCGGCAAGACCGTGCTCTACCGTGCGCAATCGGCGAGCGTGCAACCCGTCGCCACGATCTCCGGCGTCGCCAACACGCCGCGCTTTTCTTCCGACGGCAGCCGGATCGCCTTGCTGGTGACGCTGGGCGCGCACAAGAAGACCGGCGCGATCCAAGCCGCCGCCCCGCAAGTGGGTGAGATCGGCAAGAAGGACGACGAACAACGCATCGCCGTTCTTCCGGCGGCCGGCGGAGAATTAAAGCCGGTCTCGCCGGCCGACACTTATGTCTATGAATATTCCTGGACGCCGGACGGCAAAGGCTTTGTCGCCACCGCGGCCAAAGGCAATGGCGACAACAATTGGTGGATCGCCAGCCTCGATTATATCGACGCCAAGGGCCTGCGCCTGATTGCCGCGCCCAAGATGCAGATGGACATGCCGATGGTGTCGCCAGACGGCAAGACCGTGGCCTTCATCGGCGGCTTGATGAGCGATTGGGGTTCGGTCGGCGGCGACATTTATACCGTGCCGCTGGCGGGCGGCGCGCCCGCCGATGTCACGCCCAGTTATAAAGGCACCTTCGAAGGTCTGGACTGGCGTGGCGACAAGATCATGGCGACGGCGCAGATCGGCGATCAAAGCGCGGCGGTGAGCATCGATCCGTCGGCAAAGACCGCCCGCACCATTTGGTCGGCGCCGGTTTCCGTCGAAAGCCGGCAATTGCTCAATCCCGTCAACTTCTCTGCGGATGGCGCCAGCGCCGCCACCATCGCGCAGGATTTCGGTCACGCGCCCGAGATCATGGCGGGACGGCTGCCCGCCTTTGCGGCGGTGACGCGCGCCAACGCCTCCCTGCCCGCAACGGTCGCCGCCGAAAGCGTGCATTGGAAGAACCAGGGCTTCGAGGTGCAGGGCTGGCTGCTCAAGCCGCTCAAGGTGGGACCGGGCAAGCATCCCATGATCACCATCGTCCATGGCGGGCCGTCGGCCGCGTCACGGCCACGCTATATCGCCGCCGGCGGCCAGCACGGCACCGGCTTCGATTTCGTTGGACCTTTCATCGAACGGGGCTATTTCGTCTTCTATCCCAACCCGCGCGGCTCCTACGGCCAAGGCGAAGCCTTCACCCGGGCAAATATCAAGGATTTCGGCGGCGGCGATCTGCGTGACATCCTGGCGGGAATCGACGCGGTGGAACGCATCGCGCCGGTGGATGATGCGCGGCTGGGCCTTTACGGCCATTCCTATGGCGGCTGGATGAGCATGTGGGCCAACACCCAGACCCGCCGCTTCGCCGCCATCGTGGCAGGCGCGGGGATCGCCGACTGGGCGAGCTATTATGGCGAGAACGGGATCGACAAATGGATGATCCCCTTCTTCGGGGCATCGGTCTATGACGATCCGGCGCCCTATCGCGCCGCCTCGCCGCTCACTTTTATCAAGCAGGCCAAGACGCCCACTTTGATCTATGTGGGCGAACGCGATGTCGAATGTCCCGCGCCGCAATCCTTCGAATATTGGCATGCGCTGGAGACCATCGGCACGCCCGTCCAATTGATGGTCTATGAAGGCGAAGGCCATCATTTCCACAAGCCCCCCGACCTGGAGGATTTGCGGGGCCGGGTGATGAACTGGTTCGGCCACTACCTGAAAGAGCCCAGCTCCGGCTGAGGAGGGCTGCGATCCAAGATTGGATTGTACGATCGGGCTGCCATGTCCTTCTGGCTTTTCGGCCGCGATGGATGTGAAATGCCGCCATCAACGGTGCGGACATGGATAGCGATCTTTCACGCGCGCAGCATTACCGGCACTTGGCGGAAACGATGCGAAGGTCCGCCAAGGAGGAAGCCCTGGCCAAGCGGCAAAGGGAATTCCTCGACCTCGCGTCCCAATATGAGCACATGGCCGACAAATTGGTCGCCGGGCAAATGCCCGACGAAGCCGAGTGATATCGCACCGGCTCAATAAGGTATCGGCTCGCGCGCTTCCAGAAACCGCGACGGATCGGCATCGGGCGGAATCATGCGGGTGATCTGGATTGGCTTGAACCTGTCGCCCAGGCCTTCCAACGTGCGGCGGATGCGTTCCACCATTGGCGCTCCACCTCGCCCGCGCCTTGCGGGGTGGACCACAGCATCAAGCTGATCACGGCCGCGGCGGCAGAAAATTCTCCAGGAACACTTTCGGGGGCGGCCGGGTAAGTACCTGATTGGTGTCCTGCGCGGTGCGAACCAGCGCGTCGCATATTTTGGGCAGATCGGCATCCACCGGCACCCAGATGTCGAGACTGATCAGCCGCCCGTGATTGCGGGTGTGATTCTTCAACGGCGTGTTCCAGATGGTGGAATTGGGCAGGAACAGGAAAAGTCCGTCGAATGTCCTGAGCTTGCAACCGAACAGGCCGATCTCATCCACGGTGCCGCCCTGGCCCGTCACTTCGATGTAATCCCACACCTGGAACGGGCGCAGCCACAACAGCATGATGCCGGCGGCGATATTGGACAATGTGCCCTGGAGCGCGAGGCCGATCGCCAAACCCGCCGCGCCGATCACCGCCAGAAGCGAAGAAGTGTGGAAACCCACCTGATCCAGCGTCACGATGATGGTGAAGCCGATCGCGGCATAACGGACCACCGCCACGATGATCGGCCGGAGCGCGATATCCAGATGCGGCGTCCGCTGCACGATGTTGCGCGTGCCGCGCGCGATCCAGGTTGAGATAACGAGGCCAGCCACCAGAATGGCGAGCGCGCCCGCCAGCCGCGGCAGGAATATCGCAGCCCAGTTCCATGCCACCAGCACCATTTGATGCAGGGTCTGTTCGTTCAGCGTCACGTCTTTGGAACTTGCGAGCGTGGCTGCGGTTCCCGCACCCCAGTCGTCAGCTGCAACGCCTTTAATTTGCCAAATTGGCGTTGGCCACGCGGCTTCATGCCCCGCAGCTCTTCTGGATCCAGAATACATACATGCCGGAGAATGTGTCGGGGTTATCGTTCTCGAAGGCTTGCCAATGATCGAGATTGGTGGCGGCGGAATCGCCAGGGAACCGCCGCCGATAGGCTCGAAGAATGGTGTCACTCGTTTCAAAGCCCAGGAATGCCAAGTCATTGTCCCGTAAAAAAGCGGCGATGTCGGGAAGGCGCATCCGCTGCTCCTGGACATGGAACAAGAGATCGCGGCAGCTGCTCACGCCAAAAAAATCACCGGAGTCGATGCCAAGCTCCCGGTCTCGGTCCAAGTCCAGCAAATCCTGGCGGCAGCGCCTGACGTCATCGGCGGAGGTGCCGTAACCCTGCTGCGCGATAAATTTCCGCGCTTCGACAATGCCCCGCCGCGCCACTTCGCTGTAGAGACCCACCAACATGAACCCGCCGGGACGCAGTAGGGACAAAAGCGCCCGCCATCCGGCCAAGGGGTCGGCCAAATGATGCAGCACGCCGGAACATTCCACGATATCGAAGCTGCCGCCGATCCGGCCCAGCTCCAACACGTCCGCCTGGGCGAATTCGATTCCCGTCAGGCCGAGCTCGCGCGCCTTGCGCTGGGCATAGCCAAGACTGGCGAGGCTGAGATCGACTGCCAGCACGCGCGCCGCAACGCCCTGCGCGATTTCCAGGGGAAGCTGACCGGTGCCGCAGCCGGCGCTGAGAAATTCCGCAATCTCGCCGCCGCTTTCACGGGGGAATTGGGCAAAAGGAAATTTCCGGCGCAAATAGCCCCTGATGGTATTTGTTTTTTCGACGGGCGGCATGCGGACCCAGCGCGGATAGGGATTTTCTTCATATTGGTTCTGGACCAGGCGCGAGACCGCATCCTCGACAGGCGTCAGTCTTGGCGTAGCGGCGCGCAACTGCGCTTCTTCCTGCGGTTCGCGCACCTGTTGCACCAGAACGGGGGCGACCGGCTCGGGCCATCTTCTCTCCAACAAGCGGGCGGCGCCGGAAAGAGAATGAAGTGGAAAATAGGCGGCCACCGCCAAGAGCCGCAGAGAAGATATCGGCGCTCCGGCTTCAATGGCCGCGGCCAACGCATCGCGCAACGCGCGCGCCCGGTGAGTTTCCTCCTCGCTTTGGAAAAACACATATTCATTGATGAAACACTGGCGCGCCAGCGCGGCGTAAAATTCGAGGGCTCCGCCATACGGCTCATCGCCTGACGCTGTTTCCAGCAGCACGCGCCGCGCCATGGCGAGAAAGCGTTCGAGCGCGACGTCGGTGTTCTGCGCCGAAACCAGCAGGGCCAAAAGCAGTTCGTCATCCGCCGCCGTCTTCGAGCCGCCGAACAATTCAGCCGCGGATAATGTCCCCGGCCAGGCCTGCGCGGCCCGCGCCACACAGGCGCCGATATGCACGCTCTGTTTGATGAGGCGGGCGGCGGTACGGGAAAGTTCGCCGGGCCGGGCCCAGGGCTCTACCAAGGCGCGCGCCATCAGGTGGCGGGCTTGAAGGTCATCCTTGGCCCAAGGGAGCTGCTTGACGATGTCCACGAATAGCCGCTTGACGTTGGCAGTCTCTTCGATCCGCAGGGACTTCCGGACTATTTCGAACGCGCTCGCGGCGTCGCCTCGCGCCGCCAGCACGGCAGCCAGACCGTTCAGCCCATCGACGTCCTCGGGCTCGATCTGCAAGAGCTGCCGATAAGCTGCGTTGGCTTCTTCCAGCCGTCCCTGGTCCTTGAGCAAGCCGCCAAGATGGCCCAGTGCCCGGGTGAACCCCGGCGTCAGCGCAAGTGCGCGGCGGATGCTGGCCTCTGCCTCCCCAAGCTTGCCCTGTTCCCACAATGCGATGCCAAGATTGTCATGCGCCCCGGCAAGCTCCGGCTTCAGGGCAAGCGCCCGTTGGATACGGGCTTCGCCCTCGTCCAACGCGCCCCGCCGGCAAAGCACGGCGCCCAGATTGTTGAGCGCATCGGCATAGTCGGGCTCAATAATAAGTGCCTGGCGATAACTGGCTACCGCCTCATCCAGCTTGTTTCGCTCGAGGAGCACGGTCCCGAGATTATTGTGGGCGCTGGCCAGGTTGGGATGAAGGTCCAATGCGCGGCGGTAGCTGGCTTCGGCCTCTTCCAATTTCCCCTGTTGCCAGAGCACGTTGCCAAGATTTCTGGTGAGCCCCGGCCAGATCCGGTTTGAGCGCCAGCATCTGACGATAA
This sequence comes from uncultured Alphaproteobacteria bacterium, assembly GCA_963765095.1. Classification (GTDB taxonomy): domain Bacteria; phylum Pseudomonadota; class Alphaproteobacteria; order Micropepsales; family Micropepsaceae; genus Rhizomicrobium. The sequence goes on from CAVXUV010000029.1 coordinate 89,550, forward strand.
TAGTCAACCGCCTCATCCAAGCGTCCTGCCTGATGGTGCCCGACGGCTTGCGCGAATATGCTCCGGAGATCCGGCGCCAAAACTGACCTGGGGGATCGTAAGCCGCGTCGGAATCATATCTCGCCGGGGGGCTTTTTCAATCACGGCTGGCCTATGATCGCAGCCGCCCTTCCTTCCTCCCGAGGCGATTTAGGCAGCGGATTGAGATGCGATTTAATTGATGGGCGTGCGCGCTGGGTAAGTGATCGAGAGAGCATCCCCTAGCTGTGCGTTCGCAACCACACATGGCATTTTTAAGAACCAGTACGCCTCCGAAGCCTCGTTATATGGCAGGGGGAAGGTCCGACTACCGAGTTATTTGCTTGCCGGAAGGCATGATATATTAGGCACAATAAGCAAATAATTAATGGAAAATACGGCTTTAGTGACTATTTCATGACACTTTGGTATTATTTACATTGTGCCGACCTCGGACGACCGTCCCCTCGGTGAGGCGATTTGGATCGTCGCGGTAGGGGGATTCCAGCACAAAAATCGCTATTCGCGCCGAAAAACAGCTCGCCATAAAAGGCCGCAAAAGAGGGGAACTCATAATGCGCATGTCGTTGAAGCAATCCTTATTCGTTGGCTCGTCCATCGCCGCGTTTGTCGTGGCTGCGGGCCCTGCATTCGCCCAGCAAACGGCCGCGAGCGAAGCGGAAACCGTGATCGTAACTGGTACCCGCGTGCAAGGCATGACGGCCGCCAACTGGCCGCGCCCATCACGGTTTTGGGCACCGATGCACTCACGCACGGCACCGGTTCGGCCGACCTGCGCCAGCAATTGGGCCAGAGCGTTCCCTCCTTCACCGCCCAGCAATTCGGTGGCGACACTGCGAACCTCACGCTTTCCGCAGCCCTTCGCGGTCTTTCGCCCAACGACACATTGGTGCTGATCAACGGCAAGCGCCGGCATTATTCCGGCAACCTGCACGTCGACGGCGGTGACTTCACCTCCGGCAGCGCGGCGCCTGATATTTCGCTGATCCCCTCAGGCGCGATCGATCACGTCGAAGTGCTGCTCGACGGCGCGGCCGCCCAGTACGGCACCGACGCCATCGCCGGCGTCGTCAACATCATCCTCAAGAACAAATCTTCGGGCGGTGTGTTGTCGGCTACCGCGGGCCGCTACTTCGACAATGGCGGCATCGACACCGCCAATGGCGTCGCCAGCGCCGGCCAGAAGTACGACGTTTCCTACAATATGGGCCTGCCTTTGTTCGACAAGGGCTTTGTCAACTTCACCATCGACAAGCAATTCGGCGGCTTTACCCAATATGGCGGCGTCGATGCGCGCGTGGCCGGCAATGGTCCCAACGGCAACGGCCTGCAGACCGGGCCGCTGGTGAATGGCGACATCCCGCTGGCGATCGCGCAGAAATTCCTGGCTATCCACGGGTCAACCCGATCGAGGGCAATCCCGAATACCAGACCACCATGGCGGAAGTGAATGCGGGCTATGATTTCAGCGACAATCTCTCGCTCTATGCCTTCGGCACCATCGCCCACAAAAACGGCCGGTCGTACGAAAACAACCGCATGCCGGACAAGGTCCTGGCCACGCCGGGCTCCAACCAGCCTTGCTCGGCCACCAATCCGGGCGGCTATGACACGGGCTCCAGCACCGCGAACGGTCAAACCCCGGACTGCACGGGACCTTTTGCCATTGCCACCGCCAACGGTTACAGCGCGCTTCCCGGCACCCCGGGCGCGGGCCTGAACCCGGCCACGGGCACCGTGATCGCCAGCGGCGCCGCCGGCAATTATACCTTGCCCGGCGAATTGATCCCCTTCCCCGAAGGCTTCCGTCCGCTCGAAGCCCTTCTAGAAAACGACTACCAGTACAATATCGGTGAGAAGTTCAATCTCGCCGGCTGGGCCTTCGACATCGGCGGCGGCTACGGCAAGGATATCGACAATATCTACACCTTGGATTCCGCCAACCGGTCGCTGTTCATCGACACCCACAGCACGCCGACCAATTTCTACGATGGCCGGTTCACCGCCACCCAGCTTACCGGCACGATCGACGCCACCCATTCCTACAATGTAGGCATGGCGTCGCCTCTGACGGTGGCGGTCGGCTTGGAAGCGCGCGAAGACGGCTTTGCCATCGGTGCGGGTGACCCGGCGTCCTATTACAAGGAAGGCGCCAACTCCTTCCCGGGCTTCCCGCCCGCCGGCACGATCGACCGTACTCGCAAGAATTATGCGGGCTATATCGACTTCGCCTTGGCGCCCATCGAGGCTCTTCAGCTCGACGTGGCGGGCCGCGCCGAGCATTACACCGACTTCGGCGACACCCAGATCGGCAAGATCACGGCGCGTTACGACTTCAACCCGCAATGGGCGATCCGCGGCACCATCTCGACCGGCTTCCGCGCTCCGACCCTGGCGGAAGAATTCTATACCGCCGTCAACGTGTCGCCGAACAACGCCTCGGTGCAGCTGCCTGCCAACTCCGCCTCGGCCAAACTGTTGGGCCTGCCCAACCTGTTGCCGGAAGTCGCGACCAGCTTTTCCGCCGGTATCGTGGCCCATCCGTTCCAGGATCTCAGCGTGACAGTCGACGCCTACTCCATCGCCATGGGCAACCGCATCACCACCTCGAGCGAAATCTACTCGATCGGCGGCACACCGCTGGCGCCCGCGCTGGTGAACGCGGCAATCGCTTTGGATCACGTCTCGCTCGATCCCACCGTCATTCAAGCCGGTGTGACGGCGTTCGCCAACGCCATCGCCAGCCTTACCCAGGGCATCGACCTGACCGCCAACTATCCGACGGATTTCGGCGCCTACGGCCTGGTGAACTGGACCTTGGCGGGCAACTACAACAACACTGCGATCTCCAGCACCGCGCCCGCGCCGGCGCCGCTTGCCGCGGTCGGGGCGAACTTCTTCACCCAGGAAACACTGTACAACTTCGTGCACGCGGTGCCTTCGATGAAGATAAACCTCACCGCCGACTGGTCGCTTGACCAGTTCGGGTTCACGCTGCGCGAAAGCTATTGGGGACCAGACCATCAGTACACCAGCGCCGCCGGTTGCAGCAATCTCAGCGGTTGCTTCTATACTCCCCAGGCGGGCGTTCTCCTGACCGACGTGGAAGGCCGGTACAACATCACCGACGCGCTGCAACTCGCGATCGGCGCCAACAACCTCTTCAATATGCACCCGGATACCAATCCTTGGGACCCGAATGCCTTCGGTCCGGGGGCAGGCTTCTCGGCCAATGGCGCCAACGTGAACAACACACCGGTTGGCGGCTCCACCTTCGATCCCAATGGCGGCTATTATTACGGCCGTCTCACCTACAACTTCTGACGCGGCCCGAGGCCAGCGCCTCGAAAAATCGGCCCAGACCTTCACCGGTCTGGGCTTTTTTTTGCCTTCGCTAGAGGGGGTTGCGCAAGGCAAGGCGCTCTGGAAGCTTGCCATCGCATGCCGATGAAGAAGGCCTTCCTCGCCGTCCTGCTGATGACATCGGCCTCCGCCGCCCGCGCGCAGCCCGAGATTGCCCTGCCGCTGTCGCATGACGGGCCCCTGGTTTCGCCACCGCTGCGAACCAGCGGGCTGAGGCCTGAAACGGCCGGGACGGTGGCCCGGGCGATCGCCGCAGCCCGGCAAGCCGACCGCACCGCGCGCGCGGCCGAGAGAGTTCTGACGGCAGCGCGCGATGCGGCGGCGAAAGCCGCCAATTCCCCAGGCATCGCGGCGGGCTATGGCACCTTCGACATTCCCCTTGATGGCAAGGCATGCCGTTACCAGGGCCGAGCAAGGGGCGGCCGCGCCTCCGGCCTCGGCGTGTTGAGTTGCGCGGAGCAGATTTTCGCCGGGCATTTTCTTGATGGCAGGCTGAACGGGCTGGGTGGCGACACGTCACTCAAGACCGCGGACGCCTATGAAGGCGCCTACCGCAACGGCGCGCGTATGGGCTATGGCATAGAGCGCGACAAGGACGGCTCTTATCCCGGGCAATATGGCTTCCGTGGCAAAACCAACATGGAGCTTCTGGGCCTGCAGGACTTCAAGGACGTGCATTGGGCCGGTCGCTTCGGCTTCTATGAGGGCCCCAAGATCGCCTGCAGCCTGATCAAGGGCGCGGTGCTGGAAGGCAGCGTGCTTGACGGCCATGGCGCGAAATTCGACGCCCATGGCCGGTTGATCGAGCAGGGTTTCTACAAGCTGGGCCTGCCGCAACATGGCGGCCCGCCATGTTGAAGAGATTTCGCCGAAAGGACTTTGATGAGCGGAAATAAGAATGCGGCCTTTCTTGGCCATCCCAGCGGGCTCGGCTGGCTCAGCGGGTCGGAATTCTGGGAGCGTTTTTCCTATTACGGGATGCAGGCGCTTCTGGTGCTCTACATGACCCGGTATCTGCTGCTGCCGGGGCATGTGGAGCAGGTCTGGGCCTTTGTTCCCTTCCGCCATGCCGTCGAGTCGATTTATGGCAAACTCACACCGGCTGAACTGGCGTCCATCATTTATGGCTTCTATGCCGGCTTCGTCTATGTGACGCCGCTGGCGGGCGGCTGGCTGGCGGACCGCCTGCTGGGCCGCACGACAACGGTCACGCTGGGGGCGCTGTTGATGGCGCTGGGCCATTTCCTGATGGCGTTCGAGGCGAGCTTCCTTCTCGCGCTTCTCTGCCTTTTGATCGGCGTGGGCTGCTTCAAAGGCAATATCGCCGCCCAGGTGGGCGACCTTTATGCCGCCGACGATCCCAGGCGCGCCGACGGCTTCCAGATCTATTATCTGGGCATTCAGATCGCGGTGATCATCTCGCCCCTCATTTGCGGCACTTTGGGCGAAACCGTTGGCTGGGCTTATGGGTTTGGCGCAGCCGGCGTCGGCATGTTGATCGGCCTCGGCATCTATCTTGTCGGCCGCCCTTCGCTGCCGCGCGAAAAAATAAGCCATGGCGAAGTTGTGCGGCCCCCGCTCACAAAAAAAGACGGAACTGCGGTCGCGATATTGGTCGGATTGATCCCTGTTCTCGCGCTTTCGCTGGTGGGAAATCAGGAAATCTTCAACGCCTACATGATCTGGGCGCAAAAGAATTTCCAGCTGGTGTTCTTCGGCAAGACCATGCCGATCACCTGGATGCTGTCGCTGGACGCCTTCTTCAGCACCTTCCTGATGGCGGGCTCGGTTCTGTTCTGGCATTGGTGGGCCAAGCGTTGGACCGAACCGGATGAGATCACCAAGATGGTGATTGGTGTCGTGATTGCCGCGCTCGCGCCCACCGTGCTTGCGGTGGCGTCGTTGGTGGTGGCCGCAACCGGCCATCCCGTCTCGCTGGGCTGGGCGGTCGCCTTTCACATTCTCAACGATCTGGGTTTCGCCAATGTGCTGCCGGTGGGCCTGGCGCTTTATTCCCGCGCCGCGCCCAAAGGCTTCTCGGGCCTGATGGTGGGGGTTTATTATCTTCAGTTGTTCCTAGCCAACATGATCGTGGGCTATCTGGGCAGCCTGCTGGATGTGATGCCAGCTACCCAATTCTGGCTGCTGCATGTGGGGCTGATGGCGATTGCGGCGGTGAGCCTGATCGCGGTCCGCCATTTCGCCGGTGGCATCCTGGCGCCGTCCTACAATCATTCACCGAAAGCAGTGGAACAACTGGCGTAAACGCCGACGGCGCGCTATAGGCGTGGGAACGATGAGACAGAACAGTATCTTTGAAATCCTGTTGAGCGCGGCGGTGATCATCGTCGCGGTAGGCTTCATTGCCTATACTTATGTGAGCACGGGCGGCGCCCGGCTTTCAGACTACGAACTGACCGCCCAGATGGCCCATGCCGACGGCTTGGCGGCAAACGCGTCCGACGTGCGGATCGGCGGGATCAAGGTGGGCACGGTCTCGGGCCTTTCGCTCGATCCCAAAACCTACAAGGCCAATTTGCGCCTGCGCATCCGCAGCGATGTGCGGATTCCCGTCAACTCCACCATCGCGGTCGCCAGCGGCGGCTTCAGCCCGGGCAGCTATCTTTCGATCACACCGGGCACCAGCAGCCAGATACTCACGCCCGGTAGCCCTGTTCCCCGAGCGCGCTAGCAAGTCCCCTTCACGCGATAAGCCACTGAAATAAAAACATTTTCCGTTGCCGCATTTGCCTCACCGTCTCCCATGATCGCGCGCGCGACGCAGGGGTTGCTTGACCCGTCACATGAGCAGTGGGAGCATATTCGCGTATGATCCGGACCTTCCGTCTCGCCGCCGTGCAGTTGGCGCTTGCCGCCATGATACTGCGCGCGCTGTTGCCCATGGGATGGATGCCCAATCCGGACGGATTCGCGCAATCCCCTCTCGTCATCTGCCTGATGGACATGCCGCCAAGTATGGACATGTCGCATGCCATGGACATGTCGAAGCCGATGGACATGGACATGCATGGCCACGAGCATGGCCAGCAGCAGAACAACGAACAATGTCCCTTCGCTGCTGCTCCGCATGTCGCGGCACCCGCCAGCATCGCCGAACTGGCGCCGCCTTCGGTGCTGGCCCGCTTCACCGAAAAGCCCGCGAGCCACACGGCTCTTGCGCTCACATTCGATTATCATCCGCAATCACCGCGCGCTCCCCCTCAAATCGCCTGAGCTTTTTTCTGTCCGCGTGAGGTTAATTTCTTGCGCGGCCGCTCGGTATTTTTCAGGGGAAAATCATGTTCATTTGCACGCGTATCGGCCGCAAGGCCGCTCTCTTTTCATTTCAAGCCATGCTGCTCGCGTCCTCGGCGTTTTCGGTCCGGGCACAGGAACAGGTCGCCGCCAATCAGCCGGTGGAATTCGTCACCGTCACCGCCACGCGCGGCGCCACACAGCAGGATCTGGATGTCAGCAGCACCATCCTGGGCGCCGATCAGGTGCTGGAAGCGCCCGAACCCACCATTGACCAAATCGTCAACAAGATTCCGGGAATTTACACCTCGCAGCAACCTAGCGGGCAGCTTCACCCAACCGGGCAGCCTTTCTCGATACGGGGTTTCGGCACGTCCACCAATATCAACACGCTTTTATTGGTAGACGGTATTCCTGCCAACGATCCCTATTTCCGCACGGTGGATTGGTCCCAGGTGCCGAAGGATTCGGTCGCGTCCATTGAAGTGATCCGCGGCGGCGGGGCGTCAAGCGCCTGGGGCAATCTGGCGATGGGCGGCATCGTCGATGTGGTGACGCACCAAGCCCAACCCGGCTACATTCTCGACGTGAATGGTGGCAGTTTCAACGCGATTGATGGGTTCGCCTCGGCAGGCTTCGAGGTGGCGGACGGACTGGATCTGAGCGTGAGCGCGGACGCAGGCCGCACCGACGGCTACAATCAGACGCCAGCGCAATACCGCAATCCCTATATGGTCTCCACGGCGTCGCAGAACCAGGATTACCATCTCTCCGCGGTTTATACTCCCGATGCCGCCACCGACCTTTATGTCTCCCTTACCCACCACAGGATCGCGGAATATGGATTGGTGTGGGATATCGCGAAGAATGCCTGGGAGACCGACCGGTTCGCCGCCGGCGGTTCGCGCGCGCTGGGAGAGTCGCAGAGCGCGAACTTCACCCTCTGGTACGGGGAAGGCAGCATGTTCACCCAGAACGCCAGCAACTCGGCCTATACGATCTTCAACCCAAGCGCCGGCGTGCCGTTCGTCTCGCAGACTGAAACCGTCACCTACCATCACATGGGCGGCTCGCTGTTCTACAAGGCGGGGTGGGGTGATTTCAAAGATATCGAAGTCGGCGCCGATGGCCGAGAAATCTGGGCGCACGATCCCTTGAACATATTCTCGGCAACCAAGCAAACGGGTGCGATCACGGCCGACGCCAAGCACCACTTCGAGGGCATCTACGCCCAAGGCACCTGGCATCCCGGCGATATTCCACTCGAAATCACGACGGGCCTGCGCGAGGATTTCTGGCAGGCTGTGGATGCCAGCGTGTCGGGCAATTTCCAGGGTTCCACGATTGCCGACACCGTTCCCAACGAAACCTACACCCACTTCTCGCCGCGAGCTGGGGCGAAATATTTCCTGCCCCTCGGATTGGATCTGCGCGTCGCCGCCTATAGCGATTTTGCTGCCCCCGGCATGAACCAGATGTATCGCAGCTTCATCAGCGGTCCCAACTACACGACCTTTGATGCGACCCTGAAACCTCAGACCAACTTCGGCCGCGAGGTTGGCGTGGATTTGAACGGGGACGATTATCAGCTGTCGTTTACCCTTTACGACAACAGCCTCACCCGGTTCATCGACTATGCGACAGTGGAGAATGGCTGCGCCCTTGCCAACAATTATTGTGGCACGGGCATCACCGCCATCGCGGGCGGGTCGCTCCGTCAATATGTAAATGCCGGCAATGCCACCTTGAAGGGTGGCGAGCTGCTGGGATCATGGAAGGTGTGGGACAATGTCTCGCTGAATGGCGGCGTCTCTGTCACGGATGCCTATTTGACCAGTTCCAGCTACATGACTCCGTCCGCGGGCGTGATCCCTGATCCCATCCGCCAGCAGCTGGGCCAGGTTCCCCACTGGATGATCACGGGCGGCATGGACTGGCAGGTGACGCCGGCTCTGCAACTGTCGTTGATCGGAAAGAGTTTTCCCGATTACTGGGCCAACACGTCGCACACCCAGCTCAATGGCGCGGCCACGACGTTCGACCTCAGCGGTTCTTACCGGATTACCGATCAGCTGCAGGTTTATCTGACGGCCCAGAATATCCTCAACCGCGCTTATTATGACACCGGGTTGGGCTATACCACCACCAACGGGTCGACCGTGGCGGGCACTACTGTTCCCGCCCTGGGCATCCCGTTCAATCTCATCGGCGGTTTCCGGGTGGCGATATGAGCATCAATGCGAATGGAACAGGAGCAGGTCCCGTGACATACCATCTCCTCGGAAGGCGGCTGTCGGCCGCAACCGCCCTGGCAATGGCGCTCGCTTCTCCGGCAGCAGCCCGCATGACCATGCCAATGCTGCCCACCTCGCACGGCGCTGGCGGCGCCTGCCATGACGCGGCGGTTGCCTGTGCGAGCACGGTGTCGCCGGTTCTCTTGGCCGACGGCAGCCTGTGGCTCGCCTTCGATGCCGACGGCCAGGTCTATGTCACCCACTCGACCGACCTGGGCCGCACATTCTCGAGCCCCGTCGCCGTCACGCACGGCAAGGTGCAACTCGATACCGGGCCCGATGCGCGAGCGGCGCTCGCGGTGGACAAGCAGGGTCGAGTCTTCGTTGCCTACGAGATCTTCAAGGACAGCGATTTCAACGGCGAGGTGTTCTTCAGCCGCTCGGTGGATCACGGCAAAAATTTCTCGGCACCTAGGCCGCTGGTGGACAACAATGCCAGCCAGCGTTTCGCAACTTTGACCGTCGGCCCCGACGACAATCTCTTCGCCGCGTGGCTGGACAAACGCGGCGTGGTGGCGGCCGAGAAGCAGGGAAAAACCTATCCCGGCGCTGGCCTAGGCTATGAATGGTCCAAGGATGGTGGGGCGAGCTTCACGCCGTCCATGATCGCCAAGGACAATACCTGCGAATGTTGCCGCCTCGGCGTGGCATTCACCGCGCCTGGTCGCCCCGCGGTGGTGTTCCGCAACGTCTTCGGCGGCACGATCCGCGACCACGGCATCATCACTTTCGTCAATGACACCACACCCGGACACTTCACGCGGGTAAGCGTGGACAATTGGCACCTCGATGGCTGCCCGCACCAGGGTCCCAGCTTCGCGGTATCGGAATCCGGCACCTATCATGTTGTCTGGTCCACACAAGGCGACGCGCGCAAGGGCTTGTTCTATGCGCACTCAAAGGACGGCGGCAAAAGCTTCTCCACGCCCATGCCGCTCGACGCGAATGCCCATGAGGCATCCCGTCCCTACGTCACAACGATCCCCGGTCGGGTATGGCTGGCCTGGAAGGACTTCGACGGTGAAACTGCCTCGGTCAAAGTGCGTGTGTCGCACGACGATGGCGCCACCTGGTCCACGCCGCGCGTGGCGGCAAAAACCACTGATGCCTCGGACCATCCCATACTGGTCAATGATGGCCATCGCGCCTATCTTTCCTGGATGACCAAGGTGGATGGCTACAAGTTCCTGCCGCTGGAGGATGCGCAATGAAACGGGCGTGGTTGAGTGCTTTGGTGTTGGCGGCTTTTTGTTCGGCTGCTAATTCGGCCCCTCCGGGCAATCTTCATCCCTTTGTGCGGGGAAGCTGGCAGCAATTGGTGAAGGCCCATCAGGGCAAGCCCATCGTGGTGCATTTCTGGGGACTCACCTGCGGCCCCTGCTTAGCGGAACTTCCCGACTGGACCGCGGAACGCAAGAAGCGGCCCGACCTTGATCTGGTATTGGTCGATTCCAGTCCGTTTGGTGATGATCCCAATGAGGTGCAGACCGCGCTTCGAAAGGACGGATTGTTGAACGCCGAGAATTGGCTGTTTGCCGACAGTTTCGAGGAAAAACTGCGTTACGAAATCGATCCCCATTGGCACGGCGAAATGCCTTACACACTGATGATCGGACGCGACGGGAAAGTCGCCGCCGCCGCAGGATTAACGAACTTCGCGCAATTGAATGCGTGGTTGGACAAGCAGGCGAAAAAGGCGTCCTAACCCTAACTGGCGCATCCTTCGAGAAATTTCCGCATCAGCGTGACGCGGCTGCTCTAGGCCTCGACCTTCAATTCCCTGAGCATGGTCCGGAGTTGCATGGCCTTGGCCGTCCCGTTCGCCGTTTCGAACCGGCTTTGCGCCCGCCGCCAAAGCGGCAGCGCCTGTTTCAAGGCGGCATAGCCGGTTTTGGTAAGGCTGATGGCGCGCTGGCGCGCGTCGCGCTTGGCGGCGCCCACGCTGATCAGCCCAGCTTTTTCCAGGGGGCGCAGATTCTTTCCCGCCGTGGTGCGGTCGAGTGCGAGCTTTTCCGCCACGCTGTTGACCGAGGCCTCGCCCAGCTCATTGACCAGGGCCAGGATGGCGAACTGGGTGGCGCGCAGCCCACTGGGCGCCAGCTCGGCGTCATAAAAGTTGGAAATCCGCCGCGCCGCCCGGCGCAACGCCGCGCAATTGCAATCCTTGATGCCCAATTTGGTGGTCTGCTCCATGGAAATGAGTATATGCCCTTATTATGCCGCCCACAAAGGGGTAAAGGATCGTAAAATGCCGCGAATTTCCCGTTAACCGCGTCGCCAGCTTTCCCTGTCCGCGGCCCGGATTCGCGCCTATCACGGCATCGCTTCGGCGAAGGATAGGTCCCATGCGTCTTCGCAATGCCCTGCTTTTCCCGCTTTCTCTTTCGGCTTCGCCGGCCGTGGCGCAAGGCGCTGCCGACGCGACCACGCTTCCGCCCCCGCCTTATCAGATGGAGCCGGTGCTGGTGCTGTTGGCTTTTCTCGCCATTTTTGTGGCCGCGGCCTGGTCCCTGTCCGCCCTGATGGGGATTACCCGCCCTGTCCGCCTGCTCCGCTGGCCCCGGCTGCGTGTCTGAGCGGGTCTCAGGCCAGGGTCCGCCGCACGCTGTCTTCGAAAGGCACAGTCTCGCGATATCCCAATTCCTCGCGGATCGGCCCCGTGTCATAGACGATGTCCTGCCGGAAATCGTGACCCTCATCGGGCGCCAGCTCGAGAGATGAGCGCGGCAGCTGCTGCAATCTTTCGCTCACGGTGGGAGTTTCGGCCTCACCCACATTGTAGGTGCGGCCTTCGGCGGCAGGATGCAGCAAGGCCAGCACGATGGCGTCGGCGACATTCTCGACATAGCCATGCGTCCAGCGCCAGTCGGGGTGGCTCGCGAAACGATAGACCGTCTCGAAGCGGTTGTTCTCCCGTCCATAGACTTTGGGAAGCCTGAGGCAAGTGGCACGCAAACCGCGATCCGCCATCAAGCACCGTTCCACCAGGATTTTTTCGTAGGTGTAGGCGAGACTGTCTTCGACCGTTTCATTGGTGCGATAGGGATAAAGCCGGGAGCGCAGCGGTGACGAATCCGCGGATAAAGGCATGGGCTCGATCGGGCCGGGCTCGCTTTGGATGAACCGGCCATAGGCGCGATAGACATCGCCGCTGGAAGCGAAAACCAGGCGCTCGATGTGCCCCGAGAACAGAAGAGCGGCAGTGGCACCCGCCTCTGTCATGGCCAACATATGCACCACACGATCCGGGCGAAAGGACAGGCCGCGTTCCAACGCCGAAAGCGAAGAAAGCGGTCCGTCGTTGATCAGCGAAAGCGCGCCCGGCATCAGGGCGGCAATATCTTTTTGCCCCCGGTGCAGCGCCGCGACCTCGTGCCCCTCTTTAAGGAGACGGCGCGAGACGAATTGACCGATGAATCCCGTGCCGCCGATCACCAGAATGCGCATGAGATTTGAACCCAAGCAGGCATGGCCACCATCGCGTCCACGATGATGGCCATGCCCTGCCGGGGGTCAAGCAGGGTTCAAGAAGGCGTCCTGGTGGCGGCTTCCGCGGTCACTGTCCGGCCAGTCGCTTGATGGACCTTGCCGCCGAAATCCGCGCTGGGCCGGCCATTGAGGCTCATGTCGAAGAAATCGAGCACGATCCCCGCTGTTTCCCGATAGCCCTTGGTGCTGCCGTCGCGCGTCCAGCCGGCCACGGGATGGGCGGGCCCGGGAAGATGGAGCATGTCGGCCACCGGCGCGAAGGTGGTGAAGTCGGTGCGGTTCATCCCGTCCATACGGATGAGATAACGGTCGGCATGGCTCATGGCATCCACGGCGTCGAGCTTGATCGCGGCGTCGGCGCGGCGCAAATCCAAGATCGGAGCGCGCAGCTGGTCGGGCGCATAGCCGAAATAGCCGGTGAGGGATTGCACGCCGTCCTGGAAGCCATAGGTGCCGTCCAGGCCCGCGATCGCGTCGACATTGCTGTTGCGCATGCCCAGTATCATTGCTTCGGTGCCGCCCAGACTGTGGCCGAAGACGCCGAACTTGTCGTTCACATCGGGCATGCGGCGCACCACGCCATAGGCGAACTCCAGATCCCTGACCGAGGTTTCCAACGCCGCGGGCGTGTCGCTCTGCTCGGGCACCTCGGCGGATATGCCAAGCGACGGCACGGTGGCGACCACATAACCATGGCTAGCGAGATATTCCGCCATCACCACATTCGACAGCGTGGTGGCATTGATGCCGCCCGAATATATCAGAAGCGGAAACCGGCCCTGCGCGGCAGGGGCCTCCGCAACCGCGCGCATCTTTGCCGTCATCACGCTGTCCAGACCACTTGCCGGCACCATCTCGGCAAGGACCCTGCGGTCCCGGCTTTCAAGCGCGGCGTCAGCCTCGGCAAAGCCCGCGGGCGCGCCCGTGTGATGCACGTAATTGACGACACGCATGGGTTGGACGTTGGTCGACGCGCTGGGGTACCAGATACTGATGCGAACCGGCCGGCCCGAAAGATCCGGTGTTCCGGCTTTGCCGCCGGCCCAGGTCCGCGATGCATCGAAGGCATAGAGCACGCGATAGCCGACATCGTATGGCCCTTTGTCCAGCGCGCCCCACAGCGGCGCCGATGATGCGGATGCGCTTTCCTCTGCTTGCGCTGCGGCGAAGGGAAGTCCGGCGAACAGGGCCACCAGGAACGCCAGGACAAACTCCCGGCAAACCGCGGGTATCAGCGAACTATTTGAATTGTCTAGCATTTTTAGTCTCCTCTATAGCACAATGATAGGTATCTTGCATAAGCAGTATCTTGCATCGTACTATAGTTGGGTCAAGAGGCTTGAAATGGAAAATTCGTAACGCATCGCGCGAAGACGATGCCGTTGACGAAAAGTGCGGAGCGTTGCGCGCGGCATCACACATTGGCGTTCCCCGCAACAACCCATGCGTGTTAATCTCCCGCCGCTGGGAGACGATCATGTCATTGCGCGCGCATGTTGCGGCGTTCTTCGCCGCCCTCTTCTTCGCAACGCCGGCCGTTGCCGAAGATTGCGGCCGCTTGCAGCTTCGCGCCTCGCTCGACATGACACTGACGCGGGCCGACATGATCTTGATGCCGGCGACCGTCAATGGCACGGACATGCACCTGCTGGTGGACACCGCCGGCGGCATTTCAAGCCTGAGCGCGAAGACGGTGAAGGCACTCAATCTCAAGCGGCAGGACGCGGCCGTGAAAGCGCTGGACATGCGCGGCAATGCCTCGCGCCAATATGTGCGGCTCGACACGCTGGCGCTTGGCGGGCTGAAGGGCCGGGATATCGACCTGATGATATTGCCCGATCCCAACTCATCGCTCGATGGACTGATCGCGGGCGACATTTTGAGCCGCTATGATGTCGAACTGAACTTCGTCACCCGCAAACTCAATCTTTTCTCGCCGGATCATTGCGAAGGCAAAGTGATCTATTGGCCGGCCACCGCGCTGGCGGTGGTGCCCTTCACCATGGCCCGGCCGGCGCGAGGCAATCCCGACGAACCCTCGAGCATTAAGGTCGGACCGGACACACATATCCGCGTGCCGGTGACGCTTGATGGCAAGACCTTTTCCGCCGTCGTCGATACCGGCGCGACCTTGACCACCATGAGCGCGGCCACCGCCAGATCTGCGTTCGATGTCACTGCCACCTCGCCCGGGGCGGTATCGCTTGGCCCCAACGATCCCCGCTTTGGCTATGTTTTCCATAGCCTCGCATTCGAGGGGATCGCGGTGACCAACCCCCATGTGCTGGTCTATCCCGACCTGGTCGGAAAGAAAGATCCTGAGAATGCCAATATGCTGGGCAGCCATATCACCCGGGTGGACGACGGCTTGGACCCGGATCTGATCATTGGCATGGATGTGCTGAAGCGTCTGCATCTCTACATCGCCTACCGCGAAAAGATGCTCTATCTTACCCCGCCAGATGCACCGCAGGCGGCGCCGTAAGAATGCGGCTCTATTCGACTTCCGGATTCTCGACAAAGAACGCCAGCCGTTCTTCGGCCAGCTTGCGCCACACGCGGGCCAAGCCTTCATAATGGCTGCGCAGATCGGGACTGGGCGCCTTTCCGGCCAGATCGGAACATTCCTGGGCGCGGCGGCGAAACTCCTGCACTTTATTCATGACGAAAATAGCCAAGTTTTAAGGTTGAAATCATCCCTGCCCCGTGGATGTCCATTGTGCTCTTCATACGGATGATTTCCGCAAAGGCTTTTGCTCCGGTGCGGGGAAATACCACCCGCCAACCTTGTAAAGCCTGCCGCGTCAGATGGTTCCCTGGATTTTACCGGTTTTTATCGATCGCCGCGCCGCGCCGGGTGCCCAATCCCGCGCTACCGTCCACCCCTGCCGCCGCTTCGCCATATCCATGCCACAGAGCCGCCGGAACCGGCACGAAACCGCCTTGAAACTTAAGCAACAAAATCCCTTTCCAGGCTTTAGATTCCAGTAACAGCCAACGGCAAGATTGTGGATCACAAGGACCAAAAAAATCCGCTTCGGAAGTACCGGGAACGCGCCGCCGAAATGCTCAAGCTGGCGCGGGAAGCGCATACCGAGGATGCGCGCTCATCTTACTTAAATCTTGCCGCGTCGTGGGACGCGTTGGCCAAGCAGGGGGACCACGGCCCCCAAACTGACTAACGGCCAGCGGTCTGTTTGCTGTTGGCATGGCCGCTGTTTTACGTCCTGATCGTCACCGCCTGCGGCGCGCGCGTTATGCAACCGGCAAAGAATGCGCACTTGGCGGCGTGACACGGATTTCATCACGGCGCCGCTAAAAAGCGATTTCTTTCGTGGTAAAAAGACGGTCGCGATGGGGGAGAATCGGATGAAGCGACTCGCTGCTGTGTTTGGTTTGATCCTGGCCACGCCCGCGATGGCGGCCGCCATCGATGTCGCCGATGCCGGCAAGCATGTCGGGGACAATGTCACGGTGGAAGGCGTCGTCAACGGTGTTCATGCGGCGCCCAACGGGATGATCGTCATCGAGTTGGGGGGCCATTATCCCGACAACATATTCGAGGCCGTCATCTTCCCCCGGAATGCCGGCGCATTCGGCGGCGTCAATGGCTATGTCGGAAACCGGGTGCAGATCTCAGGGCCGGTTGAGCTCTATCACGGCAAACCGGAGATCACGCTGACCAATTTGGGCCAGATTCAAGTGATCAACGCGAGCCGCGGCCAAAAGCTTACGGCTTAGCGCAAGTCAGATAACGCCACGTGATCGCCGCCGACCCGAACGGGTCCGGATCGTCGTCATATTCCCACACATAATAGCGGATCTGCGGGCCGGCGGCGGCAAAGATCGCGGGCCAGTCGGTGGTGCCCTGCCCGAGATCGGTGATCCGGCCATCGGCCGTGGTGTCCTTCACATGCAGGAAGGTGATGCGGTCGCGATGCGCGCGCAGAAATGCCAGCACATCGGCGAAATGATCCAGCCCGAAGCCCACGCGGGTCCAGTGCACATCCACTTCGAAATGCACGAAGCGCGGATCGGTGTTGGCGGCCACGATCTCCCACGCAGAAACCATACGGGGATGGCCGTCATGGGCGATGTCATAGAGAAATTTGGTTTTGATCTCTTCGTCATGGTTATGGACATAGAGCCGGAGCCCCCTGGCCGCTGCTTGCGCACCAAAGCGATTGAGATTGGCCGCCGTGGCCAGCGTGTCCTTGAGGCTTCCGATCCCCGGCTCGCCAAACCCGGGCGCGCCAATATCCTTTTGTCCCAGCGCCAGCGCTTCATCTAGGATTGCACTCCAGCGCGCCGGATCGAGCGGGCGATGGCTGCCGACCTGGTCCAGTCCATCCTTGGCCAGAAGCGCCTTGTAGGCGGCACGCGGCGCTGGCAAGCGATCGCCCAGCCCTTCCATATTGCGAAAGCCGATGGCGTGCAGGCGCGAGAGGGTGGCATCCAGCGTCCGTGGGGAAATCGTCACCGGGCCGCCGGCGACCGCAGCCGGCATATCCGCGCGCGGGATCATCACCGCCAACATGTTATAAAGCTGGAAACCGATTTTTTCTTGCGGAACGGGCGTGCAAGCCGCTTGGACATGGCCTGCCGTGAGCAACAACGCCAGGATGCCCGCCGCCGGCCGCACTCCCATAGGTGTCACAGCCTTCCCTCAGGCCGCGTGATCTTGCGGATCACCAGTTCATCCACTTCCAGCTTGCCGATCTTGGCGTTCTTGATTGCCACGCGTCCCACTTTGAGCTTGCCGATGGCCAGCGCCCCGATTGCCATCGCGCCCACCGCGAGCGCGCCGCAGGCCAACGCGCCTAGCGCCAACGCACCGGGCAAGCTTTTTTCCAATTCCTGCCGGTCCATGCGCGCTCCTCTAATAAACGTACGGTATCAGCCGCCAGCTATGGGCGCGATAGGCTTCGTATGCGGCCCCGAAATGACCCGCTAGCAAGCGCTCCTCCGAGCGGATGCGCCCGATCATGATGGGCACGAACAAGACGGCCAGCCCCAAGCCCAAGATCGAACGGAATGTCATCGCCCAACCCGCCACGCCGATCAGAAGTCCCAGGTAGCTGGGATTGCGGATGGTCTTGTAGATGCCGCCGGTGACAAGCTGGTGATCCTTCTGGATCGTCACCAGGCCCGAGAACCGCGGTCCCAGCACAAAGACCGGCCACAGGCGCAAGATTCCACCCGCCGTATAGAGCGCAACGCCCGTCCAGCGAACGCCGTCACCGCCAAAGGTGAGAAACCCGGTGCGGTCGCAATAGGCCGGCAGCCAGCCATCCAGCAGGCCGATCACCAGGACCGTCCACAGCACCCAGCGATTGCCGCGATCTTCGTGCTCGCCGCGGCTGAGATTGCCTTCACTGAAAGCGCCGACCGCCATCAGAAGAAAAGTCACTACAATCACAGACGTGCGCGCGGGATTGGCGAAAAACGCCGCCAACCCGCCTTCGCCCCAGGCCGCCAAAAACAGCCATCCCAGGCCGGCGAACAGCATGGTGGCCAGCGTGATCAGCTTGGTCATTGGGAACACCTAAACGTCATATCCGCGCCGGACGATGACAGTGTTGCCGCGGTGACAGACAAGCGGCGCGGGCTGGTGGAAACATTCGCCGGTGAGCCAGGCAAAGGCCCGGCCGTCGGAGGCGGACGCCATGGCCGCCATGGCCGCCAGCAACAGCGCCACACCCAGCAATGCCGTCACGCGCACCGGGGACATCAAAGCCCTCCCTTGGCGGACGAACCCTATCACGCTCTGGCCGTTCCGCTTCAACCGCCGTAAACTGAAGCGCCGAAGGGGAAATTCCATGACTGTGAGCTGGCTGGAAATCCATCACGACGCGGCGGCGCACCAGCCATGATTCCCGATGGCTTGATCGTGATGGCCAGCAGCCATCCACCCAAGGATGCGATGGACCTCCTTGCCGCGTCGGTCGCGCGCCATGGCATGACGATCTTCGCCCGGGTCGATCATGCGGCGGGTGCCAAGGACGCCGGCATGGTGCTTCGTCCCACTGAGGTCTTGATCTTCGGCAGTCCCAAGGCCGGCACGCCCTTGATGCAAGCGGCCCAGACACTGGGCATCGATTTGCCGCTCAAGGCGCTGGTCTGGCAGGACGAGGCAGGCAAAACCTTGCTCGCTTATTACGATCCCAGATGGCTGGCGAAGCGCCATGGCGTGACCGGCAATGAGCATCTGCTCGAGGCGATGGCAGGCGCGCTGCAGGCCGTGGCAAAAGACGCCTGCTGAATTTCAATCCGGCAGCCGCGGATGGGCTTGGCTCTTGACCGAGAGCGCGGTGCCCATGGACGCCAGCACTACCATGCCGATCGCCGCCCATTGCAGCAGCGAAAGCTGCTCGTGAAGGAGCAGAAAGCCCATCAAGGCCCCGGCCGCCGGTTCAAGGCTCATCAACGTGCCGAAGGCCTGGGTGGGAAGCCGCCGCAGCGCGACCATTTCCAGCGAATAGGGAACGGCGCTCGACAGCGCCGCGACCAGAAGTCCATAGCCCAGCGTGGATGGCTTCAGCAGCGCCCAACCCGCATGGGCGAAGCCGATCGGCGTGATCACCAGCGCCGCCACAATGCTACCCAGGACAGTGGCGTATTGGCCGTGCACCGCGCCCGCCTTCTGGCCGAAAATAATATAAAGCGCCCAGCAGAGGCCCGCGCCCAAGGCCAGCGCCGTACCGCTCCAGGACAGGTTGGCCGTCTGTCGAATGGGAAGAAGGACCAGAAGCCCGGCGATGGCCAGCGCGACCCAAAGGAAATCCGACGGCTTGCGTGACGAGAACAACGCCACGGCCAAGGGCCCGGAAAATTCCAGCGCCACCGCGATGCCCAAGGGCACGGTGCGTAGCGCCATGTAAAACAGGAAATTCATGATCCCCAGCGCCGCGCCATAGACCAGAAGCGCCTGCCAATTGCCGCGCGTGAGCCGCGCGCGCCAGGGGCGGGCGAAGGGGATCAGGATCAAGGCCGAAAGACCCACGCGCAGCGCCACCGTGCCTTGCGCCCCCACCAGGGGAAATAATTGCTTGGCCAGCGACGCGCCGGTCTGGAAGCAGAACATCGCCACCAGCAATGTGCCCACCGCGATCCAGACGCCGCCCTTGCCACCGGTGGATGTCATGTGAACCCCTAGGCCGCTTTATGCGGGGCCTGCCTGGGCCGCGCAACCCGGTGAAAGCGGGTTTGACGGCGTGCACGTAAACCCCCAACATGATGGAAAATAAGGGCGGCCAAAACCGGGCTGAGGGCGAGGATATCCATGAAGCGTTCGTTTGTGATGTTCGTGGTCGCCGCCATGATCGGCGGCTTTGTCGCCGGCATGATCGTCCATGGCGTGGCGTCACCCGCCGGGGCCGCCACCGCAGCGGACTGGTTCGGCCAGGTCACCAACATCTTCCTGCGCCTGATCAAGATGATCATCGCGCCTCTGGTTCTCACCACGCTGACCAGCGGCATCGGCCACATCGAAAGCGCTGCCACCGTGGGGCGTATCGGCACCAAGGCGATGATCTGGTTCCTGACTGCGTCTTTCGTGGCCCTGGTGATTGGACTCGTCATGGTCAACCTGCTTGAGCCGGGCGTGGGTGCGGGCGTCGCCCATGTGGCCGCCTCGCCGGCCGCAGCCGGCGTGGGTCAGGCGCAAGGCGTGTCCGGCTTTCTCGAGCATTTGATCCCTGCCTCGATCATCGACGCCATGGCGCGAAATGAAATTCTCCAGGTGGTGGTGTTCTCGATCTTCGCTGGCATCGCCATTTCGGCGGTGGGTCAGAAGGCGGCCCAGCTGCTGCATGTGATCGAACAGGGCGCCACCGTGATCCTCAAGATCACCACCTATGTGATGATGTTCGCGCCGGTGGCGATTTTTGCCGCCATCGCCGGCGCCGTCTCGACCCAGGGCGTCGGTATCATCGTTACCTATGCCAAGCTGGTGGGCGATTTCTATCTGGCGCTGATGATCCTGATCGCCTGCATGATCGCGGTGGCGGCGCTGGTGCTGCAGGGCCAGATCAGTCCATTGGTCAAGGCAATCCGCTCACCCGCGTTGATCGCTTTTTCGACCTCGACCTCCGAGGCTGCCTTCCCGCTGCTTCTGGAGTCGCTAGAAGCCATGGGCTTTTCAGCCAAGATCGTGAGCTTCGTCCTGCCGCTGGGTTATTCCTTCAACCTGGTGGGCTCGACCATGTATTGCACCTTCGCCGCCATGTTCATTGCCCAGGCCTATGGCATCACCGTGCCGATGAGCCAGCAGATCCTGATGCTGCTGATGCTGATGGTGACGTCGAAGGGCATTGCCGGCGTGCCGCGCGCTTCGCTGGTGGTGATTGCGGCGACCCTGCCTTACTTCCATCTTCCCGAGCAGGGCCTGTTCCTGATCCTGGCGGTGGACCATCTGATGGACATGGGGCGTAGCGCCACCAATGTGATCGGCAACGGTCTGGCGGCTGCGGTGGTCGCGAAATGGGAACATGCCCGGCCGATTCCCCTGGGCGCGCGGCCGCAAGCCATCATCTAGGTGGGCGGGCGGGACAAAGAGCTCGGCCTGAACCGCCCGATCGCCAGGCGCGATTTCCTGCAGGGCGCGGCCATCACCACTCTGGCGACGGGTCTTGCGCCCGAACTGGCGGCCGCGGCAGAAACCGAAAAACGGGCGCAGCGGGCCTCAAACAGCGAAGGCCAAGATAGCTCGGGCTATTATCCGCCCACGCGGCTGGGTATGCGCGGAAGCCATCCCGGCTCGTTCGAGGCCGCGCATGAATTGCGCGACGGCGATTTCTGGAACGGCGCCACCACGCTTCACGATACCGGCGAGGATTTCGATCTTGTGGTGGTGGGCGGCGGCATCAGCGGGTTGTCCGCCGCCTATTTCTACCGCCAGGCGCGGCCGCATGCGAAAATCCTCATCCTCGACAATCACGACGATTTCGGCGGCCACGCCAAGCGCAACGAGTTTCATGTCGCGGGCCGCACGCTATTGATGAATGGCGGCACCTTGGAGATCGACAGTCCCTATCCCTATAGCGCGGTCGCGGATGGGCTGTTGAGAGCGCTGGGGGTGGACCCGCCCGTGCTGGAAAAGGCCTGCAACGATCCTTCGATTTATGCAGGATTGAAGCCCGCGGCGTTTTTCGACCGCGAGACGTTTGGCGCCGACCGCCTGGTGGTGGGCGCGCCGAAAAGTGCAGCGGAGTGGAAGACATTCCTGGCGCAAACACCTTTGAGCGGAAAGGCCCGCGCCTCGATCCTGCGCATCCAGACCTCGACGGACGATCCCTTGCTCGGCCTTTCCTCCGACGTGAAGAAAGACAAGCTGTCGCGCATCTCCTATCAGGATTATCTCCTCACCCTGCTCAAGGCTGACCCAAGCGTCATTCCCTATTACCGTCATCAGACCGACGATCTCTGGGGCTGCGGCATTGACGCGATCTCGGCGCTTGATTGCTGGGGCGTGGGGCTTTCGGGCTTCCAGGGCCTAAAGCTGGCGCACGGGTCCACCGACCGCATGGGCTATACGCCGGCAGGCTATGCCCAGACCGGTGGGTCCTACACCTTCCATTTTCCCGACGGAAACGCCTCGATCGCGCGGCTGCTGGTGCGCGCCCTGATCCCCGGCGTGCTCGACGGCCATGACGCCAAGGACATCGTCCCTGCCAAGGCCGATTACAGCAAGTTGGATTTGCCGGGCGCGAATGTGCGCCTGCGCCTCAACCAGATCGTGGTGCGCGCCAGGAATGTCGCGGCGGGCGTGGAAGTCGCCTACACCAAGGCTTCTGGCGGCGGCGCGGTCACGCGGGTCAAGACCAGGGCGTGTGTGCTGGCAAGCTGGAATATGATGATCCCCTATCTCTGTCCGGAACTGCCCGCGCCGCAAAAGGCGGCGCTGCATCAATTGATCAAGACACCGCTGGTCTATACCAGCGTTGCGCTGCGCGATTGGGAGAGTTTCAAGAAGCTGGGCATCCGCTCGGTGACGGCGCCCGGCGGCTATCATTCCGCCTTTCATTTGAACCAGCCCGTCAATATCGGCGACTATAAAAGCCCGCGCGATCCCGCCTCACCGATGCTGATCCGCATGCTGCGCACCCCGGCCAAACCCGGACTGCCGGAGCGCGAGCAACACAAGGCGGGACGCGCGGAGTTGCTGGCCACGCCGTTCGAGACATTCGAGCGCGAAATCCGCGGCCAGCTTGCCCAGACGCTGGGCACGGGCGGCTTCGATCCCGCGCGCGATATCGTGGGCATCGCCGTCAATCGCTGGCCGCATGGTTATGCGCCGGAATATAATTCCCTGATCGACGGCCCCAACAATAAACAGACGCCCAACCTGATCGCCCGCCAGCGTTTTGGCCGCATCGCCATCGCCAATTCTGATTCGGGGCTTGGCGCCTACACCGATGTCGCCATCAACCAGGCGCATCGCGCGGTCAATGAGCTGCTGGGCTAATTAAAGCAAAATAAAAAGGCGGGCCAGGCGGAGCCCGCCCTTTTTCTTTCAGACTTCCATCACTTCTTCGCGGCGATGAACTCGATTTCGAGCTGGGCACCTGGCGCCGCCAGCGCTTGAACATGAAACGCCGCGCGCGCCGGCTTGTTGGGCTGAGCCGCAGTGCCGAATTCGGTCTGCCAAACTTTATTCATCGCCTGGAAGTCCAGATCGGGTCCCATGAAAGCAGTAGCCTTGACCACATCGCCAAAGGTGAGACCCGCTTTCGCCATGCTGGCCTTGAGATTGTTCAACACCGACTGGGTCTGCTGCGTGCTGTCGCCCCAATTGGCGGGTTGCCCGTTCGCGGCCGGCGCGACCGGCGTGGGCAGCGCGCCCGAGACGAAATAAAGCGTGTAGCCCGGCGGCACGCCCACCACCGACGCGAACAGCGCGTTGGGGTTGGCGACGGCGCGGCTGATCTCCTGTGCTTGGGCGGCCGAGGCCAATCCCGTGACGGCGAGGACCGATGCGAAAATGAATTTTCTGACGTGCATGATTGTCTCCTTGTTGAGGCTCTTCGCCGGGGTGGACCATCCCCCCCGGTCGCGAAACCTTCTCCTGTCGTCATTCCCCCTGGCGCGCGCGAGTTGCCCGCGCGCTGGAACGGCAATAGCCTCCGGCATCGCAAGCCGCTTGAACAGTGGCAAAATTGCTTGGGGCTCAGAGTATTTCGATGGATATTCTCACCCATCGCTTGGCAGTCGCGTCCGACATGGAGGCCCTGACCGTGCTGATGAATGCGGCGATCGGCGAGCTTCTGCCGCAATTCCTCTCACCCGAGCAGGTGGATGCCTCTTTCTCGGTCATGGGGCTGGATACGGTTTTGATCGAGGACAGCACCTATTTCGTGATCGAGTTGGACGGCGCGCTGGCCGGCTGCGGCGGTTGGAGCCGGCGGGCGACCCTGTTCGGCGGCAATCACACAAAGGGCCGCGACGCCCGCCTGCTCGATCCCAAGACCGAGCCTGCGCGCGTGCGCGCCATGTACACCGCGCCGGACTTCACCCGCCGCGGCGTGGGGCGCAAAGTGCTGCAGCTGTGCGAAGACGCGGCGCGTCGCGAGGGATTTTCCCGCGTCGAACTGGCCGCCACCATGGGCGGCAAGCCTCTTTACGAAGCCTGCGGTTATCGGGGGCTGGAAGACATGCTGGTCACCACGCCCAACGGCGTGCAGGTGCCGCTGCTGAGAATGGGAAAAGCGCTTTAGCGCGATTGTGCCGCGGGACACAGGCGACCGCCGGCATTGTCATTTGGTGCAGCGGAATTGCATTTCGATGGTCTTGAAGCTGCCGTCCGGCATGCGGTCGTGATCGGTTTCGATCAAAAGATTGGCCCCGCGATCCAACACATAATCGATCTTGTCACCCGCGGGATCAGTGGTGCTGAAGGGAATTTTCGGACTGCCAAAGCCCACATGGAACAGCGTTCCCTCCATCGTCAGCGCGCCGGCGGCGGTATTGAGATGCAGGGGAATATTCACGATGCCGTTGTTGCAGTTGAGATTGATCGTCTCGGCCTCCGCCGCGCCGGCGGCGGAGACGACGAATATCCCGAGGAGCAATCCGATGGCCTTCATCATCCGCCAACTTTCCGCAACGTGCCTACGGCGATAGGACGAAACTCGCTTTGGCCGGGCGGGATCATGCCAAAACGCACGGTCACCATGCCAGGGCTTCGCAATTCATAGCTGAGCCGGAAAATTGGGCCCTGGCCGGACGCGCTGGTGAAAGTCACCGATTTGCCGGGCGTGATCTGGGCCGAAACGTAATGAATGGCGTGACCTTCCCCGTCCACATAGTCGGCGCGAATGCCACCGCCGTCTGGATAAATCACCATGGTCTGGTGAAAGCCGCCAGCGGATTTGCCCTCCTTGTCGAACAGTTCGGTGTGATCCTGGCGCAGCAGCGCCCAGCCATCCGATTGCACGCTGATCGTTGAGCCGCCCTTGGAGGTGCCGCCGGTGTCGGCCACCTTGCCGTCGTCGCTCTTCCAATCGCCCACCAGGAAGGCCAGCGGCGCAAGCGCGGGTTTCAAGGCGGTTTGCGCCATCGCCGGCGTGGCCAGCAAGAGCGAAGCCACGATGGCAAATCTTTTCACGACGTGTCCCATCATCGTTGCGCCTTCACCTCCTCCGGCGTCACTGTGTCTTTGTAGCCGTTGCCGAAATGGCTGCGGACATAATTCACCACATCGGCGATCTGCTGGTCGGTGAGCAGCGCGCCGAAGGGCGGCATCGCCTTCTGGCCATGCAGCACTAGGGCAACGGGATAGCCCGCCACTTCCAGCTTGGGGTTCTTCGCCAGCGCCGGATAGGCGCCCGCGCCCACCGCGCCTTGCGCGTTGGCCATGTGGCAGCCCTGGCAGACATTGGTGAAGATCGCCTCGCCCGCCCTGGAAAGCGAACGGGCCGCCCCGGTTCATCGCGCCCTGGCCCATATCCTGCGCCGTGTCGGCGCGCGCCGCACCCGCGGCCAAACCCATCATCGCCGCCACAGCGGCCATGGTCAATCTCATTGTCTCCCCCATTTTTCCTAGGCGCTCATCACGCGTTGATGCAGACGGGTGATGGCGTCCGTCGCCGAAGTCACCGCGCCTTCCTGCCAGGCCGGCAGGCGCGAGGCGTGTTCGCCCGCCAAGACGATGCGGCCATCCAACTCGCAGAGATCGTTATAGTGCGCGGCGCGCGCCTCCTCGGTCCATTGGCCCGAGCAGCCCAAGGTCCAGGGTACGCGATGCCACGCCACCGCTACGCCGCATTCGAAATTCGCCTTGTACTGGCCGGGATGGACTTTCTCGCCATAACCGCAGGGCATCGGCGATGCGCTGCTCCGGCGGCTTGGCGGCGGCAACGAACGCGCCAGGCCCCATCAGATAAGCGCCCAGCAGCACGCCTTTGCCTTTGGAGAAATAATCCCACATCGGATAACCGATCATGGCGTTGGGCTGGTTGGTATAGGATAGCCCGCCATAGATGCGGTCGTCCTCTTCCCAGAAACGCCGCTTCATCTGAAGCCCGACCTTCAATCCCGCGCCATAGGGAATGGCATTGATCGCCGCCTTCTTCTTGGCGCTCACATTCATGGGGATCTGCGACAGGATCGAGGCGGGGATTGTGCAGACACACCAGTCGGCGGTTGCTTTCTGCCGTTCGCCGCCGGTGCGGCTGTCGATATAGGTCGCGGCGACGCCCTTGTCGTCCTGGTGGATGTCGATCACCTTGCAATTATATTTGATGAGATTTCCCAGCTCGACGCCAAAGGCCTTGCCGATCTGTCCCATGCCGCCCTTAGGCTGGAAGATGGCGTGCTGATATTCGAAATCATGGCCCCAGCCGATGGTGCGCCAGAGTATAGGAGCGCAAAAGATCGCTCATCGGCTGCGGTTCGGAATAGGTGGGAAGGGAATTGATCCCGCCGCCGTCATCCACCACCGGTCCGCGCCGGTTGGATGACAGACGTCCCTTCACATATTGATAATTCTCGTCCAACGCGCCCCAGGCGCGTAGCGCAGTGAGAAGTATCTCCTGATCCTCCTTGGTCACCGCCTGATCCAGCGCATTCTGCTTGGTGGATTTGGCAAGAAGCTCGGCGACATGGCCGTGGAAGTCGGCCTGCACTTCGCGGTACCGCTTGGCCTTGCCGCCATTCGCATTGGTGTTGTGAACATAGGCGTTGTAGTTGACCTGGATGAAAGGTTCGAGCCCCACATTCAGCCGGTTCGCGTAATGCAGGATGCCGTAATGGTGGTGCGGCAGCCGCCAGGGCCCCGGATTGATATACTGGCCGGGATCGAACTGGACATGCTGGGTGGCGCCCCCCAGTTCGGTGTAGGTGTCGCCGCCATAAAGCGACCAATTCCGTCCGCCGGAACGGTTGTTGTATTCCAGTAGCTGAACTTTATATCCCGCGTCGCGCAACTCGATCGCCGCCACCATACCGGCGATGCCCGCGCCCAGAATCAGGACCGAGGTGCCGGGCCGCGGATTTCCCAGCTTGGGCGGTCCCGCGTAACCAGATTCCTGGGCAAAACCCAATTCCGTCATCGCATTGTACATGGCGGTCGAGCCCGCCACGGTTCCGATCATGTGCAGCAATGACCGGCGGCTGATCGCCGATTTTTCCGACTCGCTCACGAATATCCCCCAAATGTCTTGCTTGTTTGGTCGCCGCCCCATTTTTGGGATAAGCGTGATGACCATAACGTGGCTTCATCGCCAAACTTTGTCGCCGGCGAGGGTTGGGAAAATTCCGGAATTGCCTTGTGACGAGCTAAATTCTTACGCTCGCGGCAACTTGTTTAGTAGCCTGTCCGCTCTTCCACGTGCTGTTCCACATCCGGCCGTCTCACCCAAAGCGTGCGCAGCTTGCGCTGGGCAATGAATTGCAGCTGGTCGCTGTTGTGCTTGGAACCGGGTTGGCTGGATTCGCCATAGGACATTACGCCCATCGCCTTGATGGGCTTGGAGAACTCCACCATCGAAACCCAGGTCTCGCCCGCGAGCGGCGTGCGTTCGCCATCTTTCATCGGTCCCCAAGTGATGGTGCGGAAGACACCGAGATTGCCAAAGCCGCCATTGGCGGGAAGATTCACGCCGCCGATATGAAAGCGCGAGACTTCGCCATAGGACCGATCCACGGCGCCATAGCGCTTGATGGTTTCCGCCACCGCCTGCTTGAAGGTGCAAAGCGCCACCGCCGGATCCTTGATGCCGCGCGGGGTCTCGATCGGGTCGGCGGCCTGCCATTTCTCCGCGAAATTCTTTTCATCGGACATGGCGGGACCGGCGAAAATCTGCACCCAGGTCTCGAACAGCAGCGCGCCCCTGGAATCGGAGTTATATTGATGATCCCAATTCCTCAGCGCGTTCACGCCCGCCTGCACGTCCGCATCGGACGATGTGCCCACCGCGTCCAGCAAATCCGGAATCATGCGGTCGGCCAGAAGCGCGCGGGTGGTGTGCTTGAGGCGGATGAAATCGTCATAGGAAATCTTGCTGAATTCCGCCATCAGGTGCAGCGACTGCTCGTTGCGCATCGAGAGCGGGCCTTCCACCGCGATATAGGACGGATAGTCGGCATAATGGATCGCCTGCGGCCAGGTCGAGGTCCAGGGCGGATCGTTGGTATTCTGGACAAAACCGGACGGTGGATTGGCGACATGGGGAATTTCGTCGAACGTCATCACGTCATCGCTGTTCCACAAGGTCGCCGAGGTGTCGCCAGGCACCATGCCTTTCCAATAGGCGAAATCGCCCTTGTTGTGCTTGGGCAGGATGCCGTTATCGACATAAAGAATATGCCCTTCGCGATCGCCATAGACGATGTTGAAGGTGGGGACCTGCATTTCCCTGAAGGCGGCAACGGCCTGATCGTAATTCCTGGCCATTCCCAGGTCCCAATATTCCTTGAGCGCGCCCGGTTTATCCAAGCCCACCACCCTGAGTGCCACGTCCTGGCCTGCCTTCGTGGTGAAGACCGGGCCTTGCACCGTGGAGCGGATGGCGAAGTTTTCCGTCTTCATCGTGCCGTCGGGCTGAAGCACTTT
The DNA here is from genome assembly GCA_963765095.1 of uncultured Alphaproteobacteria bacterium. Taxonomy (GTDB): domain Bacteria; phylum Pseudomonadota; class Alphaproteobacteria; order Micropepsales; family Micropepsaceae; genus Rhizomicrobium. The sequence goes on from CAVXUV010000029.1 coordinate 118,041, forward strand.
GTAGCTCGCCTGCCGCGTCTCGAACGGCACCACTTTGCCGTCGAACATGTAGCCACCTTGGGCCTCGGTTAGTTTGTAGATCGTGGCGCCCAGGATGGTGTTCACCGTGTTGGTGAAGCCGTGGCGGTCGTCGAAATCGAAGCGCAACATGGGAAGACCGATCTGGGTCGCGCCATACATGTGGATGCCCGGCCCTTCCAGCCCCGCTTCGTAGTAAGTGAAGAAGCTGGGCGCCCATGGCAGATGCGGATTGGCCAGCAGCATGGTGTTGCCGCTTTTCGATTTCGCCGGCGCCACCGCCCAGGCATTCGAGCCGCCTACGTCATGGCTGTCCTTGATGTTCTGGACCTGATCCAGCGAGGTCACATAGATGTAGTTCAAGAGCCGATGGGCATGGGCGATCACATCCACGCCGGTAAGCGGCAGGACTTTCAAGACCGCCGGATCGATATTGGCGGCATTCTTGCGCGCCGAATCGGTCATGCCCTGGGCGAAAGCGTCCAGGTCTTTGCGGAATTGCGGCGTTTGCTGCGCGTACCATTGCTTGGCGCGCTCATAGATGCCATTGGAGATCACCCAACGGTCGGACTCGGCGTAATCGGGACCCCAATATTCGGCGGCGCGGCCTTGCGCCTGACCGTAAAGCCGCAAAACCAGATTGGCGTGACTTTTCACCTGCGCCCAGCCGAAGCCATAAAAGACGCCCGCCTCGTTCTTGCCGAAGACATGGGGAACGCCGAACGCATCCCACAGGATTTCGCCGTGCGGCATGGCGTCGGTCTTGGGTGCGGATTTCGCGGGCGCGGCCATCGCAGGCGGCGTCAGGACCATCAACAGGCCGATGAAACTCTTCAGGAAAGCGTGCATCTCCACCCCCAATGCCTTGCCGCGAGTATGTCGTGAAGCCGCGTCCGCTGAAAGCCACAATTGCCCGCAATCGGCCGCGAACACCCCATTGTTTGCTCTGACTTGCCACCTATACTTGCTCGATGGCGAAATTGACTGCCCTGCTCGCCGCTTTAAGCGTCACGATCCTGTTGGACGTGATCGGGCTTATGCAGCCCGCCTGTCGCTCTTGATGTTCCTGCATTGGGAAGCGTGGGTCGCGCTGTCGCTGCTGTTTTATGCTTCCGTGTTCCTTTTGGCGCTGCACCGCAAGCGCCAGTCCGGGCGCGATAATAAGCCCGAAGCCCTTGGCGGCGGCGACCCTCTGCGCGAGCTCTGACGGGCTCCCCGTAACTTTCTTCTTCCCCTCGCGAATAGGTTCACGAGAGACGCGAAGGGGACATCGTATGAAAACCAGGAATATCCTTATCTGGGCGCTGAGCATCTATATCGCCGTGGTCTTCGTGCAGTCCCTGTTCTTCAAATTCACCGGGTCGAAGGAAAGCATCTATATCTTTTCTACCTTGCGCGACTGGTCGGGCATCGGCCTGTTCGAGCCAGCGGGACGCTGGATCATCGGCTTGAGCGAGCTCACCGCCTCAATCCTTTTATTCGTGCCGCGGGTGCGGATTTTCGGCGCGGCACTGGCGATTTCCATCATGTCCGGGGCGATCTTCTTCCATCTGGTGAGCCCGATCGGTGTGGTGATCTTGGGCGATGGCGGCGAGCTGTTCACGCTGGCCTGCGGCGTGTGGATTTCCAGCTGGATCATTCTCGCGCTGTCACGGGATCAGATACATGCCTGGATCGAATTCGCCCGCGGCATCTTCGGACTTCTGCCGGCGGCAGGATGAGCTTTTGTTAACGGTCGCCATGATTTCGCCTCGAACGGCGGCCCAAATTCGCTTGTCAATACTGTGCCATTACGTATTTGCCCGTGTGACTTTAAGGCTCATGTTCAGTGCCAGAGCGGGCTGCGGTCGGAGGCATTCATGTGGAGTTCATCGGAGAAGGTGTACTTTGCCGGCGAAATGACAGGTACGCGGCCCATGCGCGACTTCTATTTCCATCTGCAGACGCCCGAGGGGCTGGAGCCGGCGGATTTCGCGGTCTGGTGTGAAGGCCCGGAAGATGCCTTTGTCGAAGCCTGCCGCGCCATTCCCGACATCGCCGCCGAGATGCTGCGCGAAGGCCGCGACCCGATGGAATGTCGGTTCCTGATCCACAATGGCAAGGGCGATGAGATGTTCACCGTGCCCTTCTCCGAATTGATCAAGAAAGTGCCGGCCCGCGCCCGCCACTGAGTTCGGATTTCCCAGCGCTCCCGCGACATCGCTTTCCGAAGGAACCGGAGGTCCGTTCTGTGCCGCACGCCGCGCCACTTCGGCCTGGCGTGCCGCCTGGTACTGGGCCATGGCTTCCTTCTCGATATCCGCGAAATTCCGGTTGGCCATGCCGAAAGTGATCTGCTTCGAGGCCAATGAAATCAAAACGGGCGTTTCCCTGTCCCGGCCGTAAGCCTCGATCGGAGCCTGCCACGTTTCCCAGGTCTTGTAATAGTCATACTGGGCATTGTGACATTTGGTGAAGACTTGGATATAGGCGTGCAAAGCCACGGATTGGGCCGCGTTCGGATAAGTCTCATTCGCCATCATGCCGGCAGTGGGCTGCCCGCACGCATCGGAATTTTTCCATCCAACATGCCTCCGGCATAGGGCGCGAGCGCGTCGTTGCAGGCATGTTTGACTTCCGCGGCCGCCGCCTGCTGTTCCGGTGATAGCGTTGCGGCACCGCGACTTCGAGCGGCCCTCTCCCTTTCGGTATTTGCCTTGGCCTCGGCGACAAATTCCGCGCTTATGTCGATAAATTTGCGATTGGCTTCCGCAAAGGTGATTTTTTTGGCCGTTAGATCCGCAAGCACCTGCATATCCCGTTGAGCGGTCTCGGCGGAAATGGTCATGTTCCATGGAACATAGGTCCTGATATACTGATTGGTGTAGCTTTGGCAGGACTGGAATGCCGGAAAATAATTCTTTAGCAGTTCCACTTCGGAATCGCTGGGATAGTTGTTGTTGGCCAGCATCGCGGGCGTGACTGTCTGGTTCATGGAGATCAAGCTGGACAGGGCTCTAGGTGACGTACCCATAAAGTGGATTCCGTTTTTTGGCGAACAGTGATTCAAATGTCCAACGATGGAGGTTTGGATGGCTCGCTTCGATCTGACGGATTTTGAATGGTCTGTGATAGCACCGCTGCTGCCGAACAAAGTGCGCGGTGTTCCTCGGGTGGACGACCGGCGGGTTCTGAACGGGATATTCTGGCGGTTGCGCACGGGGGCGCCCTGGGCGGACATTCCGGACGCTATGGCCCGCACACGACCTGCGTGAACCGCTTCAACCGCTGGCGCAAGGCGGGGGTCTGGGACCGCCTTCTGACGGCGGTTTCAAAGGCTTATGCGGGCGACATCCAGATGATCGACTCATCCTCCATCCGGGTGCATCAGCACGCCGCCAACGGCCAAAAAAAGCGACGCGATCCCATTGCATGGGTCGCTCGCGTGGCGGGCTGACCACCAAAATCCATGCCTTAGTCGATGCCTGCGGTCTGCCAATTCTTTTGAAGATCACCGAAGGCCAGGCCCATGATGGGTGCAGCGCAAAGGACATGCTGGATACGCTCGGCCGCGGCGACGTCCTGCTGGCGGACCGCGCCTATGACAGCGATGCCCTGCGCCAGAACCTCGCCGCGCGCGGCGCGCGCGCCAATGTCAGGCTCATGCCAAATAGGGTCAACCTGCCGCCCTTCAGCAAGCGGCTCTATCGCCAGCGCAACCTGGTCGAACGCTTCTTCAACAAACTCAAGCATTTCCGCGCCGTCGCAACCCGTTACGACAAACGCGACGACAACTACCTCGCCTCCGTCAAACTCGCCTCAGCACGAATTTGGATGCGCTTTAATGAGTTGATGGCCTAAAGGGCTCCATAAGCGCGGTGCATTTCCGGGTCACCTCCGCATAGGCGGCCTTCGCCTCGTCGTCGGTTTGCGCGAAAGCCGGTGTAACGACAGCCATGCCCAGCACGGCAAACACAATAGCGCGAATGTTCATGATGATCCCCAACCCCGAGACGGAATTTTAGCCGGACTTCGGGCTTTTCACCAGTTGCATGAACGCCATCCCGCTCTTGCTCAGATAGCGCTCCTTGTGGCGAAGCGCATGAAAGGCGCGCTCAGGCAGCGCAAATTTGACCGGCACCAGCGCGCCGAAACGCAGACCCGCTTCCGCCACCAGCTCGGACAAGGCCGAGACGCCCGCCCCTTCCCGGACCGCCAGGCGCACGGCTTCGTTGGATGGCAGCTCCAGCGCAATCTTGAGTTGCCGCGGGTCCGCGCCTTTCTCGGCCAAAGCCGCCTCGAACGCCGAGCGCGTGCCCGAACCCGGCTCGCGCAGCACCCAATTCTCTTTCAACAGATCGGCCACCACGCGCGGCGGCTTTTTCACCCAGGGGTGGCGGGTATGGGCCACGATGGTGAGGCGGTCGCGGCCGACCAAGGTCTGTTCCAGGACCGGATCATGGATCACGCCTTCGACCAGGCCGATCTCGACAGTCCCTTCCGCCACCGCAGCGGCGACTTCCGCGGTGTTGCCGATCAGCGCCTTGACCGTCACATGCGGGTGCCGGGCGCGAAACGCCACCAGCCTTTGCGGCAGCCAATAGCTCGCGATGGTCTGGCTGGCCATCACAGAAAGCGTGCCGCGCTTCAGGCCCGCCAGGTCGGACAGCGCCCGCTCTGCCGCGTCGGCCTGCGCCAGGACGGCGCGCGCTTCGCCGAGGAATTGGCGGCCTTCCTCGGTCAACTGGATGCGGCGCCCCACACGATGAAACAGCGTCACACCGGAGCCGCGCTCCAACGTCGCGATGGCAGCCGACACCGCCGATTGGGTGCGGTGAAGCATGTCGGCCGCGCGGGTAACATGCTCGCACTCGGCCACCGCCACGAACAGGCGCAGCTGCTCCAGGGTCATGGGAGGAAGTCTTAAGCGAACAGCTTGACCAAGGCGAGGCTGAAGCCCCCAATGAACAGCCAGGCGCAGGCGGCCAAAGCCAGCGGCTTCAGGCCTTCCTGCTTCAATTTGGCGAAATCGGTCTCAAGTCCCATCGCCGCCAGGGCCATCGAGAGCAGGAAATTGGTGAGGGAGACGATTTGGGCCTTTTCCCCCGGGCCAACACTGATCACGCTGTTGAGCAGCATCACCGCGATGAAGCCCAGCACGAACCAGGGCATAGGGGGCGCCTTACGCGCACCCACCGCGCCGTCACGGGCCTTGTGGGCCGCGATCAGGCCCAGTCCGATCACCAGGGGCGCCAGCATCATCACGCGGGTGAGCTTGGCCACGGTGCCGAACTGGCCGGCAGTCTGACCGTCCTGGAAGGACGCGGCCACCACTTGGGCGATCTCGTGGATGGAGGCGCCGCTCCACAAGCCGAAATCACGGGGCGAGAGATGCAGCAGGCCCGGCAGCAGCGGATAAAGCAGCATGGCGATGGAGCCGAACACGGTGACACAAGCGACCGCATAGGCCACATCGGCATCGCTGCCCTCGGTGACGGTGTTGGTCGCGATCACAGCGGAGGCGCCGCAGATCGATGTGCCGGCGCCAATCAATTCGGCCAGCTTGGGGTCCACGCCCATCGCGCGCCCTATCGCCTTGGTGAACAGGAATGTCGCGATCAGGGCAGCGAGAATGATGGCCACGCCGACGGCGCCCACCGCCACCACTTGCAACAGCATCAATTGAAAGCCCAGAAGGATGATCCCCAGCCGCAAGATGCGCTTCAAACTGAAGATGACGCCAGGCTTGGCCATCGCCGGTGTGCCAATCAAATTGTGGAACAGCATGCCGATGATGGTGGCCAGGATCATGGGGCTGAACATGGCAACGCCCGGAATTTGACGAAGCGCGAAGGCGATCAAGGCGATGGCGCCGGTAAGGCCAAGCCCTGGCAGGGTCGCCAGCACGGTATCGGCAAAAGCGGGTTTGGCGGGGGCCAGGACCGAGCCAGGTGGGACGGAGTTGGACGTGACGGCGGGATCAGACATGTCCCCAATCCACACCAAAGTGCTTAATAAATCCAACAGATCATTTTGATGGAATCAATCGTTTTTCTCGATCATTATCAGCCCGGCCGCCGCCCTTGCCTGTCTCCGGCCCCACCCTTAGAACGCGAGCCGGCCATGGAAGAGCTCAACTCCCGAAAAATAGCGGCGCGCGCCTGGTTCGAAGAGCTGGCGGGCAGGATCATCGCCGCGTTCGAGGCGCTGGAAGACGGTGCCGATGCCGCGCTTTACCCCGGCGCAGCCGGCCGCTTTGTCCGCACGCCCTGGACGCGTCAGCCGGGACCTGCGGGCGAAGATCAAGGCGGCGGCGTGATGGGCATGATGCGGGGCCGCTTGTTTGAGAAAGTGGGCGTGCATGTCTCGAGTGTCCATGGCGCCTTCTCCCCGGAATTCGCCAGGCAGGTGAAAGGGGCAGCCAATGATCCCCGCTTCTGGGCCTCGGGCATCAGCCTGATCGCGCACATGAAGAACCCGAACGTGCCCGGCCGTGCACATGAACACTCGCATGATCGTGACCACCGAAAGCTGGTTCGGCGGCGGCGCCGACCTCAATCCCACCCTGGACGCGGTGCGCAACGAAACGCATGCCGATACGCGCGATTTTCATGCCCGCTTGCAAGGCGGCCTGCGACGCGCATGACGCCGCCTGGTACGTCAAATACAAGAAATGGGCCGACGAGTATTTCTCCTGCCGCACCGGGGCGAGCCGCGAGGCGTGGGCGGAATTTTCTATGACCATCATCAAAGCGGCGATTGGAGAAAGGATTTTGCTTTCACCCAGGATGTCGGCCTGGCCTTCCTGGATATTTATCCGCAACTGGTGAAGCGGCACTGGAATGAGCCCTGGACCGATGTCACAGCGCCACGAGCAGGCCAAATGGCGCGGCCGTTATGTAGAGTTCAACCTGCTTTATGACCGCGGGACCATGTTCGGGTTAAAAACCGGAGGCAATGTGGAAAGCATCCTCTCCTCCATGCCGCCCGTCGCGGAGTGGCCATGAAACTGGGTTCGCGCGGTTCGCCTCTGGCCATGACGCAGTCGCGCTATATCGCGTCGCTGCTGGAGCGGCTGACCGGTGAACCGCACACGATCCAGAGCTTTATCACCTCCGGCGACCGCATCGCCGACCGCCGCCTGCAGGAAGCGGGGGGCAAGGGTCTTTTCACCAAGGAGCTGGACGAGGCGCTGCTCGACCACCGCATCGACGCCGCCATCCACTCGCTGAAGGATCTGCCCACCTTGATGCCGGACGGCATTGCTCTGGCCGCGCTCCCATCACGCGAAGATCCGCGCGACGCTTTCATTTCGCCCAAGGCGCATGACCTGAAATCCCTGGCCGCAGGCGCGGTGGTGGGGACCGCCAGCCTCAGGCGCCAGGCGCAGGCCTTGCATTTGCGGCCCGATCTGAAAGTCGTGACCTTGCGCGGCAGTGTCGAGACGCGGCTGCGGCGGATCGAAGACGGGCAGATGGACGCGACCTTCCTGGCACTCTCGGGCCTCACCCGGATGGGCTTGGAAGGCCATGCGGCGTCGCTGGTCGCGTTGGACGAGATGCCGCCCGCCCCCGGGCAAGGCGCGCTCGCCATCACCTGCCGCGCCGATGACGCCAAGACGCGTGAGACCTTGACGCGTCTGAGCGATCCATCGCTGGAAATCGTGATCGCCGCGGAACGGGGCTTTCTGGAAGCGCTCGACGGCTCCTGCCGCACGCCCATCGGCGCGCTGGCGCGGCTCAATGCCGACACGCTTCATTTTTTGGGTGAAGTGCTCGCACCCGACGGGACAAGACGCTGGCGGCGAGAGGAAAGGCTCGCCTTGGGCGCCGATGGCAAGGATCAGGCCGCGCGGCTGGGCCGCAGGCTGGGCCAGGAGATCCGCGCTGAAGCGGGCGAGACTTTCATCCAGAGTTTGGACAAACGCGGATGGTGAAAAAATTTCTTTCGTGTCCTGAAGGGCGAGGCCGATTCGTCACCGCCGATCTGGCTGATGCGCCAAGCCGGGCGCTATCTGCCGGAATATCGCGCGCTCCGCGCAAAGGCGCCCGACTTTGTGCAATTCTGCTTGAATCCCGAATTGGCGGCGGAAGTGACGCTTGCAGCCCATCCGACGTTATCAGTTCGATGCCGCCATTCTCTTCGCCGATATCTTGCTGATCCCGCATGCGCTCGGCCAGAAGCTTTGGTTCGCGGAGGGTGAAGGGCCCAGGCTCGAACCCATTCGCGACGCCGCAGGAATCGCCGCACTTCGCTATGACGCGCGAAAAATTGCGCCTGTCATGCAGACCATCCGCGGCGTGCGCCGCGCGCTTGACGGCCCCACCGCCTTGATCGGGTTTGCCGGCGCGCCCTGGACCGTCGCCACCTACATGATCGAAGGACAAGGCGGCACCGATCACGACACCATCCGCCGCATGGCCTGGAGCGAGCCCGAAAGCTTCGCGCGGCTGATGGAGGTTCTGGTGGACGCCACCAGCGCCTATCTCATCGCTCAGGCCGATGCCGGAGCTGAAGCGTTGCAACTGTTCGAAAGCTGGGCGGGAACCGTGCCGGCTGGCTTGTTCGCGCGTGCCGTGCTCACGCCAACCGCCCGTATTGTCGCCTCGGTCAAAGCCAAACATCCGAATATTCCCATCATCGGCTTTCCTCGCGGCGCAGGGTCCTGGCTTGCGCGCTATGCGGAAGTGACCAAGGTGGACGGCGTGGGCGTGGACCAGATGACCGACATCGCGGCTCTCATCCTTCCGTCAAGGTTGCCCGCCAGGGCAATCTCGATCCGGTTCTGTTGCTTCAGGGCGGCAGCGCCATGCGCGACGAAGCGAGGCGCTTGGTCGAAGCCATGAGGGGCAAGCCCTTCATCTTCAATCTGGGCCATGGCGTGATGCAGCCCACGCCGCCCGACCATGTAGCGGATCTGGTCGCCGCTGTGCGCGGCGCCTGAGGCGCGACCTTTACGATCCGCTGCGCAGGCTGGCGCGAACCTTTGGCGACGTATCGGCGCTCACAGGCCGGCCTGATTGCCCCAGCTGTTGCGGCACATACGTAAGAAGATCGGCCAGCTGGGCATCATTGAGCTTCCAGGCGAAAGACGGCATCGAGGGCTCGGTAGGCGCGGCCGGGGTGGTCACAGCCTGCGCGCCCGCCAAGACCACGCGGATCAGGCTTTCGGCGCTGGGTTGAACCAGGACGGCGTTGCCGGCCAGTGGCGGAAGATCAATTTCTCGCCCTTACCATCCCAGCCATGGCAACCCACGCAATTGTCCTGATAGAGCGCTGCGCCGCTCTTCATCGCCGGATGGCGGCGGCGAATTGCATCGCCGGCAGCTCATTCGCCGCGGGCTGATCCTTGAGATAGACCGCGATGGCCTGAAGATCGCCGTCACGCGTCTGAGAAGTGGAACGCTCCACCACGTCCGCCATCGGCCCGGAGGCGACGGCATGATTGTTCCAGCCGGTCTTGAGATAAGTGACGATGTCGCTCACGCTCCAGCCGCCCACACCTTGAGGCTTGGCGCCGGTGATCTGAGGCGCGAACCAGCCTTGCAGCGAATAGCCGGTAAGCGCCTCGGCGCGGTCGGCAGCCCAGCAAAGTCTTGGCGGTGTGGCAGGCGCCGCAATGACCAGGCCCGGTGACCAGATAGGCGCCGCAATTCCATTCCGCCGATTTGCCGGCCGCCGGCGCAAAGCCTGCCGGTTTCAGATAAAGCCAATTCCAGCCCGCCATCAGCGTGCGGATGTTGAACGGAAAGCGCAGCTGGTTGACCGCGACCGTGTGGCGGACGGGCGCCACGGTTTTGAGATAGGCCCAGAGCGCCGACAGATCGGCATCGCTCATCCGCGCGTAATATGGGATAGGGCATGGCGGGATAGAGGCGATCGCCATCCGGCGTCACGCCTTCGCGCATGGTGTGGCGGAAATCGGTTTCGCTCCAGCCGCCAATACCGGTGGCGCGGTCGGGCGTGATGTTGGGCACGCCCATCTACTGCCGAACGGCGTTTCCAGCACCAAACCACCAGCAAAAGACTTGCCGCCGGGCGCGGTATGGCAGCCCTCGCAGTCGCCCAGACCGCCTGATAGCGGCCGGCTGCCACGGAGTCCTGTGCCTGGGCCGCGCCGCCCATTGTCACCAACAACAGGGCCGCCAATGCGCCTTTCATGCCGGGACCAGCGCGCCAGGATGTCTTGAGATAGCGGTCGCGGATCGCGTCCGCCGCCCAATAGGCCAGCGCCCCCACTGTGCCGGTGGGATTTGCCCGGCATTCTGCTGGAACGCGGAGGCGCCAAGCACGAACAGATTGGAGACATCCCAACTCTGCAGATAGCGATTGACAACGCTGGTCTTGGGATTGGCGCCCATGGTCGCGCCGCCGGTATTGTGCGTGGTCTGGTAAGGCACCGAATTCCAGCCCTTGCTGGTGTGACTGACGGTGAGTTCTTTGGGGTTCATGGCGCGGCCGATCTTGGCCAGCTGATCCGACATGTATTTGGACATGCGCAGGTCATTGTCAGGAAAATCGAACGTGACGCGCAGCAGCGGCCGGCCGAAACGGTCCTTATAAGTGGGATCGAGATCGAGATAATTGCCCCGCACCGGATAGGACGAGCCTTGCGCCCCGATGGCGAGCGTATTCTGATAGGTTTCGGCTACGGCTTTCTTCCATTTCGCGCCCCAACGCGGCGTGCCTTCGGGTGTGGGGCGGTAGCCGATGGGCCGGCCATTGGACGAGCCACAACTGATCCCCGCGCCGCCCACGAAATCCAGGCTGGAATGATCGAAGGCGTCGCCGTTGAAATCGTCAATCGTGGCCGCCAGCGCCCCCGTGCCGATGAAGGGATTGAAATGCTTGCCTTCGAAAATCAGGCGGGCTCCCGAGCCCTGGGTTTGATAGCAGTAATTCCGCCCCACCGTGCCTGCACCGGTTGAGGGATCGTAGGCGTGGCCGATGCCCGACAAGAGCAACATGCGCACATTCATCAGCCCATAGCCGCAGAGCAGGATGATGTCGGCCGGCTGTTCGAACTCCTGTCCCGCGCGGTCCACGTAGGTGAGGCTCTTGGCGGTCTTGCCGTCGGGATGAAGATTGACCTTGAGCACTTCGCATTCGGTGCGGGCTTCGAAATTCTTTTTCTTCATCAGCACGGGAAGGATGGTGGTCTGGGGCGTGGCTTTGGAATAATTGGCGCAGCCGAACCGCTCGCAGAACCCGCAATAGGTGCACTGTCCCATCGCCACACCCAGTGGATTGACATAAGGCCGGGACAGATTGGCCGCCGGCGCCGGGAACGGATGAAGACCCAGGCCCTTGGCGGTTTCGATGAACATGGCCGAGGCATAGGGCATCTTCAGCGCTGGCGTGGGATAGTCGCGCGCCCGGGAGCCTTCGAAGACATTGCCACCTTCGATCAAATTCCCCTTGAGATTGCCTGCCTTGCCCGAGGTGCCGGTGAGGTATTCAAAGCGGTCGAAGCTTCCTTCCAACTCGTTATAGGTGACGCCCCAGTCCTCAAGCTGCAATTCACCTACGCGCCGCGCGCCATAGCGCTTGGTCAGCTGGGTCTTGATCTCGAAGTCGCTGGGGAAGAAGCGCCAGACATAGCCGTTCCAATGCACGCCCGCGCCGCCCACGCCATGGCCGGGCAGGAAGGAGCCGTAATCGCGCATCGGCAGTGCCACCTGATCGGTGCTGTTGCGCATGGTCATGGCTTCCACTACCGGTGACAAAAACAGATCCTTGCGCACGGCAAAGCGCAATTCGTCGGGCATGTAGCCGATGTTGAAATCGGTGGCGGTGTCGCGCCACGGCCCGCGCTCGATCGCCACCACATTGAGACCCGCTTCGGTCAGTTCCTGCGCCAAAATGGCGCCGGTCCAGCCCAGGCCCATGATCACGACATCGGTGCGGGGAAGAAGCTTTGCCATTTCAGGTCTCGCCGTAAATGGAGACCGGGCCACGCGGATAAGGCACATTGTGCTTGTCCACATGGTCGCGATAATCGTAGCGCGCGCCGGGAAAACCGACCAACTTCCAACCCGCCAGACCCTTGTTGCCGCCATACAGCGGATCGGCGAAGAAACCCTCCATCGTGTTCTGCAGCACCAGTTCGAAGAAGCCGCGCGCGCTGAGACCCGGTGCCAGCTTGAGTTCGATCTTGCCGCTTTCGAAGTCCTTCCAGGATATCGTCCTGTTGCGAACCGCCGAGCTGCGCGAAAGCCTTGCCGTGCGTGGCATGCACATAAGCATCGAGCGCGCGAAGCCCGTCGCGATAACGTTCGGCGCGGGTGAGTTCAGCCTGATACCCTTGGGTGGGAAGTCCCTTGGCGAAGGGGCCTTTCATGTAAAGCCGGCTGGACTTGCCATAACTGCCGGCCAATTGGCGATCGATGAAGACGGCGCAGCCGGCATCCTTGCCGCCCGCCGAAAGATGATCGGCCGGAATAAAACGGTCCACCATCGCTTCGACGCTGGCGGCTTCTGCGGGAGTGAAGAAATACCAGCCCATGGGGTTGACCGGCTTGGGCGGTTCGCCGGCGAAGGCTTCCCAGGGCAGGCGGCCGGAAATGCTCGACGCCTGGGCGTGACCGGCAAAAGCCAGGATCGGAAGCGCCGAGGCCGTCGCCAGAAAGCGGCGGCGGCTCGGACTTTGCCCGCGCGACATTCGCTTGTCCCTTCCCCAAGTTCCGCTGATCTTTCATCAAAAGCGGGAACAAGAAAAGCGCCGCGGTCGGTATTTTTACGAATGTTTCCGAGGCGGAAGAAGGCGTCTAATTAACGGACCGAGGCACAATCTTCGAAGAGATTTCGCCGAGGCGAGTGGTCCGGCAGGCCGTTCGGGGCGATCCCAGGATCGCCAACTTGCGCGAAAGAAAGGGTAAGGGGTGAAGCGACCCTCCTCGCTTCACCCCTGCCCGCTTCAATAAAGAAACATCGGCTTTCCGGCAAAGGCGGCGATGCGGGGACGGTAATTCTCCGCGTCATAAAGGGCGGGCACGTCCACCCGGCGCGTGCCCTTTATGCAGCTATCCACCGGCACGCTGGTGTAGCAGCCCTTCTGGATCGCCGTCATCAATCCGCGTTTGCCCTCCTTCAGAAGCTGCACCGCCATGGCGCCGTAATTCCTTGCCACCATCTGGTCCAGCGCATCGGGCGGGCCGCCGCGCATCAGGTAGCCCAGCTTCTGGTTCATCACGCCGATGCCGGTGAGGCGCTCAATTTCCGCACCCACCATCTCCCCCACTCCTCCCAGCTTGCGATGACCAAAGGCGTCTTCCGGGCCGGTCTCTACGATCTGGCCCTCTTTCATCTGCGCGCCTTCCGACAACACCAGCATGGCATAGCGCGAGGGATTGCGCGCACGATCCTTTTCCAGGAGCGCCGCCAGCTTCTCCATGTCGAAGGGCACTTCCGCGATCAGGGTGCGGTCGGCATCGGCAAGATAGCCCGAGATCAGCGCAGTCTCGCCGCAATTCCTGCCGAACAGCTCGACCACGCCGATCCGTTCATGGCTGCCGGTGGGCGTGCGCAGCGCATTGATGGCGTCCACCGAGCGCGTCACCGCGGTCGAGAAGCCCATGCAGTAATCGGTGCCATAGACGTCATTGTCCATGGTCTTGGGGCACGCCATCACAGGGAACCCTTCCTGGTGAAGGCGCGCGGCATAGGAGAGCGTGTCGTCGCCACCGATGGCGAACAGCGCGTCGATCTTGAGCGCCTGGAGCACCCGCAGCACATGGGGCGTGGCATCCACCCTGTCGCCCTTGCGTGGAAGGTCCTTCAAAAAATCCGGAAGGTCGGACGGCTTTATCTTGGCGGGATTGGTGCGCGACGAGTGCAGGATGGTGCCGCCAGTGCGGTCGATGGTGCGCACCTGGTCGTGGGTGAGCGGCAACAGAAAGCGTGCGCTGTCTTCCGGATCGTCGGGATTGTAGCAAAGCGGTCCGGCCCAGCCGCGGCGAAAGCCCAGGACCTCCCACCCTTCCTTGAGCGCGCTTTCGGTAATCGCCTTGATGCAGGGATTAAGTCCGGGAACGTCACCGCCGCCCGTCAACACCGCGATCCGCATGTCCCCTCCTCCGCCCTATTTCGCCGGCTCCAGCATAACGCGCTTTTCCGTCGCGGTTTCCATGTCGTTGGAGAACAGGCGGCCACAAATCCTATCCCACCAGCGGTCTTTGGCCGCATCCTGCTCATGTGCCCGGTGGCGGCGATCCCTCGCGGCGTCTAATCTCGGCTCAATATTAATCCTGGAGGAACTGCGATGACGCTGGAAGGAAAAACCGCCCTGATTACCGGAGGGTCGAGCGGGATCGGTCTGGCTACCGCCAAGCTGTTTCAGGAGCATGGCGCCAGGGTCGCCATCACCGGCACCGATGCCGCCAAATTGGACAGGGCTAAGGCCACACTTTCTGGCAACGCCGTCACCATCCAGGCCGATGTCCGTTCCGTCGCCGACATGACGCGGATGGCAAGCCAGGTGAAAGCCGCCTTCGGGCAATTGAATATTTTCTTCGCCAATGCCGGAACCGCGCTGGGCACGCCGATCGGCGGCACGGACGAAGCCGCCTATACCAAGCTGATGGATGTGAATGTGAAGGGCGTATTCTTTTCGGTGCAGGCGGTAGTGCCGCTGATGCCGCCGGGAAGCTCGATCATCCTCAACACCTCCTGGCTGGACCAGCGCGGCGTCCCGGGACGCGGGATCTTATCAGCCAGCAAGGCGGCAGTGCGCTCCCTCACCCGCACTTTCGCCGCCGAGTTGGCGGAAAGGAAAATCCGCGTCAATGCGGTGAGCCCGGGCTCGATCATCACGCCCCTTCATAAAGGAGCGCGCAGCGACGAGGAATTCAAGACCTATGTCGATGCGACATCGAAGATCATTCCCGCCGGACGCATGGGCACCGCCGAGGACATCGCCAATGCGGCGTTGTTTTTGGCCAGCGACGCGTCAAGCTATATGCTGGGTGCGGAGATCATCGTCGATGGCGGCCGCGCCGAGCTCTAGATGAAACTGAATGAGAATTTCTCGGCGCGTGCCGCGGTCCACGCGGCAGCCCTTCCCTGGGTGGCGAGCCCCACGCCCGGGGTGGAACGGCGCATGCTGTTCCGCATCGGCGACGAGAAAGCGCGCGCCACCTCCATCGTGCGCTATGCGCCCGGTAGCCTTTTTCCCGCCCACGGCCATCCCGGCGGCGAGGAGATTTTGGTCTTGGACGGCGTGTTCCAGGACGAAAGCGGCGACTATCCCGCCGGCGCCTATATGCGCAATCCACCGGGCACGGCGCACCGCCCCGGTTCCGAACAAGGCTGCCTGATCTTCGTCAAGCTTTGGCAATTCCGCAAAGGCGACGACGCCAGCGTGGCGCTGCGCGGATGCACGGGCACCCTCTTCGACAACGGCCATGAGCAGGTCCGTATCGAACAATGGCCGCCCAACAGCGAGATCGAGCGCGCCAACCCTGAGGGGCTTGAGCTGCTGGTGCTGGAGGGAGGATTCTCCGACGGCGTGGAGAATTTCGCTCCCCTGTCTTGGCTGCGGCTCCCCGGCGGCATGGCGTTGCAGGCCAGGACGGGCGAACATGGGACGCGGGTTTGGCTGAAGGTGGGGGCGCTCAGCCAAGAGAATCTCTGCGCATTTTAGGCCGCCGGGTGTATCATTGGCTGCGTGAGACTTTGCCCAAGGAAGGCCCATGCCTCAGCCAAAAAGCAGCAAGACCCAAAGCAAAAAGATCAAGAACAGCAAACCCGCCAAGGCCGCCAAGCCCGTGAAGAAAGCGGCGCTGCCCAAAGCCGAAGCCGCCAAGCCCATTCCGAAACCTGCCGAAGCGAAATTGCCCGAAGCCGCGGCTGCCGCGCTGGCCCAGCAAGTCTCGCCCGAGCCCGCGGCGCCTAAGCCCAAGGTCGCGCCGCCGCATCCGGGAAAGCCCGAACCCACCTGGGCGCGCTTCAACCAGGGCGGCCATAACCAGAAGATGCCCAAGGGCCGCTTCTTCCGCCACCAGGGACGCTAGGCGCAACGTCGGACATGTCCGGCGATCCGCCCGATGACCTGTTCGCCCGCGAGTTCGAAAGCGTTCTCGGGAAATATTACGCGCTGAAGGAAGCGCGGCAGAGACATCCCTATGTAGACGATCTCATCCGCGTGCTGTTGCCCTATCCCGGCGGCCTGCGCCGTGCGCTGGTGCTCGTTGAATTGGAAAAACAACGCAAACAGGACGGGCTTCCCATTCCGCCGTCTTTCGAGACCGCGGTGCAAGGCAGCTACAATCATCACTGCGAAGAGTTCCGACGTCTTCCGCAAGCGTGGAGCGCCGCCGGAAGAAGGCTTGTTCCATTCGCCCGGCGGCAAGGGATCGGGCCGCTGGGCGGTTGATCGCGGCCGCGCCTTCGCCTGGCTGAAGGCCAGGCTGGGAGAACCGAAGCTTCTTTAAGCGCACCGAAGGTCATCGAGCACCTGCCTCTTGACAGGCAACTATTTGGTTGCATATTAGGATCATGGACGATGACGCTGTTTTCCGGGCGCTTGCGGACAAAAGCCGCAGGCTTTTGCTGGACCGGCTGCATCGCAGGAATGGACAGACTTTGAGCGAACTCGCGGAAGGCCTCGACATGACCCGCCAGGCGGTGACCAAGCATCTCGTCCTTCTGGAAGAGGCCAATCTGGTGGCCTCCCGGCGCCAGGGCCGCGAGAAACTGCATTACATCAATCCGGTGCCGATCAACGACATCGCCGACAGATGGATCGGCAAATTCGACCGCCCGCGCCTCAGCGCCCTTTCCGATCTGAAAAAGGCACTGGAAAGCAAATCCCCCAAATGAAGGAGACCGTCATGACGGCAAGCAGCTTTGTCTATGTCACCTACATCAAGACCACGCCCCAGGAATTATGGACGGCGCTGACCAGTCCGGAATTCACCCGCAAATACTGGTTCGGCATCCACCACGACACGGATTGGAAGCCGGGTTCCAGCTGGAAGATGGTTTTCCCGGACGGGCGCATCGCCGATGCCGGCGAAGTGCTGGAAAGCGATCCGCCCAATCGTCTGGTGCTGAAATGGCAGAACCAGTTCAAGCCGGAACTGAAAGAGGAAGGCTATTCGCGCTGCGTCTTCGAGATCGAGCCGCAGAATGACGCGACCAAGCTCACCATCACGCACACCATCGAGCAGGAGAATTCCAAATTCATCCAGGCGGTGTCGCAGGGCTGGCCCATGATTTTGTCCAATCTCAAATCACTGCTGGAGACCGGCAAGACAATTGTTCAGCGCTGACCTTAGCGCCGCTGCAGATAGCTTTCGTTGAGCTCGGCCAAACTGGGGCAGCCTAGGAGCTTCATGGTGCGCACCAGGTCGGCGCGCAGGATGGTCAGCGCGCGGTCCACGCCCCGCTCTCCGCCTGCCGCCAGGCCGTAAGCATAGCCGCGTCCGATCAGGACGGCATGCGCGCCCAAGGCCAGCGCCTTGGCGATGTCGGCGCCGCGGCGAATGCCGCCATCCATCAGCACCTGGCATTGTTGGCCCACGGCCCGGGCCACTTCCGGAAGCGCGTCCAGGCTGGCAGCCACGCCGTCCAATTGCCGGCCGCCATGGTTGGACACGACCACGGCTTCGGCGCCGCCATCCACGGCACGACGCGCATCGTCGCCGGTGAGCACGCCTTTGATGGCGATGGGGCCTTTCCACTGCTTTCTGATCCAGGCGAGGTCGCCCCAGGTCACCACCGAGCGCGCCAAGACCTTGGCCACGTCGTCCAGCGGCAAGGGACCATCCTTGGTGACGACATTGGGCAGATAACTCATCCGCGCGCCGCCGATGTAAGACGCAATCCAGCCGGGATGCATCAGAACGTCAAAGACATACGGCAATTTGGCAAAAAGATTGCGCCCCATCAGCTGGTTCATGCCGTTGCGGAAATCGCGTTCGCGCAGGCCCGCGACGGGGGTATCGATGGTGAGGAAAAGGCCTTTGACGCCGGCGGCTTCGGCGCGGGCCAACGTCGCTTCACCAGCCTCGCGGCCGGCCAGGAGATAAATCTGCATGAAGACGGGCGTGCCGGTGGCAGCGAAATCCTCGAGCCGCGCGCCGGAAATGGTGGAGAGGATGGCGCCTATCCCGGCGCGACCGGCCGCCCGCGACACACCCACTTCGCCGTCGGGGTGCATCAGGGCGCTGTAGCCGATGGGAGCCAGCAAAGCCGGCCATGCGAGCTTCTGCCCCATCACTTCGACCGCGAGATCGGGCGTCTCGAGCTCGACGCCATGGCGCGGGCGGAAAATCCAGTTTTTGAAGGCCTGGCAATTGTCCTTGAGGGTGGCCTCGTCCTCGGCTGCGCCGTCCAGATAATCGAACACCACAGCGGGCAGCCGCGCCTCGGCGATGCGCCGCAGTTCGGCAACGTTTACGGCTGTGGCAAGTCTGCCCATGCCCCTTTATCCGGCGTCCCGGGGATTTTGACAATCGGTGCGGTTTCGCACGGGAAACAACCATGCTAGAGAAGCGCATGGCAGATCCCAAGCCCCCATTCACGGCCTCGGAGCAGCGCGACAAGCTGGTCTGGGCGGAGATCGCCAAGGAGCGCGCGGCCTTCGACGCCAAGACCGCGCGCCTGAAGGCCTTGCGCTTGGCGCAGGAGGCGGAAAATCCCCCGCCTCCGCCCAAAGTCAAAGCGGCCAAAGCCAAAGCCAAAGCGAAGCCGCGCTGATCTCCTCCCGCGCCAAAACAGGGGAACGATCCTAGGACCGCTTCCCTGCGCAGTACGGTCGAACGAACCTAACTGCCTTTGACGTCTTGGCCGGTCGGCATGTTCTGCGGGCCCGGCTTGACCAGCGAGGGATTCTCGTCGGTCGAGACGTTGGCATTGTCGAGCCCACCCGCCATGCGGGATTCGGTATTGGTGATGGTCGTGCGCACGGGGATTTCGTCGCGCAGATCGTGTTTCTTCTTCTCGGTCATGAAATCTCTCCGGGATCGATCTGTGGTAACGGCCGGCGCGGGGAATGTTTCCGTGAAAGTTTCTTTAATGGCTCAGCACCCAATCCGCGAGATCGTCCTGTACTCGAGAGCCTTCCAGATCGCGCAACAACATGTGGTAACCACTGGGGTATTCGCGGGCGTCGGCGTGCCCATCCAATGCGGCGACCGCCGCATCGGCGGATTTGACGGGGATCACCTGATCCTTGGCGCCATGCAGGAAAAGAATGGGCGGCGCAGATTTAATCTCAGACGCGGCGCGTCGCGCCTCGTCCATCAGATTGACCAGACCGTACAGCGTGCCGGCCCGCGTTTTCTTCTGGAACAGGGGATCACGGCCGAGTGCGATCAGCATGGGCACGTTGTCCGATGGCACCACGGTGACGACATGGCTGGCTGCCGAGTTGGTAAGAATGATGCCTGGCGTCAGATGCGCCACCAGGAAAAGCGCCACGCGGTACGGCATGGGCATGTCGGAGCGCGACCAAACCGCCGGCGAAACCAGGATGGCGCCATCAACGGGCGGCGGCTCTGACGACGCCAAAGCGGTGAGCAACACCGCGCCGCCCATGCTCTCGCCCAGCGCGAAAATCTTGACGCCCGGAAAGCGCGCATGCGCGGCGATGGCGAAATCGTCGAGGTCGTGGCGCATCACATCGCCGCCTGCCCACAGGCCCGGATTGGGCGCGCGGCCAAAGCCACGCTGGTCGATCGCCAGCGTGGTGATGCCGCGGCTGGCCCACGCCTTGCCGGGCCCGTCAAAGGCATTGGAATAATCGCTCATGCCATGAAGCGCGATGATCACGGCCTTGGGATCGCCCTGCGCGTCCCATTCGCGCAACGGCAACCGTGGTACCGTCGCGCGCCACCAAGGCGTCGTCCTCGAAATGCGGCGTCCATCAGAGTCCCCGCTGATTCTCCAGAGGCGCGGGCGTGACGGCGCACCCGATCAGGATCAGGAACAGGCTCAACAGGATGGCGGGTAGGCGCATCGACGGGATTGGGATCTTAGGTGAGAAGCCCGATCATGGACGCCGAAAGCCCGCTCGCCAAGGTTCCCGAGACCATGGCGCGCAACGCCAGCGGCACGATCTCGGCGCGCCGTTCGGGCATCAGGGCGCTCATTCCGGCGATCAGAATGCCCACACTGCCGAAATTGGCGAAGCCGCACAGCGCATAGACCATGATCAGGCCAGAGCGGGGATCGAGCGTGCCTTTGGGCAGGCCCGCATATTTGATATAGGCCACCAGTTCATTGAGGATGGCCTTGGTGCCCAGAAGGCTTCCCGCCACACCTGCCTCGCGCCAAGGCACGCCATACAGCCAAGCCAGTGGCGCAAAGAGAATGCCCAAAATCCGCTCCAGGGTGATGGGCGCGCCCCCGACAGGGGGCAGCACACCCAGCAGCTGATCGGCGAGCGAAATCAAGGCCACCATCACGATCAGAAGCGCCATGATCTGGAGATAGATTTTGAGCCCGTCCTCGGTGCCCTTGGCCACCGCATCCATGCTGGAGCGATATCCCAACTCGGCGGGCACTTCTTCGGTGGCGGCATCGCCCGGCACCATCACCCGCGCAATCATCACCGCGGCGGGCAGCGCCATCATCGACGCCACCAGCACATGACCCAGCGCGTCCGGCAGCACGCCTTCAGCACGGTGGCGTAGAGCACGAACATGGTGCCCGCCACCGAGGCCAGCCCCACGCTGAAAAGGATGAAAAGCTCAGTGCGGGTCATCTTGGCGAGGCATGGGCGGATCAGCAGCGGCGCCTCGATCATGCCGAAAAACACGGTGGCGCCCGAGGCCAGCGCCGTGGCCCCACCCAAACCCAGACGTGCGGCGAAGAACAAAAGCGATGCCGCCCACGATCAGGGGCAGGATTCGCCAATACCAGAGCAGCGCCGACAGGGCCGAGATCACGATCACCAGGGGCAGCACGCCGAAGGCGAAACTGGTGAGCGCGCGGGGATTGGTAACGGAAAAGGGCGGGGCGCCGCCGGCCACATAGCCGAAAACGAAGCTTGCGCCTTCCGTGGTGGCACGGCTCAAGACATCGACCACTGTGTTGAGGCCCAAAAGCACGCCCCGGGCAGGCGGGAATTTCAGCAGCAACAGCGCGATCGCCAGTTGCAACAAGAGCGCCGCTCCCACCATGCGGAAGCGGAAGGCGCGGCGGTCCTCCGACAGGGCCCAGGCCAGCGCGATAATGACGACAATGCCGAACGCCGACTGCAGATGCGCCAACAGGTTTTCGGACATGCGTGCGACCCCTTGCAGGCACGCTATCTGATTCGCGCGCGACAGGGGCCGTTCCGCGCGCTAGATTGGGCTCCAGGGGCATGAGATGACCAAACCAGCCGAAATTCGCGCATTGGCCGGCGCGCGGGCTTTCCCGCCCCTGGTGCTGGTGATGTTTCATTTCAGCGAGGGCCATGGTTATCGCAATTTCTGGCCGCTCGATCTCTTGGCGGCGCGCGGCTATCTCTGGGTGGAATTCTTCTTCTGCCTGTCGGGCTTTATTCTCACTCATGTCTATGGGCAAAGGCTGACGCAGATCTTCACCCGCAGAGGTTATGGCCAGTTCCTCAAGGCCCGCCTTGCCCGGCTTTATCCGCTTCATCTGTTCATGCTGCTGACGGTGCTGGCGGTGTTGATCGTCACCCGCATCCTGGCGCATATCGGCGGTTACCATTCCATCTTCGATCTTCGCTATCACCAGGATGTGAGCGTGAAGGGCTTTGTCTTGAGCCTGTTGCTGGTGCATGGCTGGAACACCATGGACCGGCTCACCTGGAATGGCGTCTCCTGGTTCGTGAGCGTGGAATGGGCGCTCTGTCTTCTTTTTCCGCTGCTGCTTTGGCTCGCCAATGGACGGACATGGCGCGGCGTTGCCTTGATCGCGGCGGGTGTGACCGGGCTCACGCTGCTCGATCTGACTTCGGGCGCGCATGTGGGCCTGGACATCACCTATCACAATGGCGTGTTGCGCGGGCTTTGTGACTTCTCCGTCGGTGTGGGATTTGCCGTGCTCTATCGCGTGTTGAAACCGCGCGATCATCTGCCTGATTGGGCGCACTCCGTGATCCAGTCGGCGCTGCTCGCATTGTTCTTGTATGTCATTTACGACACCGGCTGGGCGCACACGCAGATGGATATCTGGACCGCGCTCTCCATGATGGCGCTCGTCCCGGCGCTGGCGTTCGACCGCGGCGTGATCGCCAACCTCCTCAAAACCCAGATTCCGCAAGTGCTGGGGCGCTGGTCTTATGCCGTCTATATCGGCCAGACCTTCTGGCTTTTGATGATCCGCGTGTTCGAACAGCGGCTTTATCCGCCGCCCATGACCCCCATCCTCGGCACTACCTTCATCAGCCTGTCATGGTGGTTGGAGCCGCTTTTCCTGGTCACAGCCTGCGTGATTTGGGGTGGATTGCTGGCGACTTTTGTCGAGCATCCGGCGGCAGCCCTGTTTCAACGGCAGAGCCGCCTTGACCGGGCTGTCGCCGCCACGCCATCGTGACCCCTGCCCTTTGCCAGGAGATTTCCCCATGCCCATCAGCTTCAAGGACAAGGTCGCCATCATCACCGGGGGCGGCGGCGGATTGGGCCGCGCGCATGCGCTCGAGTTCGCCAAACGCGGCGCCAAGGTGGTGATCAATGATTTGGGCGGGGCGGTGGATGGCACTGGCGGCAATTCCGCCGCGGCGGAAGCCGTGGTGAAAGAGATCAAGGATGGCGGCGGCGAAGCCATCGCCAATGGCGCCTCCATCACCGACGACGCCGGCGTCGCCCATCTGGTCAAGCAGACCATGGACACATGGGGACGCATCGACATCCTGATCGCCAATGCCGGCATCCTGCGCGACAAGAGCTTCGCCAAGATGGAACTCAAGGACTTCGAAGCGGTAATGAATGTGCATCTGATGGGAACGGTGAAGCCGGCCCACGCTATCTGGCCCATCATGCGGGCGCAGAAATATGGCCGCATCGTCGTCACCACCTCGTCTACAGGACTCTACGGCAATTTCGGTCAGACCAATTATGGTGCGGCAAAGGCGTCACTGATCGGCTTCATGAATTCGCTCAAGCTGGAAGGCGAAAAGGACAACATCAAGGTGAATGCGATCTGCCCGGTAGCAGCCACCCGCATGACCCAAAATCTGATGCCGCCGGCGGTGATGGAAATGCTCAAGCCCGAATATGTCACCCCCGCGGTCGCCTATCTTGCCTCGGACGAAGCGCCCACCGGCGCAATCTTGACCGCGGCCGCCGGGGTTTTCGCCGCTGCTCAGCTGGTGGAAACGGACGGCGTCAATCTCGGTCACAAGGCAACTTGCGACGATGTTGCCGCCAATTTCGCCAAGATCGCGGACTTTTCCCACGCCACGCATTACACCCAGGGCGGGGAACAGAACGCGAAATTCTTCGCGCGAATCCAGGAAGCGCCTGTTTTAATTTAACCCCGGCCTTCGCACCTGATCGGTGCTACGGCCACCTCCCCTTCCAGGCCCTGCGCGCCGACGGGGAGGAAGGTCACGACCGAGCTTCGAGAAAGCTTTTCACCAGGATTTGTGCGCAAGGTGTTGCGCGCAGATTTAATCCTTGCGAGTGCGATTTTGTTGCGTCACGCTCTGAGCCCATGAGCGATGGCGCTTTGAGTCTCAGACTGGCGCGCCCCGTAGACGCGGTGCCTTTGGCACGCATCTATGTCGAGGCTTGGCGTGACACCTACGCCGCCCTTCTGCCCCATCGCCTTCTTGCGGGCATGTCGGTGGAACATCACGCCGCCCGGCTGGAGCGCGCCATCCGCAAGGGCGCGGTGCTGGTGGCGGAAGCGCCGCGCCATGGCGTTCTGGGCCTTGCCGGTTTCGGCGCCTCGCGCGATCGCGGCCTGGGCTTCGACGGCGAAGTCTATACGCTGTATGTCGATCCCGATTTCCTGGGCCGCGGCGTGGGCCGCGCGCTTTTGCATGGCGCGTTCGCGGCACTCGAGGTCCGGGCTTTCCATTCCTGCGTGATCTGGAGCCATTCCCAGAACCACGCTTGCTACTTTTATCAGGCCATGGGCGGCATGCGGGTGGCCGAGCGCCAAGTCATGTTGGGCGGCCAGGAAGTGGGCGAAGTCGCTTTCGGCTGGAAGCGCCTGGCGCTCACCTCGCGCCGGCTGGCGATTTAGAATTCAGAGATCTTTGGGCCTCACGAAATCGGCCAATTTGCCGGTGCCCGGCATGAGGTCGCGCCAGCGCTCGATGTCGAAATCCAGCGCCGCCAGCGCCGCTGTGGGAAATTTCTCGTCCAGCTCGCCGCGCCGCTCGCGTTCCTTGCGCCTCACCGGCTCGCGTGCCAGAAGCGCCGCCAATTCTTCCAGCCCGGGATTGTGGCCCACCAACATTATGCTTGAGAGTTTGGCAGGCAGGCTTTTCAACATCACCACAATCTTTCCCGCCTCGGCAAGATAGAGCCCATCGCGGTAATCGGCGCGCGGCGAGCCCTCCAACTCGCGCAACACCAGATCGGCGGTCTGGATAGTGCGCGCCGAGGTCGAGATCAGCACACGCTCGGGCTTTGCCCCGTTCTTGTGCAGATAGCGCGCCATGGCTTCGGCGTCGGCGATGCCGCGCACGGTGAGCGCGCGGGCATGATCATCCTGGCCCGGCTCGGCTAGCGCGGCCTTGGCGTGGCGCAGGATGTAAAGGCGCTTCATTCTTCGAATTCCGCTGGTCTGCCGCGACTTTAATGAGCTTGACGCCCTCCCCGCAACCGCGCCACAAAGCCCCGCCTCAAGTAGCGCAGCGGTAGGCTAAAATAAGGGCAAAGGACTTTTCCCGCATGGCGACCAACAAGAAGCCCGGCAACTGGAAAAAACGGACCCTGGCGGTCCGGGGTGGCACCATGCGCACGCCCTTCCAGGAGACCTCCGAAGCACTGTTTCTCACCTCCGGCTATGCCTATGAGAACGCCGAAGAGGCCGAGGCCCGCTTCAAGGGCGAGATCGGCGGCTATCAATATTCCCGCTACGCCAATCCCACAGTCACCATGTTCGAAACGCGGATGGCGGCGCTCGAAGGGTCGGAGATCGCGCAAGCCACCTCCACCGGCATGGCCGCGGTGTCGGGCGTGCTTCTGTCGGCGTTGAAGACCGGCGACCATGTCGTGGCGGCCAAGGCGATGTTCGGCTCCTGTCTGCATGTGGTGAAAGAAATTCTTCCTCGCTTCGGCATCACCTATACGCTGGTGGATGGCGGCGATCTTGATCAATGGAAAGAAGCGATCACGCCGAAGACCCGAATCCTGTTCCTGGAGACGCCGTCCAACCCCACTCTGTCGATCGTCGATCTTCGCGCCGTGGCCAAGATCGCTGATGATGCCGGGGCCTGGGTCCTGGTGGACAATGCCTTCGCCAGCCCAGCGGTGCAGCGGCCGATCGAGTTCGGCTGCCACATCGTGGTCCATTCCTCGACCAAATATATCGACGGTCAGGGCCGTGCGCTGGGCGGCGCGGTGTGCTGCAGCCGGGAGTTCCTGGAAAAATATCTTCAGCCCTGGATCCGCAACACCGGCCCCTCCCTCTCGCCTTTCACCGCCTGGCTGCACCTGAAAAGCCTGGAGACGCTGGACCTGCGCATGAAGGCGCATAGCGAGAATGCACAACGCGTGGCCGATTTCTTGGCCGGCCAGCGCAAGATCACGCGCGTGCTCTATCCCTTCCGCGCCGATCACCCCCAGCACAATCTGGCGCGCAGCCAGATGGACAATGGCGGCGGCATGGTCGCGTTCGAGGTTGAAGGCGGCAAGAAAGCCGCGTTCAAGCTTTCCAACGCGCTCAAGCTGGTCGATATCTCCAACAATCTGGGCGACGCCAAGAGCCTCATCACCCATCCCGAGACCACCACCCATTCCAAGCTCACGCCCGAGGCGCGCGCGGAACTGGGCGTCTCGCCCGGCCTGTTGCGTCTCTCGGTGGGCCTGGAAGACGCCGAGGATATCTGCGAAGACCTGGAACAGGCGCTCAAAGTCGCCTGATCCCTGCCCCCCGGTCATGACCGTCATGACGGCAAGGCGTCACCCAACTTGAAAAGACTGCCTATATCTTCTCTTTCAGGAGGAGTCTTTCCCATGTCTGAACACAAAATCACACTGAACTGGAGCAAGGGTGACGCGCCGTTCACTTATGACGCCTATCCCCGCAACCACCAGATCATCTTCAAGGACGGCGAAGCGGTGACCTATTCCGCCGCCGCGGTTTACAAGGGCGACCCGTCCAAGGGCGATCCCGAAGACATGCTGGTGGCGGCGCTGTCATCCTGTCACATGCTGAGTTTCCTGGCGATCGCGGCGCGGAAGAAATTCACCGTGCTGTCCTACGAGGACGAGGCCGTTGGCTTCCTGGAAAAGGAAGGCGGAAAATTATGGATCACGCGGACGATCCTGCGCCCTAAAATCAGGTTCGAGAACGCGCCTGACGACGCCGCCCTGGATGAGATGCATCATCTGGCGCACGAACAATGTTTCATCGCCAATTCCGTAAAGACCGAAGTCACCGTGGAACCAAGATAGAAACACAGTCGAGGTCCGCCTCCCCCGTGCGCGCGAAGCGCGCTGATGTGCGAGGTGCCCGTGGCACGCTCTCGAGCGCGCGAGGGGCGGAGGGGGCAACGTTAACCGTGACACCGATGTGACTTGCGCGCTGTCACCGGCCGCCCGATACTCGAATTATGTATGAACGCCTGACCCGTTCGATCTTGGTCGCCGTCAAACCCGCCTATCTGGACGATCAGTCCGATCCGGACGGGGACCGGTTCGTCTGGTCCTACACCGTGACCATCGAGAATTGCGGACCCGAACCGGTTCAACTTCTGTCGCGCTACTGGAACATCGTGGACGGCATTGGCCGGATGAAGGAAATTCGCGGGCCCGGTGTGGTGGGCGCCCAGCCGGTGATCGCGCCAGGCGAACGGTTCGAATATACCAGCGGTTGTCCGCTCGACACCGCGTCGGGCATGATGAGCGGGCGCTACCAGATGAAAGCCGCCTCGGGCGAGGCGTTTGAGGCGGAAATCCCGCTCTTTTTGCTGGAAAGCCCCTACGAACACCGGCAAATCCATTAAG
The DNA here is from genome assembly GCA_963765095.1 of uncultured Alphaproteobacteria bacterium. Classification (GTDB taxonomy): domain Bacteria; phylum Pseudomonadota; class Alphaproteobacteria; order Micropepsales; family Micropepsaceae; genus Rhizomicrobium. The sequence goes on from CAVXUV010000029.1 coordinate 145,118, forward strand.
CCATTCTGAGCTTGCGGTTGAATTCGCGCCGGAGCGTTAATCCGCCCGTACCTGATCGGACAGACTATGGCCAAGATCGATTTCGACGCGCCCGGCGCCAAGACCGTGCCCAACCGCCCCAGCCGCGAGGAAGCCGAACAGGCCATCCGTACCCTGCTGCGCTGGGCGGGCGACGACCCCAATCGCGAGGGCCTTGCCGACACGCCGGCCCGGGTGGCGAAAGCCTATGAAGACTGGTTCTCGGGCTATGACCAAGATCCGGAAGCCTATCTCGCGCGCACCTTCGAGGAAGTGGCGGGCTATGACGACATGGTAATCCTCAGGGACATACGCTTCGAATCCCACTGCGAGCATCATCTGGCGCCCATCATCGGCCGCGTCCATGTGGGCTATCTGCCCACCCGCCGTGTGGTGGGCATTTCCAAGCTCGCTCGCGTGGTGGACGCTTTCGCCCGCCGCCTGCAGGTGCAGGAAAAAATGAATGCCCAGATTGCCCATTGCATCCAGAAGGTGCTGGAACCCAAGGGCGTGGCGGTGGTGATCGAGGCGGCGCACCAATGCATGACCACGCGCGGCGTCCACAAGGCGGGGGTGACGATGGTGACGTCGACCATGCTGGGCGATTTCCGCGACAATGACGTCACCAGGCGCGAATTCCTCAACATCATCGGCAATCCGGCTTCGCGCGAAGGCTGATGTGGCGGACGCGCTCGACCTGATCAAGACGCTGATCGGCTTCGACACCACCAGCCGCGGTTCCAATTTGGCGCTGATCGATTACGCACAAGGACTGCTGGAAAGCTCGGGCGCCATCTGCCGGCGGGCCTATGACGAAAGCGGCACCAAGGCCAATCTCTTCGCCAGCTTCGGTCCTGAAGGCGATGGCGGTTATGTGCTGTCGGGCCATACAGACGTGGTGCCCGTGGACTGTCAGGACTGGTCGTCCGATCCGTTCAAGGCCGAAGTGCGCGACGGCAAATTGTACGGCCGTGGCGCCTGCGACATGAAAGGCTTTCTCGGCGTGGCGTTGTCGCTGGCGCCGGAGATCGCCAGGGCCAAACTCAAGCATCCCCTCCATTTCGCACTGTCCTATGACGAGGAGGTGGGCTGCTCCGGCGTGCTCACGCTGCTGGACGACCTGAAGAAGGCAGGCATCAAACCGGCGCTGGCCATTATCGGCGAGCCCAGCCTGATGAAAGTGGTGGGCGCGCATAAGGGCGGCGCGGTCCTCGCCACGCGTTGCATTGGCCATGAACACCATTCCAGCGCGCCCGAGAAAGGCGCCAATGCGGTGATGATGGCGGGCGAATTCGTGGCGCTTTTGGACGATGTCTGGGAAGGCCTACGCGCCGACGCCGACCCGCGCTTCGATCCGCCGCACTCCACTGTGCAGGCCAACATGATCACGGGTGGCACCGCCACCAACATCCTGGCCAAGGAAGCGCTGGTGACATGGGAATATCGTAACCTGCCCGACCGCGATGCGGCTGCGATCGTGGAAACGGTGAAGCGGCGCGCTCAAAGCGAGCTCCTGCCCAAGTACCGGCGCCGCGCCGGAAACGCGGATTTCAACATCACGCTTCAGTCTCACTATCCCGGCCTGAGCTTGGACGAAGAATTCTCCGGCGGTCGTGCTGGCGCGGGAACTCACCGGCGCCAACCGCATCGAGGCTGTGGCCTATGGCACCGAGGCAGGCCAGTTCCAGCGCTATGGCATTCCGGCGGTGATCTGCGGCCCGGGCTCGATCGACCAGGCGCATAAGCCGGACGAATTCTGCGCCCTTTCCGAATATCAAGCCTGCGAAGCTTTTCTCCGCAAGCTGATTGGCAAGGCGAGCACGTAATTCCCACCAGCCGCGCAGGATTTTGCGGCGTGGGCAGGAGGATCGCGCGGAGCGTGCGTAAAGCACGTGAGCACGTCCGACGAACCCACGAGGCAAAAGGCAAGCGGCTTATAGGAGCGTCTCGGGCGCGATTTCGTGTGTGGTGCCGCAGAATTCGCAGCGCGCGCGAATGACGCCATCAGGATCGGCCAGACCTTCGCGGTCCTGCTGGGCGTAGCTTTTCAGCACGTCGGTGATGCGTGCGGCGTCGCAATCGCAGCGGAAGGATAGCGCCTCGGATGGCTGCACCCGCACTTCATCTTCATGGAAGAGCCGCCACAGCACGGTCTCCGGCTGTAGTTCGGTATCCACCAGCTCGAGATCCTCCACCGTCTTGGTAAGAAGCGAGAGCCGGTTCCAGTCATCCTCATTGCGGCCGGGCGCGTTGGACGCATCCGGCGTCATTTGCAGCATCAATCCGGCGGCGCGCCAGCGCGGCAGTTTCTCGCCCGCGACATAGAGCGGCGCGGCGGCCAGGCGGATTACAGTGGGCAATTGTTCGGATTGGGCGAAATAGGTCTCGGCCGAGGACGCCAACCCCTCCGGCGAAAGCGAGACGATGCCCTGGTAGGTCTGGCCGCCGCGCTCGGGCTCGATGGTGATGGCCAGCGCGCCCTCGCCCGCCAGCGAAGCGAATTGATTGTCGCCCAAAGCGGCGAAACGCTCTGCATCGAGACGGGCATAACCGCGCACGCCGCGAATTTTTTCCTCTGCCGCGCCATAATAGTCGGCGGTGACAAGGTCGAGCGGGCCGCTGCTCTTGGTCTGGACGGTGAGCCGCCCATCCAGTTTCAAGGCGGAACCCAGAAGCACCGCCAGCGCCAGCGCTTCGCCCGCCACCCGCGCCGCCAATTCCGGCAATCGATGGGCTTCCAGCGCCCGCGCCGATGTCGTGTCCAGGCGCACGAAACGCCCGCGCACGCCAGCCTTGGCGATGTCGAAGGGCAACACGAAATCGCCCGCAAGGGCGGAGGCGGATGATTTGGCGGATGAGGACATCAGCCCTATATGGCGCCGAACGCCATGGGGTTCAAGCGCGTGGCGCCTAGCGTAACGCCCATGCCAATATCGCCTTTTGCGCATGCAGCCGGTTCTCGGCCTCATCGAACACCACCGACTGCGGACCGTCGATCACGTCGTCGGTCACTTCCTCGCCGCGATGGGCCGGCAGGCAATGCATGAAGATGGCGTCCTTCTTGGCCAGGCTCATCAGCCTGGCGTTCACTTGATAGGGCTTGAGCAGATTGTGCCTCTTGGTGGCGTCGTCATCGCCCATCGAGACCCAGGCATCTGAGATCACGCAATCAGCCTCTTTCACCGCCGCTTCGGGATCGGTGCCAAATTCAATTCGCCCGCCCTTGGCCCATTGCTTGACCTCGGGATCGGCGGAAAGCTCCTTCGGCGAGGCGATGCGCAACTGGAAATCGAATTTCTTGGCCGCATGAACCCACGACGTGAGCACGTTGTTGCTGTCGCCGCTCCAAGCCACGGTGGCGCCTTTGATGGCGCCCTTGTGCTCCTCGAAGGTCATCACGTCGGCCATCACCTGGCAGGGATGGGACCATTTGGTAAGGCCATTGATCACGGGAATACTGGCATTGCGCGCCAGCTCCTCGACCATCTCATGGTCCAGAAGCCGGATCATCACCGCATCGACATAGCGCGAGATCACCCGCGCCGTATCGGCGATGGTTTCTTCGCGGGCCAGCTGCATTTCGTTGCCGGTGAGCCGCAAGGTGGTGCCCCCCAGCTGCCGCATCGCCACATCGAACGAGATGCGGGTGCGGGTCGATTGGCGGTCGAAGATCATCGCCAGCACCCGGCCTTCCAGCGGGCGGTCGGCATCGGCGACGCCCTTGGGCAGGCCCGCATGCGCCTCTTTCCGGGCGCGGGCGTCGGCGATCAGGGCGCGCAAGGTGGTGCTGTCATGATCGGAGAGGTCGAGAAAATGCTTCGGGGGAACCTTCATGGTGATGTTCATTGTGCGGCCACTTTCAATTCCAGGGCCGAAGCCGCCTTGTCCATCAACGCCACGCCTTCGCGGGCTTCCTCTTCGGACAGGGTAAGCGGCGGCAACAGCCGCACCACATTGTCGCCGGCCGGCAGCACGATCAGGCCGGCGTCGCGCGCGGCGGCGATGAAATCGCCATTGGGCACCTTCATCTTCAATCCCAGCATCAGTCCCTGCCCGCGCACGGCTTCGAAAATGCCGGGATGGCCCGCCACCAGCGCGCCCAATTGCTGGCCCAGATAATTGGCCACCTTGTTGACGTGGGCGAGAAAACCCGGCGCGGTGACGAGATCGATGGCGGCATTGCCCACGGCCATAGCCAGCGGGTTGCCGCCATAGGTGGTGCCGTGCGTACCCACCGTCATGCCCTTGGCCGCCTCGGCGGTCGCCAGGCATGCTCCCAAGGGAAAGCCCCCGCCGATGCCTTTGGCGATGGTCATGATGTCGGGTTCGATGCCAGCCCATTCATGCGCGAAGAGTTTGCCGGTGCGGCCCATCCCGGTCTGGATCTCATCAAAGATCAGAAGCAGGCCCTTGTCGTCGCAGAGCTTGCGCAAGGCGCGCAGAAATTCCGCATCGAAAGGAGCGGATGCCGCCTTCGCCTTGGATCGGCTCGATCACCAGCGCGGCGGTCTTTTCAGTGAGGCCTGCTTCAGCGCTTCGAGATCGCCGCCGCTATTGTGCGTGACAGGAACCTGGTCGAAGCCCGCCACCTTGGGGCCGAACCCTTCCAGGTACTTCTCGTTTCCGCCCGCGGCGATCCCCGCCAAGGTGCGGCCATGGAAGGCGCCTTCGAAGCTGATGATGTGAAACCGCTCTGGGTTGCCGTTCGCATAATGGTACCGGCGCGCCATCTTGAAGGCGAGCTCGCAGGCTTCCGCGCCCGAGTTGGTGAAGAACACCGTGTCGGCGAAGGTGTGCTCGACCAATTTGGCGGCGAGGCTCTCCTGCCCCGGCACGCGAAAAAGGTTGGATGTGTGCCAAAGCTTGCCCGCCTGCTCGGTCAAGGCCGCCACCAGCTTGGGGTTGCCATGACCGAAAGCGTTGACCGCGATGCCGGCGCCGAAGTCGAGATATCGCCGGCCATCCTCGGCGAAAAGGTATGACCCTTCGCCCCGGACAAACGCGACGTCTGCCCGGTTGTAGGTGGGAAGCAAGGCCGGAAACACGGGAAAACTCCTCTTGGCTGGCTGGAATTGAGCCGCGGGTTATCCGCTTTCTGGGAGTTTTTTGCTACCCCTGCGCCATGTCATGCCTGCCAAGAACGAGCGACACGCTCCCTCGACCGGCGATGGAAGTCGTTGATCTGACGTTCAAATCCAGGGTGAGGGTGCGAGAGGCCGGCGACTTTGCCTGGCGCGCGGCACAAGCCACTCGATCGCCGGCAGGCAGCCCAAGGCAAAGCCCACAATCATCAGCAATCCGTCCAGCGCCGTCATTGTCCCGCCTTCCATCATTTTAACTCATGGACCCACGGGTTTCCGGCGGCCGTGGAACTGACGAAAAACGTCTTCGCCGCGGCAAAGTTCCATGAAGGGGCTGGGTTAGGGGACGCGGGGGAGAAATGAAAAAACCCGGGGACGAAAAACCCCTCACCCCCGGGCTGCTAGTCAGTCATTTCAAGCGTGTTCCCCAGGAACGCCCCCGAGAAACAGGACTTACCGTACCGAAGGAGCCAATATTTGATAAGGCGGGATTTCACCGGATTTGGACTTTTATTGTCGCCTTTTGTCGTCCTTCTCGGCAGTCAGGGAATCATGTGGACAAGGCCTAGCGGGCCCATGCCAAGACTTGTGAGTTCAATTTGCTGGGATACGATATCTGGTACCCCGGGGTCGGGGCTGGGAAGAGGGAGCGATGCCATGAACCAGATGAATTGGTCCGACGAACGGGTCGAGCAGCTCAAGAATTTGTGGACCGAGGGCCTTTCCGCGAGCCAGATCGCCCGCGCGCTGGGCGGCGTCACGCGCAATGCCGTGATCGGCAAGGTCCACCGTCTGGGCCTGGCGGGCCGCGCCAGCCCCTCGCGCGCCGAACGGCCCCGTGTGTCGATGCCCAAGGCGCCGTCAATGCGCACCCATACGCCCCCTGCCCCCGTGGTCGAGGAAGATCCCCTGCAATTGGCCGACGGGAATTTCGCCACCGTGCTCACCATCTCCGACCGCATGTGCCGTTGGCCGATCGGCGATCCCGCCGCCACTGAATTTCATTTTTGCGGCCGCGCCCCCAAATCCGGCTCGCCCTATTGCGAAGCCCATGCCCGCAAGGCCTATCAGCCGCAGCAGCAGAAGCGGGACAAAGATAAAGGCCGCATGGCAGGCTGAGGCGGCTGCGCCAAGTCCGGTCTGCAGGACTTCCATCACCGCCGGCATGCTGCGCCCCAGTCTGTGAGGATTCATGACGGTCTATGACTATTCCGCCCGGCGGCTCGACGGGCTTGAGGAAAGCCTTTCGGCCTATCGCGGCCAAGTGCTTTTGATCGTCAACACCGCCAGCCAATGCGGGTTCACGCCGCAATATGCCGGGCTGGAATCGCTGTACGAAAAGCTTCACGGCGGCGGCCTTACCATCCTGGGCTTTCCTTGCAACCAGTTCGGCGCACAGGAGCCGGGCAGCGAGGCCGAGATCGGCCAATTCTGCCTCAAGAATTACGGCGTCACCTTTCCCATGTTCGCCAAGATCGAGGTCAATGGCGAAGGCGCCCATCCGCTCTACAAATATCTCAAGGACGCCAAACCGGGCGTGCTGGGCACCGAGGCCATCAAATGGAATTTCACCAAATTCCTGATCGGCCGCGACGGCGAGCCGGTGGCGCGCTACGCGCCCCAGACCAAGCCGGAAGAGTTGGAAGAACCGATACGGAAGCTGCTTTAGGCGCTGGCTTTGACCGCGCCGGTCGCATTCTCATCAAGTGAGTAACCGGCGGAGCGTACGGTGCGGATGGGATCGTTCACGCCTTCTATGTTGAGCGCCTTGCGCAGACGTCCCACATGCACGTCCACGGTACGGGCTTCGACATAGACGTCCGAACCCCACACGGCATCGAGCAATTGCTCGCGCGAGAAGACCCGGCCGGGATGCTGAATTAGATGATCGAGCAATTTGTATTCGGTGGGGCCCAGATGCACTTCGACGCCGGCGCGGCGCACGCGATGGGCGGCGCGGTCCATCTCGATATCGCCCACGCTCACCACGTCTTCCGCCAGGCTGGGACGGATGCGGCGCAGAACCGCGCGCAGGCGCGCCAGAAGCTCGGTCATCGAGAAAGGCTTGGTGAGATAGTCGTCGGCCCCGGTGTCGAGGCCGCGGATGCGGTCGCTTTCCTCGCCCCGCGCCGTCAGCATGATGATGGGGACGTTGCGGGTCTCCTGCCGTCCGCGCAGGCGGCGGCAGACTTCGATGCCGGAGAGTTGCGGCAGCATCCAGTCGAGCAGCACCAGGTCGGGCCGTTCCTCGGCCGCCACCAGCAACGCTTCCTCGCCGTCCTGGGCTTCCAGCACGCGGTAGCCTTCGCGTTCCAGATTGTAACGCAGCAACGTCACCAACGCGCTTTCGTCTTCCGCGATCAGGATGCTTGGCTTGGTCATCAGTGTTTGGCCTCGCCCGTTTGGCAAACGGAACCGATGTTTCGCTGGTGGTGTCGGCCTTGGGCCGGTTGGCGGTCAAATGATCGGCGCGCACCATGTGATAGACCACTTCGGCGATGTTGGTGGCGTGGTCGCCGGCGCGCTCGATATTCTTGGCCACGAACAGGAGATGGGTACAAAGCCCGATCGTGCGCGGGTCTTCCATCATGTAAGTGAGAAGCTCGCGGAACAGGCTGTTGTAGATCTCGTCAATCTCGTCGTCCTGGTTCCACACCGCTTCGGCCAATTCGGCATTTCGGCTCGAATAGGCGTCCAGCACCTGCTTGAGCTGGCCCAGCGTCACCTTGCCCATGCGGGCCAGCGACTGGGTGAGCCGGATGGGCGGCTCGCGGTTCAGGACCAAAGCCCGCTTGGCGATATTCTTGGCAAGGTCACCGATCCGCTCCAATTCCGCCGCGGTCTTGATCGCGGCCAGGGTCTCGCGGAGGTCCACGGCCATGGGCTGGCGCAACGCCAAGAGCTTCAGCGCGCGGTCCTCGATCTCTTGCTGGATGGCATCGATGCGGACATCGCCGCCCACCGCATTCTCTGCGGCGCCGGAATCACGCCGGGCGATGGCCTCGATGGCTGAAGCGAATTGTGCCTCCGCCAGGCCACCCATCTGGGCCACCAAGGCGGAAAGGCTTTCCAACTGCTCGGTAAAGGCCTTGACCGTATGATCTGTCATGCGCGCGACTCTGGGTTCTCTCGTCCCGTTGGGAATAGGGACGTTCCACCAACTCTATGCGACGTTTTTATAACACTTCCGTGACAGGCGTGGGGAGCGGGCTTTTGGGCAGAATTTCACCCGGTGCGACGGGCAAAAACACGGTGAAGGACGAACCTTCGCCCAGTTTGCTTTCGATCGTGAGACGGCCCTGATGGCGGTTCACGATGTGCTTGACGATGGCGAGGCCTAGCCCCGTGCCGCCCCGCTCGCGGCTGCGCCTCACGTCCACCCGGTAAAATCGCTCCGTCAGGCGGGGGATGGCGGTCGGCGGGAATGCCCTCGCCATCGTCCTTGACCGAGGCGAAAAGCTGGCCGTCGCCTTCGGTGGACATGTCGAGCTGGATCCGGACCAAGCCCCCTTCGCGGCCATATTTTATGGCGTTGTGCACCAGGTTCTGGAACAGCTGGATCAGTTCGTCGCGGTCGCCGATCACCGGCGGCAGGTTGGCCCGGGCCGAGATGGCGACAGTGATGCGGTCGGCGCGGGACAAGGGCTCGAGCGCCGCCACCGCCTCGCGCACCACGCCTTCCAGGGATACCCGCCCGCTGGGCGGCACATGCTCGTTCAATTCGATGCGGGTGAGCGAAAGAAGATCGTCGATCAGCCTGCGCATGCGCGCGGTCTGCGCGCCCATGATGTCGAGGAAATTCTCCCGGACCGTCTCGTCGTCCTTGGCGTGGCCGCGCAACGTGTCGATGAAACCCGAGACCGCGGCCAACGGCGTGCGCAATTCGTGACTGGCATTGGCGACGAAATCGGCCCGCATCTGCTCGCTTCTGCGGATGGCGGTCAAATCGTGGAGCACCAGCACGATCACGCTGGGGGCCACGCTCACCCGCGCGCAGTAGGCTTCGTAATGGCGCTCGATCGGCACCGGCAGGGTGAATTGCGCCGTGGCCGGCTCGCCGTCGGCGATGGTCTGGGCGATGGCGTTCAGCGCTTCGGGATTGCGCAAGACCGCGCTGATGGGCTTGCGCTCGACCAAGGGCCCCACCACGCCGCGCATGGATTCGTTGACGAACAGGACCTTGGAATTCTCATCCAGCAACATCACCGGCACCGGCATCTGGCCCAGGACTTTGCGGACCAGGGGCGAGAGGATCGCCACGCCCGGCTCTTCCGCCGGAGCGGCCCGGGGCAGCAAAAGCGGCGATTGCGGGACGACAAAGCGGACGATCACGGCGGCGGCAACGATAAGAAGCAGCACGCCGCCCACCGCGGCCGGCCCGAGCCACCACCATAGGAGACCGGCCAGCGCCATCCCACCCGCGATGGTCCACAGTCTTCGGTACAACAGGTCCAACAGGGGCGTCATGATTCTCCTGCTTCATGCAAACTATAACTCCGTTTGCGAATTATTTTTGTCGCTGATGTGATGAAGGCCTCAGGATTTTGCAATTCTCGTGAAGCGCGCGTTTGCATCGCGTCTAGTCCAGCGTCGGCCTGGCCCGGTCCTTTTTGATCCGTCCACGGTATTTCTTGGCCTCCGCCTGGCGTTTTTTGCTGGCCCGGCTGGGCTTGGTGGCGATCCTGGGTTTGGGCGGCTGGCTGGCGGCGCGGACCAGTTCGGCCAGCCGGGCGCGGGCATCGGCCCGGTTTTTTGCCTGTTCGCGAAAGCGCCGGGCGGTGATGGTGAGGACACCCTCCCGGCTCAGCCGCGTGTCCGCCAGGCCGAGAAGCCTCGCCCGCAGAGGCTCCGGCAGGCTGGGACTGCGCGCCACATCGAAGGAGAGTTGTACCGCGCTTGCCACCTTGTTGACGTTCTGGCCGCCCGGGCCGCTGGAGCGCACGAAGCTTTCTTCCAGCTCGGCTTCGGGTATCACCAGCCCGTGTTTCACGAATAAGCCGTTCATGGGCCGCCTTTAGCGCGGGCGCGGGAGCTTGTATAGCTTGGCCCATGACCAGCCCCGGCTTCGACACCAACCGCCTTCAGCGGCTTCACGACACCATCAACCGCAATTATGTGGAAAGCGGCGCCATTCCCGGCGCTCTCACCATGATCTGGCGCCAGGGACACCTGGCCTGGCTCTCCATGTCGGGGGTCACCGACATCGCCTCCCGCGCGCCCATGCGCGAGGACGCCATCTTCCGTATCTATTCCATGACCAAGCCCATCACCGCGGTGGCCCTGTTGATGCTGATGGAGGAAGGCAAGATCGCGCTGGACGATCCGGTGTCACGCTTCATCCCAGGCTTCGGCAATCTCAGGCTTTATGCCGGTCGGCTTTTGGGCTCTTTCCTGTCCATTCCCTGTTCCCGGCAGATGAAGGTGGTGGATCTGCTGCGCCACACTTCGGGCCTTACCTATGGATCCTCAACCGCACCAGCCTGGATGCCGCATACCGCAAGCTCAAGGTGGCGGAAGCGGGCATGGAAGGCGGCATGAAGGGCCTGATCGACACGCTGGAAAAATTGCCCCTCGAATTCATCCCCGGCGAGACCTGGAATTATTCGGTCGGCCTGGATGTGGCCGCCTATCTGGTGGAATTGATCTCGGGTAAGCGTTTCTCGGAATTCCTTCAGGAACGCATCTTCTTGCCCTTGGGCATGCCCGACACAGACTTCGTAGTGCCGCCGAGAAAGCGCGAGCGCTTCACCACCTGTTATTATGCCAAAGAGGGAAAGCTCGCCGTCTTCGACGACATCCAGAATCCCCTTATTACCAGCCGCCGCTGCTGGAATCGGGCGGTGGCGGATTGGTGGGCACGGCGGAGGATTACATGCGCTTCTGCCGCATGCTGCTCAATGGCGGCGCCCTGGGACACACGCGGATCCTCAGCCCCAAGACCGTCGAATTGATGACGATGAACCATCTTCCCGGCGGCCGCGAGATGACCGAGATCATGCCCTCGACCAGCGTGTTCAATGAAAGCGGCTATGGCGGAGTGGGCTTCGGCCTCTCGGTGGCGGTGACCGAGAATGTGGCCAAGAGCGGCATTCCCGGTAACGTGGGCGAATATTCCTGGGGCGGCGCCGCGGGCACCTATTTCTTCAACGATCCCAAGGAGGACATGGCGGTGGTTTTCATGTCCCAGGTCCTGTTCGCGCCAGACCGGGTAAAGCTCAGGCGCGATCTGCGCACCCTGGTCTATAGCGCCATGTCGGAGTCTTTTGCGTGATTCTGGAGACATTCGACATCCAGGAATGGACGGGACCCTTCGATCCCGAGACAAGGGCACGGGCGCAAAAAGCGCTGGAGCACGGCAAACTGCTCTATTTTCCCCACCTGCCGTTCAAGCTTGCCAACAGCGAGACGGAATTTCTGGACGGCCGGCTCACCGACGGCAAGGCCAAGAATATCAGCCTGGATCACACGACGGGGAAATTGCAGGGCAGCTCGGCCAGCGGCGAGAGGGCCCAGCGGCTTTCGGCCATGATCGAGCGTTTCGGCGCCGGCGCCACCGGCTTCGTCAAGGAGTTGCTGCCCAATTATGCGGGAGCCGACCGCGCGCGCACCTCGTTCCGTCCGGTGGAGGTGGAAGACCGTCCCTATTCGGTGATCCAGGACGACCGTCTCTTGCATGTGGACGCTTTTCCCACCCGGCCGATGAAGGATGGCCGGCGTATCTTGCGCTTCTTCACCAATGTGGCGCCCTCGGGCGGTAGCGCGCGGCACTGGCAAGTGGGCGAGGAGTTCGAGGATTTCGCCGCCAAATTCGCGCCGCGCATCCACCCGCACCTTCCGGGCAAAAGCTGGCTGCTCGAGAAACTGGGGCTGACGCGGGGGAAGCGCTCCGCTTACGACGAGATGATGCTGTCGCTGCATGACGCGGCCAAGCGCGATGCGGCCTATCAGAAAAATTCGCCGCAGATCTCGCTGGTGTTTCCGCCGGGTACGTCCTGGCTGGTCTATACCGACCAGGTGCTGCACGCGGCGCTCAAGGGTGAATTCGCCCTGGAACAGACATTTCATTTCGACGTGGCACAGATGGGCGAGCCGGATCAAGCGCCCATTCGCGTGCTGGAACGTATTACTGGAAAGCAGCTCGCTTAGGCGGCGATCTCGGCCAATTTTGCTCGGAGAGACGCGCGGTCGAATGGCTTCATGATGTAATCATTGGCGCCCGCCGCGATGGCATGCGCGATCTCGCCCGCGTCATTCTCGGTGGTGGCGAACAGGATCACGGGACGCTGGCCGTTCTGTTGGCCGCGCAAACTCTTGACGAGCTCCACCGCCGGCATGGACGGCAAATCCCAATCCAGGAAGATCAGATCGGGCATCTTCTCGCGGCAAGCGCTGAGCGCGCCCATCGCGTCCTCGGCTTCGCCGATGGCGAATTGCAATTCCTCGAAAATGCGGCGCGCCACCGTGCGCATGACACGGCTGTCGTCGATGACCAGGCAGTTCTTCATCGGAGTTGCGTCCCCTCGCGGCCGTTCAGCAACTGATGGCCGGGAATCCTATAAGAGGATCGTAAATGTTTGCTTGCGAAGGCCGCGGGTGGGTCTAACCCGCTGTTATCTCGACAAAACCTTCGCCGGTCTTGACCTCGAGGCGGCCCTGGACCGTGCGTGACAGGCGGTGGGTGAGATAGGGCTGGATGCCGCGCGCGTCGAGCGCCGTGCCTGCCTCACCGCCCTTCAGCGTCCGCTCGACCTCTTCGGCCATGCGTGCGACCGTACCGGAGGCATGGATGCGGAAGCGGGGCGCGCCGGCCTCGGCTTCCACCTTCACCATGCCGCCGCGCGGCAGGCAGTCCGCGCCCAGCAGCGCGGCGTTCATCAGCAGCTTGGCCCAATCCTTGGCCCAATAGGCCTGCGGCACATTCCACTCCAGCCGGACTTTACCGCCTTCCAGCAGACCCTGGACCAGGCGGCCCACCTCACCCAGATCGAGCTGGGCGCCGGCCGATCCGGCGGCGCCGAAAGCGATGCGCATGAACTGGATGCGCGCCAGCGCCTGATTGGCGCTGCTGGCGACCAGGCGAATGGCATCGTCGCGCATCGCCGCGTCGCGCTCGTCTTCCAGCACTTCCAGCCCGTTGACCACCGCGCCCAGAGGCCCGACAAGGTCATGGCATACGCGACTCACCATCAAGGCGGAAAATTCGATCTCGTTCATTTCTAACCCCCATCTGTCTTCCCCCACCAATCGCTTCGCGACGCGGGGGAAGAAAGCCGGTACTGACCTTTGCGAATGGCAACCAATAACGGGCGGTCTTAAGGAATGATTAAGCACACTGCAACCGCGACGCGTCTGGCCGCCATCGCCCATCGCGCCGGTGCCGTGGTGATGCGCCATTATGACGAAGGCACCGCGGCCAGGGTCAAGGACGATTGGTCGCCGGTCACCGACGCGGATGTGGAGGCGGAGGCGCTGATCCTTGCGGCGTTAGCCCAGGATTTTCCCGGCATTCCTGTGGCCGCGGAGGAAGAAGTCGCCGCCGGGCGCGGTTGCAATCCCTGCGATCATTTCTTCCTGGTGGACCCGCTGGATGGAACCCGTGAGTTCCTCTTCCGCAACGGCGAGTTCACGGTGAACATCGCCGAAGTGAAAGACGGCATCGCCATGGCGGGCGCCGTTTACGCGCCGGCGAAAGCCCGGCTTTTTTTTGGCGACGCCGACGGTGCGTTCGAAATCATTCTGCGGCCGGAGATGGAATTCGATCCTGCCGCCGCGCGCGCCATTCACGTGCGCCCCCCCCCTGCAGATGGGTTGGTGGCGATCGGCAGCCGCAGCCACAAGGACCGGGACACCCAACAATTCCTGAAGCAGTTCGCCATCAAGCAGTTCATTGCCGCCGGCTCGTCATTGAAATTCTGCCTGGTGGCAGCGGGCGAAGCCGACATCTATGCGCGCGCCGGCCGCACCATGGAGTGGGATACCGCGGCCGGTCATGCCGTGGTGACGGCGGCCGGAGGCTCGATCCGGCGCTGGGACGGCACGCCGTTTCTTTATGGCAAACCGGGTTTCGAGAATGGGGCGTTCGTCGCGCGCGGCGCAACGAGCTCGCTATAAAGGCGGCGCGTCTTGGTCGAGGCTTTCTTCCCCGCGCGGCGAAGCCGCTAGTAGGGGAAGATGTCTTCCGAGGGTTTATCCCGAGGAAGACAGATGGGGGAAATCAGAAATTGTCGGTATCGCGGCGGCCTTCGTAGATGTACTGACGCCACCAATAGAAAAAGAGCACCGACAGAGACAGGCTCAGGAGAATGATGGGCAGATTGATCGTCACCGGCGGATCATAGAGCTGAACCTGGAAGGCGATCATCAGGCCCAGGAGATTCAAACCCAGCAAGCGCGCCAATTTCTTGGCCTTTCCGGGCGTGAATTTCTTGAAAAATCTCCGATTGCCGCGCATCGCTTCACGATGAAAGAACTACGTCAGCGATCCATATCATTGCGGGATGAGTAAAAGATTAATGCCATCAAACAGGCACCGACCAGAAACGTCACCACCGCGCCCATCGCCATGAACACCCATCCCAACGGCGACATTTTGACTCCGCTCATCGCGTTCCAGGACCGGACGGCATACCACCCCGCCCACGCCAACAGGCCCAGCATGACCAAAATCGCCACGATACCAAAGGCGGATAGCCCGCTTTTGCCTTCATTGTCCGGCTTTTGGTCTTGCCCCATGCCGAGTTCCTTTCCGCGGCCGTAACCATATCGCGAAAGGGCTGCGGCCGCTGTAAAAATGCCTGAATTTGGGACAAACTGGGGCGCGCGTCTATCCAAGGGAATGACATGAACCGCAAGGAATTCATCGCCGGCCTGGCCTCGCTTGTGCCGGGGGCCGTGCTCATGCCCGGCATCGCGCGGGCGGACGATCTGGGCGACAACGCCAAATACACCGCCAATGAAATCACCCAGGCGGGCGCGGATTTCTTTGGCATCACCACCGAAGCGATGGCCAAGGCGGTTCAGCACATCTTCGCCGATTTGGGCGAGCCCGACGCCTACATCAAGGGCGATGAAGGCTCGGGCGCGTTCATCGTGGGCTTGCGCTATGGCTCGGGCTATCTGATCCGCAAGACGCGCGAACCCATGATGGTCTATTGGAAGGGCCCTTCGGTGGGCTTCGATTTCGGCGGCAATGCGTCGAAAGTCTTCACCCTGATCTATAATCTCCAGGAGGACCGCCGCCTGTTCCAGCGCTTCCCGGGTGTGGAAGGCAGCATCTATTTCGTGGCGGGGCTGGGCGTGAATTATCAGCGCTCGGGTGGCGTGACCCTGGCGCCGATCCGCACCGGCGTGGGCTTCCGCGCCGGCGCGAATGTCCAGTATCAGGTCTATTCCGACCGCCGCGACTGGTTTCCGCTTTAATTCTCAGCCCGTCGCTTCTGCGGGGCCTTCGATCTTGCCCGCCGGCGCGGGCAGATAGAGCAGAAGCGCGGCGGCGACATAGATGGACGAGAAGGTGCCCACCACGATGCCGAACAAGATGGGCGCGGAGAAATCGAACAGCGCCTGACCGCCGAAAATGAAAAGCGGCAACAGCGACATCGCCGTCGCCGCCGAAGTGAGGATGGTTCGCGTCACCATCTGATTGGTGGACAGATTGATCAGGTCCCCCAGATTCATGCGCTTGTATTTGCGCCGGTTCTCGCGGATCCGGTCGAACACCACCACCGTGTCGTTGATCGAATAGCCCGCCAGCGTGAGCAGCGCCGCCACTGCGGTCAAACCGAAATCCAGCCGGAACACCGAGAACAGACCCGCCGTCACCAGCACGTCATGACCGGTCGCGATGGCCGCGCCGATGCCATACTGCCACTCGAACCGGACCGAGACATAGATCGCGATCATCAGGATGGCGAGCAAGGTGGCGAGCTCGCCGTCATGGAACAATTCCTGGCTCACTTTGGGTCCCACCACGGTGGTGCTGCGCACCGCGTAAGATGGACCGAGCTTGGTCTTGATCGCCTGCGCCACCGCCTGGTCGGCCGTGCTTTGGTCCAGGCCCGCCTTTGCCTGGCGGGGCTGGA
Organism: uncultured Alphaproteobacteria bacterium; assembly: GCA_963765095.1. GTDB lineage: Bacteria > Pseudomonadota > Alphaproteobacteria > Micropepsales > Micropepsaceae > Rhizomicrobium. The sequence continues at coordinate 161,298 of CAVXUV010000029.1, forward strand.
CGCGGATCAGGACGCAGCTGTTGGCGGGGTGATCGCATTCGCCGCCGCCGAAGAATTGCAATTGCGATTCCCCGAAACCCAGCGAATTGATCTCTTCGCGCATGGTGCCGATATTCACCACCTGGGCGGATTTCACTTCCATCAAGACACCGCCGGTGAAATCAATGCCCAGATTGAAACCCTGCCAGGCGATCGAGATGATCGAAATCAAAAGCAGCAACCCATCGATAGCGAAGGCGAAATAGCGCGCGCCAACGAAATTGATGTTGGTGGCTTCGGGAATGAATCGCAGCAGCGGCATCGGCGTCTTTCGGCTTGACGTAAGCGCCGGAACTTATAGGCCCCCAACGGCCCGAACAAGCCCGGAAAACCGCCCCCCCGGGCGGGTTTTCCGAAAACCTGACCGTTCAATGCTCGCGGTGCATGCCGCTGCCATGGACGTGATTGAAGCCATTGCCGCCGGTGTGCTGGAAGTGATGGCCGTCGTCGCGATGGAAGCCGCGGTTACGATCCCCATACCAGAAGGCGCCGTCATCGCCCCAATAGCCGTCCACGAAGGGGCCGTAATAGCCGTCATAGTAGCCGTCATAGTAATCATAGCCGGGGCCGCCGGCGGCGACGCCGATCGCGGTTGGGCCGCCGCAGCCGGCCAGGAATAGAAGCGCTGCCAGGGGCAGGAAGGATTTCCGCATGGTGTTTCTCTCGTGCTAGGCCCCGACGCCAAGAGAAACGCAGAACTGCCATGCCGGGATGCAGCGGACGTGACTTGACGCCCCGCCCAACATAAATTGAACGGGCTTTCAGAAATCTCTTGCAAGGAGCATCCATGGCCAAAAAGTCCGGAAAAGCCAGAAGCCAGAAGCTTGAAACGCCCACCGACCTGTCCAACAACGCCACCCCCGAACTGGCCGAGGCGCTCAACCGTCTGGTGGCGGACAATTTCGCCCTTTATCTCAAGACCAAGAATTTCCACTGGCATGTCTCGGGCCCGCATTTCCGCGATTACCATTTGTTGTTTGACGAGCAGGCCGATCAGATTTTCGCCTCCATCGACGATTTGGCCGAGCGAGTGAGGAAGCTGGGCGCCAGGACAGTTCATTCCATCGGCGAGATCGCCAAGCTCCAGACGGTTTCGGACAACGACAAGAGCTTTGTCGCGCCCGATGACATGATCCGCGAGCTGATGGCCGACAACAAAAAGATGATGCAGCAGATGCGTGCGGTACACGAATTGTGCGATCAGCACAACGACGTCGCCACCGCCTCGATCCTGGAGAATTTCATCGACCAGGCCGAGCGGCGGAACTGGTTCCTGTTCGAAGCCAGCCGCAAAGCATAACGTCAGCGCGTCTTGGTCTGGAATTTCTCCCCCTGCATGGTAAAGCCATTGGCAGGGGGAGATGGCTTTCGAGCGCTTGCCGCGAGAAAGCCAGAGGGGGTCAGTTAGATTTTTTCGGAGCCGTGACCTGGGTGAATTTGCCCAGCACGCAAATCTCCCCCGAACGCAAGACGCGCAGTGATTGCATGTTTTCGCATACCGTGTAGTCGGGATTCCGCACTGTCCACTCAAAGCCGTCGAAGCGAAGATCGGGACATGCGCCTTGGAGGTCGTTGCGCCAGACCGAGCCGTCACGCATGTGGAACATGATCGCCTTGCCGTCCTTTTGCGGATCGGTGTTCGTCATGTCCTGGGTGGACAGGCAGATGGGCGGCGCCGCCAACGCCGGCGCCGACAAGGCAGTTCCAGCAGCGATGATCGCAAGACCCAGGGTGTTTTTTTTCATGCTCAGCGCTCCGCGTGCTGTTGGTTTCTGGGCGGCGTAAGTTCGGTGAACTTGCCCAGGGTACAGATCTGGGCCGACTTCAGCACCCTCAGCGTATTCTCGTTCTCGCACACCGTGCCGTCGCCGTTTCTCACGGTCCAGACAAAGCCGGTGTTGAACCAGAGGTCCGAGCAAATCCCGTGCAAATCGTTGCGCCACACCGAACCGTCGCGCATCTTGAAGACGATGGATACGCCATCCTTCTGGGGCTGGGTTTCGATCATGTCATAGGTACGAAGGCAAATGGGGGCGGCTTGCGCCGTTCCCGCCAGCATCGCCGCGCCAGCGGCAGCCATGATTAAGGTCTTTATCATTACTTCCTCCAATGCCCCTCCAGACATTCTCCGAAGCAATTCTCACCCAGAGGCGGCGTTACCTCTCGCCGGTGGAAAAACTATGCTGCCCCGCCGGCGACAATTGAGTGAACTTGCCGAGCCCGCACACTTCGCCGGTGTGCATCAATCTCAATGTCTGTTCATTCTCGCAGATCCGCTCCATAGGATCGGAGGTCGCCCATGAAAAGCCGTCCCACCGCATGTCGGGGCAGCGGCCGCGAAGGTCGTTGCGCCAGACCGAGCCGTCGGTCATGCGGAAGACGATCGTCGTGCCATCCAGTGACGGCGACGTGTTGGCAATATTGCGAGTGGACAGGCAGATGGGCGCCTGACCTACCGCCGACGCGCCCTGGGCAGTCAGGACAAAAACAGCCGCCGTGGCGGCTAGGATAAACCTGTTCATGGATACCTCCGTATCGCATGCCTCTCCATTACCATTGTCGCGCAACCAGGAAGGGGTCTCAAGCCCGCCATGCGCGAAAACGGCTGTAAATCGCGCAGGATTGCTTGACGTACAGCGTCTCCTATGTCCAATGAACGCTTGGTTTTTTGCTTTGAGGAGCCTGCCTTGTCTGCCGTGCCCGCTCAGATCACCATCACATTGACCGACGGCAAGGCGATGCAATTCGCCAAGGGCACAACCGGGGCTGAGATTGCCCAGGCGATCGGTCCGGGCTTGGCCAAGGCGGCCCTGATTCTGGAAGTAGATGGCAAGGAATGGGACCTGTTCCGCCCCATCGAAGCGGACGCGCATATCCGCATCATCACCAAGAAGGACGACAAGTCCCTGGAACTGATCCGCCACGACGCGGCGCATCTTCTGGCCATGGCGGTGCAGGAGCTTTACCCCGGCACCCAGGTCACGATCGGCCCGGCGATCGACGACGGCTTCTATTACGACTTTGCGCGCAATGAGCCCTTCACGCCCGAGGATCTGCCCAAAATCGAAGAGCGGATGCGCGAGATCGTGAAACAGGCACGGCCCACACGCCGCGAAGTCTGGCCGCGCGACAAGGCGATCCAGCATTTCAAGGATATCGGCGAGACCTACAAGGCCGAACTGATCGAAAGCATTCCGGCAGGCGAGGACGTTTCGATCTATTGGCATGGCGATTGGCACGATCTCTGCCGCGGTCCCCATTTCCGTACCACCGCCGAGATCGGCGACGCCTTCAAACTCACCAAGATCGCCGGTGCTTATTGGCGGGGCGACGCCAAGAACGCACAACTTCAGCGCATCTACGGCACTGCCTGGCGGGACAAGAAGGAACTGGACGCCTATGTGGAGCGGCTGGCGGAAGCGGAAAAACGCGACCACCGCAAACTGGGACGCGAGCTGGAGCTGTTCACTTTCTCGCCCGACGTCGGCGCCGGTCTTCCCTTTTGGATGCCCAACGGCATGGTGATCCGCCAGGAGCTGGAATTCCTGGCGCTGCAGGAAGAGCGCAAGGACGGTTATCGGCGGGTGGCGACACCGCACATCACCAAGGAAGCCTTATTCTACCGCTCGCGCCACCTGCCCTATTACGGCGAGTCGATGTATTCGCCGCTCGATATCGATGGCGAGAATTATTATCTGCGGCCGATGAACTGCCCCTATCACCATCTGATTTTCGGGGCGACGCGGCATTCCTATCGCGAATTGCCGCTGCGCATCGCCGAGTATGGCCAGGATTACCGCTACGAGGCGTCAGGCGGCTTGTCGGGCCTGATGCGGGTGCGCGGCTTCTGCATGAACGACGCGCATATCTATTGCCGCTACGACCAGGCGAAAGAAGAGTTCATCAAGGTGATGCGGCTGCACGCCCGCTATTACGACCTGATGAATATCAAAGAATATTACATGCGCTTGTCGATGCCCGATCTGACCAAACTGGACAAATATGTCGATCAGCCGGACAAATGGCTGAAGGCGCTCGACATCATCAAGGAGGCGATGCAGGAATCCGGCTATGCCTATGTCGAAGGCCCTGGCGAAGCGGCCTTTTACGGTCCCAAGATCGATTTTATGATCAAGTCGGCGATCGGCACCGAATACACGATCTCGACCAACCAGCTGGATTTCCTGGCGACCCAGACCTTCGACCTCAAATATATCGGCGAGGATGGCGCGGATCATCCGGTCTATGTGATCCACCGCGCGCCGTTGGGTACGCATGAACGCTTTACCGCTTTCTTGATCGAGCATTATGCCGGCGCATTCCCGGTCTGGCTGGCGCCGATCCAAGCGCGCGTAATTCCCATCAGCGAGAAAGTGGGCGATTATGCGCAGAAGGTGGTTGATGCCCTGTTTGGCGCGCCGGTGGTGAACGGCACGGCCGGCCTTCGGGTGGACATCGACACCTCCAATGAGCGGATGCAGAAGAAAATTCGCGACGCCCAGCTGCGGAAAATCCCCTACATGCTGGTGGTGGGCGAGCGCGAGGCCGAGACCGGCAAAGTCGCGGTGCGCCTGCGCTCGGGCAAGGATCTAGGTGCTATGCCCTTGGAACAATTCATTGCCCGCATCAAATCCGAGGCGGAATCCCGCAAGGATGTGGCGGAATAGCCCTTTCCTGGACGCTTGGGACCGCCTATCGTAGCTCACGAGTCCGGCTTTGGCCGGATAGCGCCAATACCGGCGCACCAGATGAAAGCTCCCGTTTGCGCCCATGATCGAACCCGCTTCGCTTGGCTCCGACGGAACCGGCGAAACGCTGGCGCACGGCATTTGAAGGAGAGAGTCATAGTTCCCAGACGGTTTCAGCAAAACGCGCCCCCTCCAGCCAAGGATGGGCCGCGCATCAACGAAGAAATCACTTCCCGCACCATCCTGTTGATCGGCGACGACGGCCATAAATATGGCGAGATCGGCACCGACGAGGCCCGCGCCTTGGCGGAGGAAAAAGGCTTCGACCTGGTCGAAGTCTCGCCCGAGAACAAGCCGCCCGTGGTCAAGTTGATGGACTACGGCAAATACAAATACGAACAGCAGAAAAAGGCCGCCGAGGCCCGCAAGAAGCAGAAGGTCATCGAGATCAAGGAGATCAAGATGCGCCCAACCATCGACGATCACGATTACGACGTGAAGATGCGGGCGATGAAGCGCTTCTTCGACGAGGGCGACAAAGTGAAAGTCACTTTGCGCTTCCGCGGCCGCGAGATGGCGCACCAGCATCTGGGCATGGAGTTGCTCAACCGGGTCCAGAAGGACACCGAAATCTTCGCCAAGCTCGAGCAATATCCGAAGATGGAAGGCCGCCAGATGATGATGGTTCTTGCACCGCGTTAACAGCGCGGCGCAAGAAGCCCGCGGCCGCCAAGCCGCGGGCCGGCCCTAGCCGCCGAAGGCGGCTTCTGGACACGACCTTCGAATCCCTAAGTCCAGCGGTCTTTGCGACTGCATTCCCCATCTTTCATGGAACTCACTCTGCCCCTCTGCGTTTTCGCGGGAGCCCCCAAAGCGCGCACGGGGCGTGCTTGTCGCGGAACCAAAGGAATCGTCCATGAATTTCAAGACCGCCGCCATCCTTGCCGCCTTCGGCAGCGCGCTGGCTTTCACCAGCGCCCATGCCGCCGTCACTGTGGGCTTCGACATTGGCAATGTCGCCATCGGCTACTCCGACGGCTATTACGACAATGACCATCACTGGCACCGTTGGCGCCATCATGCCGACCTGGATCATTTCCGCGCCGCCCATGCCGACACGTATCATGAATGGCGCCACAACGACCGTCGTCACCACGACGATCACTAGGCGCGCGCCTCGAAGACCGGCGGGACCGTTCTCTTGGGACGGTCCCGTTTTCTTTTGCGGTATCAGTCCGGCGCTACCCGCGTGGGCCGCGCAGGCGGTCAGTCCTTGGTGGCCGTTTCGTAGAGACGCTGCGTCTCCAGAAACGCGTCGTCCAGCACGCGGCCTTGGGCGTAGGGCGCGAGCTGGGCCGGACGTTCCACGCCAGACGGCAGACGGGGGCACGGATCGTCCGCGCCGACCACGGTCTTGACCCCGATCACGCCGGCCCAGATGGGAAGCGCGTAATCCTCTTCGTCGTCGGCGACATTCTTCGCCCGCACCTTGGCCGACGCGTCATCGATCGGCATGCCGATCACGGTCACCGCTTTCACTTCTTGCGGGCGATTGGGCCGCAAGGTGGCGCTGCGGCCGGGATAGAAGCGATCCACCACTTCGGCCAGCGCCTTGGCCTTGGCGTCGGGATCGTCGACGATGCGCGCGGTGCCGAAACACATGGCCGAGCGGTAATTGACCGAATGATGGAAACCCGAGCGGGCCAGCACCAATCCGTCCAGATGCGAAACGGTGAGACAGGCGGGCGTACCGGCCTTCAGATGGCGCAACATCCGGCTGGCCGAAGAGCCGTGCCAATACAGCATGTCATCTTCGCGCCAGAACATGGTGGGGGTGCAATAAGGCTGACCGTTCAAGACATAGGCGACATGGCAGAGGAGCGCCGTATCCAGAATGGCGAACACGGCTTCGCGGTCATAGGAGCCGCGCTCATGCATGCGCTTGATGCGGTTACGTTCGCTGACGGCAAAGCTGGTCTCGCTCACGGCGCGTTCCCCGGATGAACAGGCCGAGCATGAAGGCCCATAACGGTCCGAGCAAGCGCGCCCGAAGCAACCCTGCCGCCGCGCCTACGCGTAGGCTTTCACGGCCTCTTCCACGGTGGCGAAATCTGCATTGCCGCCCGAGATCACCACAACCACATTCTTCGCGTTCAGCTTGCCCGCCAGATAGGCCGCCAATGCCGCCGCGCCGCCCGGCTCAACCAGCAATTTGAGCTTGGCGGCGGCAAAGGCGACGGCGCGGGCGAGCTCCTGATCGCTCACCACGATGCCCGGCGCCAAAAGACCATCGGCCAAGGCAAAGACATGATCGCCGGGCGTGGGCGCCATCAGAGAATCAGCGATGGAGAGCCGTCCCCCCTTGGATGTCCCCGGCGCGGTCGAACGGGACTTGGCCGCCAGCGAGAGCCGCATGCCATCGAAATTCTCAGGCTCGACACTGTGCACAAAGGCGGCCGAGCCGGCGCCTTTAAGAGCCAGGGCGATTCCGCTGACCAACCCGCCGCCAGAGCAGGGGGCAGCCACCGCATCCAGGGCCACGTTGTAGTGGGCGGCATCCTCGGCGATCTCGAGTTCCACCGTGCCCTGACCGGCGATGATTTGCGGATCGTCATAGGGCTTGATCAGGGTGGCGCCCCGCGCTTTGCAGATTTTCGCGGCGATCGCTTCGCGGTCGTCGCGCAGACGGTCATAGGTCACGATCTCGGCGCCGAAGGCGCGGGTGCCTTCGACCTTGGCCCTGGGCGCGTCTGCCGGCATCACGATCAATGCGGGAATGCCCAGGATCTGCGCCACCGCTGCCACCGCCTGGGCATGATTGCCCGACGAAAACGCCACCACGCCTGCGCCGCGCCGGTCCTCGGGAATCATCAGAATGCGGTTGGCGGCACCGCGGAATTTGAACGAGCCGGTACGCTGCAGGGATTCCAGCTTGAGAAAGACCCGGCTGCCGGGATGCATCGCGTTGAGGACGGAGCTTTCCACCAGCGGCGTCCGCACCGCATAGGGCGCGATGCGGGCTTGCGCTTCCTTCACGTCGGCAAAAACCGGGACATCAACCATGGGGTGCCTTCACTGCGTCCAGCTCGGCGACCAGGCCGGGCCCGAAATAATAGGCAAGCTCGCTCCGCGCCCCCTCATAAAGACTGGGGCCCGTTCCCGCGCAGACCAGGCTGCCGTCCGCTGCCTCGCCGGAAGCCGTCAGCACGCCTTGCTCGAATGTCACGGGAAAAAGCACACTCACCATTGGTTTGAAATGATGGTAGTCGAGCTTGTGTTCCACGCAATAGGCGTGGATGGCGCAGCCGCGCCCGGCTTCATTGCGGAATATGCAGGCCCCGTTCCTGACCGCGGTGCGCCGGTGCGTCCCGCCGGGAAATTCGGGGTCAGGAATGATCTCCTGCGTGAACCATTCGCGCGCCGGGGCGCCGACGCGGTCATGGAAATCCCGCGGCAGGGCTTCAAGGCGCGCGATGTTGCCCAGATCGACATCCACCCCATGATCGCAACAAGCATCGCGGCAGAAGCCGCAATCCAGGCAATGGGTGAAATAGCGCAAGGTGAAGATGGCCGGGTCGACCGCCGTCATCACCGGTCCACCCATCACGCAAGGATAGGCGCGGGCGAGCGGGATCATGTCGCCTCCAGGATAGCGTCAATCAGCGCGTCATAGCTCAGGCCGGCCTCGGCCGCCGCCGCGGCAAAGCCGGCATCGGGCGAGATGCAGGGATTGGTGTTGATCTCCAGGATCAAGGGTGTGCCGTCGGAGTTGACGCGGAAATCCACCCGCGCGAAACCGGTGAGCGCGAACAAGTCCCAGACCCGCTCGCAGGCAGATTTGAGCGAGGCCGCCAGGCTCGGCTCGGCCTCCTCGACGCCGAAGGCCCGCACCGTGCCGTTCCAGCCGGTGGTGCCCTCTTCCCATTTGGCGTCATAGCCCACGATGCGGGGCTTTCCCTCCGGCCATTGCTCGAACCGCATCTCCGCCATGGGAAGAACGCGTCCGTCCAGGACCGCGATATTGAATTCGCGTCCCTCAACATAGCGTTCGGCGAACCAGCCGCCGCCGAACCGGGCCGTGCAATCTTTCACCCGCGCCTGCACGGCACCGCTTTCCACCACGCATTTGTCGTCCAGGCCCAGCGAAGCGTCTTCCAAGGCCGCCTTCACGATCCAGCGACCGCCGGCCAAGCCCTGCCATTCCGGCGGGACCGCCCAATCCGGCGTGGGAAGCCCCGCACCGCGCAGTCTTTGCTTGGTGAGCGGCTTGTCATTGGTGAGCGCCATGGCCTCGGCCGTCGCGCCGGTAAAACGGACATTGAGGCTCGCCAGCATCTGGGGGGCGATGGGCGCAAGCCGTCCCTGCCCGTCCACACCCTCCACCAGATTGAAGACGATGTCGGGCTTTGCTTCCGTCAGCAGTGTCCGCAGCCGCTCCTGCCGGAAAGGCGCCTTTTCCGCCCTGTGACCGCGTGCGCGTACCGCGTCCGCCACGGCATCGGCGGCGATCAGGGTGTCGAGTTCTTCCGGCGGCGCATCGGCGGCGACATCGGAATGAAGAACCAGAATCTTCATGTTATGGCCTACCGCTTCGCTATTTGAGGCCGGGCGAGCTCTGGATACCGCTTGAGGAAGGAATCCAGAAATCGACCGATCAGGTCCGGGTAGGACAAATTCTGGAATTCGGCGATGAAGCAGAGATCGGAATAGCCTGGCCGGATGCCGGCCAAGGGATTCACTTCGATGAAGCGCGGCTTTCCGTGCTTGTCCAGCCGCACATCGGCCCTGCCGCCGTCGCGGCAGCGCAGCACCCTCCAGGCCGCCAACGCCACCTGGCCCGCAGCCATCGCCTCGGCGTCGGCGGTGGGAACGATGTCGAGCTTGTCTTCCCATTCCGACTTGTTCTCATAACCATAGCCATGGCCGATGAACGTGCCTTTGGGCACGATCTCACTCACGCCCAGCACGGCGGCATCCGCGCCGGTGCCCGTGATACCCACGGTGAACTCGCGTCCGGGCAGAAATTCTTCCACCAGCACCGGCTGGCGAAAACGGGCAAGAAGGCCCCTGGCCACGCTTTCCAGCTCGCGGGCATTTTCCACCCGCGAGCGCGCGTCCACGCCCTTGCCCGAGCCTTCGGCCACCGGCTTGAGGAAGAGAGGAAACGGCAACGCCACCTTGCCGATATCGGCCTCGCTTTCGATCACGGCGAAGTCCGCCGTCGGCACGCCGGCATCACGCACCACCCGCTTGGTCATGGCCTTATCCAAGGTGAGCGCCAAAGTGAGCGGGTCGGAGAAGACATACGGAATGTCATAGGCCTCGAGCAGCGCCGGGACCTGGGCCTCGCGCGAGACCCCTTTGAGGCCTTCGCAGATGTTGAACACTGCGTCCCAGCGCGCGCCCTTGGCCAAGGCTTGCGTCAAAGGCCTGATGCCGCCGATGCGCTCCGGCTGATGACCCAGCTCCGTCAGCGCCTGGCAGAGAGCGGCAATGGTCTCTTCGGCATCGAATTCGGCGGTTTCTTCCTCGCCCAGGCCCAAGGCACGATAATCGCTGCGCAGGTCATAGGTGACCCCAATTCGCATGATGAGGGTCAGCGCCCCAAAGTACCGTTAGGATCCGGATAGCGGTAAATATTGCCTTCGAAATTGCGCAGCAACAGATCGTCACCTTCGCGGCCCACCACCGGATCGGGCGCGAGCTGGATCTTGCCGCCGCCGCCAGGCGCATCGATCACGAACAAAGGCGTGGCATAGCCGGTGGTGTGGCCTCTCAGCGCCCGGATGATCTCAAGCCCCTTGTCCACGCCAGTGCGGAAATGCGCCGAGCCCCGGATTGGATCGCATTGATAGAGGTAATAAGGCTTCACCCGGTTCTTGAGCAGGCCGTGCATCAGGGTCTTCATCACGGCCGCATCGTCGTTGATATCCTTGAGCAGAACGGTCTGGCTGCCCAACGGGATCCCAGCATCGGCGAGCCGCGCCGTCGATTCGGCCACTTCGCGGGTGAGTTCGGCCGGGTGGGTGAAATGCAGGCTCATCCATAGCGGATGATGCTTCTTGAGCACCCGGATCAGGCCGCGGGTGACACGCTGGGGCGTCACCACCGGCATCTTGGTGCCGATCCTGAGGAACTCGATATGGGGAATGGCCCTCAGCCGCGACAACAGCCAATCCAGCTTGTCGTCGGACAGGGTGAGCGGGTCGCCGCCCGACAGCAGGACGTCGCGCACTTCGGTATGCGCTTCCAGATAGGCGATCGCTTCGCCCCATTGGCGGGTGGAGAAATGATACTCACCCCCTGGATTGCCCACCAGGCGTGAGCGGGTGCAATAGCGGCAATAGGTCGAGCAGGTGCCGGTGGTCAGGAACAGCACGCGGTCGGGATAACGATGGACCAGACCCGGCACCACTGTGTCGTGATCCTCGGACAGCGGATCGTCGTCCTCGCCCGGAGCCTTGAGATATTCCCCGCCGGTCATGATGTGGGTGCGGCGCAGCGGTTCGGACGCGTCGTTCAGACCCATCAGTCCGGCATAATAGGGCGTGATGCCCACAGGCAGCGGACCTTGATGGCGGGCGACGGCGGCATATTCATCTTCGGAAAGTCTGAAGACCCGGGCGAGTTCTTCCAGGGAGCGGATGCGGGTGCGCATCTGCCAGCGCCAGTCGTTCCATTCGGCGGGGCCGGTGCCCGGCCAGAAGCGGCGGTAAAAAGCCCGTAATCCTTGGCTGATCGGAAAGCGGAGCTCGGCCTTGGGACCAGGCAAACGAAGCTTGGTGATGGGCGCGCTTCTGTCCCTGAGCGCGGCGTCATCCTGATTTTTGCGGAAGGAGCGCGTGGCCGTCCTGATCGCGCGACCGCGCGCCATCTCAAGAGCCATTTTGCTGTCTCATGTCGCGCGAGATCCGCGATCCTAACCGTCCCATCCTGCGGCGCCCCCGTGGCTCTACCATCATAGGACGGAACGACGAGTGACGATATTTAATCAGTGAGCGATATTGTCAAGTGCATGACGTCTCGAAGTCAGTGCGCGACCCCGAGCGCGGGCGGCTGCGCAGTGATCAGTTTGCGCACGCGATAGACGGTGACGTGGACCGTCTTGCCCCGCGAATAGTTAAAGCCGGTCACCTCATCGACCGCTGCCGCATCCGACTGAAGCTCGGCGAGACGGGCGAGGAATTGCGGCCGTTCATAATCATCGACCAAGGCCAGTCCGCCCTGGTCGGCGCCCTGTTTGGCTGCACCGCGCCCATCGGTGAGATTCACATCGGCCCCCAGCGCAAACACCAGACTGGGTTCTTCATAGCCGGCCACTGACGGCGGCGGATCGCCGGGCCTGGTGTCCTTGGCCACCAGCGCTTTCAGTTTCTGGCTTACCCAGAACCGATCGAGCTTGGGACCGGCGCCGGCGGTGAGGCTGGGTGCCAGGATCAGCAATGACAAAAGCGCCAGCGAGATGGCGATCAGACGTCCCCCCGTCATCACCACCACCAGAGCGCTGAGACCGATCAGCCCGCCCAGGATGGCATAAACGACGAGATCGGTGGCCAGACCGTCGCCATAAAGCTGGGGAAGATAAACGGGCGCCAGCGAAAGGGCGGCAAGCCCGACCAGATATTAAATCGCCGCGATCACGGACAGCGGCTTCTGCCAGCGCGGGCTGTCCTTGGCCTGGTCTTCCTTGGGGAGCAGGACCCACACTGCGGTCAAGATGGCGAGGGCGGGATAGGCCGGCAGCACATAATGCGGAAGCTTGGTCGGTACGGCCTCGCACACCAGCCACCACCCTCCGGCCCATGAGAGAAGAAAACGAACCGTGGCGTCCTTGGCGCGGGCAATACCAAGCCCGATCCCCGGCAACACGAACAGAATCGCCGGCCAGAAGGCGACGGCGGAGAGGAGAAGATTGTAGCCGGGTGGGGCGCCATGGCTTTCCTGCCCGCCGGCCAGCTTGGCGGCAAAGTCACTGCCCAGGGACTGTTGAAAGAACGCGCCCTGACTTTCGCGCCAGATGGTGATCAGCCATGGCGCCACGATTAAGAGCATGAGAGGCACACCCCAAAGCGGCTTGGTCGCCTTCAGCCACGTCCAACGCACCCCGGTCTTGCCCCGCCAGTCCCATACCAGTAGCGCGGCAATGGTGGCAGCGGCGACGCCCGCGATGACCGGGCCCTTCACCAGGATGCCCAAGGCAAAAGCCGCCCACCCCCACATCACAATGCGGGTGGAGACCGAGTTTCCTTCGGAGGCGGCGCGGTAGATTTGCAGCAAGACACCCTGAACGCCCATCACGGTTGCCAGCAGCACCGCATCGGTGGTGGCGATGGTGGCCTCGGCCGTCATCAAGACGGAGAAGCCCAAGAGCAACGCCGCGACCAGCCCCACATCGGCGCCAAAGAGCGCGCCCAGCCAGTAAGTGAGCCAGACTGCGGCGATGCCGCCGATCAGGGACGGCAGCCGATAGGTCCAGATTTGGGTGTCTTGGCCGTCGGCGAGATTTTCCGCATGCCCGGCGATGGCGGTGGTGGCGGCCTGCAGCCAATAGATTCCCACCGGTTTCTTGTAGCGCGGCACCTGGCCGAAGCGGATGTCGACGAAATTCCCGCTCTCCAGCATCTGGCGGGAGGATTGGGCGAAGCGGCTTTCGTCTCGATCCAACGCGGGCAGGCTCAAAACACCCGGCAGCCACAACATCAGGCACGCGATGGCCAACAGCGGATAGACCATCCGGTGCAGCGCGGGGGAACGGAGGAGACGCGGCTCGGTCTTGATCTCGATCTCGGGCGGGGGCGCAGGCGAAGCCGGAACCTCTGTGGCGTCGCTCATGGTTGTTGCCTGATCTCCCGGACTGTATAAGGCGCGGCCCTTGAGGCGGCAGCCGGACTCGCCGCATCAGTCTAGCCAAGCGCCGGGAATTTGGGAAATACGATGACGGTTTCAGTGGTGGTGCCGGTCAAGGACGAGGTGGAGAATGTTGCCGCGCTCGCCCGCGAGATCGCGGCGGCGCTTCGGGCCGAGCCCGACCACGAAATCATTTTCGTGGATGACGGCTCCAGCGATTCGACAGCGCAGGAATTGACCCGGCTGAAAGGCGAGATCGCCCACTTCCGCCCCTTGCGCCATGCCCGCAATCTGGGCCAGAGCCGCGCCATCCGTAGCGGCGTCTTGGCGGCCAAAGGCGACATCATCGTGACCCTGGACGGCGACGGCCAGAACGACCCCGCCGACATCCCCAAGCTCCTGGCCGTGCTGCGCGAGGATCCCGCGCTGGGCCTGGTGTCGGGTGTGCGTGTCAAGCGCCAGGACAAAGCCAGCCGCCGGCTCGCCTCGCGCCTCGGGAATGGCTTTCGCAATGCCCTGCTCAAGGATGGCGCCGCCGATACCGGCTGCGGCCTCAAGGCGTTCCGGCGGACGGTCTTTCTCGACCTTCCCTATTTCGATCACATCCACCGCTACCTGATCGCGCTCACCCAACGCGACGGGTGGAAAGTGGCCTATGTCCCCGTTCATCACCGGGCCCGCATCGCTGGGCGTTCGAAATACACCAATCTGAGCCGCCTGCTGGTGAGCGTGAATGATTTGTTGGGCGTGCGCTGGCTGATGCACCGGCACGGCGGAGCTGCCGGCACGGAGGAACTATAAGCATGCAGAGTTTTCTGACCCCCGAGCATATCTGGATCGCGGTGGGCTTCATCGGCCAGCTTCTCTTCGCCTCACGCTTTTTCGTGCAATTGTTCCGAAGCGAGATGGAAGGCAAAAGCGTGATCCCGGTCGCCTTCTGGTATTTCTCCATCGGCGGCGGCCTGATTACCCTGGTCTATTCCTTTCACTTGGGCCAAGTGGGATTGCCGTTCCTGGTGGCGCAACTGGGCGGGCTGCTCGTCTATGCGCGCAATCTGCAGCTGATTTATCGTGAACGGGCGCGCGCGCGCGGCTGAAGTGGTTTCTTCGCCGGCGCTTTCTTCTTTTTTTTCGGGCCGGGAAGATACTCGGCCAGCACCGCCGCGTGATTGATCTTGGGATCGCGGGCGGCGAACAGCAGCGTCACTTTGGCTTTTTTTGCGAGAAGCGCCCGGAACGGCGCCAGCGCCGGGTTCTTCGACAGTTCCAGGCGGTAGTGACGCTTGAACTCGGCGAACCGCTCGTGGCGGTGGCCGAATTCCTCGCGCAGTTCGGTCGACGGCGCCACGTCCTTGGCCCAGAGATCCAGCGCCGCCTTCTCCTTGGTCAGGCCACGCGGCCAAAGCCGGTCCACCAGCACGCGAAAGCCGTCGGATGGTTGGGGCGGATCATAGATACGCTTGATGGCGATGGTCATGGCGCAGTCTAGCGCGTGCCAATGCGCAGGCCCAGCAGCTGTGGCAAGGCCGCGACCGCGCCGGCCCAGGGCGGCGGAGCCCGGTCCTGCTCCTCGGCCTCCTCGCAGGCCATGATCGCCCGCCGGATGGCGCGGCCGCCCCAATAACGAAACGGCTCGGGCGGCAGGCGCGGCGGCTCACGGCGGCACAAGGGCAAATTCGTCCACATGTCGTTTTCGTTCAGCACCAGCGACGCCAGGCATTGGCCGCCGATATAAGTGGGATTGACGCCATGGCCGGAATAACCACAGGCAAAATGCACGCGCGTGCCGGGCATGGTCTTGAAGAAGGGAAGCCGGTCAGCGGAAACGTCGATCGGTCCGCCCCAGGCACCGGCAATCGGCACATCGGCGAAGGCCGGCAGCAGACGGCGCAGACCGCGTTCGGCGCGCTCCGCACTGGCCTTGTCTTCGCGCAAACGCGCATCGTCCGTGTGGCCATTGAAGGCAATGGGGCCGGAGCCCGAGCCCATCAGCACCCGCCCGTCCGGCGTCTTGCGGAAATAATGCAGGAACATCCGCATGTCCGAGATGCCTTCTTCATGGCCCCAGCCCATCGCGGCGAGTGCCTCTGGCGCAGGCTCGCTCATCACCGCGAAGCTGGAAAGAACGCTCACATACGGGCGAACCCCCGGCAGCGTGGCCAACTCGCAATTGGTCGCCAGCACGACCTCGCGAGCGACGACTTGGCCGCTCGTCGTGCGGATGCGGTTGGGCGTCGCTCCATGCGAATGAGTCATGTCCAGACCGGTCATGGACGTGTTCTCGTAGAGAGCGACGCCCGTCTCCAGGACTGCCTGGCGCAAAGCCCGCGCCAGCAGCGCGGGATGAAGATTAGCGCCCTCGGCGAGGAAGACGCCGCCACGAAACACGGGCGAGCGGCAATAATGGGCGACCTCGGCCGCCGTGAGTTCCCGCGCCGTCTCGGGCACGCCCAGGCGGCGCGCGGTCTCAACATAGCCCGCGATCTTCGCGTCCTGCGCCGGGGCGCAGGAAACGCGAAGATTGCCGGCCTCGCGCCACCAGACATCGCGGCCAGGCGCTGTAGAAAAATTCCGGATGGCGTCCTGCGCCGCCGTCCCGGCGCGGGCCACGGCGAGCGCGCCATCTTCGCCGATATTGCGCGACATGCCTTGCAGGCTCGCCCAATAGCCATGGACCTTGCCGCCATTCTTGCCGCTGGCGCCCGCCCCGCACAGCGACGCCTCGATAAGGGCGACGGAAAGACCGGGACGCGCTTTGCTTCAATGCCAGCGCGGTCCAAAGCCCGGTATAGCCGCCGCCCACAATGGCGACATCCACTGCGATCTCGCCGACCAGGGACGGCGCCGGCCGCACCCTTTTCTCGCGCCATGGCATCGGCAAACCACCAGGAAGGATCGTGCGGGGCGACGCCGGGCTTCGTCAGGATACTTTCATGCTGCGGGCGAGAAAGGCCTTGCTGCGTGGATGTTGTGGCGAGGAGAAAAACTCCGCCGGCGAAGCTTCCTCGATCACCTGCCCGTCGGCCATCATGATCACGCGATCTGCGACTTCGCGGGCAAAGGCCAGTTCGTGGGTCACCAGCACCATGGTCATGCCGTCCTTGGCCAGCCGGCGCATGGTCTCCAGCACTTCGCCCACCAGTTCTGGATCAAGCGCCGAGGTGGGCTCGTCGAACAACATCAGCCGAGGCTCCATCGCCAGAGCGCGGGCGATCGCCACGCGCTGCTGCTGGCCGCCGGAAAGCTCGTGGGGATAATGACGCGCCTTGTCCTTCAGCCCGACACTGGCCAACAGGTCCAGCGCGCGCTTTTCCGCTTCTTCTTTCGCGACGCCCAGCACTTGCACCGGCGCTTCGCTGACATTCTCCAGCGCCGTGAGATGGCCAAAAGATTGAAACGCTGGAACACCATGCCGATCCTGGCGCGCTTGGCCGAAGTGATCTTGTCCGGTTCCTCCTTGAGCTTGCCATCGGACCCGCGCGCATAGCCCACCAGTTCGCCCGCCACCTTGATCTCGCCTTCGTCGATCGTTTCCAGGTGGTTGATACAGCGCAGGAGCGTGGTCTTGCCGCTGCCGCTGGCGCCCAGAAGGCAGACCACATCGCCCGCCTCGACATTCAAAGAAATGCCTTTCAACACTTCCTGGGCGCCGAAGCGCTTGTGAACGTCGCGTATCTCCACCAGCGCCATTAATTGTGTTCCACAGCCAGGACGGCTTTCACCCCGGGACGCGATCTGACATGAAAGCGCCGCTCGATCCCTTTTTGAATCACGGTCAAAAGGCCGGTGAGCAGCAGATACCAGATGCTCACCACCGCGAGGACCTCGAAATATTTGAAATTGCGGCCATAGATGTTGGTGCCGGTGGCGAAGATTTCCGGGACGGCGATGGCGAACAACAGCGACGTGGTCTTGAGCATGGCGATGAATTGGTTGCCGGTGGGCGGAATGATCACCCGCAAGGCCTGGGGCATCACGATGCGCCGCATCGCTTTGGCCTTGGTCATGCCCAGGGCGCGCGCCGCCTCCCGCTGGCCGGGATCGACCGAGATCAGGCCGGAACGGATGATCTCGGTCATGTAGGCGCCCTCGTTCAGGCCCAGCGCCAAGGTGCCGGCGACCAGGGCGGGAAGGTTGATGGCGTTGTTGGTGAAGACGGGCAGCGCATTGTACCAAAAGACGATCTGGACCAGCACCGGCACGCCGCGGAAGAATCCCAGATAGGCCTGCACGATTCCGCGCAAGGTTTTAGAGCGCGACAAAGCCGCCAACGCACCGGTGAACCCCAATAGAATTGCAATCGTCATCGCCACCAAGGTGATCCCCAGCGTGGTGAGTGCGGGCAGCAAGAATTGGGTGGAAAACAGCGTGTCGAAAAACGCCTTGCGGTCGAAGACTATGGCAAACGGGCGGCTCTGGGGTGCGGCTTTCGGTTTGTCATCGGCCTGATTGCGGACATCCCCCTCCCGCAGATGCCACTTTTCCAGCAGCTGGTCATATTCGCCGCTTTTCTCCAGCGCCTGGATCGCTTCGCTCACGGCCGCTTCCTGGGCTCTTTCATCCTTGCGGAAGGCCAAGCCCATCAGATTGCGCGGCACTTCGGGCCGTCCCGAGATGATCGGACTGGCGGGCGCCAATTCCGGCATCAGGCGCGAAATGTAGGAAGCGAAGGCCCAATCGACAAAGGCGATATCGGCAGCCTTGGTGCGCAGCTGCATCGCCGCATCATTGAAGCTGGGAAAATATTTCAGATCGATCGGTTTCTCTTTGCAGATCCCCCGGTTGGCGCGCTCCAGCGCCAAGGCCTGGGTGGTGCCGGCAATGGTGGCGACGCGAAGACCGCAAAGCCCTTCCTCATTCTGGAAGAACAGATGATTTTCCGTGCGGCCCACCAGTTGGATGCCGCCCCTGAAATAGGGCACGAAATCGAACGTCTCGCGGCGCTGGGGCGTGATGCCGAGCCCCGAGCTGAGATAATCGAACTTGTGCGCCATCAGGCCTGGGAACAACCCGGCGAAGTTCACATTCACGAATTCCGCCTCAAGGCACATTTTCTCGGCAATGGCGCGCGACATGTCGACATCGAAGCCGGTGGCGTGGCCATTCTCGACAAAAGTCTGGGGCGGATTGGTGAGCATGGTGCCGATGGTGAGTGTGCCTGGCGTGACCAGACCGGGCGGCGGCTTGACCGGACAGGCGGCGTAAACCGGCGGCGCCATCAGGCCCGCGGCCATGCACAACAAGATCGTCCATGGTTTCATGCCGGGCCTCAGCGATTGTTCCAGGAAAAGCCGGCAGCGAGCGTCATCCCTTCATTCACCGGATGGACGCGTGGAAACAGCAATTGCCCGGTCATGCCGATATCCCATCCCCGCATACCATCTAGCGGACAAATAAGCGTCTTTGCAAAGCGGAAAGACCGTCAGCCTTCGCGAAAAAGTCAGGAATTCCAAGGAAAAGCGAAGCATCGCCCGGTTGTCAAAGGGGGTCAGCTGCCGCACAATTTCCCGGGGGCATTGGCTCATGCGCCGGACCGGCCCCAGGCCGGGGCTGCAGCCCAAATTTCCTGTGCGTTAAGCGAAGCCGCGTATGAACCATGGCCTGATGCGTCGATATTTGGTCATTCCTCTGCTGGCGATGAGTGTCGCGTCTTGCGCGGCGCCTATACCGCCGCCGGCGTTGCCGGCGCCGGTGCAAACAGCGCCGCCTGCGATCCCGGCACCGCCGGTCCCGCTTCCTTTGGCGGTCGCGCCTTCACCGCCAGCCGAGCAACCCTTTTTCACGCAGCAAGGCATTGCCTCATTCTACGGCAAGAAACACCAGGGCAGGCGCACAGCGGCAGGCGAGCATTTCGACCTGAAGGATTTTACCGCCGCGCATCGCACGCTTGCCTTCGGCACGGTGGTGCGCGTCACCAACCTGCGCAACGGAGAGACGGTGAAGGTGAGGATCAATGACCGGGGGCCACATGTGAAAGGCCGCATCATCGATCTTTCCACCGCCGCCGCCCGTGCCATCGGCATCTGGGACGGCGTGGCCCGCGTGCGCATCGAAGTCTTCGCATCGGAACAGCGGGGCAGTTGACGGCAGCCGCGCGGGCGGATCAGGCGGCGAGCGTGGCTATCACCCGGTCGGTCGCGTTGCGCATGGAGATGTTGCAGCGGCTCACCTGCATCAGGCTGTCCGCGATTGAGCCCTGGAATTGCTTCAAGTCATCGATCAGTTCGTTCAAGGCTCCGGTCTGGCCGGTAATGCGCGCGGCGTCGACCTTCCCCATCACGCGAATGACTTCCAGGCTGGCGGCATATCGTTTCATCGTCCGGCAATCGTCTTCGAAAGCATGCACGCGCTGGGCGATCGCCTGAAGGCCGGCAACGGCGCGGCGCTGATACTCGTTCTGCTGGGCCTCGAGCGCCGCCATCTCCTGGCTGCTGTCGGACTCGCCGCCGCCGGTTTCGCGCCCGAATTGCCTGGTGACTTCGGCCTGGATGCCAGCGGTCAACACCAGGAACTGGCCGTCATAGATCTCGTCGCAGACTTGATGCGCGGCGCGGGTGAAATTATCGACCTCGGTCCGCATGCTGGCCGAGACGCTGGTATAATTGCTGGAGATCACGCCGATGGCGCGTCCCGCATCGCCCAACTGACAGGATTGGACCTGCAAATTCAGCGGCACATAGCGGTTGTTCTCGTAGGATGAGAAGATGTCGTTTGTTTTCTGACGCAGCGCGCCGGCTTCGCGCGTGAGATCCTGGAAATGGGTAATCAGGGGATCGGCCTCGCGGCCCGCGGCCGCATCCCGCGCCGCCACTTCAGCGCCCAGCGCCATGGACATGAATTCGCCGTAGCCGGAAAAGCCCATGCCGGCCAGTTGTTCCAGCAGCCATTGGGCACTTTCGCGGGGTTCGGCGCGCGTCTCCGCCTCCCACGCCAGCATGCGGATGTAAAGGTCTTGGGCGGCGGCGAACACGGGGCTGGACGGTTTCAGCCGAACCGAGAGATAGCCGCCATCCATCGGCGTGGCGATGCCGTACACCCAATAGTGACGCCCGTCCTTTGCGCGATTTTCTGACATAGGCGCCGATCGGACGGCCCTGTTTCACCGTCTCCCAGAACAGCCAGAAGACGCCGCGCGGCATGTCGGGATGGCGGATGATCTTGTGCGGCTTGCCGGTCAGCGCGGCCCGGTCATATTGGCTGATGCGCTGAAAGACGCTGTTGCAGGATTGAATAATCCCGCTCTTGTCGGTTCGCGAAAAAAACAATTCGTCGAACGAGAACGGCACCTCGCCGATTTCCGCTGACTTATCCTTATCCGTCATGGTCTTCGCACCTCGCCATCATGCGCCATTAGGCATCAAAGATGCTTGCCAGTTTCTCAACCGGCGGCCGTAAACGGGGCATCCTACGCAACAATACGTAGCGAAATGGCCGCCGGGGTGTGTCCACCGTCATGCCCTGCCGACACGGAGCCAGGATCGCCAGCCGCTGCATGGAAGCCCCCCAAGCGAAGCATGGCAGAAACAATGGCTTGGGTGGGCCACGCGGAAGCGGCTTGAATCGTGCGCCGAACGGTGTCCATGAATCCCCCCTTATGGGGGACGCCATGGACCGAGCTTTCTGCCGGCTGTTTGCCGCGGCCGCGTTTATCGCCAGCCTTGCCGGATCCGCGGCCGCAGCGCCGGAGACGGTTCCATTGCAAGCGAATTGGCGCCTTGCTTCGGCGGATCATGTCGCCGACCCGGGAGAAAAAATCTCAAGGACCGATTACGCCGCGACCGGCTGGTATCCCATCCGCCATGTGCCCGCCACGGTACTGGAAATACTTCAAGAAGACGGCGTTTATCCCAACCTCTATTACGGTGAAAACCTGCTCAAAGAAGTCCCGCAGGACCTCTACAAACAGGACTGGTGGTACAGGACCAGTTTCACCGCCCCGCGGGGCCAAATCTATTGGCTCGATTTTCCCGGCATCAATTACCGGGCCGAGATTTGGCTCAATGGAAAACGCATCGCCGACAATCGAAATATCGCAGGCATGTATGTGGCCCACACATTGAACGTCACGGACGCCATTTTGCCGGGACAGCGCAACATGCTGGCCGTCAAGGTCACGCCCGAGCGCGCTATCCAGGACGTGAGTGGCGTAGAGCTGGCCGACAGTTGGTTCGACTGGCTCAACGGAAAATATGTGGGGTACAAGGCGCCACCGGGCAAAAACAACATTCCCACCTCCTTTGTGCCCGACCGCAATGCCGGAATCTTCAAGCCGGTGACACTGCGGGTCACAGGTCCGGTGCGAATTTCCCATCCCGCGGTGACGACCGCGCTGCCCTTGCCGAATACGGCTCCAGCCGCGCTTACGGTTTATGCGGTCCTGGAGAACGGTTCATCCCACCCGGCGCGGGGACGCCTAGTGGGACAAATCTCCCGGCCGGGCAAACCGGACGTTCGCGTCGAGCAGCCTGTCGGGCTGAATGCGGGCGAAAGCCGCGAAGTCTTCTTCACGCCGGACCGTTTCCCGCAGCTGACCATCAACAATCCGGACCTGTGGTGGCCCTACACGCTGGGCAAGCCCGATCTCTACAATTTGAAACTCACATTCCAAGAGGATGGCGGCAAGGAAATCTCCGACCTTCAGTCCAGCCGCTTCGGCATTCGCGTCATCACCCAGCATCGCGACAAGGACGAACAATTTCCGGAGCTCGGCAAAGGCGGCAATTTCTATCTTCAAGTAAACGGGAAGGATTTTCTGGCGCGGGGCGCGGTCTATACTCCGGATCTACTTTATCGCGACGATCCCACACGCGAAGTGGCCATCCTACGCTATGTCAAGGATCTGGGGCTGAACATGTTGCGCTGGGAATCGAAGATCTCCAGCGAGCATATTGTGGACCTGGCTGACGAAGCGGGAATACCCCTGATGTATGGCTGGATGTGCTGCAACCAGTGGGAAAAATGGGACCAATGGAACGACGAAGATCAGCGGGTGGCGCGAGACAGTGTCCGCTCGCAAATCCTCATGCTTCGTTCGCACCCGGCCGCATTCATCTGGGCGAACGGCAGCGACGGCCATCCTCCCGATCCGGTGTTGCGGGATTATCATCACATCCTGAGTGACCTTCACTGGCAGAATGCGGTGGTGGACACCGTGTCGTCCTTCGCCAAGGACAGCAAAGGAGACAGGGTCTGGAGCGGCATCATCATGGAGGGGCCTTACAGCTGGCGGCCGCCCTCCTATTGGTTCAGTGGGCTTTATCCGCCCACGCGCGGCGCCTCGGCCGAGCAAGGCGACAATGAGGAAATCCCACCCTATGAAAGCCTGAAGAAATTCATTCCGCCGGACAAGCTGTGGCCGATCAACGAATATTGGTCGTTTCATGCCGGCGCCACCGACGGCAACAATTCACTGAGGAACATCCAGCGCGTCATCGAGAAACGCTATGGCCCGGCGAACAATGCCGAAGAATTCGCGGAGAAGGCGCAGCTTGCGCATTATGAAAACGCCCGCGCCCAGTTCGAGGATTTCGGCGCCAATGGCTGGGCCAACCACAAGATGACCATCTATTGGATGCTCAACAATCATTGGCCGTCCTTCTTCGGCCATATCTTCGATTATTACCTGAAGCCCGGCGGTGCCTATTTCGGCGCCAAGATGGGATTGAAGCCCGTTTCGGTGGTGTTCGACTATTACTCCAAGGACAAGCAGCAGGCCCATATCCGCGCCGTCAATCAGACCCTGGAAAACCGCCAGGGCCTCAGCGTGCGGGTGCGGGTCTATAACCTCGACGGGACGGCCGTTTTTGACCGGAGTCGCATACTGGATGTGAGCGCGCAAAGCGTGGCCGAGGCCCTCACTTTGCCCATATTGAAGAATGTGACGCCGGTCTATTTCGTCCGCTGCCAGCTTTTCGATGCGAGCAGCGCGCCCCTCGCGGACAATGTCTATTGGCAGGCCGTTGTGCCCGACAAGCTAGGCCTCCGCGCCAACGACAATGCCTTCAATTTGCAGCAGGAGCATTGGGCCGATTTCACGCCCTTGCAGACAATGGCAAAAGTGCATCTGGACGTGAAAGGAACGGTACGGAAATCCGGCGCGGGAAGCGACGCCATCATTTCCCTGCACAATTCCTCAAGCCATCTCGCCTTTTTTGTCCGGGCTGAGATGACGGCAGGAAAG
Source organism: uncultured Alphaproteobacteria bacterium (assembly GCA_963765095.1). GTDB lineage: Bacteria > Pseudomonadota > Alphaproteobacteria > Micropepsales > Micropepsaceae > Rhizomicrobium. The sequence goes on from CAVXUV010000029.1 coordinate 185,052, forward strand.
GACGGCAATGAGATCCTGCCAGTCACCTATGACAATAATTACGTTACCGTCTTTCCGGGCGAGACGGTTTCGATCCATGGCGCGGTCAATGGTTCCGACATCGCAGGCCGGCAACCCTGGATCCGGATCGAGGGTTACAATTCGCCCAAGGAATTGACGCCGATTCGCTAGTCCCTGCTATTTCAGCTCGATCGTGTGCTTCTCGGCGCCAGCGGCCAGGGCAATAGTCTCCGTCTCGTTCTTCACGGGTCCCAGGGCTTTTCCGTCCACCTTGATCTGCAAGCCCTGGAGACGCGGACGAAGCCAATCCGCGACATGGAAATCCCAGGCAGACGGTTTTGCGATCAAGGCCCGGCAATAATGCGGATCGTAGGACACGATAAGCTTTGTGTCGCCTGACGCCAACACAATGTCCGCGTGCTGATAGCCGATATATTCATCCAAGCCGGTAAAGTGATAGTCCGGATATTTGTCAAAGACTTTGGCAAACCCTTCCGGATCATGCGCGATGCCCCGGTCATGCCCGTCGGGTGGCGCCGGCAACAGAAGCGGCACGTCATCGCTGCCACCGAAATCCGCGGTCGAGTCGGCGCGGCCTTCGACCGCCAGGTCATGCCCCAGATAACCGCCGTAATAGCCATACCCCGCTTCGGCGGCGATCCGGAAGGTATTGTTGTCTGGACTGCGCGAAATGCCGTTCCCACCGGTCGAGAATTCCAGCGGCAATTGGCCAAACTCCTTTTCGATCCAGTCGGCGGATTGCTGCATGTGGAATTTCTGCTCGGCGGCAGGGATCTCCTTGTTTCGCCGGATGTCATAGAATTCGCGGTACCAGCCCATTTCCGCCCGCTCGTCCATCAAGGGTGTTCCCCACCACGGTCCGGGCGGCGAATCAAGATCGGGCTGCATATGCGTCCAGCCATGGCTTTCGATTTCCAGCACGCCTGCCGCGACGCCTTCATCCAGACCCCTCTTGGTGGACACATAATCCTGCTTGGTGCCGAAGCCATCGGTGAAATTTTGCCGCCAGGTGGGGACGATTTTGTGCTGGGCGTCGTCAACGAAACCCGGAACGATATTCAACGAGAGGATGGCGTGATGGGCCTGCAAGGGCTCGATCATCGAATCCTTGATCTGTTCTTCGCTCAATTCCGGATAATGCCAATGTTCCAGCCAGGAATTCTGGGCATTGCCGATGTCGTCCATGGTGAGGATGATGGCCTTGGTCCACGACTTGGTCAGCGCATAGCCGATCGCCTCCGTCACCGCCCTCCGCAGCGCCGTGCGGATGGGCTGATAAAGCAGCATCTGGTCAGGATCGCCGCCGATCCATATCGCGCGCGTGCCGGGATCGATCTCCCGCTCGGTGATTTGCGCAATGCCACCCGCCTCCGCCAGAACCTTGGCGTCCGCGACATCCACTTGCTCGCGCGACATGGCGATGATGTCGGGGCCCTGCTGTCTGAGGTCCGGTCCCAAACCGCGCAGCACGAATGACTCGCCCTTGACCATCTGATGTGCGCTGTTCATGTGCGTGTTCTTGTAGCGGATGCCCAACAGGCGCTGGATTGCGGGCGGATGCACCCGGTCGCCGAGCGCAATCAGCGAGATGTGCAGTTTTTCCACCGCACCCATCACCAGGGCCTGGTCGGCCTCCGAAACCTCGCCCGGTGCATCCCACAGAATGGCGCCATAGCGCGCGTGTCCCGCAAAATCCGCGAAATGATTGGGATCCATCAAAGTCTGATCCAGCCGCAGAATATCAAACGGGATGCCCCAGGATTTGAACATGGTCACCAGAGTTCTGGAATTCGCCGCCGCCGCTGACCAGGAAGCTGCGGGGGTCTTTCCATTGATCGGAAATCACGATCAGCACCCGATAGGGCTTCAACTGCTCGGCCGCGCCAACCGGAAGCGCCATGACCAGCAGAAAAATGATTGCCAGAATTCTTCGTAACATCGCCCACCCCGCCCGCTTCACACTGGGTTGCCATGCTACAGGGTCGGGCAAGACCAATCCATCGGGTGGGACCTCCGCCTTTTCCATAAGCCGCGGACGCGGCTAAGCTGGCCCCATAAATACAGGAGGCGGATTATGGCTCACAGGATCACCATTGCATTTGCCGCGCTTGCGCTCATGTCGTCCGCGGCCATCGCACAGACGCCGCCCCATTCCCTCCCACCCGAACCGTTTAAATTCTTGCCGGCCAATGAGGTCGTCGCCCTGACCGACAAACCTGGCCCGGGTCCCAAGACGGCCTATCTCGGCGACCACGAGAATTATTTTGTGGAATATGCCGCCCGCACCGACACCGGCAACCTGGCTGAGGTCCATGCCCACTGGACTCACTACATCCATATCCTGGCGGGCGAAGGCACGCTGACTTATGGAGGAACCGTTTCCGACGCGAAGGAGACCGGGCCGGGACAAGTGCGCGGCGACGCCATCATGGGTGGGAAAAGCATCAGGGTGCACGCGGGGGATTATGTGCAAATTCCGGCCGGCATGGCGCATCTGTTCAACGCAACCCGCGGCACGAAGCTCCGCTATGTCGTCTTCAACACCCGGGAGTAACGCGCGCTAACGCAGATCGCTTTTATCTGGTTAGGTCGCGCTGCCGTCCGTCGAACTGGGCGCGGTGGCGGACGCGTGATTGTCCTCCATCTGCAGCGCTACGAGTGCCCCGATGACCTGATCGCTGAGGGTCGAAGCCTGCGCCCCGCTCGGTGCTCCGGGGGAGGCAGGCGGGCTGGCGGGTGTTGCGCTGCTCGAAGATGCAGCAGATTTGGTCGAACATGAGGCAGTGGCTGCCCCACCAGATTGGATGCGGGCCAGCGCCGATGTTAAATATGGACTTACATTCAGCGACACGAACGGTCTCCACGGTAGCTCGGAAGTCCGAAACCTAGCAGGGTTTCGCAAGAAAAATGACGACAAGCACATTCATGGTGAATTCATTGATAACGCTGTTGTGAGCCGCCTGAAATCACTTGGGCAGACCGACATATGTGGCGACCGGGATGGAGAATTAAGATTACTGAGGTATCAGGCAGCGCTGGTTAACGTCGCGGTTTTGGCGCGATTAACGCTGAGGATCTGACCCGCATAGACGAGCCGATTATCTCCATTGCGGGCTCCTCCGGCGCGTACCTGTTCAGGGGTCATGCTAGTGACGCCGCCGCGCCAATCCAATTAGTCCATAGACCAAAAGCCAGACAAGGGGGATCGGAACGATCCCCACCATCAGCGCTTCCCGCCAATGATCCTTGATCGCTTCAGCGTAATCCTTGTCGAATTGATCCAGGCATACTCCGCTCGCGTTGCTAGGGTTTCTGGAATTTTCCATACACACGGCAAATTGCGTCACCGCGAAATCCCCTCTGTGGAGTCCCGCGCTGTTGCCCCAGTAGCCGCCGACCAAAAGCCAGACTACTGAGAAGACAAGTCCTACATGCCGCCACGTTTTTGTACGCATCTTCCCCTCGGCTTCGACGGCAGGAACGATAATCCCAAAAAGGCCGCTGTTGGGTCTGCCATCCGTAGCGCGGGTCGGCTATGGGCTCGGCTTGGTGGCCGACATGGTGACCACGATGAAAGTCGCCCTCGGCTTACCGCCTGCCCCTGTCGTCGTGTTGGCGTTGACTTCGAGGCCTGGCTTCAAACCCGCTGCCCCTAAATCGACCATCCTCGTCATGACCGTGTCCTTGCTGACGATCACATGACGCGTCTGGGTCTGGCCATAATCGATGTCGATCTCGTCGCCCTTGGCGGTGTGTGTGACCGACTTGACAGTCCCGTTGGTCATCATCAGCCCAGACTTGTTCATTGCAAAATTCACATTGGGTCCTTTGTCCATCATATGGACCTCTTTCGCGGTCCCGGAGCCAGGCTCGGCACCGTTCTGATTGGACGTACCGAGATAGGTGCCTCGCTTGATGTCGTCCGTCGCCGCCGGCTGGCGTACCAACACTCTGGTCTTTGGTGTGATGGCAATGTCGACATTGCCTTTTGGAGTCGCCAGAACAACATCGGCTGAAGCGACCGACTTTATTGTGCCAGCAATGCGAACTCCCTGGGGTGCCTGCTGCGCGCTTGCGACTGCAGCAGTGACGACGACCAACGTGAAGGAGCTAAGGTGAAGGCGCATGAAATTTTCTCCTGCAAGGATTGGCACGGCAAGTTGGTGGTAGGACAGGTTAGCCGAGTTGGGATGAATACGTCGAAGCAAATTTATCCATCTTCATGCGGCAATGGCGGACAGAGAGGGATTTGAACCCTCGAACGGCTTTCACCGTTACACACTTTCCAGGCGTGCGCCTTCAACCACTCGGCCACCTGTCCCTCAAACCCGCGAATATACTGCCCCGCGCCCCTCCGCAAGCATCATTCCCGGGCTTCCCCGGCCACGCTTTGCCGAGAGCCAAAATTCCCTTTATTTCGTGGGCGGACGGAGGGCATCTCAATGGCTGCCGGTGATCTCGGCGAGCAGGTTGGGGCATCCCGCGCGCGGCCCCGATCGTGTGGTGGCTTCGGCCGGCCAAGGTGATGCCAGCCGCTCCGGCATAATGGCCTTGCGCGCCTATATTCGCTTTGTGCTGTGTGGCCTCGCGCCTTAACCTTGCCGCACCATGACGGGGGACCATCGCTTGCGCATCGTACCCGCTGGCGACGCCGATCTTGCCGCGGCGGCGGCGCTGTTTCGCCAATACGCGGCAAGCCTCCCCGTCGATCTCAACCGCCAAGGCTTTGCCGATGAGATCGCGCACCTGCCCGGTCCCTATGCGCCGCCCGATGGCGCGTTGCTATTGGCGTTCAAGGATGGAGCGATCTTGGGCTGCATCGCACTCAAGCGGCTCGGGCCGGACGTGGCGGAGATCAAGCGCCTCTATGTCGTTCAGGAAGGCCGCGGCCTAGGCGTTGGCAAGGCGCTGGTGGCGGCGGTGCTTAAGGAAGCCGCACGCTTGGGTTATCGCGACATCAAGCTCGATACCCTGCCCCATATGGAACACGCGATCGGGCTTTATCGCAGCTTCGGTTTTGCGCCTGTTGCACCCTATGGCAGCTTTCCCTATCCGGGCCTGCTGTGTTTTGGACGAAGCGTGGCGTGAGATGGGCCCCGCTTAAGCGAGGTCCTCCCTATCGCGATAACGTCCGGAACCGGAATTCGGCGCCAGTGAAAGGCTTTCCTTCAAATCCCGCTCCCGTGCGTTTCATGAAAGGAAAGGAACCGTGTGCCGATGTTTTCCGCCGAAATTCCGCTCGAGCCGACCGCCGCACTTCATGTCGATCACTGGCAGCCCTGGTTCGCATGGCATCCTGTCCGCCTCTACATGACGGGAAAGTTTGCCTGGCTGAGACGGGTCTATCGCCGCTGCGTGACCAAACCGGTGGGCACGGTCCGCGAATATACCGACAGTCCCGCAGAGTTCCCCGATTTGGTGGGCCTTCAATCGAGGCCGCCTGCCGCGCGCGTGGCGAATTCGACGCCCGCGACCACGTCCTGACTTACTGCCGCTCGAATGAGAGGATGATGGGACAAGGCCCCTTGGTCTTGGCACAGTCCCGCGCCAGGCGTTTCAGCGCGTCGCGGGCTGCTCCCAGCTCGGCGATCTTGGCGTCGAGCGCGGTGATGCGTTCCTGAGCCAGCGCCCGGGCTCGTGCATGATCGTGACCGGCATCCAGCGCCAGAAGCTCGCCGATCTCCTCCAGGGTGAAACCCGCGGCCTGGGCGGCGCGGATGAATTTGAGCCGACGGACATCCTCATCGTCATAGCGGCGGATCCCGTCACCCCGCAGAGGTGGGCGTGGGGAAGGAGCTTGCGCCGCTGGTAATAGCGGACGGTTTCCACCCCCACCCCGCCGGCACGCGCCAAACCCGAAATCGTCAAGCCCGCAATTGTCAGTCCGGCTGCCATCCTTGACTCTTACCATAGTACGGAACGTATAAAAGCCCGGCGCTCCCAAAAGCACAACAAGGAGATATTGGCATGTCCGACGCCGGCACCCGCCACGCCACGCTCTATCGCATGGTGATGGACAAGCATGTCTGCCCCTGGGGGCTGAAGGCGCGCTGATCTGCTCCGGCGCGAAGGCTTCACGGTCGAGGATCATTGGCTGAAGACCAAGGCGGAAACCGACGCCTACAAGGCCGCCAACGACGTCAAGACTACGCCGCAAATCTTCATCGCCGGCAAGCGCATCGGCGGCTACGAGGACCTGCGCCGCTTCCTGGGCAAGAAAGTCCGGGACCCCAAAGCGCTCACCTAAAAACCGGTGATCGCGGTCTTCGCCGTCACCTTCCTGATGGCGCTGGCCGCCAGCTAGCTGTATCCGGGGCACGCCCTTCACTCGTGCGCGCGGGCGAATGGTTCATCGCCTTCAGCATGTGCGTGCTCGCGATCTTGAAGCTGCGCGACATCGAGAGCTTCTCCAGCATGTTCCTGGGCTATGACCTTCTGGCGCGGCGCTGGGTGCCCTATTCCTATATCTATCCCTTCGCCGAGGCGCTGGCCGGCATCCTGATGATCGCTCATGCTTTCCGCTACCATTCTCCGTGCCGGTGGCGCTTTTCATCGGCACTTATCGGCGCGGTTTCGGTGTTCAAGGCGGTCTATATCGACAAGCGCGAACTCAAATGCGCCTGCGTGGGCGGCGACACCAACGTGCCACTGGGTTTCGTCTCGCTTACCGAGAATTTGATGATGATCGCCATGGCGGTGTGGATGCTGGCACGCTAGCGGCTGGGTCAAATCCCAATTTTGTTCGGTTCGGCTCGCAGCTCCCTGTGTTCTTTGGGAGAATGCGCCAACACGGCAGAACGTGGCTGCAGCATAATGGATGGATCGGCCATGAAATTTTGTCATTGGTTGTGCAGTGCCCGGCTCCGCCATGATGGTGGCTCGCCAGGCGGGGGACTTCCATGACACCCATTGTTGCGCTTTTCAGCATTCTCGCGGCCCAGGCACTGGGCGCGATCAGCCCGGGACCGTCCTTCCTCTTCGTCGTGCGCACTTCGGTCGCCTTGTCGCGGAAGAACGGCATTGCCGCGGCGGCCGGCATGGGGCTGGGCGCGGCCATCGTCACCACCCTGGCGTTGGTGGGGGTGCGCGCCGTGATCGCCCAGGTCGAATGGCTTGATGTCGGGTTCAACCTGCTGGGCGGGCTCTATCTGCTCTATCTCGCCTACCGGCTGTGGCGGGGCGGTGACGCCGAGATCCCTGCCCAGAGCGAATTGCCGGCCCGGAGGCGAGGCGTGGGCAGAAGCTTTCTTCTCGCGCTGGCCACCCAGCTTTCCAATCCCAAGACGGTGGTGGTGATCGGCGGCATTTTCGCCGCGCTTCTCCCTGCCCATGTGCCGCTTTGGATGTATCTGGCGATCCGCCCATCGATTTGGTGATGGAAGGCGGCTGGTATGCCTTTGTCGCTGTGGCGATGTCGTCGTCGCGTCCGCGCGCGATCTATCTTGGCGCAAAGAACGGCATCGACCGCGCCGCGGGTACGGCTCTAGGAATCCTGGGACTGCGCCTGATCTTCGAGAGCACGCAGAAAGCGGTCTAGCCCCCGGTATAGGCGATGCGCCAGATGCGGCCTTTCTGGGATCGGAAACATAAAGCGCCCCGTCGGGGCCCACGGCCACACCGACCGGGCGATAAAGCGCTTTACTTGCCGTTTTTGTCGTTGCGCGTGGGTCCGGCGAAACATCGGCGAATACCATAGGCAGCTGGGCCGTGCCGTCCTTGCCGAACGGTACGAACATCACATTATAGCCATCATCATGGCCGCCCGGAATCGCCTGCCGCCAGCGCCATGAAAAGCGATGAAGGCGCCGCCGCGGAATTCCACGGGAAACTGCTTGCCACTGTAGAAAACCACATCCATGGGCGCGACATGAGCGGGAAAAAACCGCCACCGGCACCGCGTATTTCGCATACGGTCACCGGCGCCTTGCCGTCGCCGCCATATTCCGGCGCCTCCAACCTTATCCCGAGGGCGGAATCATAATGCGCATAGGGCCAGCCCATATCGGTGCCCTTTTCCACCCGGAAACATCTCGTCGGCAATATGCGCGCCGGCTTCCGGTGTGATGATCTCGGGATAGGCTTTCTCCGCTTGATCGCGGCCGTAGAGCACCGCGTAGAGCGCGCCATGGCCGAAGGCGAGCGCATTGGTGTCGCGGATGCCGGTGGCGTAATGCTCGCCGTCGCTCCAGGCCTGGCCGGGTCTTGTGGCGTCGAAGCGCCACACGCCGGCCCGCGTTTGCAGCAGAGGACATGGCCGGGGCCCTTCCGACTTGGCGGTGCGCGGTGTGCCGGGCGGGGCGCAGACATTGCCGCCACCGCCGACCGCAACGAAGAGATTGTTCCTGTCGTCGAAGGCGATGGCGGCGCGGCCCGGCATAGGAAGACAATCATGTCCGGCGCCGCCGATGGCACCAATTCCTTGCCTTTGAGTGCGAAGCTATAAATCCCATTCGCCGACGAGGCATAGAGCGCGCCCTTATAGACGGCGATGGCGGTGCCATTGTCGATGTCGCTGAAATGCCCGGTCTTGTCGGCGACATGCTTGGCATTGAGATGCAAGGCGATGATGCCGGCATCGGGCGCGTCCTTGCCCTGACGCTCGGTGGAGACGTAAAGGCGGCTGCCGTCGCGGAAAGCCATGTGGCGGGTGGCTTCGCCCAGTCCTTCCGCCACCAAGGTGGCATGAAAACCCGGCGGCAGTTTCAGGCCGTCCGGCTCGACCGCGAATGCGGGCAACGTCGCCAGCGACAAGACCAAGCCCAGACCAAGCGCATTCTTCATGGCCGGTTCCCCCCCCTTTTTCCCGACGCCATCTTAAGCGCAAGGCGGGGCGGCGAACCAGAGCGAGGCTAGAGGCTGGCCAATTCCTTCAGCTTCAAATTCTTGAACGGCAGCGAGCGGATGCGCTTGCCCGTAGCCGCGAAGATCGCGTTGGCGATGGCCGCGGCGATGGGCGCGGTCGAACATTCGCCCACCCCGCCCCATTTGGGCTTGCCTTTTTCGTCCCTGCCGCCGGTGAGCGCGAGTGCGGTCACCACATCGGGCGCGTCCGTCATCCGCACCATGCGGTAATCGTTGAAATTGCCCTGCACGGCGGCGCCGTCCTTGATCGTGATCTCGCCATAAAGCATCGCGGTCATGCCGAAGATCGCGCCGCCTTCGATCTGGGCATCCACCAGATTGGGATTGACCACGTGATAGGCGTCGGTCGCGGCATAGACGCGGTCCACCCGCACCTCGCCGGACGGGTCCACCGTCACTTCCGCGATCTGGCCGCCCACCGCGCCATGATTTTCCACCAGCGAGATGCCCCGCCCGCGTCCCGCCGCCATGGGTTTGCCCCAGCCGCTCATCTCGGCCAGCTTGTTCAGCACGGCCAGGGAATCCTTGCGGTCGGTGAGGCTGCGGCGGAACTCCAGAGGATCCTTGTTCGCGGCGTGCGCCAATTCGTCGATGAAGCTTTCCAGATAGAAGCAATTCTGCGAGCCCCCCACCGAACGCCAATAAGCTACCGGCACGTGGGTGTTCTTGAGCATCTGGCCGGTGTACCAGTTGGGCACCTTGTTATAGGGCACCGACGGCCCGATCCCTTCCAGCGCGGTAAAATCGATGCCATCCGGCACTGGCCGGCCGGTGGAGCTCGCGATCGACCCGCACGCGCTTTGAATGAAGATCGCCTCCAGCTTGCCCTCCGGCGTGAGCGCGCCCTTGAGCCGGATCGCCGATTGCGGGCGATAGCGGTCGGCGCGCATGTCCTGTTCGCGCGACCACAAAAGCTGCAGCGGTTGGCGGATATTTCCCGCCTTGGCCACCCTCACCGCATGGCGCAACTCGTCGCCAAAAGTGCGCCGGCCGAAGCCGCCGCCCAGATAAAGCTGATGGAAATAGACTTGTTCCGGGTTAAGCCCGGCTTCCTTGGCCGCCATCTTGGCGTTTCGAGCGCGGACTGCGACCCCATCCAGACATCCAGCCGGCCATCCTGCAAATTCACCGTGGCGTTGCATGGCTCCATGGTGGCATGCGCCAGAAGCGGCGTCTCATAAACCGCTTCGATCACATGCTTGCTGCTGGCGATGGCGCTTTTGGCATCGCCGTCATTGCGGGCCGTCACCATCGGTCCGTCCAGCGCGTCGCGATAATCTTTGGCGAACTGGGCGCTGTCGGTCTTGGCGGCGGCGCCACCATCCCAGGTGATCTTCAATTTCTTGAGCGCTTCATTGGCGCGCCAATAATTGTCCGCGACCACGGCCACGGCATCGTCCAGCTTGACCACCTTCTTGATGCCGCGCGTGCCTTGGATGGCGCTGTCGTCCACGGAGACCAGTTTTCCCCCGAACACGGGGCAGGACATGATCGAGGCGTAAAGTTGGTTTTCTTCCCTGGTATCGATGCCGAATTGCGCCTTTCCGGTGGACTTGATCGCGGAATCCAGGCGCGGCTGGCGCGTGCCGGCCAGCTTGAATTGTTCCGGTGGTTTGATCGCGGGCTCGGCGGCAAGGCGGACCTTGGCCGCGTCCTTTACAAGCTCGCCATAGCGCAGGGACCGCCCGCTGATCTTATGGAGCACCTTGCTGTCTCGCGCTTCGCATTCCGTAGCGAGCACGTTCCATCTCGTGGCGGCGGCCTGGATCAACCGCGCCCGAGCGGACGCCCCGCCTGCTGCACATAAGGCCAGGTGGTGCGGATGCCGCGGCTGCCCGCCGTCATCATGTCGCCATAGAGCGTGTTCTCGCGGATATTGCGATTGACCGAGGCGAATTCGACTTTCACCTTGTCCCAGCGGCATTCCAGTTCTTCGGCGAGAAGCAGGGGCAGACCTGAGCCCGTGCCCTGCCCCATTTCGGCCATGGGGCAGCGCAAGGTCACGGTATCGTCGGGCTCGATCACCACCCAGGCATTCACTTCATTGGCATCGGCGGTGTCATCGGCCCAATAGCGTGCCTCCAATTCCGGCACCGCGGCGCGGGCGGCGCCAGGTATGAACAGCCCAAGCGCCAGGCCGCCGGTGAGAGTGGCGCCGGTCACCAGAAATCTGGCGGCGGGAAATTTGGGATGTGGGAACGGGTTTGTTCATGGCCTCACACCTTTCCTGCGGCGCGACGGATGGCGCGGCAAATCCTGACATATGTTCCGCAACGGCAGATATTGCCCGCCATCGCCGCATCGATGTCGGATTTGTCGGGATGGGGTGTGCGGTTTAGGAGCGCGGTGGCCGACATGATCTGGCCCGACTGGCAATAGCCGCATTGCGGCACATCTTCCGCGATCCAGGCTTGCTGGACCTTGTTCAGATTGCCGTTCGCCGAAGGCCCTCGATGGTGGTGACGTCTTTTCCTTGCGCAGCCGAAACCGCCAGCGAGCAGGAGCGCACCGGCTTGCCATCCATCAAGACGGTGCAGGCGCCGCATTGGGCGATGCCACAGCCATACTTGGTGCCGGTGAGCCCGATCTCATTGCGCAACGCCCAGAGCAGCGGCATGTCGGCTTCGACATCGAGGCTGTGTACTTCGCCATTGATCTTGAGGGTGATCACGGGGACCTCCAGGCGTGCGGGTGCGGCGAAACTTGAGGCTAGCACAAAAGGGGAATTGCGTCACCGCCCGCTTGCGTGCGTGGCGCTGCCGCTTTCGGCCAGATAACTGCCGTAGATCCAGCCCTGGCGTGATGTCTGTCCAGGTATCACGGCCTCTGCGTGAACCCAGTTGCCCTGACGCTCCAGGATCGTGACCTCGGCGCCCTGCTTAAGGCGGGAAATTACCGCTGAATTGACGGACGGTTGGGCGCGAAGATTGACGTCGCGCGCGACGATGGCTTTGAGGATTTGCGGCTTGGGGAGCGCGGCGGGAACCGGGGACGCGGGCGCCGGCTTCTGATCGTCGCTGGCCGAAGCGAAGAGGTTGCCGAACCGATCGACAAAATCCGGCAATTGCCAATTGCCCGAAAGCATCGGCCGGCCCACGAAAAACAACAACGTGCCCGCGCCCACCAGAAGGAAGACCAGCAGAAAATCCCGGAACAGATGGCCGTCGGACTTTTTGCCGCGATCATCGCCAGTGGACTGGGTGAAACTTCCAGGGAGTGGTTGCCAGTGCGCGGGCGCGGGCCGCGCCACTTCGCCGATCCGCATCTGCTCCAGCGAGGCTTCCGCGCGCGCGATTGCGGCCTCGCGATCGACCAGGATGGTCTGAAGATTTTTGATTTCCCGGTTGAGGCCGCGCACATAGGCATCGTCGGCGGCATTGTCGGCCGCCGCCCGCTCGCCTGCGGCCTTGGCCGACACCACCGCGGCTTCCGCCGCTTCGCAGCGCGCCTGTAAATCCTGGAGCGCCTGGGCCGCTTCACGCTCCTTGCCTGCTTCCGCCGCGTCCTGCTGTTCCGCCGCTTTCCTGGCCGTCGTGATTTCCGTCTCCAGGGCTTGGCGCTGCCGGCTGAGATTCTCTTCGGCTTCGCCGCATCGCGCCGTGAGATCGGCCAGGGCCTTTGCCGCTTGCTCCTGCTTGCCGGCCTCGCATGCACCCTGGTCCGCCAATGCCTTCTTGGCCGCGGCGATTTCGGTTTCCGCCGCTTGGCGTTGCCGGACCAGACGGGCCTCGGCGTCATCGCAACGCGCCTTCAGTTCCTCAAGCAGCCGGGCCGATTGAGCGCGCCGTTCGGCGTCCTGGCCGGTCTGTTGCGCAAGCGCCTTTTTCGCGGCCTGAATGTCCGCCTCGGATTTCTCCCGCTGCCGCGCGAGTTCGGCCTTGAGCGCAGCAAACTCGCCCTCACGCTCCGCCAGAAGCCGGTTTGCCGCCGTCACATGATCCTTGAACTCGCGAAAGGCCGTGACCTCGCGTTCATAATCGGCTTTGGCCGCGGCAAGGCGCGCGGATTCGGCGCTGCTCCACTCATGCTTCGCCGCCGTCAGCGCCGCATCCAGTTTGCCGCGCCAATCCTGGTCGTTCGCCTGACTGGCCGCGTGGATCCGGCCCAATTCCTGATCGCGCCCGGCGAGCTCCGCCTTGAGCGAGGTGATCTCCTGCAGAAGTATCTCTGCCTGGGGGCTGTCGGGACTTTCCGGCGGAGGCGCCGCAACGCCCGGCCGCAAAGGCAGTTCGATCAGGGCAATGGTGGAAGCGTCGCCCTCCTCCTTGGCGACAAGCCGGACATTCAGGACGTAATCGCCATCCGCTCCGGCGGGCGGCAGATAACAAAGCCCGTCCAATTCATCCAACGCCAGCGACCAGCTGCGATCGCCATTGTTGCGGCCCGCGGACAACCGCGCGCCTTGCGGCAAATTCTCGATCCGAAGCGTGAAGCGGCTGCGGCGGCGGTAGGGCGCGATCAGCCGCAAAAGATCGAGAGACAGCGGCCGCGCACTTTCCCCCGGCGAAGATGCCAAAGATCCAAAAGACGATTGTGCACGCAACTTCGCTCTGCCCTGTGCCGCCTCTTTAGGCACTTATCCTGCGATCCAGTGGGTAAAATAATTGTCCACTCTGTAGGTCCAGTTAGAGCGGCAGGCGGGAATTGCATCAATGTTTCGGCGTCGCGAAACTTCTGCGCGCATCCGTGCGCGAATTCGTACAATGAACGCGGCGTCATGTTCCCGAAGCGGAACTTATTCCAATTTGAGGCTGACACAATCGGAATAGAAGGCGAGGTGATCCTTGATCGCCGCAACCGCCCGGATAGGGCGCCTCGTAACTCCAGGCCACATTGTGGCCCCGTTCGCCGGCCGACGAAATACCGAAATAGCTGCAGTCGCCCTTATAGGGGCAATAGGTGTGATGATCGCTGCGGACAAAAAGCGGCATCTCCGCATCCGAGCGGGGAATATAAAGCACGACAGGTAAAGGCCTCGGCCAGACACAGCGCGGCCCTGGTATCGGCGACAACCTGTCTTTCGATCCGCACCACCACGCGCCCCGGATCAGCGGCAATGGTGATGGGATGGTCGGGACCGGGCGCCTTTATCGGCTTCCCGGTAATCGGAAATCTCTAATGGACGTCGGCGCGATTGACGCCGCGATATTGCTTGTTGAGATCTTCCGTTGCCTGATGCTCTTCCTGGTCGCTCTTATAGTCGCGCTTGTAGCGCTCCTTGTGACGGACCATGTGATGCATCTCTGCCTTTTTGGCCATGTCGTCTTTTCCGGCCCCATTGTCCTGGGCCAGGGCAGGAGCGGCGATCAACGCACCGCCGATGACAATCGCAGCAAGTATTTTCATGTGGCCTCTCTTAAAGATTGCGCCTGTCCCCCAATCTAGTGAGGGACAGGCGTAAAGCAAAGACACCACG
>CAVXUV010000030.1:0-31976 GCA_963765095.1 uncultured Alphaproteobacteria bacterium
GCGCAGCAACGCGGCTTTCATGCCGACCGAGGCGGAATTGACGCGCGCCCGAAAAATAAGTTTTCGCAGCGGCTGAGGCAAAGGGCGCCGGCGCCTTTGTGGTGGACGGGCAGATGATCGACAAGCCCTTTCTCGCGCGCGCCCAGGAGATCGTGGCGCTGTCTGAGCGGCAATCCGAATAGCGGGATATCGGCTCTCTGTATACGATGCAGAATACCTCCGGGCGGTTGCTTTGTGTCCGTGACAGCATGATGAAGGGACGTTTTGCGACAGAGCGGGGGAGCGATGGTTGACGATGTCCGGGGCGGTGGGCCCCTTCGCGGGATTACGGTTCTCGATCTCAGCGCCTATATCGCCGGGCCCTATTGCTGCTCGCTGCTGGCGGATCTGGGAGCCGATGTCATCAAGATCGAGCCGCCGGGCGGCGACACCTTGCGGCACTATCCCTCGACGCTCAGCGCGGAGGGCCGCGCCTTTCTTGGCGTGAATCGCTCCAAGCACGGCATGGTCATCGATCTCAAACATCCCGATGGCCTCAAGGTTTTGAAACGCATGCTGTTGAAAGCCGATGTACTGGTCCACAATTTCAGGCCGTCGGGCCGGGGCGGCTCGGGATCGATTATGACGCACTGAAAGCGGTCAAGCCGGACCTCATCTATTGCACCTTGAGCGGCTATGGCGATACCGGCCCTTTGGCCGGAAAGGCCGGCTACGATCAGGTGCTCCAAAGGCATCACCGGGATATGCACGTTCCAAGGCCGGGGGAAAACTGAACCGGAAATCGTCTATGGTTCCGTGGTCGATTTTTACGCGGCCGCGCTTCTGTCAAATGCGATTTGCGCCGCACTGTATCACCGCGCACGCACCGGCGAAAGTCAATCTGTTGGTGTCTCCCTGCTGGGTTCATCCTTGGCCATGCAAGCCACGCGGTTCATCTGGGCCGATAGCGAGCCGCGTGATGTCGACCGGGATATGCGGTCCGGTGGTGTTACCGGCATTCATCCCTGCGCCGAGGGAACTCATCTCTACCTTTCCGCCAACACACCGCATTTCTGGGAAGCGCTATGCCGTCTCATCGGTGAGCAGGGATTGGCGGACGATCCCGATTACTCAACCTGAAAAAGCGGGCGGCCAGCGCGCACGCTATCGTGCCGCGGGTGCGCGCGGCCCTTGAAAAACATACCGCGCTCGAATGGGAAGTCATCTTCGGCGAGAAAGTGCCTTGTGGCGCGGTCCGCCCCATCGAAGACATGTTCGATCATCCGCAGGTCCTGGAGCAGGGATATGTCGCGCACCTGTCTCATCCGACAGCCGGAGATTACCGCGCGTTTTCGGGAGCCTTTCAGTTCGGAGCTGTGGAAAAGCCGGAAACTTTTAGTGCTCCGGCAAAGGGCGAGCACACGCGCGCGATACTTGAGACCAACGGTTTTACCGCGCGCGAGATAGACCGGTTGCTGCAAGATGGGGCGGTGGAAGACCACTGAGAGAAAAGTTGCCGTCGCCGTCGGTCAATTTCGTATACCAACCTATATACGCCGTCGCTTCCGCCACCGCCGACAATTTTGACAATCCTCCCGTCCAAAATTGCGCCAGATTAGCTGGATCAATAGAGAGTTTGGCGTGTCTGACCTTCCACAACTGCTCGATCAAGTCGCCATCTGTCTCGAGACAGGTCAGCTCCCGGAAGCCGAGAGATTATGCCTGGAAGCAACCGAAGCGGCGCCGGTGGAACCGGTTGCGCGTCACGCGCTGGGTGTCGTCTATGTCCGGCAGCAAAAACTGACGGATGCGCTCGATTGCTTCGATCATGTTCTGACGCTGAAGCCGGACTATGTGCCGGCGCTTTCAAATCGCGGAAATGTCCTCAAGCTGCTGGGCCGTGTGCGTAAATCGCTTGTCAGTTTTGATCGCGCGGTATCCTTGCAACCAACTTACGTTCCGGTGCTTTGCAACCGGGCTTCTCTGCTATTCGAGTTGAGGCAATTCAAAGATGCCGTGTCCGACTACGAAGCCGTGCTGCGGATTCAGCCCAACCATACCGGGGCCATGGTGGGGCGAGGCAATGCGCTGCGGCAGCTGGCGCAATTGGAGGCGCTGGGTGGAAACCATGAGAATTCCGGGCTGCTGGTCGAGAAAGCCTCGGACGCTTATCGCCAGGCGATAAGGTTGCGACCGGATTCCGCTGAAGCCCACTACAGTCTGGGCATGGCGTTGCACCAGCTGGATCGCCTGGATGAAGCGATAGAAAGCTATCGGCATGCCATTCGGCTACAGCCGGAGCTTGCCGAAGCCCATTCCGACCTGGGTGTCGCGCAGATCGAGGTGGGTCAAGCGGAGCATGCTATCGGGAATTTAAACCGGGCGATTGCGCTGGATCCGGCAACACCCAAATTTGAGTGGAATAAGGCTCTTTATCTTCTTGCCACGGGAGCATTTGAGGAGGGGTGGACGCTCTATGAGCGTCGCTTGGCAGGCCTGAAGGCAGCGTCGCGCGCGTTCGGCTGGTTGAACCGGGAAAATCTGAACGGCAAATCCGTCTGCGTATGGGCCGAACAGGGGCTGGGCGACACCATACAATTCTGCCGTTACGCGCGTCTTGTCGAGGGCAGGGGCGCCAAGGTCACGTTACGGGTTCAACACCGGCTGGCGCGCCTTCTTTCGCAGCTCAGTCCGACCATCGAAGTCGTGTCGTCGGCAATTGATGAATCGCGCTTCGATTACAATATTCCACTTCTCAGCCTGCCCTTTGCGTTCGGAACGCTACAGGATCCCATTTCTCCGGAAATTCCCTACCTCAAGCCCGAGACGGAAAAAGTCCGATATTGGAAAGCCAGGCTTGGGAATCACGGCTACAAAATTGGGGTGGCCTGGCAAGGGACGCATGCGACGAAATTGGCCGCGGCACGGTCCTTCCCACTCCAAAGCCTGGCCGGAATTTCGAAAAGGCCGGGTGTCAGGCTGATCAACCTTCAAAAAGGCGGCGACGTGCAACGCGATCGCGATGGCTCGGGCCCGCGCGTCGAAGTGCTGGGTCCGCAATTCGATGCCAGCGATGATGGCTTTCTGGACACGGCTGCGGCAATGCAAAATCTCGACCTCGTCATCACCTCCGATAGTGTCATCGCCCATCTGGCAGGAGCCTTGGGCCGCCCGGTGTGGGTGGCCCTGAAGAAGGTACCTGACTGGCGTTGGCTTCTGAGCCGGCGCGGCAGCCCCTGGTATCCGACCATGACCTTATTCCGGCAAAAGACGCGCGGAGATTGGGCTTCGGTGTTTCAAGCAATGGAAGACGAGTTGACGGCGCGCATGCGGGAGGCGGAATGGGTGTCTGGCAACGCGTGACCAAGGATGCAGCCAAAAAGGCGCCGTCACGGAAAAGAGACCCCGCCAGGACGCGTGCAAACATCATTGATGTCGCCACATGCAGGAGTTTGCCGGCAAGGCCTGTCCGGTGCCCGCGTGGACCAAATCGCAGCGCGGACCAGAACCAGCAAGCGCATGCTCTACTATTATTTCGGTGACAAGGACGGGCTCTATCGCGCAGTCCTGCTCTCCTATTACAGAAGCAGTTCGTGCCGCCGAGCGGGCATTCGTCCTGGGCCACAAGCCTCCGTTGGAGGCGCTCAAGGGGCTTGTGAATTTCACCTTCGATTATCACCGGCAAAATGCCAAGATCGTTCGTCTGGTGATGATCGAGAATATTTTCAAAAAGGCAAGAATATCGCCGGGCTGACGCCGCAATCCCAGATGAACAGCAGCGTTCTGGAAGCCGTTGCCGATATTTGCACGCGCGGCGCGGCCGAAGGCAGCATCCGCGGCGGGTTGGACAGTTTCGACCTTTACACCACCATCGCGGCGCTCTGTTTCTTCAACGTCTCCAATCGTTACACTTTCCGGGCGCTGTTCAAGCATGACATGGCGGATGACAAGGAAAGCGCCGCCCGGCGCCAATCCGTCTGGGAAGTTGTTCGGCGGTTTGTTGCCCCTTAAACGCTGCCGCGACCGGCGAAAGCCGTCTGGCGCGACGCTTTCCGCTCTGGCCCTCTCATAAATGCCAACGTAAGCTTCGGTAGAGATCCATTCCGGAAGGGCGGCGCGATGAAAAGGGGATTGTTGGGTTTGGGGGCAGGCGGCTTTTGTCTTCTTCTGGCGGCGTATGCGCCCTCCCAGGCAGTCACGTTAAGCGGCCCCATCGCCGCCAGCGTGGTGCCGGGCGATCCCTCGCACAATTATCCCTTCTTCTTCTCGAACCACGATCTCGCCGCGCATGGCTATGTCGAAGAAGAGTTTTTCATCAAGGGAACGGCCAGCACGTATGACACGCCCGACTTGAAGACGGGAACCGTCCGGGATGGCGATCATCCTTTCATGACCCGGATTGTGGTCCGACGCCCCGCCGATCCCAGAGGTTTCAACGGCACCACGCTGGTCGAATGGTACAATGTCACCAACCAGTTCGATGCCGAAAATGTCTGGTTCTTCGATTGGGAGCACATGATGCGCGCCGGCTATGTCTGGGTGGGCGTATCGGCCCAGACCATCGGTGTGAACGCCCTGAAAAAATGGAGCGCCGGCCGGTATGGCGCGCTGGATGTCGCCAATCATGCCGCAGCCGATGGCGGCGGTGCGAAACCTGATCCCGACGCCATGTCCTATGACATCTTCTCTCAGGTGGGCGAGGCGTTACGCCATCCACAGACCGCCGATGTCTTGCATGGGCTGAAGCCCAAGCATTTCTTTGCCATCGGCAAATCCCAATCCGCCGGACGGCTCGCGACCTATGTCAATTCAATTCAACCGGTTGCCCATGTCTATGACGGCTTCCTTCTGTTGTCAGCGGTGGGGCGCAGCATCCGGACGGATCTTCCCCAGCCTGTGTTCAAGATCAGCACCGAATATGACGTGTCGGCGGGTGACGCTACCGCACGTCAGCCAGATGCGGGCAAGCTGCGCACCTGGGAGGTGGCCGGCACGTCGCATGTCGATCAGCATCTGCGCGCCAGCCGCGAACCGCTGGAGCTGAGGGATAATGGCGTTTCGCTGGAAGCCGGGATGGCCCCGCAATGCGCTGTGCCCGCAATCGGGACCCGTGTTCCCACATCTTACGTGGTGGCCTCGGCCTTGGACAAGCTGACGCGCTGGAGCGAAGGAGGGCCCCCGCCCCCGTCAGGGCCGCGGCTGGAGATGGCGAAGATCAATCCACGTCCGGCGGAATCCGAAGTCGCGCGCGATGGAGACGGTCTCGCCAAGGGCGGCATCCGGCTGGCGGAAATAGCCGTGCCCACCGAAATCAATAACGGCATTGGCCATCCCAGTGCGGCCGCCACCGTGGCCGGCGTCCAGGGTGAGGCGATTGGCGCGGGCGCCTGTGTCCGCTGGGGCTATTCGACCGATATGACTGTTGACCAACTTGATGCGCGCTATCCGAGCCATGCGGCCTATGTCGCGTCGGTCCGCAAGACGACCGACGCCGCGCTTAAGGCCGGCTACATCCTGCCTTTCGACGCCAGGGCCACGATCCAGGAGGCGGAAGCATCCCGGATCGGAGCCCGCTAGGCCCCTCAAATTAATTTTGCTTGGCTGTCGAAATGCGCGAAGCAGACGCGTCTAAGCGGCGAGGCATGGGCCAATGGGGCCCCTCGCCAATACAAAAATGAGGCTGACATGAAATACGCACTTCTGGTCTATGAAGACGAGTCCTTTTACAACGGCGATAAATCTGGCGCCGTGATGCAAGAGCATGTTGGCAAGCACATGGCCTTCTCGCAGGAATTGGGCCCCAAGCGTCTGGGCGGAAACGGATTGAAAGCCGTGAGCACTGCCACTACGGTGCGCACCGCTGGCGGTAAAAAGACCGTCCATGACGGTCCCTTCGCCGAGACCAAGGAACAATTGGGCGGATTTTATCTGGTCGAGGCGGCCGATCTCGACGAGGCCATCGCCATCGCCAAGAAAGTGCCCCTGCTGAAGGACGGCTCGATTGAGGTTCGTCCCGTCTTGGGGCCGTGAACGGCACGGCTCTGGATCGCGTGTTCCGGGCGGCGAGCGGCCAAATCATCGCCGCACTTGCCGCCCGGTTCCGCGATGTGGCCTTGGCCGAGGATGCATTTTCGGAAAGCTGCTTGAGGGCCGTACGGCTCTGGCCCGAGCGCGGCATGCCGGACGAACCAGCTGCATGGCTTTACCGCGTGGCCCAACGGGCTGCGTTCGACGCGCTGCGCCGCAAAGACGTCCGCGAGCGTCACGTGGCTGAGCCGCCGATCGAGGCAAATGCAGAGGATGTGATGGCGAACGACGCTTACATCATTCCCGACGAACGGCTGCGCCTGATCTTCATTTGCTGCCATCCGGCGGTGGCGCCGAAGCCCGTGCGGCGCTCACGCTTCGCCTGGTGTGCGGCTTGAGTGTTGTCGAGATCGCCCACGCCTTTTTGCTGCAAGAAGCAGCGCTATCGCAGCGCCTGATCCGGGCGAAACGCAAGATCGCCGATGCCGGTGTGCCGTTCGAACTGCCGCCGCCGGCGCATTGGCCGGAGCGCATGGAGGCGGTGCTTTCCACACTAGAGATCGCCTATGCCAAGGCGCATGAAGATGCCGGCGGCACGACAACTCATGCCGGACTGGCGACCGAAATTCTTTCCTTGACGCGGCTTCTGACGGAGCTTGTTCCCGATACCGGCGAGGCCTTCGCGCTGGCCGCGCTGGTGCATTTCGCGGAGGCCCGGCGGCCGGCGCGGGTGGACGGCGAAGGCGTGATGATCCCCCTGAGCGAACAAGATCCGGCGCTTTGGCGGCGCGCTCTAATCAGGGAGGCGGAGGGATTTCCTGCGACGGGCGGCAAGACTTGCGCCCGAACGCGCCCGTACGTTGCAGGCGCGTTTGCAGCAAGCTTGGTGCAAGCGGGAAAGCTTGGCCGAGCCTGCGCCATGGGTTGAGGTGCTTTCGCTTTACGATCGTCTCCTGACAGTGCGCGATGATGTGGTGGTGCGGCTCAATCGGGCCGTCGCCGTGGCCGAGGTCCAAGGGCCCGACGCGGCATTGGAAGACGTCGACCAACTGGCCGCGCCGGGCTTGAACGAGTTCCTGCCCTACCACGCCGTCCGTGCCGATCTTCTGCGCCGTCTGGGCCGGCTGGAGGAAGGACGCGCCGCCTACCAGTATGCGCTGGCGCTGGAGCCCGGCTTGGCAGAACGGCACTGGTTGGAACGCAAGGCGGACGCGCTTGGCGTTGAAAGGAACACCGACTGACCGGCTCGGCTGAGATCGAGTTTTCTCAGTCGCGGAGAATCCTCAGTAGCTCTGATAATAACCCGGCGGCGGACCATAACCGCGCGGCGCATAGTAAGACGGCGGCGGCGGTCCGTAAGCCGGACCGTAATAAGCGGGCGGCGGCGGAGGAGGCGGCGCCGGACTGACCGCGGCGCCCAGAATTGCGAATGGCAGGGTCGCGATGGTCGCGGCGCCGACCACTATGCCGCCTACCAGCCCCAGAACCGGCCCGGGACCGCGATGGTAATAAGCGTGGTGATGATACCAGTCTGCGGATGCCGCGGTGCTCGTGGCCGCCAGCACGGCGGCCGAGAGACCTATTGCGATCAATCCTTTGCGCATATCCCAATTCCTCAAAAGCTGGCGCCACAATAAGCGGTTTGAAGCTGAACCGGGCATGAACAGGAGCAGCGCAGCAAAGTTCCCGAATTGCCGCCTGCCCAAGCTTCGCGAATAGGCCTATGATATTCCCAATTAAGGTCGCGGGTCTCTCGTGACCGACGGCAAATGCCGCCGCGCCCCTGAGCGCCCCCGGCCACAACAGGCCAGGAGGAAGGCGCATGACAATCCGGAACCCTATTGAATGGGGCGGCGCACAGATTGTGGGCACTGCAAGAGCGTTGAGTTCAGTTGGTCATTCCTTGCATCACGTCCAGGACACGATTCATTCTCCCGCTCTCGCCGTCCGCCATATCCGCGTCAGCGACATCAAGAGCGCCATCCGTCTGGGGTTCGAGGATTTCGAAGCTTATCGCAGCGACGTGGTGATGCTGTGTGTGGTCTATGCCGCGGTTGGCCTGGTGCTCACCCGGCTGGTGTTCGGCAGCGACCTGTTGCCGTTGGTTTTTCCTCTGGCGTCGGGCTTCGCCATTCTCGGGCCTTTCGCGGCGCTGGCGCTCTATGAGATGAGCCGGATGCGCGAAAAAGGCGTGCCGGTGAGTTGGGCCAATGCCTTCGACGTGCTCAAGGCGCCGGCCATCGGCGCCATCATGATACTGGGCGCGGGCCTGGTGGCGCTGTTCCTGTTGTGGATTCTCGCGGCCTGGATGATTTATGCCAACACGATGGGCGCCGCGCCGCTGACCTCGATTGGCGGCTTCGTGCATGACGTGTTCCGCACCACGGGCGGCCAAGCCATGATCGTGCTGGGCATCGGTGTGGGTTTCCTCTTCGCCCTGGCGGCGATGATGATCAGCGTGGTCTCGTTTCCGCTCCTGCTGGATCAGGATGTGGGGCTCGACACCGCGGTAAGCACGTCGGTGAAAGCCGTGATCGCCAATCCCGGACCCATGGCGGTCTGGGGCCTGACAGTCGCGGGTCTGCTGGTGCTGGGCTCCATTCCTGCTTTTGTCGGTCTGGTGGTCGTGGTGCCGGTCCTGGGTCACGCGACCTGGCATCTCTACCGCAAACTGGTGGTACCGCCGCGTCCGCTTCAAGGCACGGTTCAGTAAGGGGTTCCATCCTTGCGGAAGAAGCGGCGGCTGCCGTCGGGCTGCCACACCAGATGCATGTCCGCGTCAGGATAGGTGACGTCGTCGTTGGCGCTGCGATCGCCCACCACCAGCAGCAGCACGTCCTTGTCCGTGCGGTTGAGGAAGCGGTGCGCTTCGCCGGTCCCGGCAGGAAAGCCCGCACACATGCCGGGCTTCAATTGCTGGCTGCCGCCATTGGTCTCGAGGAGGGGCTCGCCTTCCAACACATAGACGAACTCGTCCTGCGTGGAGTGGGCATGGCGATGTGACGATTGCCCACCCGGCACGATGCGGGTCAGAACCACGCCGTAATGGGTCACGCCAGCGTGATCTCCGATGCGCCGGTTATACCGCTGGGTGTTGTCGGCGTGATAGGGCGGCGGATAGGTGGTGGCGTTGCTCTCCATTAGGCCGGCGGGATCGAAGGCAGGCATCTTGAGCATGGCGGAATCTCCAAAAGCCGCATCCTATCTAGCAAAAGCGGGGCGCTCGGAGCCTTGCGAAAAGCGCGGTTCAGCCGATCAGATCGCTCACTTCAGGATGGCGGGCGAACCACGCCACGGCATACGAGCAGCGTGGCACCAGCTTGAGATTGTTCGCCCGGGCATGGGCGATGATCGCCTCCATCAGCCGCGCTGCCGCGCCTTTGCCGCGAAGCTCCGGATCGGCCTCGACATGGGTGAGGACATAACGGCCGTCATGGGTGCGATAATTGGCGAACACTAGGTGCCCGTTCTCTTCCAACTCGAAGCGATGAAGCTCCTGATTATCCGTCATCGCTTGGGCTCCGCATACATCCAGGGCATGGCCAGCCCGATGGGCACCATCCAAAGCAGGCCCGCCAGGGCATAGAAGACAAGACTTGTATACCATGTCGCATGCGGCAGGATGCGCACCGCCAGCCCGGTGACGAAGAAGGCATAAATCACCAGCCAAATCAGGCTGAGTATGGCGCCGATCAGTTTCTTGGCATGCGGGGTCATGGCCCCGCGACAATCACCGCAAATACTGCGGCCTGGCAAGTGTGGACCTGGGCGGCGCGAGGCGATAAGGAACCGGCATGCAGGCGTCGCGCAGACAGGTGGGCATTTGGCTGTTGGCCATCGCCCTCATCATCCTCGCCATGATCACCATCGGCGGGCTGACGCGGCTCACCGGTTCGGGCCTTTCCATCACCGAATGGGACCCCATCATGGGGGCGCTGCCGCCGCTCAACGACGCACAATGGGCGGATGCTTTCGCCAAATATCAGAAAATTCCCCAGTATCTGCTGGAGAACCGGGGCATGAGCCTCGAGGCCTTCAAGGGCATTTTCTGGTGGGAGTGGACGCACCGATTGCTGGGCCGGCTGTTGGGCGTGGCCTTCATCGTTCCCTTTCTCTGGTGCGCCTGGAAAGGCGCGATCCGCAAAAGCGACTGGCCGCGCATGCTGGTGCTGTTCCTGCTGGGTGGGCTGCAAGGCTTCATCGGCTGGTGGATGGTACAATCGGGATTGGAGGCGCGCGTCGCGGTCAGCCAATACCGGCTAGCCATCCATCTGGGCACCGCGTTGCTGCTGCTGGTCGCCATTCTCTGGATCGCGCTGGAATATCTACGTGATGTCACGCGAAGGCCGGAGGAGGTAAAAAGTTCACGGGCATTCGGTTTCGCCGCTCTGGTTTATTTCCAGATGCTGCTGGGCGCCCTGGTGGCGGGGTTGCACGCGGGTCTGATCTATAACACCTGGCCGGATATGGATGGACGTTTCCTGCCGGAGAACCCGTTCTTCACGAAACCCTGGTGGATCAATTTCTTCGAAAATCCAGGCCTGGCGCAGTTCGATCACCGCATCGGCGCCTATATCGTGGCAGCTTTCGCGTTCTTCATTTATGCGCGCGGGTTCAAGCTGATGGGCTACGCCAAATTCACCGCCATGCTGGTGGCCGCCATCACGGTCTTCCAGGTGGCACTGGGCATCGTCACACTTTTGCTGCAGGCGCCAGAAGCATTGGCGGCGTTCCATCAGGTGACGGCGGCGGCGCTGTTATGCGCCGCCGTCTGGCATGCCTATGAACTGAGATATTATTCCGCCATCGCCTGATCGAGGTCGGCGATGATGTCGGCGACATCCTCGATGCCGATCGAGAGACGTACCACGTCGTTGCCGGCGCCCGCCTTGGCGCGGTCCTCGTCCGACAATTGGCGATGGGTGGTGGAAGCGGGATGAATGATCAGGCTTCTGGTGTCGCCGATATTGGCCAGATGGGAAAACAGCTTCACGCTGTTGACCATTGTGAGCCCGGCCTGATAGCCGCCTTTCAAACCAAAGGTGAAAACGCTGCCCGCCCCCTTGGGGCAATATTTGCGATGCAGCGCATAGCTGGGATTGTCCTCCAGCCCGGCATAATTGACCCAATCCACTTTGGGATTGGCTTTCAGCCAGCGCGCCACGGCCAGCGCACTGTCGCAATGTTTCTGCATGCGCAACGGCAAGGTCTCGGTGCCGGTCAAGACCAGGAAGGCGTTCATCGGCGACAAGGCGGGACCGAGATCGCGCAGACCCAGGACCCTGGTCGAGACGGCGAACGCCATGTCGCCGAACGTCTCCCACATGCGCATGCCGTGATAGGAAGGATTGGGTTCGGACAGCGTGGGAAACTTTCCGCTGCCCCAGTCGAAATTGCCGCCATCCACGATTACGCCGGCCATGGAGTTGCCATGGCCGCCCAAGAATTTCGTGGCGGAATGAAGCACGATATTCGCGCCCCATTCGATGGGCCGGATCAGATAGGGCGTCGCCAATGTGTTGTCGATGATCAGGGGCACACCCGCGTCATCGGCGATCTTGGCCAAGGCCTCGATGTCGGTGATCAGGCCGCCGGGATTGGCGATGCTTTCGGCGAACAGCGCCTTGGTCTTGTCCGTGATCTGGGCCTTGAAACTGTCCGGCTCGCGCGTATCGGCCCATTTCACATGCCAGTCGAACTTGGCGAAGCTTTGTGAGAATTGATTGATCGAGCCGCCATAAAGCTGGCGGGCCGAAACAATCTCACTTCCGGGACTCATCAAGGTGTGGAACGCCAGAAGTTGTGCGGCATGGCCGGAGGCACAGGCCAATCCCGCGCGGCCGTTTTCCAGCGCTGCCACACGCTCTTCCAGCACCGCATTGGTGGGATTCATGATGCGCGAATAGATATTGCCGAAGACCTGGAGATTGAACAAAGCCGCGGCATGGTCCGCGTCCTCGAAGGCGAAGGCCGTGGTCTGATAGATGGGGGTGGCGCGGGCGCCGGTGGCGGGGTCGGGCTGGGCGCCGGCATGCACGCTCAAAGTGCTGAAGCCATATTCGGCCATGTCATATCCTCATGTAGCGAAGCGGTAGGACAGTAACAACGTATCCTTTATTGCGGCGGGAATTTCACGCCTTCTGCTTTGCAATCGCGTTTTTGGCAATAATCGGCAAAGGCGGCGGTGCGCACCTTGACCAGGGCCTCGGTCTCCGCCGCCAGAACCTGGTCCATGGCCTTGGGATTCTTGGCGGCGATGGCGGCGCGGCGCTGGACCGCCTGGTTGAATTTGACCAGGGCCGCACTTTCCGCCGCCGACAGGCTCATCGAGCCCGGATCGGGCCACACCACTTGGCCGGTGGGCGCGGAATTCCTGGCCACGATGGCTTTGCCTTCGGGGCTTTCATAAAAACCCACTTCCGCCGCGAGTTGGTCGGCAGGATAGAGCCCGGCATAGACGCGCGCGATCTGGGCGTCGGCGCCATCGATCACTGCCTGATTGGCCCTCATCGCAAACTCGAAACTCTGCTGGAAAATCTCCGGCGCCCCGGTGGAGGCCGCCACGCCGGGTTCGAAATTGCGCAAGAGCAGGGTGACGCCGCCGGTATAGCGCACCAATCGTTTGGCCAGATCGAGCGTATCGGCGGCAAAGGCCGCACTTGCCGCCACGGCCGCGCCCAGCACCAGCGCCGGGAGCAGTTCATGCCGGCATGGGCAACGCCCAGATCCTTTTCGATGCGCCGCACCCAATCGCGCACATGAGGATAGCGGGCAAGATCAAAACCGCCCTCATGCGCCCAACGCGTATAAGCGACGAGCGCGATATCGGCGAGGGTGAGTTTCTCGCCCACGAAATAGCGGCGGCTGGCAAGATGATCGTTCATCACGCCCAACACGCGTTCACCCTTTGGCATGAGGGCGGGGTCGATCTCATGCTCAGGCTTTTTCAGATAGGTGAGGTGGAAGCGGCGCACGGCGATGGCGGTTTCGTGGCTATATTGTTCCCAGAACATCCATTGCAGCATCTGGGCGCGCTCAAAGGCATCGGTCGGGATCAGCGCTGAACCTTCAGCCAGATGAAAAATGATGGCGTCGGACTGTGACAGCACCCGGCCATCGTCCCAAGCCACCACGGGCACTTGGCCCGCGGGGTTCAGTTTGAGGAATTCCGGCGTGCGGGTCTCCGCCCTGATCACGCTGGTCTCGACCCAGCGATAGGGAATGGAGAGACGGTCGCAGACGAATTTTATCTTCAGGCAATTGCCTGAAATCGAAGTCGCCGTAAATGGTGAGCGCGGTCACAGCCGTTTGAGACTGCCGCCCTTGCTGAACAGCAGGGGCTTGCGGTTGTCGATGACTTTGCGGTTGATGCCCATCCAGCCCAGCTCGCCGGAGAAGCGGCCATGCTCGATCTTGGGGCAGCGGTCCATGACCACGGTGAGCCCGGCATCCTCGGCCAGCTTGGCGGCTTCCTCGCTCACCACGCCCAGCTGCATCCAGACATATTTGAAGCCCAGCCGGTCTTTTTCCAGAAGCGCCTCGCGCACGATCTCGGGCGCATATTTGGCCTCGCGGAAAATATCGACCATGTCCACCGGAGCGGGCACGTCTTTCAGGCTGGCATAGACTTTCTGGCTGAGAATTTCCTTGCCCGCGGCGCCCGGATTCACGGGAATGATTTTGTAGCCCTTGTTCAAGAGATACATCATGGCGAAATAGGAGGGCCGGATCTCGTTGCCGCTGGCGCCCACCATGGCGATGGTCTTGACCGAACGCAGGATAGTCTTGATCAGGCTGTCGGGGTAATTCATTCCGGCCATTTCGCCTCCCGCTTTTCCAGGAAGGCGCAAACACCTTCCTGCGCTTCGGCGTCCAGCATGTTTTCCGTCATCACCCGCGAGGCATAGTCATAAGCCTCTTTGAGCGGCATCTCGATCTGGCGATAGAAAGCTTCCTTGCCAGTGCGCACCGTGGCGCGCGGCTTGCTCGCGATCTTCTGCGCCAGTGCCATGGCCTCATCCTTGAGACGAGCTGGCGCCACCACGCGATTGATCAGCCCCAGCCGCAGCGCATCCAGCGCGCTCACTGGCTCGCCCGTGAGCAGCATCTCCATCGCCGGCTTCCGGCCGATGGCGCGCGACAAGGCCACCATCGGTGTGGAACAGAAAAGACCGATATCCACGCCCGGGGTGGCGAAATGCGCGCTCTCGGACGCCACCGCAAGGTCGCAGCTTGCCACCAGTTGGCAGCCCGCGGCAGTCGCCGTGCCTTGCACTTCGGCGATTACGGGCTTGGGCAGAATGACGATCTGCTGCATCAAGGCCGAACATTGCTGGAACAGGGCGGCGAACGAGGCCGCGCCCTTGTCGCTTTCGGCCCGGCGCGCATTCATTTCCTTCAAGTCGTGGCCGGAGCTGAAGACATTCCCTTCCGCCGCCAGGATCACCACCCGCACGCGAGAGTCCGCCGCGGCCGCCTCCAATTGATCGGCCAGCGCGCCCATCAAGGCAGAACTCAAGGCGTTGCGGGCCTGGGGCCGGTTGAGCGCGATCCGCAAGACCGTGCGGTCGCGACTGACGAGGAGGAGAAATCCGTGACGGGCGCGTTCATAGGGCGAATGTAGTGCGATGAAGCGGCAATTTCACGATATCTGCCACGAGGTCGCGGTATCCTAATACCACATCAACAAAATACCCGGAATTACGAGATTTCTATTGACCTCGTGCGCCTGTCCCCGTATAGGCGCCCGTCCTTACGAGAGATATCGCCATGAAAACCTACTCGGCCAAGGCTTCCGAGATCGAAAAGAAGTGGATCTTGATCGACGCCGAAGGGCTGGTCGTCGGTCGCTTGGCCTCGGTCATCGCCATGCGGCTGCGCGGCAAGCACAAGCCCACCTACACACCGCATCTGGATTGCGGCGACAATGTCATCGTGATCAACGCCGCCAAGGTGGTGCTGACCGGCCAGAAGCTGAAGAAGAAGGTCTATTACCATCACACCGGTTATATCGGCGGCATCAAGGAGCGCACCGCGGGTGCGATCATGGCCGGCCGATTCCCCGAGCGCATTGTCGAAAAGGCGGTTGAGCGCATGGTCCCGCGCGGTCCGTTGGGCCGCCGCCAGATGGCCAATCTGCGCGTCTATCCCGGTGCCGCCCATCCGCACGAGGCACAGCAGCCCGAAACGCTGGATGTGGCGAGATGAACCCCAAGAACACCCAGATACAAAACCAAGGCGGCTTGAACACCATGGCGGAAGACAACAAGTTCGGCGAACTCAAGACCACGCTGATCAAGGCCAAGACCAACAAGCCGGAAGACGCGGTCAAGACCGACAACAAGCGCGACGCCAAGGGCCGCGCCTATGCCACCGGCCGCCGCAAGGAATCGGTGGCGCGGGTCTGGATCAAGCCCGGCTCCGGCAAGATCACCGTGAATGGCCGGGACGAGAAGATCTATTTCGCCCGTCCCGTGCTGCGCATGATCATGCGCCAGCCTCTGATCGCGACCAATCGCGACGGCCAGTTCGACGTGATCGTCACGGTCACGGGCGGCGGCCTGTCGGGCCAGGCGGGCGCCGTGCGTCACGGCATTTCCCGTGCCCTGGTGAATTACGAACCCAGCCTGCGCGCGGCCTTGAAGCCGGGCGGCTTCCTCACCCGCGATCCGCGCGCAGTGGAGCGCAAGAAGTATGGCCGGCCCAAAGCCCGCCGCAGCTTCCAGTTCTCCAAGCGTTAAGAGCGAGAACCACTCAGCAAAAAGCGGGGCAGAGCGATTTGCTCCGCTTTTTTTGCCCCCATCTGTCCACCAACGCGGGCAGGCCCTCAGGCGGACATCTCCCCCCACCGGCGGCTTCGCCGCGCGGGGGAAGAAATCCTGACCAAGACGATGCGCACCGCTTACGCGGATGGCGTGGGAATCACCAGGGCGTGGTCAGGTGGATTGCCATAGGCGTTGGGCCCGGGATCGCCGGGCTGGGACCAGTAATAAAGCAGCGCCAGCGCCGCGATCAGCGAGATCACATTCAAAAGCCAACCGATGGTGAGATAGAAGGCGACGGCTCCCACCAGCCCCAATGGGCCGGAGCCCATGAAGATCACCGCAAAAAGCTGGGTGATCAGCACGGGAATAATGAATAGCCAGACCAAATTGCCGTTGCGGCCGGTGTCCTGGAGCCGGCGGGCGCCCATGCCCGTGAGAGGCGGGAGCAACGCGAGGATCACCACGGAGGCGATCGGCAAATAGAAGGCGGCCTGCAGCAAAGCGCCGATGATATCCACGGCAATGCAGGCAACAATGAAATACCAGAAGCGGCCACCCGCCACCCGGCCCTTCATATCGAAATAACGCTGGGTGATGGTGCCATGAAAATTCGCCATAACAGCGTGAATATCCATTCTGTCCTCGCGGCTGGAAATGAGGCGCGAAACTGCGGTCCGGCGCCCGCGCCGCTGGGAAACGCACGGGGCGCATGGCTCGTTCCCGCTTGAAGCGGGGTGAAAATAGGCTAAGAGAAACGCCGTTTGCGGGAACAGGCGGTATGTCGGCAAGGGTCTTCATCGACGGCGCGGTGGGCACCACGGGTCTTGAGATCCGCGAGCGTATTGGTGCGCGCCCCGATCTCGAACTTGTGGCGTTGCCGGACAGCGAGCGGAAGAACGAAGCGGCGCGGGCGCGCGCGCTCAACGGTGCCGATATCGTGATTCTTTGTCTTCCCGATGAGGCCGCCCGCCACGCTGTGTCGCTGATCGAAAATCCCAATGTGCGGGTGATCGACGCCTCGACCGCCCATCGGGTGGCGGATGGCTGGGCCTATGGCTTTTCCGAACTGGAAGCCGATTCCCACGGCCGCATCGCGACGGCCAAGCGCGTTGCCAATCCCGGCTGCTGGGCCACCGGGTTCCTGGCGCTCGCCCGGCCGCTGGTACGGGTAGGCGTGATCCCCGCCGATTTTCCGCTCACCGTGCATGGCGTTTCCGGCTATTCTGGCGGCGGCAAAAGCATGATCGAGGAATTCGAGAAAAAGACTTAACCCGTCTTATGTCGAAACCGTGCAGCGCAGTTTATGGCATTGGGCCTCCCACCACAAGCATCTTCCCGAGATGCAGGCGCGCGCCGGTCTTCCCATCCGCCTCTTGTTCGCGCCCGTCGGTGGGACGCTTCTACCGCGGCATGCTGGTGGAAATCCCCCTGCAATCCTGGGCGCTGCCGGGTGTGCCCAAAGCGCGCGATCTTCATGCCGTGCTCGCCGATGCCTTCTGGCCGGCCGGCCTTTGGTCGAGGTGGTGCGGGTTGGAGGAAGCGGGCTGCGCTCAAGACCCTGGATGCCGAGCTTCTGGCGGGGCAGCAAGCCATGAAGCTGTTACGTGTTCGGCAACGAGGCGGCGGGGCAGGCGCGGCTGGTGGCACTCCTCGACAATCTCGGCAAGGGCGCCGCGGGCGCTGCCGTTCAGAACCTCAACATCATGCTGGACTTGCCGGAAACCACGGGCCTCTGATTTGTCCCCTCTGCCTCGCACGCTCGAGAGCGTGCCACGGCGTTCGTACGCTGCCGCTACTCACCCCGCCAGCGCGCTTCGCGCGCGAGGAGGAGGCGGGCCTGGGCCTTGGTATGGTACAAGCGCACATGGCGCGTCTTTGGTTTTCGGTATTGGCAGTGGTGGCGCTGGGCGCTCTGGGTGTGGCGTGGCTGACCGCGCGGCCGCCAGCGCCCAGGGGCTATTCCGGCCTTGAATTCGCGCAAGTGACCGGGGCCGCCGCATCGCGGGCGCCGCTTCTTGCCACCCGGGGCGCTCTGATCGCGCGGGTGACCGACGGCAGTCCCGCCGCGCGTGCGGGCATCGAGGCAGGCGCGGTGGTGGCGGCGATTGATGGCGTCGTCATAACTTCCGCTCGTCAGGCGTCGGACATCGTGCGCCACCATGGCCCTGGCGATCGCGTGGATTTCACCTTGTTTGATGAAGCGCGAGGGGCGATCCATCCCAAGATCGTGGCGCTGACCTTCGATGCCGCGCCGCCCGAAAACAAAACCATCTTCACGGTGGAACCCGAGCCCACGCTGGCGAGGGAATTCTTCAATCCGCCAGGCATGGCGGCCAATGCGTCATGGTCAAGGCGCCTCGCGCATGGCGCCAGCGTGCGTCCGCGCGCCATGCCGGAACTGGATGGCGGGGATTGCTCCGGGTGTCGCGCCCGAGGAGTGGCGGGTGCGCGGGCGCGGGCGCAGGCATGATTTCATCTTGTCTCCAAGGATGGCGGGGAGCATGCAATCTATAAACTGGTCCCGCTCAATCCGGCGCAGAAGCGCGACCCCAAGGGTTATGTGGTGGGTCTGGTGCACGCCATTTTCGGCAGCGCCGTCGCCGCCACGCCCAGCGAGGCTTGGAAGTACGGCGTCAACAGTTTCAATTTCGGCAACCGCTCCGGCATTGCCGGGCTGGCATTGTGGCGCGTGAATGGCGATGTGCTGTCGGTATGGATCGCCGGCGTTCCCGCCAGCGAGATCGCCTGGGCCATGCCGGTGACGGCGGCCACGCTTTTGTCATTGCAATGCACGGGCCGCATTGGCGCCGCCGCCCGCGCCGCTTGATCGCGAGATCGCGCCCACCGCCGTGTCATTGAGCTGTCTCGAAGGCCGTTGCCAAGACAGCGATTTCGCCGCTGTCTATTTGCACAAATATCGTCTTGGCTATGTCCATGCCCAGGACGGCGAGGTGTTCCTGGTCGATCCCAAGCGGGATTTCTGGCTCGACGGACAGGAAGGCCCCGGCTTTTACCGCCAGATCGGCGGCGAGAATGAAAAGCTGATGCCCGGACGTACCAACTGACCGAAAATTCTACTGCGCCTTGATCCGCACATATTCGCCCGGCGCATCGCCCAGCACTTGCAACGCGCCATCGCCCGGCACGCGAGCCGGGATCTTGTTGCCCGACAAGGCCGACAGCCACTGATCCCAATCGGGCCACCATGAGCCGGGATGTTCGACCGCACCTTCGCGCCATTCCTGGATGGTCGCGGCCGGCTCGTCGTTGGTCCAATATTGGTATTTGTTGGCGGCGGGAGGATTGATCACGCCGGCGATATGGCCCGAGCCCGCCATGATGAAACGGACCGGCCCGCTGAACAATTTCGTCGCCTTGAACACCGAGTTGAAAGGGGCGATATGATCTTTTTTGCTGACTGCATATACATTGGCACGTTGACCTTCGAGAGGTCGAGTTGGACGCCATCCAATGTCATTTTGCCTAGCGCCAGCGCATTTTCCTTGTAGCACTTGCGCAGATAGGACAGATGCAGCTTCTCCGGCATCCGTGTGGTGTCGGAATTCCAGAACAGAAGATCGAATGGCATGGGCGTCTTGCCCAGCATGTAATTGTTGATCACAAAGGACCAGATCAGATCGTTGGCGCGCAACATGTTGAAGGTGCCCGCCATCTTGGAGCCCTCGAGCACGCCGCCGGCGTCTTTCATCTGCTGTTCGAGCGCTTCGAGCTGGGCTTCATCCACAAAGACGGAAAGATCGCCCGCCTCGCTGAAATCGGACTGCGCCGCCCAGAAGGTGGCGGAATGGACGCGCTCGACGCCGTGGTCGGGATCTTTGCCAGACGCCATATAAGCCAGCGCCGCGGACAGCAGGGTGCCGCCAATGCAATAGCCCACACAATTGGGATCGCTCACCCCGGTTGCGTCCCGGACCGCGTCGAGGGCGGCGAAGACGCCTTCGCGCATGTAATCCTCGAAATCGAGTTGCGCGAGCGTAGCGTCGGGATTGACCCAGGAAACCACGAAGACGGTGTAACCCTGGGCCGACCAGCCAGCGGATGAAGCTGTTCTCCGGCCTCAGATCCAAAATATAGAATTTGTTGATCCAGGGCGGGAAGATCAGCAGCGGCCGCTCGTAAACTTCCGCCGTGGTGGGCGAAAATTGCAGCAGTTCGATCAGCCGGTTGCGGAACACCACCTTGCCCGGTGCGGTGGCGATATTCTCGCCCACCACGAACGCGTCGGCGGACTGGCGGATGGAAAGTTCACCCTTGCCGCGCTCGATGTCGGTGATGAGGTTGTCCAATCCCTTGACCAGATTATCGCCGCTGGATGCGAGCGTGGCGCGCACCACTTCCGGATTGGTGAGGGCGAAATTGGTGGGCGCGAAAGCGTCGGCGAATTGCTTGGTGTAGAACTCGACCCGCTTGCGCTCATTGTCGGGAATGCCATGGAGGTTGGCGACCATGCCCTGCATGGCATTGGCGGTGAGAAGATAGGACTGTTTGATGAAATCGAAGATCTCGTTCTGCTGCCATTCCGGATCGCGGAAGCGGCGGTCGCCTTCGGCCGGGCCGACCATGGTCCGCGTATTCTTGCCGCCCATCATGCGATGGGCGGTGTTGCTCCCATAGTCCCATCCAGTCGCGCCAGAGCTGGAATTGAGTTTCGACCACCGTCTCGCGGTCACTGCCCATGGCGCGCAGCAGCGCCATGAAAGCGCTCGACACGTTCAGGGGATCGAGCGGTCCATGCCCGTCGCGCGCCATCCAGCGCTGCAGGAACTCGCTGATCAGCCGCTGGCTCTGACCTGCCACCGTGATCATATTGCGGGCGAATTTTTCGTTGTCGACCTGGGTGAAATAGTGGGAGAGCGGCTGGGGGGCCACTGATTTCGGCTTGGACTGGGATTTGGCCATGACCGCCTGGGGCTGGGTGGAGGGCTGGGGTGGAGACCGGTCATACCGCAGTTGCGAGATTGCGGCAAATTCGCCTGCGGCCGGCGCCAAAAATAGGGGAATATGTCAAGAATTCACGGATTTAGCGCGAGCCTACGCTTGGAACCGGGCCCGCCTCGCGCTATAGGTGGAATGCTGGGTTTGCGCTGGTGGGATATCGAGTTGCGCTGGGCCCGGCCTGCGCTTTAGGGAACCGGCCGCATGATTATCTTCTCCACACATCGGCGTTTTTCTGCCTTGGGACGTCAGTTTGCCCTGGCCGTGGGGCTGGCGGTTGGGGTCGCGGGCTGTTCCACCATCGCGGACTTCGATCCGACCGGGCTCCTCAGCGACAAGAGCGATAGCAGCCAGGCCGGCCAATTCCCGTCCGATCAGCCTCCGGCGCCTACGGCGTCGGATCAGACGGCAGGGACCACCCCCGATCTGGCCAGCATCCCGGCTCGGCCCGCGACCACCTCCGCGGCAGACCAGCAACAAGCCGCTCAATCTTTGGCCAATGACGGCGCGCAGGCGCGCTATAGCGCCGATGCGCTCCGCGGCGGCACGGATGTGGCGGCCCCGCCTCCGGCCGCTAGTGACGTGGCCCCCACAGCGGCGCAGCGCGTGCTGGGCACGTCCGCTGCCGCCGATCAGCCGCCGACCGCCGAACCCGCGCCTCAGATGGCCGCAAATGAAGCGCCGCCTACGGCGGAGCCTCCGTCCGCCGCGCCGCCGCCCGCTGCCGCGCCGGCTCTCCCTGACGGTGCGCAGCCCGCACCAGCCCGTACCGCGGCCGTGCCGCCTTCCGCTAATGCACAAATGGCTTCGGCGGCGCCGGCCGCTTCGGCATCGCCTGTGGGGCCGTCGGCCGCTCCCGCCGGGGGCGAGCCTGCTGTTCCTGCCGTCCCCGCCAACGCGCCGATGCGCGGTGCGATGATGGCGCAGCCCGCACTGTCAGACGCGGCGCTAGGCTTTCATCCTTCCGCCGCGCCGCCGCTCGATCCTTCGGTCAATCAATTCGTGGCCGCCCCGATCGTGGCGCATTACCGCCAGACCGCGTCCAATGTGGGAACAAGGGGAATGAACGCTATGCCGGCGGTGCCCGCGGTTCCGCCTAAAGGTGAAGCGGCGATGGCCGAATCCTCGCCCGCCGTGACGACCAATATGGCCGCCGTCTCGGGCGCGCCTGCCGCGATCGCCGCCATGAATGGCGGTGTGGCGCCCACCGCAGTGATCTATTTCCCCGGTGACGGCACCGCGCTCAGCACAGCCGCGCGCGCCGAAGTTCGCGCCGCCGCCAGCAGTTTCAAGGCCAATGGGGGGCAGGGAAGCATCCGCGTGGTGGGTCATTCCTCCAGCCGTACCGCCGACATGCCGGTCGAGAAGCATCTGGAGACCATCTTCGACAAGTCTCAGGCACGCGCCAATGCGGTGGCCCAGGAACTCATCCATGACGGCGTGCCGGCGTCGCGGGTGTTGATCGACGCGGTGGGGGACAGCCAGCCGATCTATTACGAATCCATGCCGCAAGGTGAGGACGGCAACCGCCGCGCCGAGATCTTTGTTCAAAGCTAGCATCGCCGTTCCGCAGCGATAAAAGCGTTGCGCGGACGCGCCAAATCCCCAATTCTCGGGATCAGGATTCCACGATGAACACCGATTTCTACCGCATCAAGCGGCTGCCGCCCTATATTTTCGAGGAAGTCAATCGCCTCAAGGCGCAGGCGCGCGCCCGCGGTGAAGACATCATTGATTTCGGCATGGGCAATCCCGACATGCCCACACCCGATCACATCGTCGAGAAATTGTGTGAGACGGCGCGCGATCCGCGCTCCAATCGCTATTCCGCCTCGCGCGGCATCAAGGGCCTGCGCAAGGCTCACGTCGCCTATTATCAGCGCCGCTTCGGCGTGACGCTCGATCCCGATCGCGAGGTGATCGCGGCGTTGGGCTCCAAGGAAGGCTTCGCCAATCTCGCCCAGGCCATCACCGCGCCGGGCGACGTGGTGTTGGTGCCCAATCCCGCTTATCCCATTCACGCCTTCGGATTCATTCTGGCCGGCGCCGCCATAAGGCATGTGCCCGCGACCTCGCCCGAGGGGTATCTCTCGGCGCTGGGTCGCGCCACGCGCCATTCGGTGCCGTCGCCGGTGGCGCTGGTGGTGAATTATCCCTCCAATCCCACCGCGCAGGTGGTGGGGTTGGATTTCTATAAAGAGGTGGTGAAGTTCGCCAAGAAGCATGAGATCTGGGTTCTTTCCGATCTCGCTTACGCCGACATCTATTTCGGCGATGTGCCGCCGCCCTCGATCCTGCAGATCGAAGGCGCCAAGGATATCGCCATCGAATTCCAGTCCTTATCCAAGACCTATGCCATGCCGGGCTGGCGCATGGGTTTTGCGGCGGGCAACGAGAAGCTAATCGGCGCCTTGGCGCGGATCAAATCCTATCTCGATTACGGCGCCTATACGCCCATCCAGGTGGCGGCGGCGGCGGCGTTAAACGGCCCGCAAAGCGTGATCGACGATATCCGCGCAATCTATAAATCGCGCCGCGACGTGCTGGTAAAAAGCATGGCGCAAGCGGGTTGGGAGATTCCCGCGCCGGAAGCCTCGATGTTCGCCTGGGCGCCCGTGCCGGAGAAATACCGTGAGCTGGGTTCGATGGAATTCGCCAAGGATCTGCTCAAGCACGCCAAGGTGGCGGTCTCGCCGGGGATCGGGTTCGGCGAATATGGCGAAGGCTATGTGCGGGTAGCGCTGGTCGAGAATGAGCATCGCATCCGCCAGGCCGCCCGCAACGTGAAAAAGTTTCTCTCCATGGGCACCAATCATCCGCCCGTCGATCTGGCTTCGGCGGAATAGTCCGGCGGACGATGGGGCAACCACTCAAAATCGCCATCGCGGGCCTGGGCACGGTGGGCGGCGGCGTGGTCAAGGCGCTGGCGGCCAAGGCGGCCGACCTCAAGGCACGTGCCGGGCGTGATCTTATCGTGGTGGGCATGAGTGCCCGCAACGCCGGCAAGGCACGCGATTTCCAGGTCGAGAATTTCACCGCCGATCCTATGGCGCTGATCGAGAGCGATGCCGATGTGATCGTGGAATTGATCGGCGGCGAAGATGGTATCGCCCGGAAGCTGATCGAAAGCGCGCTCGATCACGGCAAGCATGTGGTGACTGCCAACAAGGCGTTGCTCGCCACCCATGGCAAGCAGTTGGCCGAGCGGGCGGAGAAGCGCAATCTCCAGCTCAAATTCGAAGCCGCGGTGGCGGGCGGGATTCCCATTGTCCAGACGCTGCGCGAAAGCCTGATCGCTTATGATATTCAGGCGGTGAAGGGAATCCTCAACGGGACCTGCAATTATATCCTGACCCAGATGGAAGCGCTGGGTGCGCCGTTCGCCCAGGTGCTGAAAGAGGCGCAGGCCCTGGGTTATGCCGAAGCCGATCCCACGCTGGACGTGGGCGGCGGAGATACCGCGCACAAGCTGGCGCTGCTTTCCAGTCTTGCCTTTGGCGTGGCGCCCGATCTGGGCGCGATGACGGTCGAAGGCATCCAGCACATCGCGCCCGCCGATATTCATTTCGCTTCCGAGTTCGGCTTTCGCATCAAGCTTCTGGGCGTGGCGCGGCGCACGTCATCACGGGATCGAGCAGAAAGTGCATCCGGCCATGGTGCGCAGCCGTTCGCCGCTCGCCAATGTGGATGGCGCCGCCAATGGCGTGCTGGTCGATGCGGGCCAGGCGGGGCCTTTCTTCTTTTCCGGCCGCGGCGCGGGCGAAGCCCCCACCGCGTCTGCCGTGGTCGCCGATCTGGTCGAAATCGCGCGCAGCACCTATGCCCCCGTGTTCGGCCGCCCCGCCGCGATGCTGACCGCCTTGCGCCCAGCGTCCGCCGATGCTGCGCCGCAGCCTTGGTATCTGCGCTTCGAGGTCCTGGATTTGCCGGGCGTGTTGGCTGAAATCGCCGGCCATCTGTCGCAATTCGGAGTATCCATCGAAAGCATGATCCAGCGGGGGCGCGAACATGGCGCTCCGGTAGCGATCGTCATGATTACCCACGAAACTCCACAGAGCTCTGTGGAGCGCGCCTTGAAGGCAATCTCGGCCTCGGACAAGGTGCGCGCACGTCCCTGCATGATTCCCATGGAAGCTGCCTAAGAGAAGCGGCCCCCAGCCTGGAGACCCCATGACCCTGATTCGCCCGCCCACGACCGCGAAACCACTGGACCGGGCTTTCGCGCTCGAAGCCGTGCGCGTCACCGAAGCCGCAGCAATTGCCGCGGCCAGCCAGATCGGGCGCGGCGACGAACATGCCGCCGATCAGGCGGCGGTGGAGGCGATGCGGGTGGCCTTCAACATGCTGCCCATCGACGGCACGGTGGTGATCGGCGAAGGCGAACGCGACGAAGCCCCATGCTCTTCATCGGCGAGAAAGTCGGGCAGGGCGGCTTGGCGGTGGACATCGCGCTCGATCCGCTCGAAGGCACCACCTTGACCGCGAAGGCCATGGCCAATGCCCTGGCGGTGATGGCGATGGCCGAGCCGGGCACGATGTTGAACGCGCCGGACACCTACATGGACAAGATCGCCATCGGCAGCGGTTTCGCCGAGGGCTTGATCGATCTGGATGCCGAGCCGGGCGAGAACATCAACGCGCTGGCCAAGGCCAAGGGCGTGAAGCCCCGCGACATCACCGCCTGCATCATGGACCGGCCCCGCCACGAAGATTTGATCGCCAAGGTCAGGAAAGCCGGCGCGGCGGTGAGGCTGATCACCGACGGCGACGTGGCAGGCGTGATCGCCACCACCGATCCCGCCACCGGCGTGGACATCTATATCGGCCAAGGCGGCGCGCCCGAAGGCGTGCTGGCGGCGGCGGCGCTGCGCTGCATCGGCGGCCAGATGCAGGCGCCGCCTGGTGTTCAAGAAGGAAGACGAGAAGCGCCGCGCGCGAACGGATCGGGATCAAGGATTTGCGCGCAAATATTCCATGACCGATCTGGTCTCGGGCGACGTCGTGTTCTCTGCCACCGGCGTCACCGACGGCTCCATGCTGCGCGGCGTGCATCGCGACGGCGACTATGTCACCACAGAAAGCGTGGTGATGCGCTCGGCCACCGGTACGGTGCGCTGGATCAGGGCGCGACACCGCCGCAATGGCTGAGGCCGCGGAGCTGGCGGCGCC
This sequence comes from uncultured Alphaproteobacteria bacterium, assembly GCA_963765095.1. Taxonomy (GTDB): domain Bacteria; phylum Pseudomonadota; class Alphaproteobacteria; order Micropepsales; family Micropepsaceae; genus Rhizomicrobium. Next base: position 25,896 of record CAVXUV010000030.1, read on the forward strand.
TTTCGGCGTGGCCCGCAGCTTCTCCGGGCGGCGCTGGCGGTTGGACCCGGGAGATGAAAATCTCGCCCGCCAATTGCAGCGCGATGTGATGCTGTCTCCCGTGCTGTCGCGCCTGTTGGCCGCGCGCGGGATCGCGCGTGGCCGACGCGCAGGATTATCTTTATCCCACTCTCAAGAAATTCCTTCCCGATCCTTCGGTGCTGGCCGAGATGGACATCGCCGTCGGGCGGGTGAAAAAGGCGCTGGAGACGAACGAGCGCATCGCCGTGTTCGGCGATTACGACGTGGACGGCTCGGTCTCAGCGGCGCTATTGGCGGATTTTCTTCGCGGCGCTGGGAACTGAGCCCCGCATCTATATTCCCGACCGCATGCGCGAAGGTTACGGGCCCTCGGCGCCCGCCATGGAGACCCTGTACGCCGAAGGTACCTCGCTAGTGGTCACGGTGGATTGCGGCGCGTCGCGGGGGCGCAGCCTTCGAGGCCGCGCGCGTGCTCGGCATGGATGTGGTGGTGCTTGACCATCACCGGGTCGAGAAGCGGCCGGATGCCCATGCCCATGTCAATCCCAACCAGCCGGCGGACCATCGGGTCTGACTTATCTTTGCGCCGCGGGCGTGACGTTTCTTTTCATGGTGGGTCTCAACCGGGCGCTTGCGCGAGAGCGGTTTTTACGAAGCAAGCGGGTGCCGAGCCCGATTTGCGCGAACATCTGGATCTGGTTGGGCTGGCGACGGTGTGCGATGTGGTCCCGCTCAACGGCGTCAACCGCGCCTTTGTGCGCCAGGGGCTGGGTCAGCTTTCCAAACTCTCGCGTCCGGGATTGGCGGCGCTGGCGGGGGTGGCCAAAGCCTCGCCGCCTTTCACTCGCATCATCTGGGTTTTGTCTTCGGGCCTCGCATCAATGCCGGCGGGCGGGTGGGACGCTCCACTCTGGGTGCCGATCTGTTGCGGCGCGCAGGACGCGACGCGGCGGCGGAATTTGCCGCCCAGCTCGATCTCCACAACCGCGAGCGTCAGGCCATCGAGACGGCTGATCCTGGAAGAAGCTGTCGCCATGGCGGCGCTTGCAGGACAATGCGCCCTTCCTGCTGGTGACGAATGAAGGCTGGCATCCCGGCGTGGTCGGGATCGTCGCCGGGCGCTTGAAAGAGCGCTTCGCCAAGCCTGCTTTCGTCGCCGGTTTCGAGGGCGGCATGGGGCGCGGCTCGGCGCGTTCCATTGCCGGCATCGATCTCGGCCGCATGGTGCGCGCGCGGCGGCGGGAAGGCGTGATCGAAGCGGGCGGCGGTCATGCCATGGCGGCGGGCTTTTCGCTGATGGAAAATCAGCTTCCCCGTTCCGCCAATTTCTGCATGCGCAATTCTCGGGCGCCGAGGCGGCGCATGAAGAGGCCGGCGAGCCTGGTGGTGGATGCGGTTTCCTCGCCCGCCGCTGCGAGGGCGGGAGCTGGTGTCCGAGATAGCCCTGGCCGGTCCCTATGGCGCGGGCAATCCCGAACCAGTGCTGGCTTTTCCCGATGTGCGCGTGGCTTTCGCGGATATCGTGGGCGCGAGCCATATCAAGGTCCGGCTGGTGGGCGGCGATGGCGCGCGCCTGGACGCGATCGCGTTCCGCGCGGTGGGAACACCCTTGGGCGAGGGGCTGCTCAAGTCGCGGGGACGGTTTCTGCATGTGGCGGGCAAGCTGAAAACCGACGACTGGAACGGCGAGACCCGCGTCCAATTGCAGATCGAGGATGCGGCGGCGGCGGGCGCCTAGGCCCCCCCAATCCGGCGCTTGCATTGGCCCCTAAAGGCCTTGTATAGCCCCTATTTCCGGCAGCGCCCTTCGTCTATCGGTTAGGACTCAAGATTTTCATTCTTGCAAGAGGGGTTCGACTCCCCTAGGGCGCACCAGTTTTTCTTAGCGAGTATAGCGAGCTTAGAAAAACTGAGCGCCTCTTCGAGCCCACGAAGCGGGCAAAGCGCCAGATAAAACGCACTGTCCCGAATTGAGCGCCACCAAACGCCCGAATGGCGCGTGTGGACGCTTATTGGCCGTTTAACCGTAATTAACGGGTTGGCGCGCATCCTACCTCCCTCGGGAGCCCCAATGACCACCGTACTCGTCGTTGAAGACGACATCTTCATACGTGATATTTTCCGGCGCAGCCTGGAGCGCGCGGGTTTTCGCGTGCTGACGGCGGCTCATGGCAAAGAGGCGCTTGCCGCATTCCATGGCGGAAGCGTCGGACTTGTCCTCACAGACCTCATGATGCCGGAGCTTGATGGGTTTCAGTTGATCGAGGCCTTGAAGCGCGAAGCCCCCGCCGTACCCATCATCGCCATTTCGGTCATGAACGACGTGGACAACTGCCGGGATACCGTGATCGGGCTTGGCGCCGAGCTGGCAATTTGCAAACCGGTCAACCCGCGAGAGTTGGTCAAACTGGCGCAGCAATTCACCTTATCATCTCATAGACCCGCGAGCCTTCAATAACATGACCGCCTCCCCACCTGCCCAAGACCCAAAACAACTTCACGAGAATTATCTCGCCAAAGCCGCGCAGGCGGAGGCCAATGCGGACGCCGCCGCCGATCTGGCGACAAAAGAAAATTGGCAGAAGATCGCTGAGACTTTTCGCCAATTGGCGCGGCGGCTGAAGTAACTCCCGGCCCGGCCCTCACTATCGCGTCAAAGCCCGCGCAAACCTCGCCACGAAAGCGTGCGAAACGCTTTGATTCCACCTGGACGCCTTGGCGAAGCCCTGCCGGATTGCGGTCCTGCGGAACCGGGCGGGCCTCGCTCCACCGATACAACTCCTCTTATCCGGTTGCCTTCCGCGCGGGGAAACAGCTAGGTTTCCAGCACTTGCAAAAATGACAGAGCGTACCTTGCGGGAAACACGTTGGATCATGGGTATGCCGATCACCCTGGCGGTGCTCGGAGATGCTGTAAAGTCCCATCATCTCGACACCGTGTTCGATCATTTCACGTCCATCGACGCCCGGTTCAGTCCGTTTCGGGCGGATAGCGAACTCGCGGGCCTCAACCGGGGTGAGGTCGATTTGGGTGATTGCAGCGCGCCGATGCGCGAGGTGCTGGACCTTTGCGACCGCACCAAGAAGGACACGCTGGGCTATTTCAATATCCGCCGCCCCGACGGCAGGCTTGATCCCTCCGGCGTGGTCAAGGGGTGGGCGGTTCTGGGCGCGGCGCGGCTTTTGGCGGCGATGGGTTTCACCGATTTTTACGTCGACGCTGGAGGCGATATCCAGGCCGCCGGCCACAATGAAGCGGGGGAGGCGTGGCGCATCGGCATCCGCAGCCCGTTCAATCTGGACAGGCTGGTCAAGCGTATCTGCCCACAGGGTGCCGGCGTGGCGACGTCGGGCAATTATCTGCAGGGGGCTCATATCTATGATCCGCATTCGGGGAAGGCGCCTACGGGCGATGTCGTCAGCCTGACGGTGATCGGCCGCGATGTGCTGGAGGCCGACCGCTACGCCACCGCCGCCTTTGCCATGGGACGTGATGGCATCGTCTTTCTGGAAGGCGTGCCGGAGATCGAAGCCTATGAAATCGATGCGACAGGGCAGGCGCGCATGACCAGCGGCTGGGCGCGATACCAGGCATGACGAGGGAGATGCGCCGCAAACCCGGCAGTTTGACAAGCCGTCTGCTGGTCTCCGCCGCATTGATTGTGGCATCTGGCGTGTATGGATACTGGCAAAACCGGCTACAGCCCGAGGGGCAGCGCCGGTTGCACTTTGCCGCCGCAAAGGTGATGCCACCGGCGAAACCGATTGCCTCGAAAAGTACCCTCGCCGAGCCACCGCCCGCTGCCGTAGCGCCGTCCATCGTGGCGCCAGCGTCCCCGGCGCCCGTGCCCTCACGTGTAAAGGTCAACCCGGCGCCTGCGCCAGAGACGACCCCCCAACCTCAGGCAGCAGAAAACCAGGCGTCCGCCGATCCGGCAACAATTGCTTCGCCGGCCACGACAGAGCCCGAGGCCGACACCCCGCCGATCGCGCCGCATCGCATCTATGCATTCAGCGACGGCGACTACACCGGAACGCCGGCCGAATGCGAATGGGGCACCGTGCAGGTCAAGGTCTCCATCCATGACGGCGCCATTACGGCTGTGCAATTCCTGCAAATACCCGATCATCGCGCGCGATCCGCGGAAATCAGCGATTGGGCCGCGCCCATGCTGGCGAGCAGACGATCAAGGAACAGAATTATGACGTCGATATCGTTTCGTCCGCCACCGTCACCAGTATAGCCTTCCAGCAGTCGCTTGGGAGCGCGCTCCAGCTGGCGCGAAGGTCTTGATGTTGTTCCGGCGGCTCCTGACCTACCGGCTGATGCTCTATTATTTGGCGGCATTGCTGGCTGCGGCGCTGCTGCTCTCGATGGCCGGTGCTATCGCCTACAAGCCGCTGAACATCCTGTTTTCAACGGCGCTGATGCTGGCGGGCTGCTTTGCCATCAATGCCGTGTTCGCGCGCATGTTCGGCGCCGTGTCAAACCCCGAACTCGGTGGCGATTACCGCTCTGATCCTGGCGCTGATCGTCTCACCTGCTGCGCCTAACGACGTGCCCGCGATCGGCTTTGCCTTGTTCGCATCCGCCTGGGCGATGGCGTCGAAATACATGCTGGCGACAGGTCAGCGCCATGTCTTCAATCCCGCGGCTCTGGGTGTGGCGCTCGCCGGGTTGGTTCTCCACCGGCCTGTGAGCTGGTGGGTGGGTGATTATGTGCTGCTGCTGCCGGTGGTCGTCCTGGGCGGCATACTGATCCTGCAGCGGCTCAAATATTACGACCTGCTGCTCAGTTTCGCCGCCGTCACCATTCTGGCGACCCTCGTCAGCAATTGGAGCCATGGATTGGCCGCGGCCGCCAATGCGGCCTATCTGACCGCGGTTCATTCCACATTCTTGTTCTTCGCCTTTGTGATGCTGACCGAGCCGCGCACGGCCCCTTTGGGGCGCTGGCGGCACATTGCCTATGGTGGGCTGGTCGGGCTGCTTTTCGCGCCCACCAGTCATGTCGGCACATACTATTTTACACCGGAAGTCGGCGCTGCTGGCCGGCAACGTCTTCACGTACCTCTTCAACAAACGCCGGCTGCAGCGCTGGACCCGCACCCTGACAAAGAAGACGCCGACACAGAAATTATCCGCGCGCGCCTGACGTCCCGGCGAGCGAAAAAGCGTCTTTCAGTGCGGGAGCGAGCTCCATGATTGCGGCGCGCAAGCCATGCCGGTCGCGGAACGCTTCAATCCCACCTGGCTTCAACGTGGAAATCGCGCCGGCGATGACGCCCATTTCCGCGCATTGTTGTGGCGGCAGACCGCGCACATAGCCCGAAAGAAATCCCGCATTGAAGCTGTCGCCCGCGCCGATCAGATCGACCGGGATCACGGGCGCGGCCGGAATGTCGAAGCATTCATTACCCTGCTGCACCGGTTGCGCCCTTGGCGCCGCGCTTGACCGCGATCAATTTCACTTTGTCGGATAGGGCCGCCAGTGCATCGTCGAAAGTGTCCTGCCTGGCGATGCGCAGCAATTCCCGTTCATTGGGCAAGAGCACGTCCACCAAAGGCAGCAGCGCCTCCAGCCCACCGTCCCATCGGTCATCCGGATCGTCGTTCGTATCCAGCGAGATGGTGAGGCCCTTGGCCTTGATCGCGCGGAACAGGTCCGGGCAAATCCGGTTGCAGCTTTTTCAGAAGAAACAGGGACGAAAGGTGGAAATGCCTGGCGGAGGAGAGATAGTCCAGGTCGAGATGCTGCCGGCTCGACTCCGCCGCGGTCCGAGATAGCTCAGGATATGGCGCACCGCGCCGATTGAGCACAATTGTGATTCCCGAACCGCTGTCACTGTGCCGGACATGCGAAACGTCCACGCCGCGTTCGCTGAGAAAGGACAGTGCTTTCACACCGAACATGTCCTTAGCCGCTAGCGACGTGAAGCCCACTTTCAGTCCCAGTGCCGCGCAATTATGGGCGAGGATCGCGGCCGAACTGCCCAAGGTGACGCGGAAAGAGGACGCCAACAGCTCGCGTTCCACCGGCATGGTCTCCGCGAGGCCGA
>CAVXUV010000031.1:0-53738 GCA_963765095.1 uncultured Alphaproteobacteria bacterium
AATTACGCCATGTGCGGTCGCGGCTATTCTCCTCGCTTTCTTTTCAGTTGGCCCAACAGCCGCATCAGTGTGATGGGCGGCGAGCAGGCGGCTTCGGTGCTGGCGACGGTGCATCGCGATGCTGAGAAATGGTTGCCGGAGGAGGTGGAAAAATTCAAACAGCCCATCCGCCAGAAATATGAGGAAGAAGGCGATCCCTATTACGCCACCGCGCGGCTTTGGGACGACGGGGTGATCGATCCGGTGCAGACCCGGGATGTATTGGGTTTGGCGCTGATGACGACGTTGAACGCGCCTATTCCCGACGCGGCGCGCTTCGGCCTTTTCCGCATGTAGCCATGATGGAAAGCCTTCTCATCGCCAATCGCGGGGAAATCGCCCGCCGCATTATCCGCACCGCCCGGCGCTTGGGCATCCGCACCATCGCGGTCTATTCTGACGCCGACGCCGGTGCGCCGTTCGTACGCGAGGCTGACGAAGCGGTTCGCATCGGTCCGCCGCCGCCCAGGGACAGCTATCTCGGCGGCGAAAGGATTTTGGCGGCGGCGCGCGAGACGAATGCCCGGGCGATCCATCCCGGCTACGGCTTTCTGTCCGAGAATCCAGAATTCGCCGAGGTGGTGGAGAAGGCCGGCCTGATCTGGGTGGGTGCGCCGCCAGCCGCGATCCGCGCCATGGGCCTGAAGGACCAGGCCAAGAAACTGATGCAAGGTGCCGGCGTGCCGGTGACACAAGGCTATCTAGGGGACGATCAAGCGCCCGCCCATTTGGCGCATGAGGCGGGAAAGATCGGCTATCCGGTCCTCATCAAAGCTGCCGCGGGCGGCGGCGGCAAAGGCATGCGGCGCGTGGACCAGGCTGACGCATTCGGCGCCGCGCTCAAGTCCTGCAAGCGCGAAGCTGCACAATCCTTCGGCGACGACCGGGTGCTGCTGGAAAAATATGTCCAGTCCCCGCGCCACATCGAAGTGCAGATCTTCGCCGACAGTCACGGGAATGTGGTGCATCTGTTCGAGCGCGATTGCTCCATGCAACGCCGCCACCAGAAAGTGATCGAGGAGGCCCCCGCGCCGGGCATGGACGGCGCCACCCGCGCCACGTTCACGGCGGCAGCCGTGAAAGCAGCGAAAGCCGTGGGCTATGTGGGCGCCGGCACGGTCGAATTCATTGCCGACGGATCGAAAGGCCTGAGGTCCGACCGGATCTGGTTCATGGAGATGAACACGCGCCTCCAGGTCGAGCATCCGGTCACCGAAGCGATCACGGGCGAGGATCTGGTCGAATGGCAGTTGCGGGTGGCGGCGGGTGAGGCGCTGCCCAAGACGCAGGATGAATTGTCCATTCAGGGCTGGGCGATGGAGGCACGGCTCTATGCCGAAAATCCGGCAACCGGCTTCCTGCCTTCGACCGGGCGGTTGGAGCATCTGAAATTTCCCCCCGGTGTCCGGATTGATTCTGGTGTGGAGGAGGGCGGCGAGGTGACGGCTTATTACGATCCCTTGCTGGCCAAATTGATCGTTCATGCGCCTTCGCGCCGGGAGGCGGCGGCCGCGCTCGCCACCGCTTGCCGCGGCGTTGAAGTCTGGCCGGTCAAGACCAATGCGGGCTTTCTGGCGCGCGCCGCTTCGCATCCGGACTTCGTGCGTGGCGGCATCGACACCGGGTTCATCGAACGCTATGCCGCGGACCTCGTCCCCTCCACCGCGCCAAGTCCAAGCGCCATGGCGGCGGCGGCCGCCGCCTTGCTGCCACGGGGAAAGAACGACCCGTGGGATGCGCTCACCGGATTTCGCGCCGCCCGCCCGGCCCAGACTCGAGTGGGGGTCGAAATCGGCGATAAGGTGCACTTCGTTGAGCCTCACGCGGCGGGGACCGCCTGCGACGTCGGTGAGGATAAAGTATTGTTCCTGGACGGCGATGCCTGGGCTTTCTCGCCCCCCAGGATTCGGGCTGGCGGCGAAGCCGAGACGTCGGACGGCATGGTACTGGCACCCATGCCGGGCGCCGTGGTGCTGGTCGAGGCGGTCAAGGGCAGGGCGGTCAAACGCGGCGCGCGCCTGCTGGTGCTGCAGGCGATGAAGATGGAATATAGCCTGACCGCGCCGTTCGACGGCACGGTGGCGGAGGTGACGGTCACGGCCGGCGCCCAGGTCAAGGAAGGGGCGCTTCTGGCGCGTATCGAAAAGGCAGGCTGATGGCGGGACGCTATTTCGAGCAATGGAAAGTGGGCGACCGGATTGTCCACGATATCCGGCGCACGGTCACCGAGACCGACAATCTCCTGCTCAACACCCTCACCCACAATCCCCAACCGCTGCATCTGGACGCGGAATATGCGGCGACGACGGAATTCGGGCGCATCGTCGTGAACGGCCTGTTCACCTTGTCGCTGATGGTGGGAATCTCTGTCAACGACACCACGTTCGGCACGCTGGTGGCCAATCTGGGTTATGACCGGATAAAGATGCCCAAGCCGGTTTTCATCGGCGACACACTCCGGATTGAAACCGAAGTGGTGGAAGTTCGTGCATCGAAATCGCGCCCCAATGCCGGCATCGTCACTTTTAAGCTCACCGCCTTCAATCAGCGTGACGAAATGGTCTGCGAAGGGGTGCGCACGGTGATGGTCAAGCGCGCATGAGATTGCGCTCGCTTCTCTTTGTGCCGGGCGATCGGCCCGACCGCATGAAGAAAGCTGTCGCCGTAGGCGCCGATGCGCTGATCCTTGATCTGGAAGATTCCGTCGCGGCGGACAAGAAGTCCCAGGCCAGGCGGGAGGTCGCGGCGTTTCTCGCCGGTCCGCGCAGCATGCCGCTGTTTGTTCGCATCAACCGGGCAAGTGTCGATGATGATCTGGCGGCAATTATGCCGGGCAAACCTGACGGCATCGTGCTGCCCAAGGCGGAGGGTAAAGTCTCGATTGCCGAACTGGACCGGCGCCTGGCCGAGTTGGGCGATCGCGACGCACGCATCCTGCCGATCGGCACGGAAACCGCGGCGGCAATTTTTGCCTTGGGGTCCTATGGCGGGGTGACCACCCGGCTCTGCGCGCTTTCCTGGGGCGTGGAGGATCTTTCAGCCGCAATCGGCGCCGCGACCGCACGCGAAAAAGATGGCCGCTACACGGCGCCTTTCGAGACGGTCCGTGCGCTCGCCCTTTTTGCCGCGCATGCCGCCAATGTGCCCGCCATCGAAACCATTTTCCCGAACCTGACGGACGGCGAGGGCCTCAAGGCTTATGCCGGACGGGCTCGCCGCGATGGCTTTTCCGGAATGCTGGCAATTCATCCTGCACAAATTTCGATCATCAACGAAACTTTTACCCCGTCCGTCGAGGAGATCGCCTGGGCCCGGCGTGTGGTCGAGGCGTTTGCCGCCGATCCCAGTGCCGGTGTGTTGCGGCTGGATAGCGAGATGCTGGACGCGCCGCATTTGGCCCGGGCGAAGCGTCTTCTGGGCAATGCGGGCGGCGAGTAATTCGCCCGATTCCACGGCGGAATTCGCCCACCATTGTGTGTGCGCCGTCAACTCTTAACCGGCGTTAAGAGGTCAGGAAATGACAATCCATTAAGGGGTTTTGGGCGATATTACGCCTGAGACGGGGTGACAGATTTCCGCTGCCCGTGAGACCGCAGGCAAGTGCCGACGCGCGTGTTTCTGGCGATGAGTGATCGGTGCCGCATCGTCGGAGGCGGAGACAGGAATGCAGATCAAGGACAGAAAGGCCTTTTTCGACGCATCCTTGCTGCTGGCCGAAGACGATCCCGTCAATGCGGACATCGCGACCCGGACTTTGCAGAAAATGGGCTGCAGCGTTGCCGTGGCCTCCAATGGATTGTCCGCCATTCAGCTTTGGCAGGAGCGCCCCTTCGACCTCGTCTTGATGGATTGCGAAATGGCGGAAATGGACGGTTTCGATGCCGCGCGCCAGATCCGGCAGCAAGAGAGCCGCTCGCAAAAATCCCGCACGCCGATTGTCGCGCTCACAGCGCACGCGCCCCGGGATGTCAAGGATCGTTGTCTCGCCGCCGGCATGGACGACGTGCTGGCAAAGCCATTCAAGGAAACGCTTTTGGCAGAAGCCCTTTCGCGCTGGACCGGTCAGGCGGCCCCAATCGCCGCGAACGACGCCGCGCCCCAGCCGGGTCCCACGTCCTTTGCCCCGGCCGTCGATCGCTCCGTGCTGGAAAGCATCACGGCGTTTCAAGGCCGCTCCGGCAATCTGGTGCTGAAGGACATTGTGGCGCGGTTCCGCGATACGGCCCGCAGCCAGCTCGATTTGCTGCGCACGAGTCGCGAGACTGGGAAGATCGATGACATCCTGCGTATCGCGCATACGCTGAAATCCAGCTCTGCCTCCCTGGGCGCCCATCGGGTCTCGAAATGTTGCCAGGATATCGAAGTCGCCAAGGGCGATCTTTCCCATCTGTCTCATGTTCTACCGGTCCTCGAACAGGACCTGATGGCTGCCCTGGACGAGCTGCAACGCATCGTTGGAGAACGGGAGGAGCTTTACCGTGCAGCCGGCTAAGTCCGCCGCCATCCTGATCGTGGACGATGACGACATCGTGCGCAGCATCATGCGCGCGGAGCTGGAGTCTGAAGGCTATTTGGTGACGGAAGCCACGGACGGCTTGGAGGGCTGCCAGTCCTGCTGGGCCAACCTCCCGGACTTGGTGATCAGCGACGTGATCATGCCCAAGATGGATGGTTTCGAGCTTTGCCGCCAGTTGCGCCGCCACCCCACCTCCGAGACGGTCCCCATCCTGCAAATGACCGGCATGGACGACACCGTGTCGGTGGAAAAAGCCTATGACGCGGGGGCCACGGACTTCATCAGTAAGCCCCTGCAATGGCCGGTCTTCCGGCATCGCGTGCGCTATATGCTGCGTTCGGCCCGCGCCCTCGACGAATTGCGCCGCAGCCAGGCGGCCTTGATCGCCGCGAGGGAGAAGGCCGAGGTCGCCAACCGAGCCAAAACGGAATTCCTGGCCAATATGAGCCACGAATTGCGTACGCCCTTGAACGCGGTGATCGGTTTCTCGACCCTGATGCGCGACCGCACGCTCGGTCCGCTTCACGACAAATATGCCGAATACGCCAATCTGATGTGCGAGGCGGGCACCCACCTCCTCACCATCGTCAACGATATCCTGGATATCGCCCGGGCCGAGGCCGGCAAGCTGGAACTCCGCGAGGACGACATCGATCTTGCCAGTCTGGTGTCGCAGACCAGCAATTTCATTCGCGAGCAGGCTGCCAAGGTGGGCGTGACATTCACCACCAAAGCCGCCGACCACCTGCCGGTGTTCTATGGCGATCCCGTCAAGCTTCGCCAGATCCTGCTCAATCTTTTGGGCAATGCGGTGAAATTCACGCCGTCCGGCGGCCAGATCGTATTGTCGGTGGACCGCAGCGCCGACGGCGGCGTGATCATCGAAGTCGCCGATACCGGCATCGGCATCCCGGAAGACAAGATGGAATTGGCGCTCTCGCCCTTCGGACAGATCGACAGCAAACTCTCCCGCAAATTCGAAGGCACCGGCCTCGGCCTGCCGCTGACCAAGCGCCTGGTGGAGCTCCATGGCGGCTCGCTCAAGATCGTGAGCGTAACGGCGGAAGGAACCATCGTCTCGGTGCTGCTGCCCGCCTCGCGCGTCAAGGACAACGCCGAACTCAAAGCGGCGGGTTAAGCCGTCTCGCTCAACGTCCGCGATAAGCCATTGCGGCTCGCGAAAGCGGTCAGGCCGCCACGGCGTTGCAGGGAATGTCGATGGTGAAGACCGAACCTTCGCCCAGCTGCGACTGCACTTGGATGGTGCCGCCGATCATCTTGCAGAAGCGCTCGGTGAGGACCAGGCCCAGGCCCGTCCCGCCGAACTTCTGCGTGGTGTCGCCTTCGGCCTGGGTGAAGTCCTTGAAGATGCGGCCAAGGCTCTCCTGGCTCATGCCGATGCCCGTATCGCGGACTTCGATGATGAGACGGCGGGCGCCCGCTTGATCCTTGATCATCACTTTCAGGGTGATGACGCCGTGCGAGGTGAATTTGGCCGCGTTGCTGAGCAGATTGAGAATGGCCTGCCTGAGCTTCAAGGCATCTGTCTCGATGACGCCGGGATCGTTCACCACCTGCACCACCAGGCGATTATGCTTTTTGGCGATCAGGGGTCCCGCGGTCGCGGTCACATCCGCGAGAAGCTCCGAGATATTCGCCTGCTTGATCGAGACTTCCAGCCTCCTGGCTTCGATGCTGGGAAGGTCCAGCACGTCGGTCACCAGGGCCAGCAGATGGCGCCCTGCCGCGTTGATGCGTTCGAGGTCGAGCGCCCGCTGCTTGTTGGTGGATTCGCCCGCGAGTTCGTCGCGCAGCATCTCGCTATAGCCGATCACCGCGTTCAGCGGCGTGCGCAGTTCGTGGCTGATCTTGGCCAGGAAGATCGATTTCTGACGGCTGGCCAGCTCGGCCTTGCGCATGGCTTCGCGCAGGGCTTCGGCCTGGCCCCGCTGCGCCCGGGTGGCCGCTTCCAGCGCGCCGCTGTCGCGCATAACGGTTTCATAATAGATCGACAGCAGGGTGGTATAGGCGATGGCCGCGATGATGGAGATCAAATTGACCGAGGTCATGCTCGACAGCGGCAGGAGCGCGGTGAAGTTGCCGGCATAGAGCCGCGCCGCCACGAAGACCGTGAGCTGCGCCACCACGCCCGCGATCACCATCGCCGGATGGTCGGCCAGATAGAAGAAGCCCAGCAGCAAAGCGATCAGGAACCAGGGCATGAAGGGCGAGGAGATGCCGCCATAGAAAAAGGCTCCGAACAGGCTCAGGAACACCAGGAGATAGACCGAGAAGGTCGCCGGCAGGATCAAGGACTGGGTGAGTTTCACCAGGATAGGCACCAGCCAGAACGCCACCACACTGGCCTCGATCACCCAGAACTGCCAGGGCAGCGCGGGAGAGGCATACCAAAGAAAGAGAATGACGGAGTGGCCCATCGCCGGGCCGATCAAGTGCAGAAGGATGAAGGTGCGAATCTTCATCAGATTCGCCTGGTCGCCCATCATGTCGACGGGCGCGAAATAATCGATCGCTCGCGTAATCAAATCGCGCATGGGACGTCCTTCCCCGAAGCTGGGGATTCACGCCGATAAGTTAGAATTTTCGGTTAAATTTAGACGGGTTCAGCAAAAATTAGCTTTCGCCCACCCATACTGCCCTCATTGGTTGCGATTATCGGGCAGAAAAAATGAAGCATCGCAGCGACGGTCTTCAGGAGGGCAAGGACGCCAGGGCTGGTTTCAGCCTCAGCGCTTTCCTCGATTATTTCATTCCACCCAGGCTGCAGGTGCAGCCGGACGCGCACCGGCGCGCCAGGATGTTCATGCTCAGCCACGCCTTCGGGCCGCTCCTGGGCAACACCATCCCGCTCTATCTGCATTTCGTTCTCAACATCGAGATGGACTACCGCTTCTGGACCTTCTTCGCGTCCATCATGACGTTCTGGATTTATCCCTTCATCCTGCGCAAGACCAAGCGCTACCAGACCGTCGCCTTCATTTCGGTGCAGAATCTGATCTTCTGCATTCTGTGGGCCTGCTATTCCTATGGCGGGATCAATTCGCCCTTCCTCTCCTGGGCGCTGATCATTCCGCTTCTTTCCTTTTTCTATCTGCCGGCGACCGGCTTGATCCGGAACGTGCTGCTGCTTCAGATCTTCGCCAGCATGGGCTTTTTCGGTTGGCTGGTGGTGAGCGGCTTCCCGTTCCCGGCGGTCGATCTCAATCAGTTCCAGCTCATCGGCATCATTTCCACCTTCAGTGTGTCCGCCTATGTGGTGATGATGGCGGTCTATTTCGCCAACATCTTCCAGGAGCAGGCCTCGTTCGAAAGGGAATTGGGCAGCTTGGCCGCCAACGCCGACAACCTGATGAACCTTACCGCCGCGGCCCAGGAAGCCACGCTGGCGAAATCGAACTTCATCGCCTCGATGAGCCACGAGCTCCGCACGCCGCTCAACGCCGTGATCGGCTACAGCCAAATCTTGTTGGACGACGCCCGCGAGGACGGAGATGAAGCGTTCGAGGAAGACGTCGCGCGTATTCTGGGCTCGGGCACGCATCTGCTGCGCCTGGTGAACGATATTCTGGACTTCTCCAAGATCGAAGCTGGCAAGATGGTGTCCCAGCTTTCCGTGGCGCTGCCGTCCAATCGCATGGCGGCGCTTGCCGCCGAGGCGGGCGAGAGCTTGGATACCAGCTGGAGCATCCGTTATGACATCGAGACCAACGCCGAGCTTTGTCTGGATTGGCATGCGCTGGCCAAGGCCGTGCAGCACATCATATTCGGCATCGCCTCGGGCGGTTCCGGCGGTGAAATCCACCTGAGCATGATCGCTGAAGGCGATGAAGTCCGCGTCCGCATCCGCGACCCCAAAGCCGTTGACGACGATGTCGATGCGGTGTCCTTGTTCGATGTCTTTTCGGACGGCTCGGACGACAGCGCCACAAAATACGGCGGCGTCGGTATTTCGCTGGCGCTGGGACTGAAATTTGCCCAGTACATCGGCGGCACCATTTCGGTCGAGACCGACATCAGCAATCACCGTGTATTCGTGATCAAGGTTCCCGCCAAGGCGGCGGCGATGGGCGCAATGGCCGCAGCGTGAGGCATGGGATGGCAAAGGTTCTGATCGTCGAAGACAATGAAATGAATCGCGACATGCTCCGGCGCCGGCTGGAGCGGCGCGGTTACGAAGTCGAATGCGCCGTGGACGGCCCCAGCGGAATTGATACCGCGATCTCCTATCATCCCGACATCATTCTGATGGACGTGGCGTTGGGCGAAATGGACGGTTGGGAAGCGACGCGCATCCTCAAGACGAAGGATGAAGTGAAGCACGTTCCCATTATCGCCTTGACCGCGCATGCATTGGAAACGGACCGGCGCAAGAGTATCGAAGCCGGCTGCAGCGATTTCGAGACCAAGCCGATCGCCTTGAATGTGCTGATCGAGAAGATCCAGAAGCACATCGGTAACCAATCCGCTTAAGGATTCGGTAATCAAGCTTCTTAGCAGTTTAATATAATTTGTCCGCTAATGTTTCCGCTCACAGCCAGAACGGCGGGAGTGGGTAATGAAGAGTAGTGATCCGTTGGCGCCGGCCTTGACCGGCAGCATGCGGGATTTTCGATATATTTCCGGTTCCGACCTTCTGAAGCGAGTCGAAGCGTTCTACGATTGGCAGCAGACGCGCAGGCGCGCGGGCCTCTGGCCGCTGGGGCGTTCAACCGAGACGGGTCCGCGGTCAAAATGCCAGGCGCGCACCGATGAAGGCGAATTGTTCGAAGGCGTGAATTTCGCCTCGCAGGATTATCTCAGCCTCTCCTCACATCCCGCCGTACTTGAAACCGCGATCGAAACGATGCGCGAATTCGGCGTGCACAGCGCCGGATCACCCGCATTGGTGGGCAACACCTCGCTCTCGCTCGCGCTGGAGCGCAAAATCGGCGACTTCCTCAACATGGAGCATGTGAGCCTGTTCTCCACGGGTTGGGCCGCCGGCTATGGCGTGATCAAGGGGCTTGTGCGCTCCAGCGATCACATCGTGATCGACGCGCTTTCGCATGCCTGCTTGCAGGAAGGCACCCACGCCGCCACCAAGAACATCCATCTCTTCCGCCATAACGATGTCGAGATGGCGCGCGAGAAGCTCGCCTTGATCCGCGCCACCGACACGGAGAACGGCATTCTCCTGGTCACCGAAAGCCTGTTCTCGATGGATTCGGACACCCCTGATATCAAGGTGCTGCAGGAGTTGGCTCATGAATATCATGCCACCTTGGTAGTGGACGTGGCGCACGATCTGGGCTGCCTGGGAGAAGACGGCCGGGGCCATATCGGCATGCAGGATATGACCGGCAAGATCGATATCGTGATGGGCAGCTTCTCCAAGACCTTCGCCTCGAATGGCGGCTTCGTCGCTACCCATTCGCGCGCGGTCAAGGAATATATGCGCTATTTCAGCTCGCCCAACACCTTCTCCAACGCGTTGTCGCCGGCGCAGGCGGCGATCGTGGGCAAATGTTTCGACATCGTGGGATCGGAAGAGGGCAAGGCGCTTCGCCGCAAGCTGATGGGCAACATCATCATGTTGAGGGCGTTCCTGGAGCGCTGTGACCTCGAGACCTATGGCGATCCGTCGCCCATCGTCTGCGTCAAGATGGGGCGCGAAAGCCTCGCCAGGCTGGTGAGCCGGCGCCTGCCGACGGCAGGGCTTCTGGCCAATCTGGTGGAATTCCCCGCCGTGCCCAAAGGCAAGGCCCGTTTCCGCCTGCAGGTGATGGCGAACCACACCAGCCGCGACATCATCGATACCGTGCAGCGCCTCGCTTCGGCGACCCAGGCGGCGCAAATCGAGGACGACGCGCTGAAGGCCGGCACCGCCACCCTGGCGGAGCTGGAAGCCCAGCCCTTGATGCCGCAGGCGGCAGCCAACACAGTGGTCCTGCCCGCTGCTGGCAAAATGGCAGAACCGGCGCTTCCCAAGGCATCGGTTGCATAATTATTAACCTGCTATTAACGCTGTTATCCCTACATTAAGAGCTAAAGTACGGGGGATAAGAGCCGTTCGCGTGAGCGCGGGACAATCCTCTCGATCGGGGTCAGGACTTTCATCGGAGGGTATTCATGAGGACGTTTCTCGCCGCTGCTTTTCTGTGCGCTTCCGCTGCGCTGGCTCTGCCCGCCCTGGCGGATGAAAACGATTCCAGCGTCTCCCTGAGTCCTTGGTTCATCCGGGCCGGTGCGGCGGAATTGACGAATATGGACGGTTTGAAACTCACTGTCGGGGGCCAGCCCTATCCGGGCGCGGCCTTGCACTACAATCATATCTATAGCGGCTTGGCGGAAGTTGGTTACACCTTCGCTCCCGACTGGTCAGGCGTGCTTTCAGTCGGCTGGCCGCCGGCGATCGGCGTCTTCGGCGGCGGCAGCTTGGCTCCGGTTGGCAGAATGGAATCCACCACCATCGGTCCGTCGGCTCTCACCGTGCAGTATCAGCCTTTGCATGATGGCTTCTTCCGCCCTTATGTGGGCGCGGGCGCCAGCTATATGATCATCTTCTCCACCCATGACGCCGCGATCCAGAACGCCAAGCTCTCCAACGATCTGGCGCCGGAAGTCGAAGCGGGTTCGGACTTCATGGTCGCTGAGAATTCGGGGCTTTTTCGCCGAAGTGAAAAAGGCGTTCCTCACCACCCACGCGACCGGCTCGATCCCCGTGGCGCCCGGCGTGCTTGCTCCGATCAGCGGCAAAGTCAGTCTCGACCCCTGGGTTTACGCCACGGGCGTGACGTTCCACTTTTAATTACCTCCATCTGCCTTCCTCCGGTTGAGCTGCTAGAAATGGTCCAGTGGGCCATTTCTGGCGGCGAGCACCCTCGTAAGACGCTCGGCGAACTTGGCCGTTCGCCTCGATCCCCGCTAGTGGGACGATGCCTAATGGGGCACGGCGGAGAGTTCGCTCCAGCCGCTCCATAATATTTGTATTCCGATGCAGACCAGAATGAAGGCTGACAGCCGGATCACCACATGCGTGCCGCTGGTGCCCAGCATGGCGACCAGGCGCTGGGCGAAGCGGTAGCAAAGATAGACGGTGAGCGCGATCGCGACCACCCCGGTCAGCGCCGCCCCGCCTAACAACAGCAAATGCTCCAGATCCGCGCTCTTGGGCCGCTGGCTGCCCAGGCTGATGGCCACGGCGATGGAGCCTGGCCCAACCGTGAGAGGCATGGTGAGGGGATAAAAGGATTCCGGCACCGTATGCACGCCCGCCGCGCCGGCCCGGTTCGCGTCGGGCGTCTCGGAATTCAAGAGTTTCCAACCGAACGCGGTGACGATTAAGCCACCGCCAATGCGGACGACCGGCAGGCTGATACCGAAAAATTCCAGCACATGAGAGCCGATGAACATCGAACCCAGAAGCAGCAACAGGCTGTTGAATGCCACGCGGAAGGCGAGGTTCTTGCGCTGCTCGCCGGTGCAGAATTCGGTAAGGCCCAGAAAGAGCGGGGCGCTGCCGATCGGATTGACGATGGGAAACAGCCCCGCATAGACCAGCAGGAAGGCATTGGCGAATATGGTCATCGGCACCGCGGCTGGATCCCCGCTCAGGGTAGCCAGCCGCGATGGAGCCCGTCCAGTGCCTGTGAATTTGCCTTTATTGAGGCGGCGGCGCGGGCCGCTGCTGGCCATTCACCGGCCGGCTGCCCGGTGCCATGCCCTGACCCCACATACCCTGGCGCATCCGGTGATGATGCGGCGCCCACACCTTATGTTGATCCTCCGACAGCGCACCATAAAGCGCGCCGAACGCAGGGCGCTCGGCATCCAGATCGGCGATCCGTGCCTTCAGCCGCTCTTCCATGTGGGCCATCCGGTCCACCGGGCTTGTGTCTTTCCGGTCCTGGCTTAAATCGCGCGCAGCGCACGTATCGGCGCGGCGCTTGGCGATGTCGAGCTTGACCGACTGCCAGGCCGAAAAGAGCGGCTTTTGCGCCGCGGTGAGATTCAGCCTTGTCTCCAGATACGCCATGCGGCCCACCGCTCGGGCATAACCATCTTCGCATCTTTGTTTATGAAACGCCGCGATATCGGTGGGGCTGAAACGGTGCCTGTGGCCCGTATTCGTAGGCGGCGTCTCCGTATTCTGCGCCAGCATCATGGGATTGCGTGTGTCGGTCTGGGCCTGTGCGCCGGTGGTGACCAAGGCGCTTGTTGCCGCTCCGCACAGGAGCAGGGAAGCGAGCAAGGGAACAAAAGCTTTACGCATGGACATGAATCCTTTGAAAGGTACTTCAGTGATGGCCGCACTCAATTTGAACGGGAGGTCTGTGCGATCCCGTCGCGGCCCATTTCCGTGGCCTGGAATGATTGCTAAATAGAAAGAATGTTCGAAGCCGCGCCCATCACGACAACCGATCCCCGGGAATTCCATGCCGAGTTGGCCCGGCTGGCGGAGGGTCTCTTGGCGGGCGAGTGCGACTGGATCGCCAACGCTGCCAACCTGGCGTCGCTGATCTTTACTTCGCTGCCGGATCTGAACTGGGCGGGCTTCTATTTTCTCAAAGGCGACACGCTGGTGCTGGGTCCATTCCAGGGCAAACCGGCCTGCGTGCGCATTGCCATGGGACGGGGCGTCTGTGGTGCCGCCGCCGAACAGCGCCGGACGTTGCGGGTCGCCGACGTGAATGATTTTCCCGATCACATCGCCTGTGATTCCGCTTCGCGCTCCGAACTGGTGGTGCCGCTGATCGTGGACGGCAAAGTTCTAGGCGTGCTGGATCTGGACAGCCCAAAACCCTCGCGCTTCAGCGCGGACGATCAGGCCGGAATAGAGCGTCTGGCCGCGATCTTTCTTGAAGCCGGCGACGCGCCTTAATCCGGCAAGGCGAACACATAAAGCTGCTGGCCGGTGGTGGCGCGATGCACCTCCGGCAGAAGCGTGGTGGGTTTCTGCTCGGGACTGCCACCGCCAAGTCCCGTGGTGACGGCGATATATTGCTTGCCGTCCACGCTGAACGCAACGGGGTAGCCCTGCACCGTGTTGCCCAGCCTGGTCTGCCAAAGGATCTTGCCGGTCTTCACATCCACCGCCTTGAAGACGCGGTCGAAGTCGCCGATGAAAGCGACGCCGCCGCCAGTCGAGACCACCGCGCTGAGAAACGGCGAACGTTGCTGGAATGACCAAGCTTCGGTCATGTCCTTGGTGTTGTAAGCCACCAGCTTACCCATGTTGCGGTGGGTTCCAGGCATGAAATAGAAAAGTTGGGACGCCGATGTGCCGCCGCCGCCCAGTTTCATGTCCACGTCCTGGCCACGCATCAGAACGCAGCTCTGACTGAGCGGAATGATCAAGAGATCGTTGGGCTGGTCGTAACTCGTGGCCTGCCAGTCATGGCCGCCTTCCGGCCCGGGGCAGGACCCGATCCACTCGTTGGTCTTCTGGCCCACGATGTCCGGGCGGTAAGTGACCTGCCCGGTCTTGGGATCGATCTTGCTGAAGACATTCTGGAACAGGGTCTCTTTCTCGCCCAGGAATTTGCCGTTGGTGCGGTCCAGCTTCCACAGCACGCCATCCTTGCCGATGGTCATCAGGCTTTTCTCAGCACCATGATCGATCAGCACGCGCTCAAACACTTCATCCAGGTCGAGCGACTCCCCTTGGATATGCTGGTAATACCATTTGAGCTTGCCGCTATCGGGGTCGAGCGCCAGCGTGGCGTTGGAATAGAGCACCGAAGCGCCGAAGGTCTTGCGGCTGGCGCGCATCCAGGGCTTGGCCTGCGCCACGCCCCAATAGGTCGTATTGAGATCGGGATCGTAGGTGCCGGCAATCCAGGTGTCGGTGCCCGCGCGTTGTGTGTCGGGCAAGCCGTTCCAGGTGTCGCCGCCCGGCGTTCCTTGGCGCGCGGTCGTGTAAAAAATCCAGTCTTGCTTGCCCGTCTCCGCGTCATAGGCGCTGATATGGCAATTGACGGTCGAGTAATTGTCGCAGCCCATCATGCCCACCAGCACCTTGCCGTGGATCACGATCACGCCGCCGGTTTCGCCTTTGGGCGGCGGCGCGATCTCGACATGCCACACCGCCTTGCCGGTCTTCGCGTCCAGTGCATAGAGCTTGGCGTCGGTGGTGGCGACATAGACCTTGTCCTGATAGAGCGCCAGGCTGCGTGTCCCGCTATAAGCCACCGTCGCGTCCGGGCCGATGCGGTTCTCCCAGATCAATTCGCCGGTCCTGGCGTCCAGCGCCTGCACCGTGTTGGACGTATTGGACAGGAACATCACCCCGTCATGGATGATGGGCGTGACTTCGCTGGCGCCGCCTTCATTCATGGCCCATGACCATTTGAGCTGAAGACCTCCCACATTGCGCGCATCGATCTGGGTGAGGGGGCTATAGCTCCAACCCTGATAATTGCGCCGGTACATCAACCAGTCGCCATCGGCGGGATGGGTGAGCATGGCGTCGGTCACGGGCGTGTAATTCGCCACCGTACCCGCGACCGTCAGGCCATGGCGCGATTGGGCGCGCGGCGCTGCTCTGGCAGGCGCAGTCTGGAGGCCTTTTTGGACGTCAGCCGGCACCTGGCCATTGGCGACGCTGGCGATCCTCACATCGGTATTGCTGTTGAGTACCTGGCTGCCTGGCGTGGCGCCGTTGGCGGAAAGCAGAAAAGCCGTGATGTCGGCATAAGCACCGGCACTGAGACTGCCTTCATTGCCGGCAGGCATGCTGGTGGAAATGAACTGGTAGAGCGCCTTGGTCGAGCGGTTGCCCCAATTCTGCATAAAGCCTGCGCCCGCCAGGGCGGGAGAATCCTTGGCACCCGCCAGCGTATTGCCGTGGCAGCCGGCGCAATTTTCCAGATATTCGGCTTGGCCGACGCGGATCTGGTCGGGCGCGAAGACGCCGGGCGTTTGTTGCTGACCTTGGGCTCGGCCCAGCATCAGAATCAGAAGCAGAGCGGCGGCGGATGCCGCGAAGAGGCGCATCGGTGTCATACTCTCGGCCTTTCGTCGCTTTCCAGCCAGGCCCAGGAGTTGCCGTCCTTCCCTTTGACGCTGTCGAGCTGGATGTAAAGCGCCCCTTTTCTGAGCGCTGTGATCTGAGCGGAATTGAGCTTGATGCTTCCGGAAATCTCTCCTTTGGCGGCATGCGTGGCGTTGAGCTCACCGATAGTCGCGCCGGGAACGCCCATGGCCAGGCCCATCTTGAGATGCGCCGCTGTGGCAGGCGAAGACAGGCCAGCAAAGTTTCCCGTGATTGTCAGGGTCGTTCCGGAAAGTGTGGCGGACACGATGCCAATCCCCACCACATCGTCGCGGTTAGAGAAGTCGTGCGGCGCCGGATCGAGATCGCCCTGGAATTGTTGCGCGGCGGCGAGCGATGGCGCGATGATGAGCGCCGACAGCAAACAAACAGCCGAACGGGATAGGCGATAGGCGCGGACGCGCTTCATCGTGAGCAAGCCCCCTGTTTGTTTTCATCCCCGCGCCATCATTACCCATTCTCCGGATCGCCGCCTAATCCGGTGATGGCCTTAGATGAAATATTATAAATATCAACGGGTTAATGGTCTTCGGCGGGCTCAATTCCTTCTATATGCTTCGTCCGTTACTCCCAATGGGGCCTTTGATGAGATTCTCGCTTTACCTGTCCGCCGCCATGGTGGCGCTCGCATCCGTCGCCGTCCAAGCCGACACCTCCCACAGCGTCGATCTTTCCTCGATCGACAAATCTGTCGTTCCCGGCGACGATTTCTATGCCTATGCCAACGGCAGCTGGTTGAAACGCACCACCATTCCGCCGGATCAGGCGGCCTGGGGCTCATTCAACATCCTCAACCAGGAAACCCAGAAGCGCACCCGCGCCCTGATCGAAGCTGCTGCCAAGAGCGCCGCGGGCTCAGAGCAGACCAAGATCGGCGATTTCTATTCGACCTTCATGGACGAGAAGGGGATCGAAGCCAAAGGCGTGGCGCCGATCCAGCCGCAGCTCGCCGCTATCGCCGCCCTTGCCGACAAGAAGGCGCTGTCGCATGCCATCGGCGAAGCGATGCGCGCCGATGTCGATCCGCTCAACAACACCAATTTCAATACCGAGCATTTGTTCGGCATCTGGGTGGCGCCCGGCTTCAGCGACAGCGAGCATTACACGCCCTATCTGATGCAAGGCGGCTTGGGCATCCCCAGCCGGGATTATTATCTGGGCAGCAGCGCCAAAATGAAGGAAGTGCAGGCGGCCTATGAGAAATATGTCGCCACCGCCTTGAAGCTGGCCGGCATCGCCGACAGCGACAAGAAGGCTGTCGCGATTTTCGATCTGGAAACCCAGATCGCCAAGGCCCAGGAAAGCATCGTCGAAAGCCAGGACGTGGTGAAGGCGAACAATGTCTGGGCCAAGGCGGATTTCGCCAAGAGGGCGCCGGGTCTGGACTGGGACCAATTCTTTGACGGCGCGCAGCTTGCCAATGCGGCCAGCTATATCGTCTGGCAGCCGTCCGCTTTCACCGGTCTGTCCAAGCTGGTGGCCTCGGCGCCGCTCGACACCTGGAAAGCCTGGATGGCGTTCCATGCCATCAATCATTTTGCGCCGGAACTGCCCAAGGCATTCGTGGATGCGCGCTTCGATTTCTACGGCAAAGCGCTGTCGGGCACGCCGCAACAGCAGGACCGTTGGAAGCGAGGCGTCAATGCCACCAATGCCGCTTTGGGCGACGCGGTCGGCAAACTCTATGCCGCAAAATATTTCCCACCCGAGGCCAAGGCCAAGGCGCAGGACATGGTGAAGAACATCATCGCCGCCTGGGGCCGGCGCATCGACGCGCTGACCTGGATGACGCCTGGGACGAAAGCGAAGGCGAAAGAGAAGCTGTTCGCCCTCTATGTCGGCATCGGCTATACTGACAAGTGGCGCGATTATTCCGGTCTGCGGGTGGTCAAGGGCGATGCATTGGGCAACCAGTTGCGCTCGGACATGTTCGAATATCACTACAGCATCGACCGTATCGGCAAGCCGGTGGACCGTCACGAATGGTCGATGACTCCGCAAACCGTCAATGCCGTGAATCTGCCGCTGCAGAATGCGTTGAATTTCCCGGCGGCGATCCTGGAGCGGCCTTTCTTCGACGCCAAGGCCAATGACGCCTTCAATTACGGCGCCATCGGTTCGGTGATCGGCCATGAGATCAGCCACACCTTCGATGACCAGGGCGCGGCCTTCGATGACAAAGGCCGTTTGCACAATTGGTGGACCAAGGCCGACTTCGCCCATTTCCAGCAATCGGGAAAGGCGCTGGCGGCCCAATATAGCCAGTACAAGCCGTTCCCCGATCTGGCGGTGAATGGCGAACAGACTTTGGGCGAGAATATCGCCGACAACGCGGGCGTGGCGGCGTCGCACGACGCCTGGATTACCGCATTGGGCGGCAAACCCGCGCCGGTGGATCAGGGCCTCAGCGGCGAGCAGCAATTCTTTCTTGCCTTCGGTCAGGAATGGGCGAGCAAGACGCGTGAGCAGGCCGAACGCCAGCAGATCCTGGTCGATGTGCACGCGCCGGGCGAATATCGCGCCGCGGAAGTGCGCAACATCGGTGCTTGGTATCAGGCCTTCAATGTCCAGCCGGGACAGAAGCTCTATCTCGCGCCCGACGCCAGGGTGCAAGTCTGGTGAGTGCGCGTTTGGATAGGGGCTAGTGCGCCGCCCAGGGCCCCACTTCGGGTTTGCCCTGGGTATTGGCGAGAGTGCCCAGCTCGGATTTCGCTCCCCGTCCGATGGCGGCCAATTCGGTGCCGCCTTGGAAGCAGGTGAAGTCCGGCCGGTCGCGCCAGGCCAGCGGCCCGCATAGCCGCACGCCCGCCTTTATCGCGGCGTCATGGACGATATTGATCTCGCGCTCATAATCGGGATCGCCCTGTTTGTAGCCGGCGAAATTGCCCAGATCGCTGCTGGCGGCGAAAATGGCGGTGACACCCGGGATCTTGGCGATGCGGTCGGCGTCTTTCAGCCCGTCCAGCGTCTCGATCATCAGGATCAGCACCAGATTGTTATTGATGGTTTCGCGATAGCCGCCCGGCACATTGGCGTAGAGATTGAACGCCTGGCCGCCGCCGACGCTGCGCTTGCCCAAAGGCGGGAAATAGGCCCAGTCGCGGGCTTTGATCGCTTCTTCGTAGGACCGCACTGTGGGTACAACCAAAACCAGCGCGCCGGCATCCATCGCATGCTGTTCCTCGCGCTCATCGGTATAAGCCACGCGCACGCCCGGCACAGCCTTGGCGAAAGGGCAAGCCCCCCACATGCGTTGCAGCTCCTTCCAGTCGCGCGCGTCATGCTGCTGCTCGGTCCAAGTGAAGTCATAACCGGCATTGGCCATGGCGCAGTAGATTTCAGGATCGGTGGCGGCGAACACGGTGCCGCCCACCACTTTCTCGCCCCGCATCATTTTGAGCTTGACCGGATTCCAGATCTTGGCCCCCGGCGGCGCGTCCCAGGCATGGCCGTATTTCCACTTGTCCATGTCGTACTTGCCTTGATTGACCGCGCCCGCGGGCGCCTGGTCGAAGGCATGGCTGTCCTGGCCGGCCTTGGCGGCGAGGGGAAATTGGCCGCCCTTGGCGACTTCATCCTCGGTCGCCTGCCCGAACGCGCCCGCGCTCAAGCCCAACGCCAATGCCCCAGACAACAACGCGGCAGACAACAGCACACAAGTCACCCGTTTCATGGCGGTCTCCCTCCAAGCTCAATCCTATGAGGCCGCGCGGCCGGCGGCTTGTCAAATCCGGCTCCCGCGCGTCTCACAACCAGCGGCGGACGCGGGCTTTGTACTCCAGGTAGACGGCACCGAATTTGCCTTCGAGATACGCTTCTTCGCGGGCGATCACGCCGAAGCGGAGGACGAAATACATCACCACCATGGCGGCCAGGAACCAGAGCGAGTTGAATCCGATAGCAAGGCCAACAAGTCCCAGGAACGTCGCGATATAGATGGGGTTGCGGCTCACGCTGTACGGCCCTGCGGTGACGATGGCCGTCGCCGGCTGGTTCGTGAGCACCTGCGTATGCGCTTTGCGGAATGTGCGGCCCGACCATGCCACCAGCAGAACGCCGAGCAAGAAAAGCGCCGCGCCGATGGCGATGCGCGGCAGGGACGGCGGCATAAAGGGCAGGGGATGAAGCCAGTTCAGGACAAGGCACGCGATCAAGGCGACCGCCAACGCGACCGGCGGATGAACCACCACTTGAGGCGCGTCGTTTGTGCCCGTCATTGTGCCTTCAATTTGGCCGGACCGATCGGCAGGATCGGTCCGGGTACGAGGTACGAATGCGAACCCGACTCAACAGGCCAGAACGCCCGCCTGAATAATGCTTCGCCAGGCTGGCTTACTTGCCAGGCCGGCTCACTTGATAGTGAGCTTTTGCACGTCATACATCGAGGCGGACCCGATATAGACGACGTTGGGGCTCCGGCAGTCCATCGCATGGATCAGGTCGCCGGTATCCTCCGAGCCATGGTCCTGGCCCGTGACGGTCATGCCCAGCACTTTCCCGGTCATGTCCATCTTGTAGAGCTTGCCGTTGCCGTCGCCGCTGAACATGTATTGCGGCGTGGTGTTGGTGATGCACAAGGCCCAGGGGGCGCCGATGCCGCTGATGGTCCGCTCATAGTTCAGATTGTTGTCATAGACCTGGATGCGGAAATTCCCGCGGTCGCCGACATAGACGTTGTTCTGCGCGTCCACCGCGATGGTGTGCGGGGTGCGGAACTGGTCCTGACCCGTGCCGTTGGTGCCCACCATCTTCAGCCAATGACCATCGGGTGAAATCTTGACCACACGCGAATTGCCATAACCGTCGGAGATGAAGCTGTTGCCCTGCGAATCCCAGGCAATGTCGGTCTCGCGATCGAACTCGCCTTTGCGGCCGACCGGTTTGTCCGGCACGGCCCTGGCGTTGGGCCGCGAATATTTCAGGACTTCCAGATTTGCTTCGAGGTAATCGATCGCCTCGGGCGTGCGGCCCAGCCACAGGATCTGCTGGCCCTTGGGATTGTATTTGACGATCATCCCCGAGCCTTCATCGACCTGCCAGACATTGTCATCGCGGTCGACGCGTACTGCATGCGCGAATGACGCGGCGTAGTTGTGGGGCGCCCATTCCTTGACGAATTTGCCGGTCGGGTCGAATTCCCACAGCATGGCCGCCTGGCCGCCGCGGGCGATGCCTTGCGGATTGGTGCGGGAATAGACGAACAGATTCCCCTTGGAATTGGTGGCCACACCCATCGTCTCGCCCATCGTGTAGCCGGGAATGCTGAGGTGCATATATTGGTCGCTGACGACATTCAGCTGCGGATAGGACTTCTCCAGTTCCGCCTGATGTGCCTGGAATTCGGCGGAGCCGTTAATCCCCTGCGATTGGCCTACTGCGGTGCTGGCAAGTAAAATCACGACAATTGTCGCGGCTTTGCGCATGTCCATGGCTCGTCCCCCTGCTTTAGCCCGCTATTCCCACGAGCGTGACGCGATGTTTTCATGGGGGAGGCCGGACGTCAATCCGTCGCGCCGCGCCTGGCGCGGCGGCTATCGTCACCGATGCGTCGCGGCGTGGGCCGCTAGGTGCCGGGAATATTTCGGCAATACCTCATCACTCGGGGGTGGCGGGGACGTCTTCGAAGGAAATTTTGTCGGCCGACGCGGACAAGGCGTCGAAGCCATAATGCGCCAGGATTTTCTTGAGCTCGGCCAGCATCACCTTGATCTGGTCGTCGGACAGAGGGGGCGCTTTGGGGCTGACCATCCGCATGGCCCGCATATGGACCTGGATCGAGGCAATGTCGGGCTGGCCGGTGCGCAGCAACCCGTCGGCAACGTCGCACATGCTGCGGGTAGTCTGATCCAGCGCCCAATATTCGAAAGTGCCGGCAAGGGTGACGATCTGATCGCCCAACACCAGCATCTCCTTCAATTGCGAGTCGGAATAGCGGGTGCGCTCGGCCGGCGCCGTGACGATGGCTTCCAGGGCATTGATGGCGGCTTCAATGATGCCGTCGCTTTCGCCCCGCATCGCCTCCAATTCCTTTTTCGCCTGCGCGATGGCGTCGCTGCGCGTGACGCCGCCGAAGCGCCCGACCAGTTCGGTGATGCGGAGTTTGGGGAAATGCGTAAGAGCGGCCATGCTCAGCTTGCCTGTGCGGTTGCTTCTGGTTCGATCGGTATGTCGGTAGAGCGCTTGTATTTGCTGTCGGGGGGCTCGACGGAATGGAAGCGGCGATCCGGACCGATATATTTGGGTGTCTCGAGGAACGGCCGCGATACGCGCGCCACCCAGTTGATCCGGTCGAACAGCGCCTGCGGCGACACGGGTTTGCGCACCACGATATGGGCGCCACCGTCGCGCGCCGCCGCGATCAGCCGCAACTGGGTGTAGCCCGACAGCACGATGATGGGCATGAAGCGCAGCGCGGGGGACACCTGACGCCGGATCCAGCCGATGAAATCCGCCGTACTCATATCTTCCAAGGCGCCTTCGACGAAACAGATATCGGGACAGTTGCCCTCGATCATCCGCCTGCCTTCCGCGCCGGCCGAGGCAATCATCAATTTCTCGATGCCGAAGCCGCGCAGCATCTGGGCGATCAGGCCGCGCGTGAACGGGTCCCGATCCACCAGCAACCCGGTGATATTCTTCAGGTTGAGACGTGGTTGCCCCATAAGGCCCTGCGGTGTGAACGAGACAGAATAGGGCGCGATGGGTTAATAACGGGTAACGCCGTTAACCTGGGGTAACTTGCAAAAACGGCCTTTGCATCAAACCCTTGACGACGGCGCGAAGGCCGGCGTCGCCGCGGCACGGCGTTTGGCCTGGGCGGCGCGCAGGGGCTTCAATGCCGCGATCGCGAGCATCCCAGCAATCACATTGGCGATGGCGCCCACCCAGAACACAGTGCTCCAGTCACCCTTGGCCGCAATATAAGCAGTAAGGGGCACTACCAAAGAGGCCGTGCCCTTGGCGGTGTAGAGCATGCCCGCATTGGTGGTGGCGAATTTCGGCCCATAGGCATCGGTGCAGGTGGCAGGGAACAGGGAATAGATCTCGCCCCAGGTGAGATAGACCGCGGCGGCGCAGATCACGAACAGGATCGGATCATGGCCATACCGGGCCAGGCTCCAGATCGATAACCCATTCAGCACAAAGGCGACGAACATGGTCTCCTCCCGGCCGATCTTGTCGGAAATCCAGCCGAAGAGGGGCCGGCCCAGCCCGTTGAGGACATTGTCGATCACCGCAGCCACCACCAGCACCGGTCCGGCAATGCCGATCAGACTGACGGGTGCTTTGGCGACGCCGTAATCCGCCGCGATGGAGGCGAACTGCGCCGTGACGATCAATCCGCCGGAAGCAACCGTGACGAACATCAGATACAGCAGCCAGAACAACGGCGTCTGCAGTACCTCCCCGGGAGCATAGCTGCGCTTCGCCTGCGAATTGTGAACCGTAGCCATCGGCTTCACCTCCGCCGATGGGGCGCGCAGGAACTGGGAGACGATCACGACGACAACGCCCTGAGCCAGCCCGAACCACAGGAAAGCCGGCTGATAGCCGTAATGACTGATCACATAGATGATCGGCACCACGGTGATGGCGGAACCGGCGCCGAAGCCCGCGGCGGTGAAGCCGGCCGCCATGCCGCGGCGGCCGACAAACCATTTGAGCGCATTGCCGACGCAAGTGCCATAAACCGCGCCTGCACCCACGCCGCCGATCACCGCGCCGGCATAGAGCATGGGAATGGAGGTGGCGATGGAGTTCAGCGACCAGGCCAACGCCACCAGGATGCCGCCCAGGGTCACGACGATGCGGGGGCCGAACTTGTCCACGAACCAGCCTTCGATCGGCACCAGCCAGGTTTCCGCCAGCACGAAGAAGCTGAAGGCGCCGCCGATCGCGGCTCTGCTCCAGCCTTGCGTCTTGGACATCGGATCCACGAAGTAACTCCAGCCATATTGCAGGTTGGCGATCATCACCATGCAGACGACGCCGATGATGAGCTGGAGATAGCGGCCCTGATGCTCGCTGTCCGCTGGGGAAGCCGTGCTGCTCATTGTCACCTCGGGAAAGGGGAATATCGCTGGATCGCTGTTGCGGCCGCCGCTATATTTTTCTCGCCAGCGCGCCTGCGAAAATACGATTGGGAGACGGGCCTATGTCAAGCATTTATCGGGCCAGCACGATCATGGGGCTGATTGAAGTGGGCAAGGATGACGCTCCCGCCATCGGCGCGCCGGAGCGCTCGGCGCTGACTCACAAGGGTTTGCGGGAATTGACGCAGCGCACTGTGCGCGATCTCAATCTCATGGGGATAGGCCGCAACGACCGGGTGGCGATGGTGCTGCCCAATGGCCCCGAGATGGCGGCTTCCTTCATCGCCATTGGCGCCGGCGCGACCACGGCGCCCCTTAATCCCGCTTATCGCAGCGAAGAATTCGAATTCTATCTGTCGGACCTGGGCGCCAAGGCGCTGGTGATCCAGTCAGGCATGGACAGTCCCGCCATCGCGGTCGCCGAGGCGCGCAAGATTCCCATCGTCGGACTTGTGCCGGAAGAGCCCGCGGGCGCGTTCCAGCTTTCGGGCGCGCGCAGCGCTGATGCCGCGCAGAGTGGCGGTTTCGCGCAAGAGAGCGATATCGCCTTGGTACTTCATACCTCGGGCACCACCTCGCGGCCCAAGATCGTGCCCTTGTCGCAGACCAATGTGACAGCGTCAGCTTATCATATCGGCCGGACCTTGGCGCTGACGCCCGACGATGTCTGTCTCAACATCATGCCGCTGTTCCATATCCATGGCCTGATCGCGGCCACGCTCTCCAGCATTGCAGCAGGCGCATCGGTGGTCTGCACGCCCGGTTTCAATGCGCTGAAATTCTTTTCCTGGTTCGACGAGATGCGCCCCAGCTGGTATACTGCGGTGCCCACCATGCATCAGGCCATCCTTTCCCGGGCCGAGCGCAATCGCGAGATCATTCAGCGCGGCCGCTTGCGCCTGATCCGCTCGTCGTCGTCGTCGCTGCCGCCGCAAGTGATGGAAGCCTTGGAAAACACCTTCCATGTGCCGGTGATCGAAGCCTATGGCATGACCGAGGCGTCGCATCAGATGGCGTCCAATCCGCTACCGCCCCATGCGCGCTTTCCTGGAAGCGTGGGCATCGCCGCGGGTCCCGATGTTGCCACCATGGACGACAAGGGCACTCTCCTGTCCGCTGGCGAACTTGGCGAAGTGGTGATTCGCGGCCGCAACGTCACCCAAGGCTACGAAGCCAACCCGGACGCCAACGCCAAGGCCTTCACCAATGGCTGGTTTCGCACTGGCGACCAGGGCGTGATCGACGAGCAGGGCTATCTGCGTCTCACCGGCCGGCTCAAGGAATTGATCAATCGCGGCGGTGAGAAGATCAGTCCCCTGGAAGTGGACACGGTGATCATGGACCATCCGGCGGTGGCGCAAGTCGTCACCTTCGCCGTGCCGCACGACAAGCTTGGCGAGGATATTGCCGCCGCCGTTGTCTTGCGCGAGGGTGCTGCCTGCGACGAGCGCGAGCTGCGCGCCTTCGTCGGCAGCCGGGTGGCCGATTTCAAGGTACCGCGCAAAATCCTGTTCTTGACGGAAATTCCCAAAGGCGCCACCGGCAAGCTGCAGCGTATCGGACTTGCGGAAAAGCTCGGACTGGCAGGATGAAGATTGCGGTATTCGGCGCCGGCGCGATCGGCGGCTATCTCGCCGTCAAGCTCAAACAGGCTGGCGCCGACGTGACCGTGGTGGCGCGCGGACCGCATCTCGCCGCCATCCGCGAGAAAGGCCTCACCCTCAAGAGCGAAGGCCAAACGACCATTGTGCATCTTCCCGCCACCGACAAAGGCGAGGAAGCGGGCGCACAGGATTATGTGATCGTCACGCTCAAGGCCAATGGCTTGATTCCCGCCGCGCTGGAAATCGCCAAGCTGATGGGTCCTGAGACGGCTCTCGTCACCGGCATCAATGGCGTGCCCTATTGGTATTTCTATGGGCTTGACGGACCATGGCGCGACCGCGCGGTCGAAAGTGTCGATCCCGGCGGCAAGCTTTGGCGGATCCTCCCTCCGCGCCAGGCCATTGGTTGTGTGGTCTATCCGGCCGCCGAAGTCATCGCGCCCGGCGTGATCGAACATACCTATGGCAATCGCTTCAGCCTGGGCGAACCGGACGGCAGCAAAAGCGCCCGCGTCGAAGCCTTGTCGCAGATACTAGTGAAGGCGGGGCTCAAGGCCCCGGTCCGCACCAATATCCGCGACGAGATCTGGGTCAAGCTGTGGGGCAATCTCGCCTTCAATCCTTTGTCCGCGTTGACCGCCTCCACGCTCGAGCGTCTTGCCTTCCGCCCCGATCTGCGCGCGGTGGTGCATGCGATGATGCAGGAAGCCGAAGGCGTGGGCCTGGCGTTGGGCGTCAAATTCGCGGTCAGCATGGACAAGCGCATTGAGGGTGCCGGCGAAGTGGGCGCGCACAAGACTTCCATGCTGCAAGACCTGGAACGCGGCCGCCCCATGGAGATCGACGCGCTTCTGGGCGCGGTGGTCGAGTTGGGCGCGCTCACGGGACAGAAAACACCGCTTTGCGACGCCGTGCTCGCCCTGGTGCGCGAACGGGCCCGCCAGGCGGGATGCTATCCGGATTAACGTTAGGTACAGGACCGATCATGAACCGCATCAGCTTGGAGCAGGCCAATCGCATCATCCAAAGCGCCTTCGCCAAAGGCGCCATCCTGGAATTGAAGCCGCTCAGCGTCGCGGTGCTCGATCCGGGCGGACATTTGATTGCGTTTCAACGCCAGGATGGCGCCTCGCTCTTGCGCTACGGAATAGCATCGGGAAAAGCGGCCGGCGCGCTCGCCATCGGCGTGTCATCGCGCAAGATCGGCGAGTTGGCGGCGCAGCGGCCCACCTTTGTGGCATCGCTGGGCCCAATTGCAAACCAGGGTCTGATCCCTGCCGCCGGCGGCGTGATCGTGATCGACTCCAAAGGCGATATTCTGGGCGCAGTGGGCGTAACAGGTGACTCCTCGGACAATGACGAGATCTGTGCTCTGGCGGGGATCGAAGCCGCGGGGCTGAAAGCACAAGGTTGACACCATGGAAAAATATGTTGACCGCGCCGGACTGCAGGTTGCCGAAGCCCTGGCGGAGTTCATCGAAAAGGACGCGCTGAAGGACACCGGCATTGCGGCGGATGTTTTCTGGAAAGGCGTGGCCAAGATATTTGCCGATCTCGCGCCCGAAAATCGCGCGCTGCTGGCCAAGCGCGACACGCTCCAGGCCCAGATCGATGCCTGGCATGAAGCGCAGCGCGGCAAGCCGCTCGACGTCAAGGCCTATCAGGATTTCCTCAAACAGATCGGTTATCTCGTTCCCGAACCCGCGCCGTTTCAGATCGCGTTGAACAAGGTGGATGAGGAACTGGCGCATGTCGCCGGGCCGCAACTTGTGGTGCCGATCCTCAATGCCCGCTTCCTGCTCAACGCCGCCAATGCGCGCTGGGGAAGTCTTTATGACGCGCTTTACGGCACGGATGCGATCGAAGGCGCGCCTGCCGGTCGCGGCTATGATGCCGCCCGCGGCGCCAAAGTGATCGCCTGGGCGAAGGATTTTCTCGACCGCGCGGTTCCTTTGGCCGCGGGCGGTCACAAGGACGTCGCAGCCTATCAAGTGAAGAATGGCGCCCTGACGCCGGCGCTTGCCGATCCCTCCGCGTTCGCCGGTTATCGAGGAAGCGCCGACGCGCCCAGCGCGATTCTTTTGCGCCATCACGGCCTTCATATCGAGCTGGTGCTGGACCGCGGCCATGCCATCGGCAAGGGCGACAAGGCTGGTGTGGCCGATATCCTGCTGGAATCCGCCGTCACCACTATCGCCGATCTGGAAGACAGCATCGCGGCCGTGGATGCGGGGGACAAAGTCGGGGCCTATGCCAATTGGTTGGGCCTAATGCGGGGCGAGCTGGAAGCCACGTTCGAGAAATCCGGCCGCACGCTGACACGGAAACTGGAAGCTGACCGCACCTATACCACTCCCACAGGAGGAGAGATCACGCTGCCCGGCCGCAGCCTGATGCTGATCCGCAATGTGGGCCATCTGATGACCACGCCGGCGATCAAGCTCAAGGACGGAAGCGAGGCGCCCGAAGGCATCCTCGACGCCATCGTCACCAGCCTGATCGGACTTGCCGATCTCAAACGCCGGACCCGTTTTGTCAACAGCCGGGTCGGTTCGATCTATATCGTCAAGCCCAAGATGCACGGGCCGGAAGAGGCGGCTTTCACCAACCGTTTGTTCGATGCCGTCGAGGATTTGCTGGGCCTGGCGCGGCACACAATCAAAGTCGGCGTGATGGATGAGGAGCGTCGCACCTCCGCCAATCTCGCCGCCTGCATCGCTTCGGTCAAAAACCGCATCGTTTTCATCAATACCGGCTTCCTCGATCGCACCGGCGACGAGATCCATACCGCCATGCAGGCAGGGGCCATGGTGCGCAAGGGTGAGATGAAAAACAGCGTCTGGCTCAAGGCCTATGAAGACCGCAATGTCCGCATCGGCCTGGCCTGCGGCTTTTCCGGCAAGGCGCAGATCGGCAAAGGCATGTGGGCGATGCCGGACAAGATGGCCGACATGCTCAAGCAGAAGATCGGCCATCCCAAGGCGGGCGCCAACACCGCCTGGGTGCCATCGCCTACCGCCGCCACGCTGCATGCCACTCATTATCACGAGGTGGATGTGCGCCAAATACAGCGGCAAATGGCGGGCGAGACGCCGCCTTCGCTGGACGCGCTGCTCACCATTCCGTTGGCCGAGCACAATTGGAACGAGAAGGAAATCCGCGAGGAGCTGGACAACAACACCCAGGGCATCCTGGGTTATGTGGTGCGCTGGATCGACCAGGGCGTGGGTTGTTCCAAAGTGCCCGACATCCATGACGTCGGCCTGATGGAAGACCGCGCCACCTTGCGTATCTCGTCCCAGATGCTGGCCAACTGGCTGCTGCACGGCGTCTGCACCGAAGCCGAAGTGGATCAGGCGCTCAGGCGGATGGCGGCCAAGGTGGATGCCCAGAACCAGGGCGATCCGCTCTATCGTCCCATGGCGGGTCATGAGAAGGACAGCCTGGCCTTCCAGGCGGCGCGCGCCTTGATCTTCGAAGGGGTGCGGCAGCCCAATGGTTATACCGAACCACTTCTGCACGGCTATCGCGCGCGCCTGAAACAGCGCTAGCGAGGGGCCGCAGCTGCGAATTTCCGGATTATGCGCGATCCCTCATGATCGGGCGGCGGTTCAATTCGACGGCGCACTTCAACCATAGGCTGTCGTCATCCTCGCGCACCATGCGGACATGCGTGGCGCCACCTTCTTCCAACGCATTCTTGCGCTGTTCATAGAGCGCTTCGCTGCCAATGCGCTCCTTGATGTAGAAAGAACCCTTGCGGTAAACGACCCAGACGCTCACGAAGGAACTCCGCTCGCACTAATAGAATCAACTCACTCTATCAAATGTTCGCCCCTTCTGCACGGTTTCGAACCGAGCGCGCGTATGGTGAAGAGAATCCGAACGATATCTGTCCAAAGCAATACACGTTGAACGTGCGCTTGGGAACTTGGACTCCAGACGCGTGGTTCCCGGCGCTGGTTCCAGGGGCAGGGAACTCCGCCAATTTGGTTCTTTTCCAACTTTCGCGGATCCTAAAAAAACCAGGGATTTGACGGATTTTTCTCGAATTATAATTCCGGATCGGCGTGATCCCGGTTATGGTTTCTTATTGTTGCTTCGCCATTCGGCATCGGGTCATCGGGATGGAGACGTCCAACCTTACTTCCGGCCAAACCAGCCGGGATCAGGTCCAAATCAACGAAGAACTGAGGCACACCAACCGGCAATTGGCCGCGGCGCTGGAAGAGAATTTGCGGCTGCAGAGCGACAAGCTTTATCTGGCCAGCATCGTCGAATCGTCCAATGACGCCATCATTGGCGTGGATCTCAAAGGCGTGGTGACCGCCTGGAACGAAGCGGCCGCCCGCATGTTCGCCTATCGGCCGGACGAGATTTTGGCACGCCCAGTGGCCGCGCTTTTTCCCGCGGCCATCGGCGATACCGAAGCCCAACTCATGCTGCGTGCCGCCCATGGCGAGACCTTGACCCGCTATCGCACCCAGCGGGTGCGCAAGGACGGCGCGGTGCTGGACGTGTCCATCACCATCTCGCCCATCCGCAACGCGGCGGGGGTCGTGATCGGCGCCTCCATGATCGTTGAGGACGTGACCGAGCAGCTTTTGCGCGAGCGCAAGATGCGGCGCCTGGAGGCCCATCGCGACTATCTCGCCGATCTGGTGGAATCCTCCAACGACGCCATCATCGCCGGAACGGTGGACGGTCGCATCGCCAGCTGGAACAAGGCGGCCGAGACCATGTTCGGCTATACCGCGCGCGAAGTGGTGGGCCTGCCGCTCTCGGTGCTGGCGCCGGCCGAGCGCCGGCGCGATGTGGAAGAGGTCTTCCGGCGCCTGATGGAAGGCGAGCGCGCCATTCGGTGCGAGATTCCCCTGCTCAAGAAGGGGGGCGCCTCGATGCTGATCGCGATGACGGCCTCGCTGGTATTCAACAACGTCCTTGAGATTCGCGGCACCTCGGCCAGCATGCGCGATATCACCGAGCAACGCGCGGCCGAGGAGCGGTTGAAAAATCTCCAGGCCGAATTGATCCATCTTTCGCGCTGGAACACGATGGGCATGATGGCGTCCACGCTCGCCCATGAGTTGAACCAGCCGCTGACCGCGGCGGTCAATTATGTCCGCGCCGCCCGCCGGCTGCTCGACGGCACGGCGCCGGATATCGGTCGCGTGGGAGAATTCCTCGACCGGGCGGTGGGCGAAACCAAGCTTGCCGGTGGCATCATACGCTCCCTGCGCGATTTCATCGACAAGCGCGAGACCGCGCGCGCCGTGCAGGACATCAACAAGGTGGTGGAAGAAGCGCTTTCGCTGGGGGTCGCGGGCGCTCCTGAATCCGGGATCGAAGTCCAGTTGGCGCCGTCGCTGCCCCCGGTCTTCATCGACAAGATTCAGATCGAGCAAGTCCTGCTCAATCTCATCCGCAATGGCTTGGATGCTATGGGGGATCAAGCGAACCGGAAATTGGTGGTGCAGACCGCGGCCGACGGGCGGGGCTTCGTGTGCGTCTCGGTAACCGACAATGGGCCTGGCATCGCCCCCGAAATTGTCGGTCAACTGTTTCAGCCTTTCGTCACCACCAAGGAGAAAGGCATGGGCGTGGGACTGCCCATCTGTCAGTCCATCGTCGAAGGCCATGGCGGCCGCATCTGGGCTGAAGAGGTCAAGCCTTCAGGCACCGCGTTCCGGTTTCAGCTGCCAGTAGAGGAGATTAAAACCAATGGGTGATGCGCTGGTCGTGGTGATCGACGATCATGAAAGCGTGCGTTGCTCGCTTCGCGCCCTGCTCGAATCCAATGGCTTGCGGGTGCAGGATTATCCTTCGGCGATCGCCTATCTCGACGATGGCGGGGGAGGAGACTGTCTTCTGGTGGATCTCAGGATGCCGCAGATGACGGGCCTCGAACTGCAGCAAGAGCTGAGCGCGCGAAATATGAAGGTGCCGTTGATCCTGGTGACGGGCCATGGCGACGTGCCGCTAGCGGTGACGGCGATGCGGGCGGGCGCGTTCGACTTCCTGGAAAAGCCGTATGATGACGAGGTCCTGCTTTCCAGCATTCAGCGCGCTTTGGCCCAGGGGAAGCGCGTCAGCCATTCCCGGCATGAAGGCCAGGCGGCGGCCGCGTTGATCGCGGCGCTGACCAGCCGTGAGCATGAAGTGCTGGACCAGCTGGTGCTGGGCAAGTCCAACAAACTCATCGCCCATGAGTTGGGGATTTCGCCGCGGACGGTGGAGACCCACCGCGCCCGCCTCCAGGAAAAGCTCAAGGCCCGAGGCCTTTCGGACCTGGTGCGGCTGACCCGGGCCATGGACCAACGCCACTAGGTATTCTCCGTATAAACTACGTATCCCCGGGGGCCACCCGGCTCCTCATCCTGACGCTCGGGGTCCTTTGGAGCGTCCGTGCCGGAAAAACGCACCCTTGTCTGGGTCGTCGACGACGTCGAATCGGTCCGCAAATCCATCGCCGCCGTGTTGGAGACCGCCGATATGACGGTCTGCGATTACGCCTCCGCAGCCGATTTCCTGGCCGATTTCAGGCCCGGAATGGCCGGTTGCCTGATCGTGGATTATCACATGCCCAACATGACCGGGCTGGAACTCCTGGAGCATTTGCGGGACGGAAGGGGCGCGCCGCCCACCATCGTGATCAGCGCCCATGGCAACAAGATGCTCAAGGACCGTATCATGGCGGCAGGCGCGGTGGCGCTCTTGGACAAGCCCGTGGACGCCGGCGAACTGATCGCCGTGGTCGAACGCGCCATGGTTGCCTTGCCATGAAGCGGGTTCCCCGCTTTACGGATATTTCCCGCATGCCGCGCGACAACGCGAACGGGCAAGGTGACCTCACCAATTTTTGGGGGCACAAGACTTTGTCCAATTTTTCGATCTGGGTGCTGGTGGCGGGCGAAAATGATGCCGTGATTTGCGCCAGCGATGCGGGTTCCTCGCGCCTTTTGCGCGTGGTCAAAAAGGAAAGCCTGTCCGACGATACCAACAAATCCGACCGGCACGGTTTCGCCTGGCAGCTGATGTCCGAGCTGATGCGCGGCGTGGATATCAACGCCTATGACGGCGTGATCATCATGGCGTCGCAGGAGCTGCTGCGGGAAATACATCGCGTCGCGGTACCCGAGGTCAAAAAGCGCGTGATCGCGGAAATCGCGCGGCCATCTTCGGACAGCTATGCCATCCCGGTGGGTTTCGAGGATTATGTCGCCGACATGCCGGCCATGGGCGGCGTGCAGTAATCAATTCGGTTTGCGGGGCGCCGGCGGCTGAGGCGGTTTGGATCTTGATCCAAGCCGCCTCGCCCCGGTTTTTTAGCGACCCGGTCTTAAGCCGGCTTCCGCCTCCCTGGCGATGATGTATTTTGGCCCGGGCCAAACGGGGGCCGGAATGAGTACCGCGCTTGTTCTCATTCTTTTGTCCGCCGCCGTTCATGCCGTCGTCAATGTCATCACCAAGAGCGCCCCAGACAAATATGCGCTGAGACTTCTGGTCGGCGTCTTCTCGGCCGTGCTGGTGGCGCCCTTTCTGTTCTTCGTGCCCTTGCCGCGGGGCGCCTGGTGGTTCCTGGCGGCGACGTCGTTCATTCACGCTCTCTATGAATTGCTGCTGGTGCTTTCCTATGAGAACGCGGCTTTTTCGGCGGTCTATCCGGTAGCGCGGGGCAGCGGACCGCTTTTCGTTACCTTGGGCTCCATTTTGTTTCTGTCCCAGCGCCCGCCACTGCTTCAATTGCTGGGCATCGCGCTGGTTTCAGGCGGCGTGATCACCATCGGGCTTTCGCATCGCGCCACCAAAGGCGCCATGAAAGGTGTGGGCTTTGCCTTGGCCACCGGCCTTACCATCGGCGCCTATACCCTGGTTGACGCCAGCGGGGTGCGGCGGGTGGCCGATCCCTTCTCGTATGTGCTGTGGTTCTTCGTCGGCCATGGCTTGAGCGTGATCACCACCGCGCCCGGAATCCGGGGACGCGCGGTCCTGATCGCGGCGCGCAAGCAATGGAAACTGGGATTGATCGCGGCGTCGCTCTCCATCGTCACTTATGGCTCCGCGATGCTGGCCTATCGCTTTGGTGCCACCGCGCAATTGGCGGCGCTGCGGGAGACCAGCGTGCTTTTTGGAACCGCCTTGGCGATGGCGTTCCTGGGCGAGCGGCTCACGCTGCGCCAACTCGCCGCCGCCATTGTCATCGCCTCGGGCGCGATCCTGCTGCAGGTGGGGTAGAAACGCGAACGGGTGCCGCTATGGCCGGGGGGAAACCACGTGCGGCACCCGATCATCGCCGCGCCGGAGCGAGGCGCGGCGAGCGATGGCTCAGCCTTCCGCCAGTTGCAGACCGAGATAAGAGGTCACGCCGGCCCGCATCACCAAGAGCGGTACCGCGGCCTGCTTCTGCCGCTCCGCCGTGTGGATGGCGTCGGCGACTTCGGCGGGAGAGTTGACCTGTTTGCCGCCCACGCGTTCGATCACGTCGCCGGCTTGGACGCCGCTTTCATCGGCGCGGCTTCCTTCCGTTACCTGGCCGACGACGACGCCACTGGTCGAAGGCTTGAGGTTGAGTTGGTTGCGCATGTCGGAGGTCAACGGCTCCAGCGCCATGCCCACGGGCTTTTCGCCTGTGACGCCTGTATCGGCCATGGCGACTCGGGCCCTCTGTTCCGTGCCGATGGTTACGTCCAGAGAACGCGCATGATGGTCGCGCCAGACCGTCAGACTGGCGCTCTTGCCGGTCGCGGTATCGGCCACCGCCATGGCGAGGTCACGGGCGTCCTTGATCGGCTTGCCGTCATAGGCGGTGATCACATCACCCTGCTGCAGGCTGGCATGCGCCGCGGGCGAGCCATCCACCACCGAGTCGACCAGGACGCCCTGGGCATTGGGCAGTCCCACCGCCTTGGCCAGGGTCGGCGTCAGCGGTTGCATCTGCACGCCCAGCCAGCCGCGCGCGACTTTGCCGTGATCGCGCAGCTGCGCCACGATATCCTTGGCCACATTGGAGGGGATGGCGAAGCCGATGCCCACACTGCCGCCCGAAGGCGAATAGATCGCCGTGTCGATGCCGACCACCTGTCCTGACTCGTTGAACAGCGGGCCGCCGGAATTGCCCGGGTTGATGGGGGCATCGATCTGCAGGAAGTCGTCGTAGGGGCCTTCATTGATGTTGCGGCCGTGGGCCGAGACGATGCCCGCGGTCACGGTGCCGCCCAACCCGTAAGGATTGCCGACCGCGATCACCCAGTCGCCTTCATGCTCATTGTCGGAATCGCCGAACGCCACATAGGGCAGCGCATGGCCGGCATCGATCTTGAGCAGCGCCAAATCGGTCTTGGCGTCGCGGCCGATGACGCGGGCCTTGTACTTGTTGCCGTCGGTCAGAGTGACGGAGACATCATGGGCGCCGTCCACCACATGATTGTTGGTGACGATGTAACCGGCCGGATCGATGATGAAGCCGGAGCCCAACGCATGCTGCTCAGCGCCCCTGCCGCCATCATTGCCGCCATGATTGCGGAACTGGCGCAGCATGTCGCCGAAAGGGGCAGGCAGATCGGGCATCTGCGGCATGGCCTGACCCTGGTCGCTGTCCTGACCGCCATCTTGGCCTTCCTGCTCGTCCGAACTCAATTCCGGGCGTGAAATGACCGCAATTTGCACCACCGCGGGTTTCACTTTGGACACAAGGGGTGCGAAGCCGGTTTGCGGTACGACGGGCGCATTGGAACTCAGCCCCAGCGGTGGCGGATTGCCCGCCGCGAAGGACGAAGGAGAAAGCGCCATGGCGGTGGCACCGACACCGATGGCCGCCCCGACCAGGAGCGCCACCAAAGAACCGCGCCGGTGGCCGCTATTGTTGGAGGTGGGAGAAGTCGACATGGGAGAAGTCCTTTTCATCCGAGAAGAAGATCGGCCGCATTCGGCCTTTGCCCGGAGAGATAGGATGTCGAGATGGATATTCCGTGGACGGAACATGAAAAGGACGACATCGGAACTTCCGGAAAGTCCGGAAACGGCGCGCCGCTTCGACCTTATGTGGAATTCATATTGCCGACGGCTGTAATTCAGATTCCCGAGCTTAAGGAGCGAGCGGAAGGCTGAGGAAGCTCTCCTGCGGCCCCGCCACAGTCACGCTCTGTGTCGCCACTTTATAATCTGCCGGCTTGGCGAAAAAGATGTTGGGCACGAAGCTCTGCGGGTTGCGGTCATAAAGCGGGAACCAACTCGACTGAACCTGGACCATAATGCGGTGGCCGGGGAGGAAGACATGGTCGGCGGTGGGCAGGGCGAATTGATAG
This sequence comes from uncultured Alphaproteobacteria bacterium, assembly GCA_963765095.1. Classification (GTDB taxonomy): domain Bacteria; phylum Pseudomonadota; class Alphaproteobacteria; order Micropepsales; family Micropepsaceae; genus Rhizomicrobium. The sequence goes on from CAVXUV010000031.1 coordinate 35,610, forward strand.
TCGAGCCTGGCGTTGGGCGCGATCGGCTTGGCCTCGGACAGTGACTCCCGATAGCGGCCCCGGAAAATATCCATGGCGATGGGGAGTTGGTAACCGCCCATGGCGTGATTGGCCGCGACCTGGTCGGGATAGACGTCAATCAGTTTCACCACCCAATCGGCGTCGCTTCCTGTGGTGGCGGCGTTGAGATGCACCACGGGTTGACCGCGCACCGTCACCGGCTTGGTCAGGACATCGCCGGTGAAGCTGAGGACATCGGTGCGCCCCGAAGCCTCGCGCTGATCGTCGGTCAACCAGCAGGCCCATTGCGCACAGGTGGTGTAACCGGCGGGCTGGATCGGACGGTGACGATAGGGCACGGGTTTCATCGGATCGGAGGCATAATCGGCGCTCTCCACCACACCCGCAGCCGGTTCGAAACCCAGCTCGCTGTTGGGCTTGAGATAGAGCCGCGTCGGCTTGGCGGCGACCACCGGCCAGGACGAATAGCTCCGCCATTCGTTGGTTCCGGTCTCGAACACCGTGACCGGAGCCACGTCCAGCGGCGGCGCATCGTCTTTCAGATAGTGCGCCAAGACCGGGGCCAGGACATGCTTGCGCCACCACGCCGATGTGTCATGCCCGAACTTGATCGCGCCCAACGATGAGCCTTCGTCGATGCCTTGGCCGTGATACCAGGGACCGATCGCCATGCGCACCATATTGTTGGTGTCCTTGGGCTTCAGCGCCTTCCACACCGCCAAGTAGCCGTAAATGTCTTCGGCATCCCACAGGCTGCCCACCAGCAAGATCGGCACGGTGATGGGGCGGCTGGCCAGAATCCTGTCCATCGCCTGCGCTTGCCAGAATTCGTCATAAGCGGGATGCGCGGTGACCTTGTTCCAGAAGCCCATTTGCTCCAGGCCATGGTCGTGGCCCAGCGCGCCGGCGGAAACGCCGCGCATGTAGAAATCATAGTCATCCTGTTCGGACTGCCACCATTTGGCGGAATTGTCGCGGCTGCCGTCCTGCTCATAGATGTAAGGCATGTTCTGTTCGCGGAAGGCGCCATTGTGGAACCAGTCGTCGCCGCGCCAGCCATCCACCATGGGATTCATCGGCACCGAAATCTTCAGCGCGGGATGCGGATTGACCAGCGCCATCAGGGGCAGGAAGCCGTCATAGGAAATGCCAATGATGCCGACTTTGCCGTTGGATTCCGGCACATTCTTCACCAGCCAGTCGATGGTGTCGTAGGCGTCGGTGGAATCGTCGGTCTTGGTGGGATTGAGCGCGGTGCCCGCCAGTGGCGGGTTCATCAGATAAATGCCCTTGGAGCCATATTTGCCCCTGACATCCTGCACCACGCGGATATAGCCGCCATCGATGATGGTGTCGTTGGCATTGTCATAGCCGTCCAGGATCATGTTCAGATGGCCGCTTTGGGCGTAGCCGGTCTGGTCCTCGGCATTGTAGGGCGTGCGTGTGAGCAGGATGGGCGCGTGCGCCGCGCCGCGCGGGATCAGGATGACGGTGTGCAGCTTGACGCCGTCGCGCATGGAAATATCCACGACGCGGCGAATATAGTCGAAACTGTTTTCGGGGCGCACCACCTTGGCCGGCGTTTCGTTGGGATCGGCGGCCAGAACCGGCGCGCTCAACGCAAGATAAAACCCAGCCGCGATCAGCCCAATTCGCATGATATACCCCCTGAACCCTCAACGTTCGACTATGACACCGGGCGCGGTTCGCCCGCAATCGGAGCAGCCTTTGTCTAAAGGCTTATTGGTCTTCGGGATCGGCGGGGACGGTGCTGGGCGGTGGCGTGATCGCCGATCCGCCCAAGGCCAGATAAAGTTCGGCCGTATCCATCAGGCGCTGCGCCTTGGCGCGGGCAAAATTCACTTGCGCCTGGGCGTAACGGCGCTGGGCGTCGATCACGTCCAGGATGCCGGAATTGCCGGCCTGGAAGCTCTTGCGCGCCAGATCCAGCGACTCCGCCGCGGTTTGTGCCGCCGCTTCCTCGGCATGAAGGCGGTCGGCATCGTTGGCCAATGCCTGGAGCCGGTCGGCGACGTCGCCGAAGGCGGTCAGGATGGTTTGACGATAGGTGGCAAGCGCCGCTTTGTAATTGTCGATCGCGGCGCGCTTTTCCGCGTTCAGGCGCCCGCCATTGAAGAGGGGCTGGGTGAGATTGCCCGCCAGCGAATAGGCATTGGCGATGCTGTTGAACAGGCCGCCGGGGGTGAGCGCCTGCTGCGTCACCGTCGCGGTCAAATTGAGGTTGGGATAGAGATTGGCGGTGGCGACGCCGATCGCGGCGCTGGCGGCATGAAGCTGGGCCTCGGCCGCCTGGATGTCGGGGCGGCGATGCACCAATTCGGACGGCAGGCTCGCCGGCAATTCCGCGGGCAAAGTGAAATCGCCCAAGGCGAACTCCGGGGGGCTCCATTCCGCCGGCGCCTTGCCGACCAGGACGGCGAGCGCGTGGCGCGCCGCCGCTTCGCGCTGTTTCAGGTCGGGCAGCAAGGCCCGGTCCTCGACCAGCTGGGTCTGGGCGCTCACCAACTGCACGCGCGTGCCCGAGCCGGCATTGATGGCCGATTGCACCAGATCCACATTGCGCTGATCGTCCTGGATGATGGCGTCCAGCGTCTCGAGTTCGGCGCGCGCTCCGGCCTGCGACAAGGCCTCGGCGGCGACATGGGCGGTGAGCGATTGATAGGCCGCATCCAGCTCGAAATGCTGATATTCGAGCAGCGCCTTGCGCTCTTCCACCGTGCGCTTCTGGCCGCCGAACAGATCGAGGGGGAAGGTCACGGTCGGTCCCAGGGTGTAATAGGCAAAGGGCGGGATTTTGAAGTTGAGCGGTCCGAACAAGGCGCGGCCATATTTCTGATAGCCGGCCGTCGCGCCCAGTGAAACTTGCGGCAGAAGCGCGCCTTCGGCGGCATTGACCTCTTCCTCGGCCTCGGCCATCCGCTCCCGGGCGGCTTCGGTGTCTTCATTGCCCGACAGGGCCTCGGTGATCACGCCACTCAGCGCCGGCGACTGGAAGCCGGCCCACCAATCGCCCTCGATCCGTTTGCCCAAGACCACGCGCTGGTCGTCGGGCGCGGGCGCATCGCCCTTGGCCGCATAGGTGGAAACGGGCGGCGGCTCCGGCACCTTGAAGTCAGGACCCATGGTGCAAGCGGAAAGCAAGAGGGCCGAAAGAAGGGGAAAGGCAGCGCGCGTCATTCAAGCACCGCATGGCTGCCGCCGGCGGGGCGGACTTTCTTGATCAGGAAAAGAAGAGGAATGGTCGCTATCGTCAGTATCATCATCAACCAGAAATCGTCGATATAGGCGATCATGGCGGCCTGGTTAGAGATAATTCCGTTCAATCCCAAAAGGCTGCTCATGCTACGGCCGGTGGTGTTGTAGGGCGTGATGTCCTGCGCCAGCGAGGCATGCAGCCGCTGGATATTCTGGGTCAGCAGGAACATCACCACCGAAATGCCGATCGAACTGCCCACATTGCGCAGAAGACTGAAAAGCGCGGTACCTTCGTTGCGCAGATTGGCGGGAAGCGTGGTGAAGGCGACGGTGGAAAGCGGCACCCAGACCAGACCCAGGCCAAAGCCCTGAATGATGCCGGAAATGATCACCGGCCATGTGTCCATCAACAGGGAGAACCGCGTCATCTGCCACAAGGAATAGGCCGTCATCGCCAAGCCTACCGCGATAATGCCGCGGGCATCGAAGCGGGTCACCAGCCGGCCTACCACGATCATGCTCACCAGGGTGCCTATCCCGCGGGGCGCGGTGATCAGGCCAGTCAGGACCACGGGATACTGCATCTGATTTTGCAGCATCGGCGGCAATAGCGCCAAGGTGGCGAACAAGACCACGCCCACCACGAAGATGAAAATGTTGGAGGCGACGAAATTGCGGTCCTGGAACAGATGCGGATTCAGGAATGGCTTGGGATAGGTGAAGGTGTGAACCAGGAAGACATAGAAGGAGATCACGGAAATCAGGCCTTCGAGCACGATCTCGCGCGAGGAGAACCAATCCAGCAACTGGCCCCGATCCAGCATCATCTGCAGCGCGGCGATGGCGAGGCTCAAGCTGGTGAAGCCCAGAAAATCGAAGCGCGAGGGTTTGGCATTGCGGCTTTCCGGCATGGTGAAGAACAGGCCGGCAAAAGCCAAAACCCCGATGGGCAGGTTGATATAGAAGACCCAGCGCCAGCGAGTAATTGTCGGTGAGCCAGCCGCCCAAAGCAGGCCCCAGGATCGGACCCATGGTGACGCCGATGCCCCAGATCGACATGGCACGGCCGAAATCCTTGGGCGGATTGATGTCGAACAACACCGCCTGGGACAAAGGCACCAGCGCAGCGCCGCCCACGCCTTGCAGGAAGCGGAACAAGACGATCTGGTCAAGCGATGTCGCCAGTCCGCAAAGGGCCGAAGCTACGGTGAAGATGAAGATCGAGACCAGGAATACTTTGCGCCGGCCCAGCTCGCCCGCCAGCCAACCCGTGAGGGGAATAGTGATGGCGGCGGCGACAATATAAGACGTAAGCACCCAGCCCATCTCGTCCTGGGTGGCCGAAAGCGTGCCCTGCATCTTGGGCAGCGCGACATTGGCGATGGTCGTGTCCAGCGCCTGCATGATGGTCGCCAGCATCACCGAGAAGGTGATCAATCCGTGATAAGCGCACCCGTCCGTGCGGTGGCGCCGGTGGCGGCAGCGCCTCGGTCGCGCCGATGCCTTCGTCTCTCGCCGCCTCCTGGAAGCCGTTTTCGGCTTCCTCTGAGGGTTTATCCGGCATCGTCTCAGTCCCAGAATGCCAGCGAACGGTGATGTTCGGTGTCCACTTCCGCTTCCACGCTCATGCCCGCGGCCAGGGGCACGCCGCCATTATTGTCGATGGAAAGCCGGACGGGCAGGCGCTGCACCACCTTCACCCAATTGCCCGAAGAATTTTCCGGCGGCAGCAGCGAGAAGCTGGACCCAGTGCCGGGGCTGGTGCTGAGGACATGGCCGGTGAAGGTGCGCCCCGGATAGGCATCGACGGTAAAATGTCGCGCGCTGGCCCGGCCGCATATAAGTGAGGTCGGTCTCCTTGAAATTGGCTTCCACCCAAAGATCGCTGTTCGACATCAGCGCGAACAGAGGCGTGGCGGCATTCGACATGATCGCCCACCTGGATCTGGTCCACCTTGGCAACGATGCCGTCCATCGGCGCATGCACGATGGTATAGGACAATTGCAGGTCGGCGCATGTCGAGTGCCGCTTGCGCCTGGCGCACCAGGGGAAGGTTGGCGGAGGGGGCATCGGCATCGCCGCCCAAATCCGGCCAGTGCGCTGGCCGTCTGTTGCTGGGCGGCGGCGAGCTGCTGTTGCGCGGATTGGAAATTATTCTTGGCCTGGTCCAGCTGTGCGCGCGACGAGATGCCTTGCGCCTGCAGTTCGGTCTGGCGCGCCAATTCGCGCTGAGCATAATCCAATGTGCTGCTCGCTCCCGCTTCGTCGGCCAGGCGCTGGCGATAGGCGGCCTGGAGCGAGGGCACTTTGATCATGGCGGCCGCCAACTGGGCGCGGGCGTCGGCCACGGCGATATTGAAGCTGGGCGTATCAAGGCGGAACAGGACCTCGCCCTTATGGACCAGTTGATTGTCGCGCACATCGATCTCGGCGATGCGTCCGGAGACTTCGGTGCTGATATCCACCCGGGCGGCCTGAATATAGGCGTCATCGGTGGACACATAGCGGCCCGTCATCAGATAGAAGACCAGCGCTACCGCCAGGACGACCGCAGGACCCCCGATCAGCAACAGGCGGCGGTTGCGGCCGAACCAGTTCGGGGACGGGCTGGCGGCGGGGTTCGACATGGAGGGTTCCGATAAGCGATATCGCGCGCGGGTATAGCGGAGTTTGCCGTCACCATAACAGCAAATCTTCAAGAAAGGCCCATCTTCCGGGGCCTAAAGTTGACAGCCATCACGACGGGGAGAACGCGCAGGGCCCATAATAAGGTCTGATCCGATGCATCCGATCGGGTCGCATGCCGACCATACAAATCCGCATAGCAGCTACCGTCCCTTGGGGTTCCACGATAGAAGGCGGCATGACCGGCGCACGCATCCAGGACAAGCTTCTTTTCTTCAACCGGGCGGCGATCGAGCAGGCGGTCACCCTGGCCGAGACCATCGAAATCATCGACCGGGCGATGCGCGAGCTTTCCTCCGGCCTGGTCGCGGCCCCCGAGCGCACGGTGATGTCCGTCAACGCGGCGACCAGGTTGGGTCTGATGCTGGGCGCCATGCCCAGCCTCAACCGCTTTGGCGTGAAAGTGGTGAGTCTATCCGCCGATGCGGGCGGGTTCGGTCTTCCCAGCCATCAGGGTCTGATGCTGCTGTTCGACAGCGTCACGGGTCAGCCGCTGGCGGCGATCGATTGCCATGCGCTGACGCGGCTTCGCACCGCGGCGGCCAGCGCCGTGGCCACCCGGGCACTCGCCAAAGCAGATGCAAAGACCCTGGCCATCATCGGGCCGGGTGATCTCGCCGGCCCCCATCTGGACGCCATCTCGGCCATTCGCCCCATCGAGCAGGTGAGGGTCTGGGGACGCTCCAAAGCCAAGGCGGAGGCGTTTGCGGCCGGGCGTCGCGATGTGTGGGCGGCGGATAGTGTCGAACAGGCGATTACAGGCGCCGACATCATCTGCACCCTCACCAGTTCTTCCCAGCCGCTGTTGTACGGCGCCTGGCTTGAACCCGGCCAGCATCTCAATCTCGTGGGCGCAAGCCTGCGTTCGTCCCGCGAAGTGGATGACGAAACCGTACGGCGAGGCATTTTCATCGCCGATTCCCGCGGTCATGCCCTGTCTCAGGCGGGCGAATTGCTGCACGCCATCGAGCAGAATGGGGTGGATCAGGGGCACGTGATGGGTGAGATCGGCGAGGTCCTGATGGGAAAGGTGCCGGGGCGCACCGCCGACGATCAGATCACCATTTATAAATCCCTGGGCCATGCTGCCCAGGATATCGCGCTGGCCCAAGCACTGCTCTTGCGGGCGGGCAAATCTGATAAGGTCGTTGCCGTCGATTGGTAGAGGGGAGCTTGCCATGGATCTGTCCCGCCGCGCCTTGATCGGGAGCCTGTCCGTTTTGCCACTCACGGGCGCCGCCGCTGGCGCCGCCCCGTCGCTGCCCGACAAAGCTTCATATGAATTCTCGGGCACCTATCTGAATGCGGCCTATGTCCATCCCCTAAATCGGCAAGTGCGCAAGGCGGGCGACGATTTCTTCGCCGCGCGCGCCAACCGCGACGTCAACCGCGCCTGGCCGGGCGACAATCCCCGCAATCAGGCGGTGGCGAAATTCGCCGCCTTCATCCATGCCGATCCGCATGAGATCGCGGTCGTGCCCAGTACCATGGAAGGGGAAAATCATCTTATCGCCGCGCTCGGCATCGACCAAAACAAGGGCGTGGTGACCGACGCGTATCACTACAGCCCGTCCCTGGTGATGTATGGCGAACTCCACAAGCGTGGCGTGCCGCTCACCGTGGTGGCGCCCCGGAACAACCGGATCGAACTCGCGGACATGGAAAAGGCCATCGGGCCCAAGGCCAAGCTGGTCGCGGTCTCGCATGTGGCCAGCAGCACCGGCTTCCAGCATGACCTGAAGGCGCTTTGTGACATCGCCCATCGCAAAGGCGCCTATGTCTATGCCGACATCATTCAATCGGTGGGCGCCATTCCCTTCGACGTCAAGGAAAGCGGCGTCGATTTCTGCTGCTGCGGCACCTACAAATGGCTGATGGGCGATTTCGGCACCGCGTTTTTGTATGTGCGGCCCGATCGCCTGGCGGAATTAAAGCGCACCGCGGTGGGCTGGCGCCAGACGGTGAAGGAAGAAAGCCATATCTATCCTTTCGATCCCCCGGGCCCGGCGATCGGTGACTGGACCATGGGCAGTGGCACCGCCGCCACCTTTGAAGTAAGCACGCCCAGCTGGGTCAGTCTGGCGATGGCGATCGCATCCATGGACTGTGTGTCGCGATTGGGCGTTGAAAATATCGCGCGCTATCGTCAACCTTTGACGGCGCGGCTACAGGAAGAGATGCCCAAGCTGGGCTTCATGCCGCTTACGCCCAAGGAAACTACCGGACCCATCGTCGCCTTCGCCTACAAGGACGCAGCGGCCAAGCTCGATCCTGTGCTCAAGGCGCAAGGGGTCAAGATCTCCACTTATGACAATCGCATCCGCATTTCCCCGTCAGTCTTTAATGACATGGGCGATATCGAGCGCTTGTTGAAAGCGGTTTCGCGGGCCTAAATCGTTTTCCACCGGCGCGCGGTTCCGCACCCCGGAATTTATATTCGACACATCAATTCCCTATGGAATTTTAACGCGTCTCCGGCCGAAGCTCCCGCCGGATTGACCGAATACCGGGATTCCGGTGTCCGGCATTTGATCACGCTCAATGGTTGCATTCCGCTGGCGCGCCAATCTCGTGCTGTCGCGCACCATCCATAACAAGACATCTCAAGAAGAGGGGAGACTCCCATGCGTTATCCGGCCGCGAAACCGCTGCTTGCCGCATCAGCTTCGACGATGGTGTTGCTCATGGCTGCACCGGTGCGCGCCCAGGCACAGACGGACGATCGCCGCATCGAGGAACTGAGCCAGGAAGTGGATGAACTCAAGGCGATGGTCCGCCAGCTTCAGAAGCAGGTGGCGAAGAAGACGCCGGCCACCTCGGCGCAGATAACATCGGCCAAGGCTTCGACGGCGCAAGCCGTCACGCCGGCACCTGCTCCAACTCCGCCGGCGCCGATTACCATCACGGCAAACGCCCTGGCGGCCGCGCCGGTGGCAACGCCGACGCCCGCGCCAGTGGCCGTTCAGGCGTCCGCCACACCGCTCCCAGCGGAGGCCTCCGCGCCGCAATCCAAAAGCGTCGTCGCCGATTTGCTCAGAGGAGTCACGATCAACGGTCTGCTGGACACTTATTACGAATACAACACCAATAGCCCGATCGGACGGATCAATTATCTGCGCGCCTATGACGTAAGCAGCAACAATTTCAGCCTCAATCAGGCCGATCTCGTGATCGAGAGCGCGCCCGATCCGGCGGCGGGCAAGCCTTTCGGTATGCGGTTCGATCTTCAATATGGCCAGGCCACGGCCACGCTTCAGGGCAATCCGGCCAATGAGCTAAGGCCCGACGTCTATCGTCCGGTGTACCAGGCGTACGGCACCTACGTCATTCCTGTCGGCAATGGCCTGTCGGTGGATTTCGGCAAATGGGCGAGTTCGCTGGGCCTGGAGGGGAACTACACCAAGGACCAGCTCAACTATTCCCGCTCCTATTGGTTCGACTATCTGCCCTTCTATCACACCGGTTTGCGCGCCAAATATCCGCTGAACGACTATGTGACGTTCAATTTGTGGATCACCAACGGCACCCAACAGACCGAGGCCTTCAACAATTACAAGGACCAGCTTTATGGCGTGGTGATCACGCCAAATCCCCAGGTGGCATGGACCATCAATTACTATCGGGGCCAGGAACATCCCGATGTCACTTATTTGCAAACCGAACCTGCGGGGGTGACGAACCTCCCGCAGCAACAGGGCACCTTCGTCCAGCCCATCGTCAATCCGCCCACCGGCCTGCTCAATATCGGCGACACTTACGCCACCTGGCAAGCCACGCCCGTGCTCACGCTGGGCGCCGAGGCGGATTATGTCTCGCAAAGGCTCTACACCACCTCGCCGGCGGACCATGTCTATGGCGGGGCTCTCTATGCGGGCTATCAGATCTCACCGAAGCTTTCGCTGGCCGCGCGAGGCGAATATCTGGCTGATCGGGGCGGCCTGTTCAGCGGCACGACGCAGAACCTCAAGGACGCGACCTTGACGTTGGGCTATCGCCCGGCAGGCGATGGGCTTTTGCTGGATCTTGAATATCGCCGCGACATGTCGAATAAGCCCTACTTCCTTACGTCCACTTTGGGCGTGCTCGCCAATGATCAGCCCACCATCGGTTTCGGCGTGGTGTGGTGGTTCGGCCAGAAACAGGGTTCCTGGTAACACCGGATCGGGGAAAAATTCAGTTCTTCGTCCAATTGGATGAAGCGAGACCCAGGACACGCACCAGTCCAGGCATGGTGAGGCCTTGGACGACGATCGAGAATGTTACCACACTGAAGGTGGCGATGAGGATCGCATCATGCATGGCGATCTTTTCGGGCAACGACAATGCCAGCGCCAGGGCGAGGGCGCCGCGCAATCCTCCCCACCACAGCAAATGCTGCTCGCGGGGGCTGATCTCGTATTTGGTGGAATGAAACAGAAGGGCGATGGGGTAGACCGTCGCCGCCCGCCCCAGCAACACCAGCACGATCATGATCAGGATGGGGACATAGCCCAGGCTGGCGAAGCGCAGATGCGAGACGGTGAGCCCGATCAACAGGAACACCAGCGAATTGGCGATGAAGGCCAGGAATTCCCAGAACTCCACGGCAAAGACGCGTCCCTGGTGCGAAATGCCTAGGCGCCGGTTGCCCCTGCGCAGGCCGACAGCGCCGATCAGCAGTCCGGCGGTGACCGTGGCAAGGATGCCCGAGCAATGCAGATTCTCGGCGATCAGGAATGCGCCATAGGCGGCGGCCACCGTCACCGCGATTTCCACCAGGCGGTCGCCGGTCCTGCCTGCCACAATAAGTGCCAGTAACCCCACGATCACACCGACCGCGATCCCTCCGCCCGTGAGCAGGATCAGGCGGATCGCAATTTGCGAAGGGCTGGAAAAGCTCTGCGCGGCCCAGGCAAGCGCCAAACTGAACAGCACCGCGGCGACCGCATCATTGAATAGGCTTTCGCTTTCGACCAGAAGCCGGCCGCGGCCCTTGATGCCGAGGTCCTTGAACAAGGCGATCACGGTGACGGGATCGGTGGCGGCAATGAGCACGCCGAAAATCAGCGCCGGCGCCAGGGCCCAACCCAAAAGTGCGTGAAGGCCCAGAACCACCACGGCTGCCGAGATCAGAACGCCCAGGACGCTCATGGTCAGAATTGGCAATGCATCCTTCCATAAATCGCGCCAGTCCAGATTGAGCGCGGCCTCGAACAGCAACGGGGGCAAGATCAAATCGAAAATGATGTCATGGGTGAGGGGGAGGCCGAAATTCACGCGCGACAAAGCCAGCGTCATCCCCGCGATCACCAATCCCACGGCATAGGGAAGGCGCAAACGCCGCGCCGCGATCGCCACCAGGATGGCGACCACCAAAAGGCCGATGGTGCGGGCGAGAAGTGCGTCCATGCCGCTTCTTAGGGGGAAACCGCCGCCGCCGGAAGGAAAACCGGGCCGGAACCGCGACCGAACGGATGGGAATTTTATCTTTCCGCCCAGCCTTTCCTATCGAATTCTTATGCCCGAAATCCTACTTCCTGGGCCGTTCAAATGGGAGTGCAGCTTGATACCGACGCTTTTCAAGCAACGCCGGTTTCGGCCGCGGATGGCGGCCCGGCAGATCGCGGCTATTGAACGTTTCACGGTCCTGCGGGCATCGCTCCTGGCCGTAGCCGGTATCCTCTTGATGAAAAGCGCGCTCACGCTGCTCCATGGATGAGGTAGCCTATGTATTGGCGCGGCATACCGCATTTCGATCCCGACGAGTTCGCGTGGGCGCGACGGGTGCGAAAGCAGGATATTGGCAATAACGCGCCCCTGGCGGTGCTTGCCGAGATCGCCAAATTTCTGGCGATCACGGCGGCTATCTATCTGTTCCTGGTGGCGATTGTGAGCGCTCTGTAGGGACGTATCCTCGCGAAAATTCGGCTACAGCGCGGCTCACGAACTCCGCGGGTTTGATCCTGCGCAAGTGACCGCGGGCATCTTTATGTTTTTTTTATGTGGTCGGCCGGCTTCCCCTCTCGAATTCTTATGGCCGCCGACCCTAAGTCCCCGAGCTCTTTGGAGGCCGACATGCTGGATGTTATTTTTATCGCGGCAGGCTTCGCATTCTTTCTGCTGGCCGTCCTCTACACCTATGCCTGCGACAGGCTCTGAGAGGCGCATATGATCTTCGATTACTCCCTGGCCGCACTGGTGACGGTGGGCATCCTTTTCTATCTCGTCTACGCGCTCGTGCGCCCCGAACGGTTCTGAGAGATACCTCCCATGACCCTGAATGGCTGGATTCAGATCGCGCTGTTTTCGCTGATCGTGCTTCTCATTACCCGTCCCTTGGGCGGCTATATGACCCGCGTCCTCAATGGCGAGCGAACCCTCCTTTCCTGGCTGCTGCGCCCGTGGAAAGGCTGATCTATGGCTTGAGCGGTGTGCGCGAAGACGAAGACCAGCACTGGACCGTCTATGCCGTTGCCATGCTGCTGTTCAGCCTGGCTGGCTTCGTCATTCTTTATGCGCTGCAGCGCTTGCAGGCGGTTCTGCCGTTCAATCCCCAGCATCTTCCGGCGGTGGGCGAGCATCTGGCCCTCAACACCGCCATCAGCTTCGTCACCAACACCAACTGGCAGTCCTACACGCCGGAAACCACCATGAGCTATCTGGTGCAGATGGTGGGCCTCACGGTGCATAATTTCGTGTCCGCCGCCACCGGCATCGCGCTTGCGGTTGCCCTGATCCGCGGCTTCGCCCGGCGCTCGGCCAAAGGCGTGGGCAATTTCTGGGTCGATCTCACCCGCATCACGCTTTATGTGCTTCTTCCCATTTCCGTCGTGGTGGCGCTGTTCTTCGTCTGGCAAGGCATGCCTCAAAATCTCAGCGCTTATGTCCCGGCCGTGGGCCTGGAAGGCGCCAAGCAGACCATCGCCATGGGCCCGGTCGCTTCCCAGGAAGTGATCAAGATGATGGGCACCAATGGCGGCGGCTTTTTCAATGCCAATTCCGCTCATCCTTTCGAAAATCCCACTGCGCTCACCAATCTGATCCAGATGGTGCTGATCTTCAGCCTGGGCGCGGCGCTTACCAATGTGTTTGGCCGGATGGTGGGAAATGAGCGGCAGGGCTGGGCGATCTTCGCCGTGATGGCGATCCTTTTCGCGGCTGGCACCGCGGTGGTCTATGCCGCCGAGGCGCCCGGCAATCCCGCCTTCACCGCCTTCCACATCGATCAGTCCGCCAACGCGCTTCAGGCCGGTGGCAACATGGAAGGCAAGGAAGTCCGTTTCGGCATCGCCAATTCGGCGCTTTTCACCACGGTCACCACCGATGCCTCCTGCGGCGCCATCAACAATTGGCATGACAGTTTGATGCCGCTGGGCGGCCTGATCCCCATGCTCAACATCCAGCTTGGCGAGATCATTTTCGGCGGCGTGGGCTCGGGCCTCTACGGCATGCTGTTGTTCGCCATCATCGCCGTCTTTGTCGCCGGCCTGATGGTGGGCCGCACACCGGAATATCTGGGCAAGAAGATCGAAGCCAAGGACGTCAAAATGGCGATGCTGGCGCTGCTGATCCTGCCATTCTCGATCCTGGGTTTCACCGCGCTGGCCGCGGTCCTGCCGGCCGGTCTGGCCGGGCTGGGCAATTCCGGACCGCACGGCTTCAGCGAAATGCTCTATGCCTACACTTCGGCGACCGGCAATAACGGCAGCGCGTTCGGCGGTCTATCCGCGAACACCATGTTCTACAACACCACAATTGGGCGCGGCGATGTTCATTGGCCGTTTCCTGATGATCGTGCCCATGCTGGCGGTGGCGGGTTCGCTGGTGACCAAGAAGATCGTTCCGCCTTCGGCCGGCACTTTCCCGACCGATGGTCCTTTGTTTGTGGGCCTGGTCGTGGGCGTGATCCTGATCATGGGCGGTCTCACTTATTTCCCCGCACTGTCGCTCGGTCCCGTGGTGGAGCATTTCGCCATGCGGGCCGGAACGCTCTATTGAGGGCCATGCCATGAATGATCCCGCGCCTGGTTCGCTCGGCATCGAAAAAGTCCGCAAGCGGATGTCGGTTGCCAGCATCACCGATCCACAGATCCTGATGCCCGCCATCGGCGGTGCTTTCACCAAGCTTCATCCCCGGCACATGATCGCAAATCCGGTGATGTTCGTGGTGGAGATCGTCGCCACCCTCACCACCGTCCTGTTCCTGCGCGACCTGTTCACCGGCGGCGGGCACCTTCTGTTTGCCTTCCAGATCAATCTCTGGCTCTGGTTCACGGTGGTGTTCGCCAATTTCGCCGAAGCCGTGGCGGAAGGCCGGGGCAAGGCGCAGGCCGCCAGTTTGCGCAAGACGCGCAGCGAAACCAACGCCAAATCGATCGAGGGCGCCTCCTGGCGCGAAGTGACCGCCACCTCGCTCAAGCCGGGCGATGTCGTGCTGGTCGAAGCCGGCGATCTCATTCCCAGCGATGGCGAAGTGATCGAAGGCGTGGCCTCGGTGAATGAGGCCGCCATCACCGGGGAATCCGCACCCGTGATCCGGGAATCCGGCGGCGATCGTTCCGCCGTCACCGGTGGCACCACCGTGATATCCGACCATATCAAGGTGCGCATCACCGCGGCGCAAGGCTCGACCTTCCTCGACCGCATGATCGCCCTGGTCGAAGGTGCCGAGCGGCAGAAAACGCCCAACGAGATAGCCCTTAATATTCTTTTGGCCGGGATGACCATCATCTTCGTCTTCGCGGTGGCAACCATCCCCAGCTTCGCGGCTTACGCGGGCGGGCGTCTTTCGGTGCTGGTGCTGGTGGCGCTTTTCGTCACCCTGATCCCCACCACCATTGGCGCCTTGCTCTCGGCCATCGGCATCGCCGGCATGGACCGGCTGGTGCGGTTCAATGTGCTGGCCATGTCGGGTCGCGCCGTGGAAGCGGCGGGCGACGTGGATACGCTGCTTTTGGACAAGACCGGCACGATCACGCTGGGCAATCGCCAGGCGACGCAGTTTCTGCCCATGCCGGGTGTCGCCGAACGCGACTTGGCCGACGCGGCGCAACTTGCATCATTGTCCGACGAGACCCCGGAAGGCCGTTCCATTGTGGTGCTGGCCAAGGAGAAATACGGCATTCGCGGCCGCGACATGGAGCCCCTGCACGCCCAATTCATTCCCTTTACCGCCCAGACCAGGATCAGCGGCATCGACATTGAGGGCTCGTCCATCCGCAAGGGCGCGGTGGATGCCGTGCTGGCGTATTGCCATTTGACGGGAACGAGCCGGCAAGGAATTGACGGTGATCTCCGATCAGATCGCCAAATCTGGCGGCACGCCTTTGGCGGTGGCGCGTGACGGCAAGCTTCTGGGCGTCATTCAGTTGAAGGACATCGTCAAGGGCGGCATTCGCGAGCGCTTTGCCGCCTTGCGCAAAATGGGCATCCGTACCGTGATGATCACGGGCGACAATCCGCTCACCGCTGCAGCCATCGCGGCGAAGTCGGGAGTGGATGATTTCCTTGCCCAGGCCACACCCGAAGCCAAGCTCAAGCTGATCCGCGACGAGCAGGCCAAGGGCAAGCTGGTCGCCATGTGCGGCGACGGCACCAATGACGCGCCCGCGCTGGCCCAGGCCGATGTGGGCGTGGCCATGAACACCGGGACCATGGCGGCGCGCGAGGCGGGCAACATGGTGGACCTCGACAGCGATCCCACCAAGCTGATCGAGATCGTGGAGATCGGCAAGCAGCTCCTGATGACGCGGGGCGCTCTGACGACATTTTCCATCGCCAATGACGTGGCGAAATATTTCGCCATCATCCCCGCCATGTTCCTGGCCTTCTACCCCCAGCTCCAGGCGCTCAACATCATGCACCTGCACACCCCTGAGAGCGCCATCCTGTCCGCCATTATCTTCAACGCCCTGATCATCGTCGCGCTCATTCCGCTGGCGCTGCGGGGCGTCACCTATAAGCCCGTCGGCGCGGCCAGCATCCTGCGCCGCAACCTGCTCATTTATGGGCTGGGCGGCATCATTGTACCCTTTATCGGCATCAAGCTGATCGATCTGGCGGTCACCGCCATCGGCCTGGCTTGAAAGCGAGGTTCTTATGTTGAAGCAAATCCGTCCCGCCATTCTGATGATCGTGCTGATGACCTTGATCACCGGGCCTGATCTATCCCCTGGGCACGACCGGGCTGGCCCAGCTTCTTTTCCCGCATCAGGCGGGCGGCAGCCTGGTGACAAAAAACGGCCAGGTGATCGGCTCTCGAGCTGATCGGCCAGAATTTCGTCGTCCGACAAATATTTCCATGGCTCGTCCTTCGGCTGCGGGCAACGGCTATGACGCGGCCAATTCGGGCGGTTCGAACCTGGGCCCGACCTCCAAGGCCTTGATGGAAGCGGATCGGCACGGATGCCGCCAAGCTCCATGCCGAAAATCCGTCCGCGCCGGTCCCGGTGGACATGGTCACCACCTCGGCCAGCGGGCTTGATCCCGACATCACCCCGGCGGCGGCCCCTGGTTCAGGCGCCGCGGGTGGCCAAGGCGCGCCATCTGGACCCGCAGGCGGTTGAAAAACTGGTTCGCGACCATGTCGAGGACCGGCTTTTCGGCATCATCGGCGAGCCCCATGTCAATGTGTTGAAGCTCAACATGGCGCTGGATGCCATGCAGCCGGCCTCCGGTTGAGTTATCCTTGACGGATGGCAACACGATCAGCCGATGAGCGGCCATCTCCGGAAGCGTTGCTAGAGGCGGCCGAAAGGAAGGCCGCGGCAAGCTCAAGATTTTCCTGGGCGCGGCACCAGGCGTGGGCAAGACCTATGAGATGCTCACCCAGGGGCGGCGGCGGCGCCTGGAAGGCACCGATGTGGTGATCGGCGTGGTGGAAACCCACGGCCGTCAGGAGACCGACTATGCGCTCACCAAGGGCTTCGAAGTCATTCCCAAGAAGCGCTCGCTCTACAAAGGCCATGTCGTGGCCGAGATGGATCTCGACGCCATCCTGCAGCGTCATCCCGCTCTGGCACTGGTGGACGAGCTTGCTCATACCAATGCCGAGGGAAGCCGCCATCCCAAACGCTATCTTGATGTCGAGGAGCTTCTGGCCGCGGGCATTGATGTCTACACGACGGTGAATATCCAGCATATCGAAAGCCTCAACGACGTGATCGCGCAGATCACCCGCGCGTGAGCGTCCGCGCTTCGTAGAAAACGTTGTAGAGAGGCAGTTTTTCTTTGGGTACGAGGCCCCACACGCGCCCGGCGTACACGAGCGCCGCCACGTTGTAGAGGTTAGACGCGCGGGCGACGACCAACCCGAGAACGCACGCGCACCCGAGGGGCGCCGTTTCGCGGGCAAATCGCATAGTCTCTCGCATCTGCGACGCGACGAACGCCTGCCATTGCACCAGGTCTTCCGGTGGATAGCCGCCGACCATCTGTTCGGGCATGGCCAGAAGCGTGACGCCGTCTGCGGCGGCGGCGCGGGCCAGGTCGATCGCGCGGTTGACGTTCGATCGGCACGCGCCCACGGTCGCGTTGACGCTCGCCAGGCCGATGCGTACGAGCCTCATCGTGACGCGCTTTCCCGAAGGGATAGGGGCATGCGGGCAAGAGATCCGGGTGGCCCATCAGAACGTGTACCGAAAGCCGGCTCCGAAATCCCAGATTGCCGGAACGTCGGATTGCCCTCCCACCTTCGAGAAAGCCTTGAGCCAGGCGCTCGCCGAATGCGGCGCAAAGGGCCACGTGCCGATTGATTCCGATACGACTCGACACCGATGCGTCCGCCGAAGGCCGGATGCAATGACTCCGCGTTCGGAAATCCGAGTATTCCGAGCGCGTTGTGCGGGACGTCGGCGGCGAGCTCCCCAAAGCCGCCCTGGGCGTAGAACGCGACTCCGCTCGTCGGCGTGAACCGTCGCGCGAACGCCGCCGGCCCAGCCCCACATCGCGAAGGCGCGAACGTGCGACTCGTCGAGCGACTCACTCGTGTCGGTGAAGCGCAACCTCGGCTTCGCCAAAGAGCATGAGAAAAGGAAGAATCTCGTAGCCAAGGTGGCCGTGAAGCCAATACGCCGGCGGTGCCACATGGCCGATGCTCTCGAACCCGAGCACGCCCAATGTCGACTCGACCACGAGGCCTCGCCGGCGCGGCCTGCGAGGAGGTGGTTCCCTGGTTTTCCGTCGGTTGTTCGAACGCGCCTTCGTCGCCCGAGGCCGCCTTGCCGGGT
>CAVXUV010000032.1:0-39046 GCA_963765095.1 uncultured Alphaproteobacteria bacterium
GTCGGCTGCGAGGGTCCAACGGCCGGTCTCGATCTCGTTGGCCAGTCGTAACTGTTCCAGTTCTTTGAGCCGCTTCAGGAAGCGGTAGCGCCCCGGATCAGACAGCTCGTCCAAATTCCTGCTGTTGGAACGCATGTCGATCACATCGTCCTCGCCAATCTTTTCGATCAGTGCTCTGTCTACACGCGTGAACCGTTCCTGACCCACTTCTCGGTTGAGTTGCTGCTGAACCTCCAGCTCGCTTTGCAAGCCAAGTTCGCGCGTGAGAATTTCACTGGCCCGATGGCGGATGCCATGAGCGATATAGTCGCCCGCAATGTTCAGCGCCTTGCCGTCATCGGTCATGCCACGGACCAGAATATGGCTGTGAGGATGGGCTGTGTTGTGATGATCGACCGCCACCCAATCAAGACGGGTTTCGAGGTCGCGCTCCATGTGGTCCATCAATTCGCGGGTGAAGGCCTTCAGATCACCCAGCGCGACCCCGTCCTCAGGCGCCACGATAAGACGGAACTGATGCTTGTCCTCGGCCCCACGCTCCAGAAAGTCATTTCCGTCGGGCACATCCAAGCCTCGGCTATAAGAGTCCGCCTTTCTCGCCTTCACGGTCCACCCCATCGCGCTGCAAGTAACGCAGATGGGCATAACCCGCGCGGCTCTGTGCGCCCTTGAAGTTCACATACCGTGCCTTGACCACCACCCGGCGCATGCGCAGCTTCTGGCCAGACGTCGCGTCGAACTTCCATCCCGTATCGCGTGGCAAAGTCCGCATGACTTTCGCGCCGCGGCCCCGAGCATTGTAGCGACCGCTGCGAGGAACTTTGCCGCCCGCTTGCGATCTCTTGGGTAGACGCTTGGGGTTGCCACCCGCTTTGGCAATCGCGATCGTGACCGGGCCGGAACGATAAAATTTCGCGCCCAACTCGCGCGCCCTTGTCGCGGCGTGGCCTTCCGACTTTTGGTTTGAAATCATTCTCGGCTCTGGTCATGACGAGATGGTCGCGAGTCATGCGTTTCGCTTCAAGCGAGACGATGCTCATTGCGCCGACCGAATCTCATCAGCGAACATCTGCGAACAAACAAAGCGGCATGGCGGCAGATGAACTGACTGGCGGCGCTCGGTTGGTGCTAATCTTAAACCCATGTGCAGACAACAACATCGCCGACAAGGCGGGCGCGGATTCCATCCGCTTGATCTTGCAGAAATTATCTTCCTCCAACCGACCCAACAAAACCGCGGAATTTCTCCGACATAAAAATCATCAACTAATGCTCACAGCGATGCGCATGAGCGACTTATCACATCCGAAGACGTGCGGCACTGTTCGCTAAAGGTCGCGGACACCATGAGCTGGCAGGCAAATTGCGCTTCACGCGCCAATACCGGAGCCCACCGCTGGGCCCGATTTTATTCGTAGTGCAGCGCGTCGATCGGATTGAGGTTGGCGGCCTTGCGGGCCGGATAATAGCCGAAGAAAATTCCCACCGCCGCCGAAAAGCCAAAGCCGATTGCAACGGCCGTGAGTGAAACTTGGGTCGGCCATTGGGCGACGAATGAGATGACGAACGACGCCAGAACCCCGATCACGATACCTGCGACGCCGCCGGTGATGCTGAGAAGGACGGATTCGGCCAGGAACTGAAGCAATACCTGCAGCCGGCGGGCCCCAATCGCCATCCGAATGCCGATTTCGCGGGTTGGCTCGGTCACGGACACCAAAAGAATGTTCATGATCTCGATGCCGCCGACGAGGAGCGAAATCGAGGCGACGGTGGCGAGAAGCGCGGACATCACCTGGCTGCTGCTCTGCTGCGCTTCGGCGATTTGACTGAGATTGCGCACGCTGAAATCGTTGAGTTGGCCGGGCTGGATGCGATGACGCTTGGCGAGCGTCCCGGTCACCTGCCGGATCGCGGTGGCCACCATGTCCGGTCCGCCCGCCTGGACATAGATGCTGTCGACATAGCCGGTCAGCCGCGGCGCGAGCCCGAAAGGGTTGATCGGGGGCGGATAATTGACGCTGACGATATCCTGACTTGTCAGAGGCGCGGCAACTCCCAGCACTTTGCGCTCGGCCGTGTTGAACGGGATCATCACCAGATCGTCCTGATCCTGGCCATAGCCGGTCTGTCCTTTGCCGACCAAAAGCCCGATCACGCGCACAGGAACGCCCTTGATCAGGATGACGGCGCCGACCGGGTTTTCGCCGGGCGGGAACAGGTTCTGGTAGACGGTTTGACCGATCAAGCCCACCAGTTCGGCGGCGTCATTTTCCGACTCTGTCATCATGCTGCCCGCCGCAATGCGCCAATTGACGATATTCAAATAGCTGGGCGACACGCCTTGAATGTTCGTGCTCCAATTTTGATTGCCGTATTGGACCTGTCCGGCCTGGCGGGTGAGATAACCAACCTGCAGGACGGCAGGGTCGCTATGCAGGATCGTGTCGGCATCCGTCACCGTCAGGGTAGAAGCGCTGCCTGCTCCCGCCCTGATGCCGCCGGCCGTCGTCGCGCCGGGCTGGACCACGACCATGTTGGTGCCCAAGCTTTCCAGCTGTTTCTGGACCGCGGCGTGGCGCCATCGCCAACGGCGAGCGCGGAAGAAAAAATCACAATCGCCGCCGTGCTGACCGATCACATCCAGGATGCATGGCTATTGGAATGATTGGTATTTCGGTTGGGGTTGGCTTCTCTGGCTTCGAATTCATCTTTCTGATGTTTTCAAGCTTCGGAAACTGGGGCTACACCTACCGCGCCCACCGGAAATATGACGGCACAAACAAAGATGCCATCGACATTCTGAACGAAAGATATGCGCGCGGGGAGATTAACGCGGGATCAGTTTTCCCAGTTAAAATCCGATATCGCCAACGCCATAGGAATGAATGGCGGAGAATCCATTTGGAGTGAAACGGCGGCCTGGTTGAGGCTATCGGTGCCATTGCAGCCGTCATCGGTCGGGGTGGGTCGCAGCGAGCAATTCGCGTGCTGCGCGGCGGCGTGAGGAACGTGCCATCATAGCTGCATCCGAAAAGGAGGCACGGGAGCCCTCGCCACAAAAACTGCCGCATTGAACCTTGCGATTTTAGCCGCAACGCAGATCAGCGACCTGCATGTTCAACTGAAAGATGAATCTGGAGGGGGAGAGTGACGAGAGTCTCCGCCAGTCGGGCGCTATTGGCAACCGAAAGAATGTTGACTGCCTTTCCGATCCAATCACTTGGAGATGCCCCCGCTATGGTCGCATTTTCGCGTTTTCCTGCAGCATTGGCAACGGCCGCCGAAGTCTATTCCAATCTGGAAACGGCGGTACGTGCTGCGGCCGAGGGCGACAAAGGCGCTATATTCGAACATTACAACACTCAGATGGAGAGATTGGACAACTCTGCCAAACGCGAATTAGGTTCTCTACGAAAATCACTGCATCTTGAGGTTGGTGAAAGGGGCAATCATCATGGATGACGGCTTTGGCCATCGACGACGCGACTGGCAGAAAATCCGTCATTTGCGATTATTCCGGCCGGGCTATGTTCGATCAGGAGTGTCTTGGCACCCCCGCCAATAGTACGCCGAAACCGGCGCCACTCGACGCAAGGAATCATTAGCGATTCGCAAGCAGTTGGAGGGATTGAATGACAGAGACGATGCGTGAAGTAGTGGCGATATTCGACGACGAGGGGTCTCTCGACAAAGCAGTTTACGCACTCGAAACTCTTGGTTTCGATCGTGCCGCATTTTCGCTGCTAGCCAGCGAGAATGCCGTTGCGAGGAAGCTTGGTCACCGGTATCGGCTTGTAAGGGAAGTGGAGGACGAACCGAACGTGCCGCGCAATACATTTTTCTCCCGGATATCGCGCATGGAGGCCGAATATTTGCCCACGCCAATTTTCGCTTCGATGGGCGCCCTGGCGTTTGTCGGTATTGGCTCCCTGCTGACAGTGTTTGTCGCGGCCGGTGCTGGTGCGGCTTTGGGTGTGGTTCTCAGTCGTGTGTTGCATGAACAGTTCGCGACACGCGTGCGGGAACAGCTTGATCGCGGTGGCTTGCTCCTCTGGGTCAATGTGCGCAATTCAAGCGAAGAAAAGACTGCATTAGAGGCTTTATGAGCGCGCTCCGCCCACGACGTTCATGCCCACGAAATAAGTATCTAGCACGAGCAGTCAGCGATCGAATGCGCCTTTCGGAGCCACGCTCGCAGATGTCCGAGGAGAACTGCCATGGAAAAGCTTGAACGAAAAGAATTGCACAGCCACCGCGATCAAATTAACAGCGATCTACGGAAACTGGTGGATAAATACCGCGCGATCTTCGACTGGGATGTGCCTGATATCGACCAGGACCTCGCGGATCAACTCATTTTGAAAGAGTTGCGCAAGGGGTTGGGCGACATTGAGGAGGAACTTCGGAGAAAGGAACAATAAAGCGGCAGAGTTCGATCCTTTCGACCAATCAGCCGATCGCCTGATGGTCTCCTGCAACGAAAGCATCGGAGGCGGTCATTCCCCCCGGCGAACTTGCCTCAGCGGCGGTGTCAGGCGGGAGCCGTCACGCCCCCATTCAGGCTCGACAATCAACCCATCAAACGCTGATGGATCGGAGCAGAATGACCCGAGGGCGGCGGGGGACGACGGCCGCCCGGTCGTAGCTAAACTCCTTTTCTGTCGATTCGGACTAGATTTGTCTCTATGTCCGAATTCATTGCGGCCGCAATTTTGCGGGCCGTCCGGTCGGCCACCGCGCGGACGGGATCGTCTTGCAGGTGGGCGTACCGCTCCGTCGTACCCGCCTGTTTGTGCCCCAGTACTTTGCCGATCAGGAGCAGGCTGGCTGTTGTGGGATGTGTGATAAAACTTCGGCAACGCCATTCGTGGTATGTCAGGTGGTTGCTCAAGATTGGGGCGAAGCGGTCCTGTGCCCGGCGCGGGCCGGCATCCTCCGGAACGCCCCGAATGAAAATAGAGCTGTTCTGGCGGGTTCGGAACTCGAATTATTTTGCACTGAGGAGACTGTTGGTATCGCTGCTGGTATCACCTCAAAATAAGCCACTGGGAAATCCAGGCTTTCTCCGAGATTTTTCCTAAGGTCGGTCCTCTTCTGGGTGAGAACCGATGCAAGGCCAGCTTGATGCTGCGTTCGCTATGCCTTCCACGTCCGCCAATCGACACGGAGCTTCGCATTCTCGCCCTCTGCGAAGGCGTTGGTCTCTTCCAGCATGGCGCGGGCACTTGCTAGCATTCGCCAGTCGATGCCATGGGTGTAGCGCTGCGCGACGTCAAGCATGCGGATTAAGGGCGCGGTCTCAGCATTGTGCGAGAACGCTTTGAGTGGACCCAGATAGTCGACGCGAAAAGCTGTGGGGATGACGATGCGTTCCTGGCCGCCCGCGACCAATTCGGCATTCATCATAATGCGGCCGATGCGGCCGTTGCCGTCGGCAAAGGGATGAACTTCGCTGACCAGGATCATCATGAACACTGCGCGCTGAAACGGCTCGGCCAGCGCCTGCAGAAATTCAAACCCCTTCTCCAATGTCCCGATGACGAGTTCGGGTGCGACGAACACAGTCGTGCCCGCCTGGTTGCCTTTCGTTTTGAAGGCGCCCGGGTTCTTGTCCGGCCGCGCTTCCATGATGATCGCATGTCGCCGCCGCAGAAATTCGGTGAATTCGTCGAAGCTTTTCGGAACGCGGCTCATTTCCGCGCGATCCGAGACAATACGGAACGTGCCCAGCACATCGTGGGCGTCTTCGGGGCGCTCATCCGGGATCACGCCGTTGAAGACGATGTCTTCGGCTTCCTTAACGCTGAACTCCGTTCCTTCGATGAAATTTGAGAAATAGGCCTCGAAGAAGGCCAATGTGGCGTTGGCTTCGTCGTCGCGCGTTGGAGCGGATCGATCCAGCGGAACGGTTTCGCGAAGTGCCGCAAAAAGCGTCTCGAAATGGCGCAGCCGATCCGGATCGAAGGGCTGGCCGGCCGCGCGGGCCTTTCCGGCTGGGCTCTGCATGTCGCTGTCACGCGTGCCGAGCAGCGTTCCAACCAGTGTGTTGAATTCTTCGAACTCTGTTTCGAGACCGAGTTGCGGCGCTATCGCACGGGCTTCGTCGCGCAGGCGGTTCACTGCGCCTTCGCCTTGCCGCCGGATAAGGGCGTCGAGCCGCGTTTCGATCTCCGGACGCGTCAGCGTGCGCGCGAGGCGCCCATCGCGCGCGCGCGACGGGCGCAAATTCTCCAGATAGGCACGCGGAATCGAGGACAAGCGCGCGCCTCCGACAAACGGCTTGTCGGTTTCCAGCGCCGCGGGTCCTTTGCGCGGACGCAATGTTACGCCGGGTAGTTCGGTCTCCCGTTTCTTTTCGGAGATCAGGAAGACCGACCCATCTGCCGCCGGCTGGTTTTCAAGAGCGGTCCGATCGGCGATGAGCGCGTCGGGGTAATAGCCTGGAACGAGGTAGTACCAATTGCGCCGCACAAGACGCGCAGGGTCTTCCGTGAGATTGCGGGTATAGAGGCGTGAAGCGAGCCGGCGGAGTTGGCCGCGTTCAACCGCCTCCGAGACTGGCTTGGAGATCGAAGTGTCCGAGACAAATATCTCGGGCAGATTGGCGACCGAAAATTC
The DNA here is from genome assembly GCA_963765095.1 of uncultured Alphaproteobacteria bacterium. Classification (GTDB taxonomy): domain Bacteria; phylum Pseudomonadota; class Alphaproteobacteria; order Micropepsales; family Micropepsaceae; genus Rhizomicrobium. The sequence continues at coordinate 6,622 of CAVXUV010000032.1, forward strand.
GGGCATTTAAGTCTCCAGGATGACTACCATACCGAATTTTTGGGGTTTTAGAACCAAAAAAAACCGAATAAACGGGCATTATCATGGGGCAATCTGGTGTCTGGCGGGCTTCGGCGCCAGAACTCCGAATTTATGGGACTTAATGGGCAAAAAAACCGAAAAACCGAGCAATAAGATGGCTTCACCAACGAAATCTTCAATAACACGCTGATATACTGTCTATTTCTCTAAAGGAGCCGCCGCGATCGACGTCCCGCCAGTTTTGGCACTGGCAGCAAAACCGCCTTCTGACTCTCTTCACTGGAGATCACATGCGCATAACGTCGGACCGACGTTTCGCCCCGCCAGCGGCCGGTCGCGATTAGACCGGTCGTATCGAGGCCGCCATAGCGCCGCATCCAGGTCGCATAGGTGTGGCAAAAGATATGGAAGGTGAGGAACGCGACATCAGGCCCGGTCACGGCCTTGACCTGGTTCATCAATGTGTAGAGCTGCCCACACTTGGTGAAACGAAAGACCTTCTCGCTGCGCCGAACTATGCCGCGTGGATGACGTTTAGCGCTGCCACCACCACCGGCGGCAGGAACACCCCGCGCGGATCATCGTTCTTCGATTCTTTCATATAGGCGAAGCTTTCCGACAGCTCGACCTGGTCGATCATCATCGTCAAGCCTTCCGTCATCCTTTGAGACGCTGCGAGTGGAAATGGGACTATTCTGGCGGCTTCGGGACTCGCATCCTTTTGCACTGATGAGACTGTTGGTACCGTTGTTGGTAGCGCCTCAAATAAGTCGCTGGGACATTCGCGCTTTCTCCGAGATTTTCCCTAAGGCCGGTCCTCTTCTGGCACCATTTGCTGCCTCTGACATTATTTTTAAAGCACATAAGGCTTTGTTTCTGCGGTAATATCTCAAAGCACAGCCGCGCCTTGTATATTGCCGGGCCGTAACTTTTGACTTGTATCAAAGTGAAAGCTGGTCAAAGGTCCTATCCGAAGGTGCTACATCACCCTGGGGGGCAGGTTGACCAAGACACCCATAGTATTCGTTGTGGATGATGACGCCGCTATTCGCGACGCCATTCATGAGCTTTTGTCATCGGTCGGTCACCAGGTCGAATGCTATCCCTCGGCCGAGGAATTCTCGGCTAGGCGTGAGCCCAACTCGCCGGGATGCCTGGTTTTGGATGTCCGCCTGCCGGGCACCAGCGGGCTGGAGCTGCAAAAACGGCTGGTTGCCCAAAAGGACAGAATTCCTACAATTTTCATCTCGGCCTATGGCGACATCCCCATGGTGGTGCAGATCATGAAGGCGGGCGCCGCCGAATTCCTGCAAAAGCCCTTCCGCGAGCAGGAACTATTGGAATGCGTGCAGGCGGCGCTGCGCAAGGATCTGGCCTTGCGCGAAAGCGAAGAACAGATCTCGGAAGTGATGAATTCCTACCGTTCGCTCACCAAGCGCGAGCGCGAAATCATGAAGCTGGTCGTGACCGGCCAAATCAACAAGCAGATTGCCGCCCAAGTGGGCTTGAGCGAAGTGACAGTGAAAATCCATCGTGCCCAGGTGATGCGCAAGATGGGTTCAAATTCGCTGGCCGATCTGGTGCGCGCCGCCGACAAGATCGAAGCGTTCCTGGCCTGATCCAGAATTGAAATTGACATTCTGTAGGCTTTCTCCCTGCGACCGTGCCGCCTCTTTCGCGGGTTCCGCCCTTCAGGTAGAACCCGCCCGGACCTAACGTGACATTCGCATGCGCCTTTCGTATGCGGCATTCGCAAAGGTCCGCATAAAACCGTCTCGCGCATGACAGCATATGAATGTCAGGTGACGATAAGGCGGCACCAAAAAACGTAACGCGGCTGCAAGAAAGCCCGGGGGACCTAAGAGACAAAGATGGCTGAGCAAACACTCGCGCCCATGAGCCGGCGCTCATTGTTCAAGATGATCGGGATGGCCGCGGGCAGCGCGGTGATGTACCAGGCGATGACCGACCTGGGGTATGCGGGCGAGTCGGGCTACACCGGGCCCATCAATCTGCAAGGCGATCCCAAGGGCGCGTCGGTGCTGGTGCTGGGCGCGGGCCTGGCGGGCCTCACCGCGGCGCTGGAATTGAGCCGCGCCGGCTACAAAGTCCAGGTGTTGGAATATCAGCACAAGGCGGGCGGGCGGAATATATCGATCCGCGGCGGCGACACGGTCAACGAATTGGGCGGTTTCACCCAGCATTGCCAGTTTGATCCGGGATTTTATGTCAATCCCGGTCCGATGCGCATTCCCTATCACCATGTCGCGCTGCTGGATTACTGCAAGCGCTTGAACGTGGTGCTCGAGGCCTTCTCGATCATCAATTACAACGCGATGATCCACAATACCAAGGCATTCGGCGGCAAGCCGCGGCGCTATCGCGAAGTCGAAACCGATTTCCGCGGCCATATCTCCGAGCTCCTGGCCAAATCCGCGGCGCAAGGCAAGCTCGATCAGGCCGTCACCAAAGAGGACGCCCAGGTGCTGCTCACCGCGCTTCGCCAATGGGGCGCGCTGGATCAGAATTACGAATACAAAAAAGGCGCACTGGTCTCGAACCATCGCGGCTATGCCGTGGATCCGGGCGGCGGCCTGTCGTGGCAGCCCACCGATTCCGATCCCATGACGCTGAGCGAATTGCTGCAGTCGCGGCTCTGGTCGGGCCTGCTCACCGGTCATGAATATGAGTATCAGATGACCATGTTCCAGCCGGTGGGCGGCATGGACCGCATCAGCGCGGGTTTTGTGCGCGCGCTGCCGCCGGACATGATCAAGTACAATTGCAAAGTCACCGAAGTGAAACAGGATGCGCGCGGTGTCAGCGTCTCCTATGTGGATTCGCAAAAGGGCGGACCGGTGCAGACCGCGACCGCCAATTGGTGCGTGAACACAATTCCGGCGACGATCTTGAGCCAGGTGCCGATGCAGATCGGCGCGCCGCTCAAGAACGCGATCAATTCGCTCTCCTACAGCGCGGGCTTCAAGGCCGGGCTGCAGATGAAGCGCCGCTGGTGGGAAGACGATTACCGCATCTATGGCGGCATTTCTTATACCGACCAGCCCATCGCGCTGATCTCATACCCGTCCACGCAATATATGACGGAGAAAAAGGGCGTGATCCTGGGCGCCTATACTTTCGGCCCCCACGCTTTCGAGCTCACCGCCATGAACCCGGAAGAGCGCATGGCCAAGTGCATCGAATATGGCGCGAACATCCATCCGGAATACCGCACCGAGTTCGAGACCGGTGTTTCGGTGGGCTGGCACCGCATGCCGTTCACGCTGGGCTGCTTTGCCCAATGGACGGAAGAAAACCGTGCCAAGAATTACGACGCGCTTTGCGCCATCGATGGGCGTATGGTGCTGGCAGGCGAACATGCCTCGCATCTGGGGGCATGGCAGGAAGGCGCGATCGTGTCGGCGCTGGACGCCATCAAGCGTCTGCATCAACGCGCGATGTCGGCTTGAAGAGGGGAACAATGAAAAAGACAATTGCTGTTGCCGGTTCGGTTCTGGCCCTGGGCCTGATCTCATCCGCCGCTTTCGCCCAGGGTTCTGGCGCCGGCGGCTTTCGCATGGGCTTCACCGAGCAGGGCGGCGAGGCCCTGTACAAGGGCATCTGCCAGGGCTGTCACATGCCCAACGCGCAAGGCGGGGTGGGTGCGGGCATGTATCCGGCCCTGGCCAAGGATCCCAAACTGGAAGTGGCAGGCTACCCCATCATTGTGGTGGTGAACGGCCAAAAGGCGATGCCCGGCTTCGGCAATATGCTGAACGACCAGCAGATCGCCGATGTAATCAATTACGTGCGCACCCACTTCGGCAACAACTATAAGGACAAGGTAACGCCCGCCGACGTGAAGGCGGCGCGCTGAATTTTCGGTCAATCAACTCTGGAGGGATGACTATGCTTAAATCAGTGAAGTACGGCGCCATTGCCGCTCTCGGCCTTGGCCTTTTCGTCTCCGGCGCAATTGCCGCGGACGTCATGCACAATCAGGAAAACGCCAAGGCACCGTTCGCCAGCTCGGTGATGGTGCCGGCTGGCTACGACACCTATTATATCTCCGGCGCCGCCGGCAGGGGTGCCAACACCGAAGAGCAAGCCGCCGCCACCTTGGAAGAGCTCAAAGGCCAGTTGGCCAAGCTGGGCCTGACGTTTGGTGATGTGGTCCAGGCGCATGTCTTTCTGGCGCCCGATCCGGCCACAGGCAAGATGGACTTTGCCGGCATGAACAAGTCCTGGTTCAAGTATTTCGGCACCCCCGACCAGCCCAACAAGCCCGCCCGCGCGGCGTTCCAGGTTGGCGCTCTGGCAGGCCCGACCATGGTCGAGATCGAGTTCATCGCGGTGAAGAAGGCGCACTAAGCCTCTCTTCTCGAAAAACGGACAAAGGCGGGTGCGCAAGCATCCGCCTTTTTCGTTTTCGTGGCAGAAAGATCACTCTCTTTAGTTTGGACAAACCCATGCGCGGGGTAAGTTTTTTATCACATTGATTGATAAAGATATTTTTTGCTTATCCGCGATTTCATCAGCAACTGCGCGGCTGCTTACGGACGTTTCGCGCCCTCTTTTTCGGCAGCGGCGGGCAATTTATGCGTCGTTACGGAGCAACACTATACTTTAGTATAGTTCAATCTATCCAAGTCGGATGCTTAGTTCCACCTAAGAACCTGGCAATACGACTTATTCGTCGGAATGAGCCCGGGAAAATGCCAAAAAACAACGTGTTCAGTAACTTAGGGGAACTCCATGCTCAATCTGAAGAATAGTCTGCTCGTTGGCGCGTCCGTGTCGGCGTTTGCCATGCTGGCCCTGCCGGCTTTCGCCCAGCAAACGGCGTCCCAGGAAGCGGAAACCGTGATCGTCACCGGCACCCGCGTGCAGGGTATGACGGCCGCCGACTCGGCCGCGCCCATCACCGTTCTGGGCACCGACGCGCTGACCCACGGCACCGGCTCGAGCGACCTGCGCCAGCAATTGGGCCAGTCCGTTCCCGCTTTCACCGCCCAGCAATATGGCGCCGATACCGCCAACCTCACGCTTTCCGCCGCGCTGCGCGGCCTTTCCCCCAACGACACGCTGGTCTTGGTCAATGGCCATCGCCGCCACTATACCGGCAATTTGCATGTCGATGCCGGCGGCTTCGCCGCGGGCAGCTCCTCGGCCGACTTGTCGCTGATCCCGTCGGGCGCCATCGATCACGTCGAAGTGCTGCTGGACGGTGCGGCTGCCCAGTACGGCACCGACGCCATCGCCGGCGTGGTGAATATCATCCTCAAGAACAAATCCTCAGGCGGTTCGCTCTCGGCCACTGTGGGCGATTATTATGACCGCGGCGACTTTTCCGGCGGCAAGGCCAATGGCGACAAGTATGACGTGTCCTACAACATGGGCCTGCCCCTGTTCGACAAGGGCTTCGTCAATTTCACCATCGACAAGCAGTTCGAGAGCTTCACCCAGTATGGCGGCGCGGATAATCGCTACGTCAACAATTTGAACGCAGCGGTTCCGCAGGCCACCGTGACCGGCGTGGCGGCCAACGGCGTCGCCAATCTTTCGAGCACGGGAATCGCCATACCCAACAGCTTCATCGCGGGCTTGCCGGGTTATCCGCGCACCAACGCGATCGACGGCAATCCGGAATATCAGTTGACGTCGGCGGAGATGAATTCTGAGTATGACTTCAGCGACAATCTCTCGGTCTATGCCTTCGGCACGATTGCCCACAAATTCGGCAAGTCATTCGAGAATGACCGTCTGCCCAACCAGATCATCGCCACCATGGGCTCCAACCAGCCCTGTTCGGCGACCAATCCGGACGGCTACAACACCGGCTCCAGCACTTCGAACGGCTTGACGCCGTCCTGCACCGGTCCCTACGCGATCGCTACCGCCAACGGTTACAGCGCGCTTCCCGGCACGCCGGGCGCGGGGCTGAACCCCGCCACCGGCACGGTGATCTCGTCGGGTCAAGCGGGCAATCTGTTCAGCTCGACCCTGATCAATGCCCAGACCGGCGCGCTTCTTCCCACCGCCACGGGCGAGCCCGCCTTGGGCACGGCGGCCGAACTGGTGCTCTATCCCAATCAGTTCCGTCCCATGGAAGTGCTGAGGGAAGACGATTACCAGTACAATGTCGGCGAGAAGTTCAATCTCGCGGGCTGGGCGATCGACGCCGATGTCGGTTACGGCAAGGACATCGACAAGATCTACACCTGGAATTCCGGCAACCGCTCGCTCTTCATCGACACGCACTCGACGCCGCTCAACTTCTATGATGGCTCCTTCACCGCCAGCCAGTTCACCGGCACCATCGACGCCACTCATCCCTTCAATGTGGGCATGGCCTCGCCCCTGACGGTGGCGATCGGCGCCGAAGCGCGTGAAGACACTTACGGCATCGGTTCGGGCGATCCGGCTTCCTACTACAAGGAAGGCGCGCAATCCTTCCCGGGCTTCCCGGTGGCCGGTTCGGGCAACCACAGCCGCAAGAATTATGCGGGCTATGTGGACTTCGCCCTGGCGCCGATCGAGGCCTTGCAGTTGGACGTGGCGGGCCGTGCCGAGCATTACACCGATTTCGGCGACGCCGAGATCGGCAAGATCACCGCGCGTTACGACTTCAGCCCGCAATGGGCGATCCGCGGCACGGTCTCGACCGGTTTCCGCGCGCCCACCCTGGCGGAGGAATTCTACACCGCCGTCAACGTCTCGCCGGTTTCGGCCACCTTGCAATTGCCCGCCGACTCCGCGGCGGCCAACCTGCTCGGCCTCACCAACTTGAAGCCGGAAACCTCGACCAGCTACAGCGCGGGCATCGTCGCCCATCCGCTGGAGGATCTCAGTGTCACGGTGGACGCCTATTCGATCGCCATCGGCAACCGCATCGTCACTTCTTCGACCGTGACCTCGTCGGGCGGCGGCATCAACACGCCGCTGGTCACCAGCGCCATCGCGCTGTTGGGCGTGACGCTCGACCCCACCGCCACCCAGCAGGGCGCGACAGCCTTCCTGAACGGCATGTCGACTCTGACCCAGGGCATAGATGCCACCGTCTCCTATCCCACCGACTTCGGGGACCGGGGCCTGGTGAACTGGACCTTGGCCGGCAACTACAATGAGACCTCGATCGGCACGCTTAATCCGACGCCTGCGGTACTGTTGGCGTCCAATCCAAGCGCGACCTTCTTTAATTTCGGCAGCAACTTCAATTACGTCCACTCGCTGCCCAACGTCAAAGTGGGTCTGACCGCGGACTGGTCGCTGGACGAATATGGCGCCACCTTGCGCGAGACCTATTATGGTCCCGATCATGGTTATGCGAGCCCCAATTCGAACGGCGAATTTGTCCCCTCGAATCAGGCAAGCGTGATGCTCACCGACCTGGAAGCCCGCTACAACATCACCGAGCAGCTCCAGTTCGCCTTCGGCGGCAACAACATCTTCAACATCCGTCCGGACATTAATGGCGCCGCTCCGGCAAGCTGCACCACGGGAGGCGTGATCATCCCGACCGGCGGCAGTTGCAAGCTGGGTCCCAACCAGGCCAGCGGCGTGGTGCAGACCGTCACCAACGGGAACGTCTATCAGAACCCCCTGGGCACTTCGTTCGACCCGAACGGCGGCTATTACTACGCCCGTGTCACCTTCAACTTCTAATTCCCCCTTCGGCCTTCGCACCTAGACGGTGCTACGGCCACTTCCCCCGCCAGCGCTGGGGAAGTGGGGGCGGGACCAAGACGCAGCGTAAGGAAATCACCCACCCATCTCAGACGAGATGGGTGGGTTTTTCTTTGCCAGAACCCCTGCTCCTGCGCGGATATGACCAAGCGACAGGGGGAGGGGCAGGATGCTGTGCTGGAACCAGCCCGCCCATATGAAGGCGGGGGCGGACAAGATATTGTCCAAAAAAGGGGGGAACATTCCCCGGCCAAACCTAAGGGACGGACACGAAACACATGGGCAACAGGATCACCTTGCTGGCGGCTGCTCTTTTGGTGACGGCCGGAATTGGCGGCACCGTCTGGGCGCAGGCCGGTTCGACCACGTTAGACGGCGTCTATACCGAGGCCCAGGCCACCCGTGGGGCCGACCAGTACGCCACCGGTTGCGCCCCCTGCCATGGCTCGACGGCCCAGGGCAACGGCGAGGCCCCGGCGCTGACCGGCGCGGAATTCACCGCCGACTGGATCGGGCTGACCTTGGGCGACCTGTTCGACCGTATCCGCACCACCATGCCCCAGGACCAGCCGGGCAAGCTCTCGCGCGACCAATATGCCGACATCACCGCCTTCCTTCTCAAGATCAACGGCTATCCCGCCGGTCAGAAGGATCTGGACAAGCGCAGCGAATATCTGAAGGCGATCGGTTTTGTCGCTCCCGCCAAGCAATCGAACGCAGCCAAGCCGGTGCAATATGCTCAGAACATGACACCAGGCACGGCCACCGACGCGGCGCCAGCTGGTGCATCAGGTGGGCGCGCCATGCGGGCCCGCCCGCCGCAATTCCCGCCATCCGACCTGGCGGCGCTGGATGCCGCGGAAAAGGCGTCCGGCGTCCTGTCGCCGACGGCCAACGATCCGCGCAATGCGCCGGGCACCCAACCCGACCCGTACACGGCGGACGAACATTTCTTCAAGCTGCCCGATGGCCGCCATTTCGGCTCGACCTCCAGCGTCGCTGGCGACAGCAAGGGGCACATCTGGGTGGTGGAACGCTGCGGCGCCAACAATTGCGCGGGCAGCCCCATCAATCCGGTGGTCGAGTTCGACGCCAAGGGCAACGCCATCAAGTCGTTCGGCGCGGGCCAGATCCTGTTTCCGCACGATCTGTGGATCGACAGCCACGATCATCTCTGGATCGCCGACGGCCATGTCGATGCCGACGCGAAAAAGGGCAACGACGTGATCGAGTTCGATGAGAACGGCAAGGTGCTGATGACCTTGGGCACGCCCGGCGCCAGCGGCAACGATGCCACCACCTTCAACGAACCCAATGCGGTGCTGGTCACGCCCCAAGGCACCATTTTCGTTTCCGACGGCCATGACGCCGGCCCCGGCCACAATGCGCGGGTGATGAAGTTCGACAAGAACGGTCACTTCATCAAGCAATGGGGTGAACACGGCATCAATGGCGGCCAGTTCGAGGTCGCGCATACCTTGGCGATGGACCGGGAAGGTCATCTCTATGTCGGCGACCGCTGGAACAACCGCGTCCAGGAATTCGACCAGGACGGCAAGCTGCTCCAGATCTTCACCCAGTTCGGCCGGCCCAGCGGCATCTTCATCGACCGCAACGACATCATGTATTCGACCGATTCCGAATCCCGTTCGCCCATGGGCTATGGCTACCATCCCGGCTGGAAGCGCGGCATTCACATCGGCAGCGTCAAGGACGGCATCGTCACCGCCTTCATCCCCGACACCGATCCCAACCCCGACGCGACTGCGACCAGCGGCGGCGAGGGCATTTGGGCCGACGGCAAGGGCGCGGTCTATAGCGGCCAGGTCGGGCAGAAGAATGTGGTGCGCTACGTCAAGCAGTGAGCGTTGCGCGGTTGATCCGCGTGCGCCATAGTTTATGAATAAAAAGAAAGGCGCCGCCGCAAAAGGCGGCGCCTCTATATCGAAGGGGGAGGATATGGACGAGCAACCGCGTGCCCGCGGCTTTCATCCGATCTATCTGTTTCTGGTGGTGCCGTTCGTGGCGCTGCTCTGGGTGCCATTCTACAACCGCATCGAGCCGGAACTGTTCGGAGTTCCCTTCTTCTATTGGTACCAGACGGTTTGGACCTTCCTGGGCACCGCCTGCACCATCCCCGTCTATCTCTACGAAGAGAAGAAGAGAAAATGAGCGCCAACCCCGTCGCGTTGACCGTCTTTCTCGTTCTTTTCTTCGCCACCGCCGGTCTTGGCTTCTACGCCACCAAGATGCGCAGCGTGAACGTCAGCGACCTGGCGCAATGGGGCCTGGGCGGACGCAGCTTCGGCACCCTGATCGCCTGGTTCCTGCTGGGCGGCGACATCTATACCGCCTACACTTTCGTGGCAGTGCCGGCGCTTGTTGCCGGCGCGGGCGCGACCGGCTTCTTCGCCGTGCCCTTCACCATCCTGATGTATCCGATCCTGTTCGCGGTAATGCCGCGCCTTTGGTCGGTGGCGCACAAGAAGGGTTATGTTACCGCCGCCGATTTCGTGAAGGGCAGGTTCGGTAGCAAGGGCCTGGCGCTGGCGGTTGCCGCCACCGGTATCATCGCCACCATTCCCTATATCGCCTTGCAGCTGATGGGCATGCAGATCGTGTTCGCGGGCATCGGCCTCAATTTCACGCTCAATCTTCCCGTGATCGGCGCCTTCCACGATCTGCCGCTGCTGGTCGCCTTCGTCGTGCTGGCGCTCTACACCTATCACAGCGGCCTCCACGGCACGGCCATCATCTCGGTGGCCAAGGGCATCCTGGTCTATGTCGCGGTGCTGGCGGCGGTGATCGTGATCCCGATCGAGCTGGGCGGCTATGGCAAGATCTTCGCCGCCGCCAACCCGGCCACGCTGCTTCTGGGCCACGGCACGGCGCACAATCTGGGACCGCAATTCTCGTTCGCGTCGTTGTCGTTGGGTTCGGCCCTGGCGCTCTGGCTTTATCCGCACTCGATCACCGGCGTCTTCTCGTCATCGAGCCGCAGCGTGCTCAAGCGCAACGCCTTCCTGCTTCCCAGCTTTACTTTCGCGCTGGCCTTGATCGCGCTTCTGGGCGTGATGGCGGTGGCGGCGGGCGTAAAAAACAGGCCGGAATATGCCGAGGGCTACCGGATCTTCGGCAACAATTTCGCCATTCCCGCCCTGTTCCTGCATTCCTTCTCGCCCTGGTTCGCGGGGCTGGCCTTCGCCGCCATCGGCGTGGGCGCGCTGGTGCCGGCGGCGATCATGTCGATCTCCTGCGGCAATCTCTTCACCCGCAACATCTACAAGGAGTTCATCGCGCCCGATTGCACGGCCGCCACCGAATCCAAGGTGGCCAAGATGATGTCGCTGGCGACCAAGCTGTTTGCGCTGGTATTCGTGGTGGCGCTGCAGAGTTCTTACGCGATCAATCTGCAGCTGCTGGGTGGCATCTGGATCTGCCAGACCCTGCCGTCGGTGATGCTGGCCCTTTATACGCCGCGCCGGCTTCACTCGACCGGTCTGCTGCTGGGCTGGCTCACCGGCATGGTGATGGGCACCTGGATGGCGGTGGCGCTGAACTTCAAGGGTGCGGTCTATGAAGTGCACCTGTTCGGCTTGACCATTCCTTGCTACGCGGCGTTAATCGCCTTGGCGGTCAATATCGTTGTCGCCTATGCGGCGAGCTTCGTCTGCAACGCCATGTCCAGCGCGCCGCGCATAGATGACACGCTGGCTGAGGATTACGTTTAGTTAGCCCCCATCTCGGTGTCCTCGGGATGAACCTCGGGAACACATCTTCCCCCGCCGACGGCTTCGCCATGCGGGGAAGAAGGCCTGGACCAAGACGAACTGCCCGGTTTAGACGCTTCGTATGTGCCGCACGGGGCGTCCGGGGGCGATGGCTTCCACCGCCGTGACGATGCCGTCGGCGTCGATGCCGTAATGGCGGTAAAGCTCCGCCAGCGATCCGGTCGGCCGAAATGCTCCACCCCCATCGAGCGGGTGCGATGGCCCAGCACCGCGCCCAGCCAGCCCAAAGTGGCGGGATGACCGTCCAGCACCGTGACGATGCCGCAATGGCGGGGCAGGGTCGCCAGCAGCCGCTCGATGTGGCTTTGCGCGTGGGCCAGGCCGTTCTCCCGCGCCCGTTGCGCGGCAGTCCAGCCGGCATTGAGCCGGTCGGCCGACGTCACCGCCAGAAGCCCGATATCGCGCCGGTCCTCGCCCAGCCGTCCCACCGCGGCGATGGCCTCGGGCGCCAGCGCTCCCGTATAGGCGATGACCGCTTCGGCATTGGGGCCGGGCTCGCGCAGCCAATAGGCGCCGTCGACGATGGCGCGGGAAAGCTCCGGCGTCATGGCGCGGCGGGGCTGTTCCAGCGGCCGGGTGGAGAGGCGCAGATAGACCGAGCCGCCCGTCGAATTCCTGAGCCAGGTGCGCGCATCCGGTCCGGCATCGCCGCTCTTCTGCATGTAATCGAAGGCAAAACGCAGCATCACCGCCAATTCGTCCACGAAGGCGGGCTCGAAGGCGGCAAGCCCGTCCTGCGCCATGCCGATCAGGGGCGTGCCGATGGATTGATGGGCGCCGCCTTCACCCGACAATGTGATACCCGACGGCGTCGCCACCAGAATGAAACGCGCATCCTGGTAAAGGCATAATTGAGGGCATCGAGGCCGCGGGCGATGAAGGGATCATAGGGCGTTCCCACCGGCAAAAGCCGCTCGCCGAACAATTGGGTGCGACAGGCCCAGCGCCGACAAGAGCAGGAACAGATTTATTTCGGCGATGCCCAGCTCGATATGCTGTCCGTTCGGCGCGAAGTCCCAGACAATAGGTCGAGGGGAATTCCTGGTTCTCAAGAAGATGTCCTTCATATGTTCGCGGCGAACAATTTACGATTGTTCACCCAGCCGCCCAGATTGGTCGAGACCGTGACATCGGGCGAGGTGGTAACGATGCGGTCGGCAAAGGCCGCGTCGCTCTCGCCCGATCTCGTGGCCAGGATCAGGCCGAAGCCTCGCCGGGGGCCATCAGGCCTTCCGTTTTAGGCGGGCAGGGTCGTCGGGGGTGGATAGTGACGGCGCACTCAATTTGCGCCGCACCTGGCTGGACGAAGGGTACGTTTTTCAAAAAATCTTTGATCCGCGCAGCAGGCAGTGTCAGGCCTTCGAACCTGTCCCATTCATGGCCTTCGCGCACATGGTTGCTGGCGCGGAACGTAGTCATCTGCGCTTCGGTCATCAGGCCGGCGTGATTGTCCTTGTGGCCCTGGAGGGGCAGGCCGAAGCCCTTGACCGTATAGGCGATGAACACGGTGGGCCGCGGGTCCTTCTCACGGCTCTCGAACGCCTGAAGCAGGCTGGGCATGTCGTGGCCGCCGAGATTGGCCATCAGCGCCGACAAATCCTCGTCGCTACGCTTGGCCAACAGCGCGCTCACCGGACCCTGGTCGCCCAGTTCGTCGGTCAGGCGTTTGCGCCACGCCGCGCCGCCCTGAAACAGAAGCGAGGAATAAAGCGAATTGGGACACCCATCGATCCATTCGCGCAAACTTTTCGCCGCCCGGCTCGGCAAAGGCGGCCTGTTGCAGCACGCCATATTTCATCACCACCACGTTCCAGCCGAAGGCCTCGAACAGCGCCTCCAGCCGCGAGAACAGGCCTTCGCGGGCGATCGCGTCCAGGCTCTGGCGGTTGTAATCGATGATCCACCACAGATTCTCGACGCCCTGTTTCCAGCCTTCCAGCAGCGCCTCATAGATATTGCCTTCGTCCATCTCGGCATCGCCGATCAGGGCCACCATGCGGCCGGGTGCGCGCGTCAGTCCCAGCCATGGGCGCGCACATAATCCTGCGCCAGGCTGGCGAACAGCGTCTCCGCCACGCCCAGCCCCACCGAGCCGGTGGAGAAATCCACCATCTCGCCGTCCTTGGTGCGCGAGGGATAGGATTGCGCGCCCTTGTAGCCGCGGAAATTGGCCAGCTTCTCGCGCGTCTGGCGGCCGAACAGATACTGGATGGCATGGAAGGCGGGTCCGGCATGGGGTTTGACCGCGACCCGGTCTTCCGGCTTCAGCACGGCGAAATAAAGCGCGGTCAGGATAGTGGCCAGCGAGGCGGACGAGGCCTGATGTCCGCCCACTTTCAGCCCGTCGTCATTGTCGCGCAAATGATTGGCGTTGTGGACGATCCAGCTGGACAGCCACAGGACCTTCCGTTCCAGCTCGGCCAGGACGGGCAAACGCGTATCTTGATCTTGCGTCAACGTAATCTCCGGGGCGCTGGCTTGGGACGGTCCGGCCCACTATATGCTGGGACCGGGGGCAGGGAAGACAATGCAACGCAAAACGCCCATGCGCGCGCCCGGATTGATGCTGTTCCTGTTGCTTCTGGCGCTGCCGGCCGTCGCCGCCGACGAGCCCGCAACCAATGCGCCCACCAGTCACGAATTCACCGAATGTCCCGATTGCCCGGCCATGGTGGGGATCCCGGCGGGAAAATTCCTTATGGGCAGCCCGAAGGCCGAACCCGGGCGCTTCGATTCCGAGGGCCCCCAGCATGTGGTGAATGTGAAGGCCTTCGCGCTGGGCAAATACGACGTCACCAGCAAGCAGTTCCTCGCCTTTCTCACTGCCACCGGGTACCAGCCCAAGCCCTGCAACAAGACCCTCAACCTGGGGTGGCAGATCGCGCCCACGCGGCCAAGACTGGCCTACCCGCCGTCGGAGAACGAGCCGCCCGATTGGCCTGCGGTCTGCCTCGATCACAAGGACGCGCTGGCTTACATCGCCTGGCTCAATGCCCAGGCGAAACAGGCGCATCCGTCATTGGCGAACCGCGCGGGACCCTATCGCCTGCCCAGCGAGGCGGAGTGGGAATATGCCGCGCGGGCAGGCACCAACAGCGCGCGCTGGTGGGGCGATGAGATCGGCAAGAACAACGCCAACTGCAATGGCTGCGGCAGCCAATGGGACGACAGCGTGCTGGCGCCCGCCACCGCCTTCAACGCCAATCCCTTCGGGCTCACCGGCATGCTGGGCAACGCCTGGCAGTGGACGGCGGATTGCTGGCATCCCAGTTACGTGGACGCGCCCAGCGACGGCAGCGCATGGGAAAAGGGCGGCGATTGCACCCGGCGCGTGATCCGCGGCGGCTCGTGGAACAATGTACCCATCTTCATCCGCTCGGCTTCGCGCAACGGCGCGACCGACGATGGCGGCGAGTATGATTATTCCAGCCTGTCGGGATTCCGCGTCGCGCGCGATTTGCCCTGATCTCCATCTGCGGGCATTCCATTTTGGAACCTGATCGACAGCTCCAAGCGCAAATGCTAAGGGGGGAGAGAAATCCCAGCCCAGGACCCGATGATGCGCCGCAGTACACATTTGCGTTATGGCACTGTGGCCATGACGTTTCACTGGCTGATTGCGGCGCTGATCCTCAGCAATGTCGGCCTGGGCTATTATTTCAATGAGAAATTGACCGAAGCAAATCCATCACGCCAAACCTTCGGCCTGATGCATGTCGCCATCGGGCTCACGGTGCTGGTGCTGAGCTTGGCCCGGCTGTGGTGGCGCCTGCGCAATCCCGTGCCGCTGCTGCCCACCGATGTCTCGCGGGCCGAGCATCTGACGGCCAAGGGCACGCATTATGCGCTCTATGCATTGATGATCGTGGTGCCCGCGCTCGGCCTTGCCACCATTCTGGTGCCAAAAGACTGGGCGCGCCGGATTGTGGGGCCTACGCATGAATGGCTGGCCTACAGCCTGTTCGTCCTGGCGCTGGGCCATATCGCGGCCGCCCTGTTTTATCACTTCCTGATCCGGCGCGACAAAATCCTGCAACGCATGTTGCCCGGCACCGAGGTCGGCGATGATATCGGAGCGATCACGCGGAATCTGCACTAAAGAGCGCCGGACAAGTTAAGCCACCTTGGCTTTACCGCCGCGTTCAGCCCGGTCTCGCCAAACGCGGCCAGTCCCCCCGGTGATAAAACGCCTCTGCCTCCACCGCGTGCATCAGGCGGACCAAATCCGAGAGGCCTGACAGTTCCAGCTTCTCCATGATGCGGGCCCGATGAACTTCGACCGTGCGGGGAGAAATGCCAAGTTCGTGCGCGACGATCTTGTTGGACTTACCGGTGACGAGCTTTTCGGCGACGCTGCGCTCTCGCGGGGTCAGGACGGCGATGCGGCTTCTCGCGTCGTTCACTTCCGCCAACCGGTCGTGGGTTTTGGCGTGGATATCGAGCGCGCGACGCACCGAAGCGATGATCTGCTCGCCATCCAGGGGCTTTTCTATGAAATCGACGGCGCATGTGCTCATGGCGCCCACCACCATGGGGATGTCGGTATGTTCGCTGACGACCAGGACAACCAGGTCGTGTCCCCGCTTGGCCAGCTCCATCTGCAACTCCAGCCAATTGACCCCCGATTTGACATCTATGACCAGACATCCTTCCTTTCGGCCGTGATCGGCGAGAAAATCGGCCGCCGAAGCAAAGGTCTGGACATCGAGATTTGCCATCATCAGCAACACCTTCAGGCGTTGCCGGATCTCGGGATCACTGTCGACAACAAAGACTTTTTGTCTGTCGCTCATTAGGCCCTCCTTGCAATCGCAGAGGCCGGCCGGCCTCGAGGGCGGGAACGCAACGCACCCAATCTTGAAATATTATCGGCCAATAGGCCCGCATCGGAATGTGCACCGCACGCACCGGTTGTTCAGTATGAGGACCAATCCGCTCAAGAAGGTTTGATCCAAATCAAGACCAAAAGCCACGTCCCATAAGCTGCGCGGCACGTTGTGGTCTGCCCCATGGCGGTTTTCGCGGATGCCCTGCGCCCGACACGATCGCCCTGATTCTCCCGAATGCTGCACTGCACGATGACACATACGGCGCGGCTTGGGTGTTTAAAGCGCCGCGGACTGGCTTTAGACTTGGCGTACGGACCAGCCAGGCGAATGGGGGCTTGAGCAGATGTTGGCCAAAAGATTTTCGGAGTTTGCGCGTTACGCGATCCTGCCCGTCCTTTTGATCGTTCTTGTGGCAATCTCGCTGGGGATGAGAGGCACCGCCGTTCAGCGCGCCTTTCCCTACTATCACACATTTCTTCTCTATTTCGTCCTGATCGTGCTCGAGCGCGTCTACCGCTACAGAAGCGCGGTTTCCCAACGACACATGATCTGGCGGGACTTGATATCGACCGCGGTCGAGACCTTCATCGCGGGCGCCATCATGGCGGCGGTCGTGCTGCCGGTTCTGCACTATTTTCCCAATGCATTCCTGGGCCGCCGGTTTCTGTTCGGGCTTTCCAATCAATTGGGCCCGTTGTGGCTGCAGGTCTTGACCGTTCTTCTTCTCATCAGTTTCTTTTCATACTGGGTGCATCGCTTCGAGCACACCAACGAGTTCATGTGGAAACTCCACGGCTACCATCACAGCGTGACCAGCCTGCAGATCTCGAATGTGCTGGTTTCCAACCCGTTCGAGTGGGCGCTCCGAAATGTCCTGGGCGGCCTTATTCTCAGCATTGTCGGCTTCAATCCCATCGCGATCGTCATCGCCGGCGGCCTGAACATCTATGGTGACTTTTCTCATTGCGGCGGCGACTTGAAGGGAGGCTGGTTGAACTATGTCTTCAACACGCCGGAAGTGCATCGCTGGCATCACGCGGTCGAATTTCCCGACGACCCCAAGTTCCGCTATGGCTGCAATTACGGCGTCGGCGTCAGTTTCTGGGATATCCTGTTCGGCACATTCTATTTGCCCAAGGACGAGAAAGGGCAGGTGGTATCGCCCTCACGCCTGGGTCATCCCAGTGGCTATCCGGATGAGCCCAATTATCTGAAGATATTGCTGGCGGCGCGGGCATTTCCTTCAATCGAACGCCTGTTCGAGAGGAAGAAGGACAACCTATCGTCCGTGCCG
The DNA here is from genome assembly GCA_963765095.1 of uncultured Alphaproteobacteria bacterium. Lineage (GTDB taxonomy): Bacteria > Pseudomonadota > Alphaproteobacteria > Micropepsales > Micropepsaceae > Rhizomicrobium. The sequence continues at coordinate 24,243 of CAVXUV010000032.1, forward strand.
GCCGAGTGACCGGCCCGGGCGTTGAAAAATCTCGCTGGGGGATATTTTCATGTTGAACAGCACGGTGTCATTCGTCCGCGAGAAGTACCCCTATATCCTGGGCTTCTGTGTCATCGAGGCGGGGATCTATTACTTCAACGGACCGACCGGCAATTTCACCACGGGTTTTCTCGGTCTCTTCGCCATCTGGCTCTTCTACGCCTGGATCAGCAAGGAATAACTGCCCCATTTGCCGTCAGCGATAGACCGGCGTCATGACGGTTCTGATGGACTCGATGACCGGCTCGCTTTTGCCGACCTTGTCATACCAGCTTTGCCGCATGTCGCTGGTGTAGAGCACCAGTGTGGCGGGATCGATTACCAGGCGCAGATCCGTTCGCGGCCAGTAATGTATGGATTGCCGGTCCGAGAGTTTGAGGTCGCTTTCCGCATCACCGAACGCGCTCTTGAGGTCGTCCGGATCGGGCAGCGCATGCACCACGATTTCCGCGCAGAGATGATCGGGCGCATCCGCCGTGCAGGGTAGCTCGCGGGTAAAAGCAAAGCTGATATCGTGCTTGGCCACGTAAAGCCCCAATCCCAGGCCGGGCAGGAACAACGGCGTCTGCATCTGGTGCCAAACGCCTTGCTCCAGCTTGGCGCCGATCCATGTCGCGGTTTGAAGCCCATAATCCTGCGCCGCCCTGGATTCGATGAAGCCGCCCGACAGGGCAGGACTTAAATTGCGCACCACCGTCTCTCCCTCCGGCGAGAAACCGGGGCTGACATTGAGTTTGATCGCGCTTTCCGGCGGTGCGTCGCCGGTCTTGCCGACTTGGGCGGAAACCTGGGTGAAAATCTGGCGCGCCAGATTTGTCCCGAAGTCCTGGGCATTCGGCACGTCCTTGAAATCCCCCTCTCTGGTGATTTCGATGCCCGGGCTCTGCAACAGGCCGGTGGCGATGAAATACAACATGGACCATTCCGACACTTTCGCATCGGCCGGCCAGTCTCCCGGATCAACATCGGGGGTTCCAGGCTCGTTGGACACCACCCAGTTGCTTCCTGCCGCGCGGACATGGCGTGTCAACGCGATTGCTCCATGGCTGTGGACGATCTTTCCTTCAATCAGGCTGGTCTCGTCCACATTCACGGCGACATCGGCATCGCTATCACGCCAATTAAGTTTGAAATCCGCGGTGCGGACGGGAAAGTCCTTCATCGCGGCGGCGACATCGCTGTCGTCCGCCTTTTGGCCCTTCCACTGCAGCAGCAGCCTGGTGTTGTCCTCCGCATCCTTGCGGAAGCCGTATTCCCGGTCCATGGCGACCGCTGCCTCCAGCGCCGCCAACGCATGATCCGCGTCGTTCAGTTGCTGATAGGTGGCGGCGACATCGAACTGCATGATGGCCGCCGATTGATAATCCAGCGCATCGCGGTACAGACCGACGGCGTGTTGCGCCGCTTCGAGTGCTTGTTGAAGTTCGGACGGCGTCTGGCTGCCGCAAGTGGCGCGGGCCAGATGGATGCGGTATTCGCTGTCGGGGATGCGGGCGGGGGCCAGCGGCAACACGATCTCGGTCCCTGGCCGCGCCGCCACCATGTCCAGCTGGGATTGCGCCGCCGCCAGCCTCTGTGCGCAATCGGCTCCGTCGGCGGCCGACAGAAAATCCGCGTAATCGAGCCGCGCATTGAGCATTTGCGGGGACTGGGGGTCCTCTTGCTGGAAACGCAGGATCGCCGCCTCGAAATCCGATGCTTTGACCGGCCTTGCCGGCGCAGATGCGGAAACCGGCAGAGATTCTGGCACGCAGGCCGCCATCGCCATCGCTAACGCAGCGGTAAAAAACAGGCGGTAAAGGGCGCGGCCGCTTGTGTGGCGGCCGATCACCTCAACGACGTCCTCACATGCGCTTTCACGGCCGGTGCGCAGGCGAAATCCCGCCAGCTATCCTGGGGGTTGGGATCGCAGAGCCCGAAATCCGGCGGGATGATGTTGTTTTGATAGTTTTGATAGTTTGCAAAGTTATTGGCGTAATGCCTGAAATGGTGGTCGTGATCTCCGCCCGCATGCGCGGCGCCGCCCGCACCGAGTCCTGCGCCATGCGACCAGGCGCCGTGGGAACCGCCGGCGCCGCCATGCCATCCGCCCGCACTGGCCATTCCACCGTGATAGCCACCTCCACCGCCGCTGTGCCCGCCGCCGCCGCTGTGCCCACCGCCACCACCGCCACCATGACCGCCGCCGCCGCCACCGCCACCATGACCGCCGCCGCCCCCACCGCCGCCACTGCTTCCGCTGCCGCCGGTTCCTCCGCCGGAGGGAGCCGCGAGTGCAAGGGCGGGAGCAGTCAGAAGGAGCATAGCGACAAGGATCGCGAGGTTTTTGCGCATGGCGACGGCCTCATTCGGATAGTGGGTTGATCGTGACACGCCATTGATGAACCGAAACGTCAAGGACCACGTATTTGGGGCGCCCGATCAAAGTCCGAAGAACGGGCGGTGAAGCGGATAAAGATAGGTGTCGTAGCCGAATCTCCATTGATTGAACCAACTGGTCTTTACCGGCGCGGCGTTCAGGACCGAACCGTCCCCGGCGGCCGAGACATAAATCTTTTGATCCCGGAACGAGACATACAAATGGGTCTGTTTCAGCACGTCCATGCCGATCACCATGTCGGGCAGGAATTGTGACAAGGGGTAGCGGTCGGCGATGATGCGGCTGGCATGAAATTCCCTGGTGCTTTGGGAGAGCGTGTCGAAAGGAATGGCGATCTGCGGATCGTTGAAGCTCAAGCCCCCAAAGGCCAGGCTGGAAAATCTATGCAGCCCGGCCTTGAGGAGTGCGCCGCTGTCCCTCACGGTCCCGGTTTCCTGCAAATCCGGCGTTAGTCCGAACAGCTTCTTCGCGATCTGGGGGTTCAGGAATGTCCGGTCCGCGGTCGTGTCCAGCGCCGCGACGATGGTCTTGCCGTCCAATATCACCGGCACAAAAACCACGTTGGCGTACGCCGCCATCTTGACGGATGTGACTTTGCTTGGCGCCCAACGGATCCCCGCACCGTCGCATTGTTCGGGCGAGAAATAGTTCAATCGATGATGCGCGAAATCCAGGTCGATATCGAAACGCATCATCATGTCGGTGCCGAGGATGCCGGCGGTTCCCGAAGTCCCGAAATCGGGATCGGCGGTGACAAAAGTGTGGAAGTAACCCGTTTCCATGCTTCCCAGCGTCAAGCTCTCGGCGCGGGAGTCGTCTTCGGAGAATCGGCCGCCGCCATCCATCACGCGAGCCCCCTCCCAGACGGGCAGGCCCAGCGTCTTGGCCGTCGCATTCCAGAGCTGGGTGGCGTCGGCAATGCCCACCATCAGTTTTTCGGGATGCCCCTGGATGGTGGCCGTGACGGTCGGGATGTCGCCGCCGGGCGCCGTTTCCATCGCCAAACTGTTCACCAGCGTGGGCGGCGCGCAGTCGGCGGCCAAGGCGCTGCCGCCGGCACACAACGCAAACGCAATTGTCACCGAAACAACCGGAATGCGGACAACAGATCGGTTCATGAAAACCTCCCTGATCGGCGCATGGGCGCGAGCGCTCTATCTCACCAATATACTACCATAGACCGGTGTGCCCGAGAGTGCAGAAATGCGATTCGGAACGGGAATTTCGTAAGTGATTTTTCATCCGATGCGCGCTTAGTTTTCATCGGTTCAATATAAATCGGCCGGAGGGGTTTATTTTTGCGCATCTCGGAGGGGGTTATCTTAAAACAGCGCGCGGATCGAGCGTGATCGCGATGTTCATCACCGCATCATAGCGTCCCGGCGGAAGCGAGATCGGCGAAGCCAGCAGCGCCGCATTGCGCGCCGAGATCGCCATGTTGCGGAACAGCTTGTCGTTGACATAGCGCACCTGGTCCACGATCTCGACGTCCGAGATCACGCCCTTGCGCGAGAGTTTCAGCCGGATCGCCACCGGCGTGCCGCGCTTGGCGTCGCTGTCCAGTTGCGGCCACCAGCGCCGCAGGATCTGTGCCCTCACGAAATCGGCCAACGCATAGCCGCCGCCATTGCCTTCGCCTTGGCCCGCGCCATTGTCGGCGGCGGGGAGCGCGGTGTCGGGCGCGCGCAATTGCGCCATCTGGGCGATGCGGGCTTCCATCTCGTCCGGCGGCGGGGTGACGGCTTTGGGTTTCACCCCTTCGGTCTTGGGTGCGGCGGGCACGGGGGCATGCAGGATCGCATGGGTTCCGCCCGACGGGCCGGGCACCACGGTGGGCTGGGCCACCAGGTCCACCAGCATGGGCTTCAAGGGCGCTTGGCGGACCACGGGATGGGAGACGCCCCACCACAGCACAATCAGAAGAAACAATAGATGCAGCAGCACGGACCCGGCAAAGCCGGTCCGGTTTTCCTGCCAGAGTGCGCGCACCCTTTCGACCATCGCGCTACTATAGCGAATCGCCGCCCGCTGGCGTTAGTCAGAGGGGGTGCTTATTCTTCCGCCCAAAATGGGGACCTTTTTTGATGTCCTACCGCTTCGCACCTTGAGGACTTAATGAAAATTCATTTGCATCATGGCGATCTGCCCAATGGTCTCGACCTGGGGAAGCTGGTGGCGATCGACACCGAGACGCTGGGCCTCAACCCCTTCCGTGACCGGCTCTGCCTGGCGCAATTGTCGGCGGGCAACGGGGTTTGCCATGCGGTGCAGTTCAAGGCCGGCCAATATTCCGCGCCCAACCTCAAGCGGCTGTTGGGCGATCCCTCGGTGACCAAGCTTTTTCACTTCGCCCGTTTCGATATCGGCATGTTCCGCCGCTATCTCGACCAGGTCTGTGCGCCGGTCTATTGCACTAAGATCGCGTCGAAACTGGTGCGCACCTATACCGACCGCCACGGCTTGAAGGATCTGGTGCGCGAGCTTCTCAACATCGATCTGTCGAAAGAACAACAGAGCTCCGACTGGGGCGCGGATGAATTGAGCGAGAAGCAGCTGGCCTACGCCGCCAATGACGTGGCCTATCTCCATCAATTGAAGACGGCGCTGGATGCGATGCTGGCGCGCGAAGGCCGCACCCAGCTGGCGAAGGCGTGCTTCGATTTTCTTCCTACGCGCGCCGAACTCGATTTGGCAGGCTGGGAAGAAGTGGACATTTTCGCGCACTAGGCGGCATCGCGATGATCCAAGGATGGGCCGCACTCCTTCTGCTGCTGGCAATTATCTCTGTTGCCGTGATCGCTATGATGGCGGCTGTTTTGTACGGCTCGATGGCATTCGGTTGGGGCTTTCATAACTATCCTAAGTCCGCGGCGCTGGTGGCTTTTGCGCTGATCGTGATGGTTTTCAGTGCGGCCTTGAGCTTCAACCGGCTTTTTCCGGGATGCGAATTTCGCTGGGGCATGTTCGGCGGGTATGCCACCTGCCGTCCCCTCGACGACGCGTCGGGATTACGCAACGCAATTAACTTGCGGGCAGCTCATCAATAAGTCAAAATCTGGCATGAAATTCGCATTCGGGGCGTCGCTTGTGGGGGAGGGGGACCCCGAAGCGCCCGGTCTCTAAATAGATATTATATATCAAAGGATTACATGGCGCCGGCCAAACCCAAGCTTCAGGCGGTCGAGACCAGCCGGGCCTCCGACCTCGCCACTGCCCAGCGCGTGCTTCGTTCCGCCGCCGAGGCGCTCACCAATCTGGGCCAGGCGCTCAATGGCGAATTCACCCGCGCCCTCGACACCATCCTGGCGGCGCCCGGGCGCGTGATCGTCAGCGGCATGGGCAAGTCCGGCCATATTGCCCGCAAGATCGCCGCCACGCTGTCGTCCACCGGTACACCCGCCTATTTCGTCCATCCCGCCGAAGCCAGCCATGGCGATCTGGGCGCGCTCACCCGCGACGATGTTCTCTTGATGCTGTCATGGGGCGGCGAGACGGCGGAATTGACCGATCTCATCACTTACGCCAAACGGTTCGGTATCCCCATCATCGGCATCGCCAGCAATTCGGAATCCACCTTGATGCAGGCGGCCGATGTGAAGCTCGCGCTGCCGCATGCGGAAGAGGCGTGCCCGATGGGGCTCGCGCCCACCACCTCCACCACCATGATGCTGGGGCTGGGCGACGCACTGGCTGTGGCGCTGATGGAGCGCAAGGGCTTCAACGCCGATCAATATCGCGACCTTCATCCCGGCGGCTCGTTGGGCCGCGCCCTGATCCGGGTCTCCGACCTGATGCACGGGGCCGAGGAAATGCCGCTCGCGCGCGAGGATGCCAGCATGCGCGAAGTGCTGCTGGTGATGGCGGAAAAACGCTTCGGCTGTGTGGGCATCGTCAATGACGAGGGCGCGCTGACCGGCATCATCACCGACGGCGACCTGTCGCGGCATATCGATGGCGACAATTTTCTCGCCCGTTCGGCCCGTCAGGTGATGACCAAGAATCCCAAGATCGCGATGCCCGATCAACTTGCCGCCGAGGCCCTGGCCTTCATGAACGAGCGCAAGATCACCCGCTTGTTCGTGCTGCCCAAGGGTTCGAAGAAACCGGCGGGCATTCTGCATATCCACGACTGTCTGCGCGCGGGGCTGGGATGAGCATGCCCACGGGCGAGACACACGAGCGTGGCGACTGGACCGCGCGCGTGCGCACGACGTCGATGGATGCGCTGCGTTACACCCAGTTCGTGGGGGTGATGAAGCGGGCGCTGCCCGCCGCCGCCTTCGCCGTGATCGCCGCGGTGCTGGCTTTCTTCTTTGTGGCGCGCCAGCCCGCCAAGATGTCCATGACCTATGCGCGGCTGGACGCGATCAAGAACGACCTCACCATGATCAAGCCGCATCTGACCGGCGCCGATGCCAAGGGCAATCCCTTTGTCGTCACCGCCGAGACCGCGATCCAGGACATCAAGAATCCCAAGCGGGCGCGCCTCGAGAAGGTCGAAGCCGATCTCACCTTGCCCCAGAATGGCTGGCTCAACACCAATGCCGCGTCCGGCGTGGTGGACATGCTGGCGGGCAATATGACGCTGGGTGGCGGCATCGATGTCTATTCCGACAGCGGCTACAGCTTCCACACCAAGGCGGCGTGGCTCGATCTCAAGAAGGGAATTGTCTGGGGCAATGACACGGTGACGGGGCAGGGGCCGATGGGGACGCTCAAGGCCGACCGCTTCCATTATGACCGCGGTATGCATCAGCTCACCCTCAACGGCAATGTGCACATGACCCTGGTCGGGAAAAAGAAGACATGACGCGTGCGCTTTTTGTTTTACTTCTCACGGCGGTGCCCGCTCTGGGTGCGCCCCCATCATCATCCGCGCCATCAACCTCGCCGCTGTCGTCGCCTTTGCTGTCCAAGCACAACTCCAACGCCCCCATCAATATTTCCGCCGACAAATTCATGGCCGATTCCAACGCCAAGACCGGCACCTGGACCGGCAATGTGGTGGTGATTCAGTCGGACATGCGTCTGCGGGCCAATTCGGTGCGCCTCAACGTCACCGGCAACGACAACAAGCCCGACAAGATTTTCGCCGCCGGCAATGTGGTGGTGGATTCGCCCAACAGCGGCACTGTCACCGGCGACAATGGCGTCTATGATGTGGTGGCGCATACCGTGACCATGACCGGCAAACAGGTGGTGCTGATCAAGCAGAAGAACGTGATGCGCGGCACCATGCTGACCGTAAATCTCGACACCGGCAAGGCCACGCTGGGCGCGGGCAAGGTTCCGGGCTCGCCCAATGCCACCGAGGGTGGTGCTCCTGGCGGCAGGGTGCAGGGAATTTTCACCCCGCCGCCTTCCGGCAACACACAGCAGAACGGGGCGGTTAAGCCCAATTAGCGGTTCATTAAGCACAAACAGGCATGATTTTTGTATGAGCTTTGAAGATCCCAGAGAAATCCCAGGAAACTGCCCCGGAGGGCGGCCCCGCCATGCCCCGTGTGATCGAGGGCGGCAAAGGCCTGGTCGCCACCCGCATCGGCAAGAGCTTCAACAAGCGCCCCGTGGTCCGCTCGGTGAGCCTGTCGGTCCGCCGCGGCGAAGTTGTGGGCCTGCTGGGTCCCAATGGCGCCGGCAAGACCACCTGTTTCTATATGATTTCAGGCTTGATCCCGACCGACACCGGCTCGATCGAGGTCGACGGCCATGACCTCACCGGCCTTCCCATGTATCGCCGCGCTCGCATGGGCATCGGCTATCTGCCCCAGGAAGCCTCGATCTTCCGCGGCCTCACCGCCGAACAGAATATTCGCGCCACCGCCGAATTGATCGAGCCTGATCCTTCGCGCCTGGAAGCCGCGGTCGAGGAATTGCTGGCCGAATTCGGCATCACCCATATCCGCAACACCCCGGCGATCGCGCTGTCGGGCGGCGAACGCCGCCGGGTCGAGATCGCCCGCGCGCTGGCGACCCATCCCTCTTACATCCTGCTGGACGAACCGCTGGCCGGCATCGATCCCATCGCGGTGGGCGAAATCCGCGACCTGGTCCGTCATTTGAAGGACCGCGGCATCGGCGTCCTGATCACCGACCACAATGTCCGCGACGCGCTCGAGATCATCGACCGCGCCTATATCCTGCATGACGGCCGCGTGCTGAAAGAGGGCACACCCGAAGACATTGTGGGCGACCGCGATGTCCGCCGCGTCTATTTGGGCGAGAAGTTCTCGCTGTAGGTGCGGCATGGCTCTGGGGCAAAGGCTTGAAATAAGGCAGGGCCAGTCCCTGGTGATGACGCCGCAATTGCAGCAGGCGATCAAGCTGCTGCAGCTGTCGAACATCGAGCTGGCGGAATATTGCGAAGCCGAGCTGGAAAAGAATTCCCTGCTCGAACGCGATGAAGCCACCGCCTCGGCCGAGCGCGAGATTATAGAGCGGGCGACCGCCTCGGAACGCGCCGACGACAGCCTGAAACAGGAAGATTTCTCCAAACTGGGCGATCTCGATCCCTCCGCGCACGAGAATATCTATGACGCCGGCGAGCAAGCCACGCCCCAGGACCCCGGCCCCAAGCTCAGCGACTGGAGCAAAGTGAAATCCGGCCCCGCCTTTGACGGCGACGAGGACGGGCTGGAGACCACGCTCTCGGCCGGCGGCACGCTGAAAGATCATCTGGAGGCGCAAGTGGCGATCGCGGCGCTGCTGCCGGACGACCGCCTGATCGCGCTGGCCTTGATCGACAGCATCGACGAGACCGGCTACCTGCGCGCGGACCTCAAGGACATCGCCGAGCGCCTGGGCACCGACGTCGAGGACGTCGAGGCGGTGCTGGGCGTAGTGCAGGGCTTCGATCCCGTGGGCGTGGCGGCGCGCGACCTGGGGGAATGTCTCTCTTTGCAATTGAAGGCCAAGGACCGGCTCGACCCGGCGATGGAAAAATTCCTCACCAAGCTCGAGCTTCTGGCGCGGCGCGACGTTGCCGGGTTGTGCGCCCATTGCGGCGTCGATGCCGAAGACGTGGCCGACATGATCGCCGAGATCCGCGCGCTCAATCCCAAGCCGGGCCTGGCCTTCGGCGCCGAGCCGGTGGCGCCGGTGATCCCCGACGTGTTCGTGCGCGTGGGCCCCGACGGCGACTGGCTGGTCGAACTCAATTCCGACACGCTGCCCCGGCTGCTGGTCAATTCGCGCTATTACACCCAGGTCAGCAAGACCGCGCGCGACAGGGATTCCAAGACCTATCTCACCGACTGCCTCAACAACGCCAACTGGCTGGTCAAGAGCCTGGACCAACGGGCGCGCACCATCCTGAAAGTGGCGAGCGAAATCGTGCGCCAGCAGGACAGTTTCCTCACCTATGGCGTCAGGCACTGAAGCCCGCTCAATCTCAAGACGTGGCCGAGGCAATCCAGATGCACGAATCCACGGTGAGCCGCGTCACCTCCAACAAATACGTGTCCACGCCGCGCGGGCTGTTCGAGCTCAAATATTTCTTCACCGCCTCGATCCATCCATCAGCGGCGCGGAACGCATTCGGCCGAAGCCGTGCGCGACCGCATCCGCGAAATGATCGAGAAGGAAGAGACGCGCGAGGTGCTGTCCGACGACCGCATCGTTTCGCTGTTGACCGCCGACGGCGTCAATATCGCGCGGCGCACCGTCGCCAAATACCGCGAGGCGATGCGAATCCCCTCCTCGGTGGAGCGCCGCCGTATGAAGGCCGGCGCGTGAAAATCCGTATATTTCCCTGCCTCTTATGTGTCATTTGACATTCCGAAAGCACCGGCCTATGAACCGCGCCGCTTAATGGGGGGCAGGGCGGAACCCCTTGAAGGCAGCCCGCAATCCCCAATGGGACGCTTGATGAATATCTCCGACCTGCTCGCTCCCGAAGCGGTGCTTGCTTCATTGAAAGCTCAGAACAAGAAACAGCTCCTGCAGGAACTGGCGGCGCGTGCGCATGCCCGCACCCATCTGCCGGAAAAGCAGATTTTCGAGACCTTGATGGAGCGCGAGCGCCTGGGAACCACGGGCGTCGGTTCGGGCATCGCCATTCCGCATGGCCGCATGGCGGGCGCCACCACCATCACCGGCGTCTTCGCCCGGCTGGAAACCCCCATCGCTTATGACGCGGTGGACGGACAGCCAGTGGACCTGGTGTTCATGCTGCTCGCCCCGGAAAATGCCGGCGCCGATCATTTGAAGGCGCTGGCGCGGGTGTCGCGCCTGCTGCGCAATCAGCAGACCTGCGAAAAGCTTCGCGCGGCCAAAAGCGCCGAGGCGTTGTACGCGATCCTCATCGACCAGACCGGCAACTCGTCGATCCAAGCCGCTTAAGCAGCTTCCACATCATCTTACATCACCATGGGTGGCCTTGAGCCGCCCATTCAGTTTTCGATGGCCAGTTCTGGATGGCGCGCATAAGCTGCCACGATGCGCCAAGCTCGGCCATGGAGTGAGATTATTTCCTTTTTGCTGCGCCCTTCGGTGCCGTACCCGGCTCGCCGATGATGCTCACCTTTTTGATGAGTATCGGATCCACGGGCGCCTGACCCTTCATCGGGCCATTGTCGCCCACTGGCACCAGATTGATCTTGTCCACCACATCCATGCCGTCGGCGACCTGGCCGAACACGGCATAGCCCACCGACGTGTCGCTTTTGTCCAGGGAGGGAAGGTCGGCCACGTCGATGAAGAAATCCGCGCTGGCGCTGTTCGGATCGTCGCCATGGGCCAAGGCCACCGCGCCGCGTACATTTTTCAAGCCGTTGTCGGCCTCCAGCTTCACCCCACCAGGATCGATGCCCCGGCCCTGGCCCTTGGCGTCGAAGCTTCCCATCTGGTCCACGAAGCCCTTCACCACACGGTACATCGCCGTGCCGTCATAATGTTTTTCCCGCACATAGCGCAGCACATTGGCCACGCTCTTGGGCGCGCGCACGGCATCGAGCTGCAGGGTGATGTCGCCCATCGACGTCGAGATCAAAAGCTTGGGTCCGGTCATGGGCGGGTTGGACGGCGCCGCTGCCGGAGCGGGCGCCGGTGCTGCCTGATCTGACGACGCCTGATCGGGCGTGGTTTGCCCTCCAGGCGGAGGCGCTTGCACGGTGCTGTCGGCGGGTGGTGGCGACGCCGGCTGCTCGCTTTGCGCAAATGAGGGCGTCGTCAGCAGAAGCAGGCCAATAACAAAAGCAGTTGCGTGCATAGGGTCCTCAAGGTGCGAAGCGGCCAATAATGTCTCTCCCGTTGCGCGAAGCTAACCCTTCAAGCGACAAAAAAGCCAGACGCTTGCGCGCCCGGCTTTTGCCGTCTCTGCTGAAACGATGATCAGTGCACGCTGACCGGCGTCAATTCATTCTGTACCGCCGCGCCATAGGCCGTGGCATAGGCGTCGGTAAAGCCCAGTACGCTGCCGTCTTCGGCATGGAGGACGTAAAGCTTCATGCCATGCGGCAAATCCACATTGGCCGGAATTAAGCCCAACCGGTGCGCTTCCTCGCTGCCCGTGGGCTTGATGTAGGCGATGCGGCCATTGCCGTTGCCGCCAACGTCGTTCTCGAAAATATCACTCATATTACTCATGTTACGCCTCCACTCTTGATCTCTACGACCCGCACCTTGGGTTTGACATCGGGACGCGCCAAAAGGATTCTCAACAATCCATTTTCCAACGCGGCAGAGTTCACTTCGATGCCATCCGCCAGGACGAAGGATCGCAAAAATTGTCTGGCGGCGATGCCGCGGTGAAGGAACGTTTTACCTTCCGCCTCATTCTGGCGGCCCTTCACCACCAGTTCGCGGTCCTCGACCGTGATGCTGATGTCGTCCTTGGCAAAGCCGGCCACGGCCAGGGTGATGGCCAAGCCGCCATCGCCGGTTTCTTCGATGTTATAAGGCGGATAGCCATCCGCCGTGCTTTTGGCAGTACGCTCCAAAAGCCGCTCCAAAGGCTCAAAGCCCAGGAAGAAAGGACTGTTGAAAAGGCCAGTACGGGTCGTCATCTCCAAGCCCTCCTTCGAGCGGCTATTGCGTCCAGAACCTCCACAGAGCGTCCTGATACATACGAAAAGATGGTGTCGGTTTGTTCTGTTTTCAAGAGCCGATTATGGCGCGATCATGGCGGGCAACTGGCCTTGCAGCCGTAGCAGCGCTTGCGATGCGCAGGCCAGAGGGGGCAGGCTAACTCACACCGACGCCGCCAGCGCTGCGTAGGCCGCCACGCTTTGCGGCACCAGCCAGCCACCGACCTCGGCAACCCGGCGATCGGCTAAATCGCGCGGCGCGCGCTCTGCCAGATCGCCATGGCCGCTGCGCAATGTCCGCGCCAGCGCCGCCGCATTCGCGCCGGGCATGGATTTGAGCGCGGCCCGGCCCAAGGTGATGGCAGGGCGTGATCGGTGATCTGGTTCAAGAGATCGTCGTAGGGCGTGGGCGGGTAATGCGGCCCGAAGAGATGGAATTTCCACGCCGCGCCACGCCGCCGCCAATGCCATGCCGCCACGCCGCCCAGAAGTCCGCCCAGGACACCACGGCGCCTCATGCCATCACCTTTTTCAGGCGATCGCCCAACCTCAGCGTGAGCGCCACCAAATTCATGGTGGGATTGGACGAGCCATAGGTGGGAAAAACCGAACTGCCCGCGACATAGAGATTGCCCACGCCGTGCACTTTGCCGTCGGCATCCACCACGCCCTTTTTTGGATCCTCATGCATGCGGGTGGTGCCCATATGATGATTGCCCCAGTCCATCGCCTTTAGCCATTCGGCGCGGCTGGAATAGCTGAGACGCAGCATGCCGCTTTTGCCGCCAGCAATTGGCGGCCCAGCTCGGCGAGGGGGCGCGGAAGCGGATAAAAGTCTTCGTCCGCGATGGTCATGGCGAGATTGAGTTTCGGCATGCCCAGGGCGTCGCGGCCGTCGCCCAGGGTGAGGCGCCGCTCGGGATCGGGCGAAAGCTCCATGCCGCAGCCCAGCGAGAAGGCTTTGGCGCGCGACGCATCCACGCCCAGCGCCTCGGCGGTGGTCTCGACCGCGGCGGTGGCCAGCGCATCGAGCTTCACTTCGTTCTCGATGGTGGAGAGCGACCCCACCACGCCGCTTTTCTTGAAGGAAGGCGCGCCTTGGGGCGACTAGCGGCCGCGCGCATCACCGCGCCGTTGGGGAGGGTGAGGAAGTTGAGGTAGAGAAATGGGTGCAGCGGCCGTCGAACAGGACCAGGGTGGCGACATCGCGGAGAACGGAATGCCGGGCGAAGAAGCGCCCCACCAGATCCGTCGCCAATTGCCCACGCCTGTCTTCATCACATCGTTCGATGCCAGCAACAGGCGCGCGCATTCGATCGCGCCCGCCGCCAGCACCACTGAGCCCTGCTTCACGGTGAGGCGGTTGCCTCGACAAGGTGGCTTACGTCCAGGGGGATCGACGCGTCCCTGCATCGGGCGAAAGCTGGATGGCGGTCACATTGGCGTTGAGCAGCGGCGTGATATGTGCGGCGCGCTCTGAGGTCGTTCTGATAACGCTCGCCGAAATGGGTGGGAGAGAATCTCCGTCCCTGGTCTTGGAGAGATTGGAACCAGCTGTAATAGAGGCCCGCCTTCACCCAGCGCGATCACCGGACCGCTGTCGGATCACCGCAAGGTCGGCGGCGTCATAGACCCAGGGCCCGGCCTCTACCAGCGCCTGGGCCTGGGCGTAGCAGGGCTCGATCTCTCTTGCGCGTAAAAGGCCAGCCGGAATGGCGTGACCCCAATCTCGTGGCTTTTCAAAATCGATTTCATCCAGAGGTATGCATCAGCCACCCCAATGATTGGTGCTGCCGCCCAAGATAGCGCAGCCGCCCGTTCTCCAGCGGGACGTACGAGACGCCGGTCTCGCTGCCTTGATAGAGGGTCTGGGTGGGCGCTTCGCATTTCATCCCGCCGATTTCAGCAGCAGGATGCTCTGTCCGCTGTCGGCCAGCGCCAGCGCCAGGCTCAATGCCGGCCGGTCCGCCGCCGATGAGGATGGCGAGGTCGGGGGTGAGGACGGTGCCTTGGGAAGGACCCGGGCATCCAGAAAGCTGCTCAAGGGGATATCCGTGTACGACGCGGGATTTTAACGCCTGGGCCGGCGCGAAGTCTTGTTGCAATTGTCGTTTGTGCGCGTCGGGAACCGGTGAAATCGCGTTCACGGATGTGCTCGACCAGCCAGCGCGGGGCAGGGCGAAGCGGACCACCAGGGCGATGCCGCATAGCACCGGAAAAATGCACCCAGCCTCGCTTCTGGTTCGGTGACGCCGCCCGTGAGCCACGCCGGGCCGGAAAGATCGAGATCGCGGAGCGTGCCGCGCGGGGATGAATGCCGCTGTCGGGAACAGCAATGCAAACCGAACCAAGCAAGGCAT
>CAVXUV010000033.1:0-78122 GCA_963765095.1 uncultured Alphaproteobacteria bacterium
CAGCGTTAATACGCCTACCAACAAATCACTTTGTTTCCGCCGCCCGGCTCCCGTGTTAGGTGCGGAAACGCCAAAATGAGAGCCGATGGGGTTGCAGCCATCGGCTTCTTTTTTGACGCTCAGGGCTGAGTTGCTTTCGATTTTAACGCACCGTCAACGCGCGGAACCAGCAATCCACAGTATGCAATTTCCTTTATGTGTTTCACGCGACCTCCGCCATTTCTTCGGCCTCAATCAGTTTCACGATATCGCTGATGTCCCAAAGACGATCAGTGAGGCCCGCCGCCATCGCGGGCGACATGCGAACAGCCTGATTAGTGCGGGCGAAATTGTACCAAGTCGCGTACAGCGCCATTGAGTGGACAAGGTTTTCAATCTTCTTGGAATGAGCCGCCGTCAACCGTGCGTAGCGTTTCATGTGCTGGCGCATCGTTTGATTGTGCTTCTCGACATAGCTAGTCGAAACGAGCGCCTTATGAGGCTGTCCTAGGACACACCGCTTGCGGATGCCGTGCACACACCGGCTATATTTCCCTCCGGGCCAGCCCATCCCAGGCCGAAATATAGCTGGGCATAACAACATAAATCCCGAACGCGCCAACAACGGCTTCCAAATAGGCGGCATGTCCGTCTGCGGTTAGCTGCACCCGGTTCGCGAGGCGATCCCAACGTCAAACATGAAATCCTGAGCGGCTTCCGCGTCACGATTACCAAGCAGGTAGGACACAAGCAGCTTGGAGTCGGCATCAATGGCGGTCCAGGTCCAAACATCACCGGCCTGACGCGCGGCCTTGGCCTTCGCAGGTTCGCGCTCTCTTTCAAAACTTCTCTCTCCCCCCCCCCTCCCTCCCCCCCCCGCCGCGCGGGAGAGGATGACTTCGCTTCGGCGCATCATTGATCGCGCTGCCAAGGAAACGAAACCGGAGAAAGTTCTGATCGATACTAGCCCGTTTTTTGGTGGTGCAACGCATTTAGCCTGGGTCGCGGCCGATGCCCTGATTATTCCGGTTCGCGTAGATCAACATTCGATTGAGGCCCTGAGGCTAACGCTAAAGATGCTTACGGACCCAAATATGGACTTTCAAAAGTTCAACGCTCAGGCAGGCATTAAGCACACTCCAAAAGTCCACGCTGTCGTAATGACTCACTGCGGTTGGAATCGGCAGAAACCCAACACGCCGGATAGCTCCACTCGGTTCTTCGTCGAACAGGCGCTAGGCATTGCACAGGAATTTGCATCAGTCTTTTCAGAGGATGATGTGAGCCGTTGCTTCTATCTTTTGGACGATTTTCATTCGAGCGGCCGTATCAGCGGCCACAAGCGTATTCCTCTCGCAAAACTCAACAGCGGCACGAAATACATAGTTGAAGGCCAGCGACTCGAAGTGAATCCCTCGGTAGACCGCTACAAACGCGAGGTCGCCAATCTCACCGCAGCCCTCTAGCGGGTCTTTTTCGGCTTGCTCTTCCCTTCCGTAGCCTCCCGCATAATGGCGACTTCCGCGTGCTATAGGATCGTCAGGCAGCTTGCGGGGGAGCTTGGTGGATTTAGGCGGGATTGGCTTCTTGGGGCCTGACGGGGCTTTAGGCATGGGGATCGCGACCTTTACGAGCACGGCGTTTGCGACCGCGCCGGAATATGGCCGCCATAGTTACCCAAGCCATGACCAACGGTGCGAGAATCCGTATGACGATAAGTCCCATGACGCCCACCCTAGGACCCTCGGGGGATTCCCTCAATCCCGGTCTTGGGGCAAACTGCACCAGTGCCCAAGGACCGATGTTCGCTGGAATAAGTACTTGATTTTATTGATATCAAGGAAGGGCGCTCAACTTATGATTGCGGTCATTTGACTTAGGGGTCTCGCTGCCTATAGTGCGCCGCCTTTCAAGAACCAAGGAAGCCAAGGACGCGATGAGCAAGCGCAGCAACTCCAAATACAAGATCGACCGCCGCATGGGCGAGAATATCTGGGCTCGCCCGAAAAGCCCGGTCAACAAGCGCTCTTACGGTCCCGGCCAGCATGGCCAGCGCCGCGCCAAGAAGCTCTCCGACTATGGCACCCAGCTTCAGGCCAAGCAGAAGCTCAAGGGCTATTACGGCAACATCACCGAGCGGCAATTCCGCAAATATTACACCGACGCCTCGCGCCGTCCCGGCGACACCGGCGAGAACATGATCGGCCTGCTCGAGAGCCGTCTGGACACCGTGGTCTATCGCTCGAAATTCGTGCCCACGCCCTTCGCCGCCCGTCAGCTGGTGAGCCACGGCCATGTCAAGGTCAATGGCCGCCGCGTGACCATCGCGTCCTGCCAGCTCAAGCCCACCGACGTGCTGGAGCTTACGCCCAAGGCGCGCGAGATGGCGCTGGTGTTGGAAGCCTCCAAGAGCGCCGAACGCGACACGCCCGACTATATCGAAGTCGATCACGGCAAGATGACGTCAAAGCTGCTGCGCGTGCCCAAGCTGGCGGACGTGCCTTACGCCGTGCAGATGCATCCGCATCTCATTGTCGAGTTCTACTCGCGCTGAGCGTGGATTGAAGAAAACGCAAAGCCCGCAAGCTTGCTTGCGGGCTTTTTCTTTTATCCGCCGCGGTTAGTCTCGCGGACGACGCGTCTTGGTCTAGGCTGTCTTCCCCTGTGCGGCAGAGCCGCTGGCAGGGGAAGATGGCTTCCGAGGGTTTATCCCGAGGAAGACAGATGGGGAGAATTAAATGACGTATCGGCTTTATGGCGATCTGGGCTCCGGCGCTTTTTCGGCCGAAGCCGCACTGGCTGAAGCCGGTGCGCCTTATGAATTCGAGCTGATCTCGCTCGACAAGGGCGAACAGAAAGCGCCAGGATTCCTTATCCTCAACCCCAGCGGCAAAATCCCGGCATTGCGCTTGCCGGAAGGCGTGATCGTCACGGAATCGGCGGCGATCCTGCTTACCCTGGCCGATCATTTTCCGCAGAGTGGTTTGCTGCCGCCCCAGGCCGCGCCCGCCCGCGCCACCGCCTACCGCTGGCTGGCCTTCATGGCGAGCGAAATCTATCCCTTTGTCGAGATCGCCGATTATCCCGCGCGTTTCGTGCCGGAGGGCACCGCGGCGGCCGCGCTGAAAGACGTGGCGGTCGCCCGCATCCGCGAGCGGTTGCTATTGATCGAGCGGGTGCTGGCGGGGCCGTTCCTGCTGCCGGGCGGCTTTTCGCTGTTGGATATCTATGCCGCCATGTTCTCGCGCTGGAGCATCGGCGCGGAATGGCGCGAGCTCAATCTGCCGCAACTCACCAAGCTGGCGAAGCTGGTGTCGCAGCGCCCGGCGATCGCACCGGTGTGGAAGCGGCATTTCGAGAGAAGTTAGGCGGCGGGCTCCAACGCGACGCCGCGCTCGGCCAAATAGGTGCGAAGCTCGTCGGCTTCGTACATTTCGCGCAGGATGTCGGCGCCGCCCACGAATTCGCCCTTCACATAGAGTTGGGGAATGGTGGGCCAGTTGGAGAATTCCTTGATCCCCTGGCGCACATCGGGATCGGCCAGCACGTCCACGGCTTTGAATTTCACGCCCAACTGGGAAAGAATCTGCACCGCCATGGAGGAAAAGCCGCATTGCGGGAAGACCGGGCTGCCCTTCATGTAGAGCAGCACGTCATTGTTCTTCACATCTTCGGCAATGCGCGCCTGGACATCGGACATGGGGCGGACCCTTTGAAAAGCAAGCCTGATCTAAGCACCGCCTTGCACAAGGTCAAGGACGGGGCATGACCCCCGCGCTGAATGCGGCGCTTGGCGCACTCTTGGACAAGGTTTCGCGCAAAGACTTGGAAAAGCGCGCGGAAACCATATCGGCCGCTTACCGGGCGGGAGGAACCTCGGCAGTGATTGCCGGGCGGCTGGACGGCTTGGCCTATCTGGTGGCCAGGATGCCGGCAACCTACGCCGCGGCGCAGGCAGCCCTGCGGAGAACGGCGGAAGCGGCGCCGAAGTTTTCTCCCATCAGTCTGCTGGATGCGGGGGCCGGCCCCGGCACAGTGGCTTTGGCCGCCCGGGAGATCTGGCCATCCATCGGTGAGACGACGTTGGTCGAACCCAATGCGACCTTCCGCGCGCTGGCCGAGGAATTGTCGCCCGGAGTGCGGATCATCCAAGGGGGATTGGAGCAACCGCTTCCTTCCGCCGATCTGGTGACGGCGGGGTATGTGCTTGCCGAATTTCCGCTCGGCCAAATTCCACAGGCGGCACGTGGCCTGTGGAAAGCCGCGCGAGACATGCTGGTGCTGATCGAGCCGGGCACGCCCGATGGATTTTCCCGCATCCGCGCCGCGCGGCAGGCGTTGATCGCCGACGGTGCGCATGTCGCGGCACCCTGCACCCATGACAATGCATGTCCCATAGGGGGCAGCGATTGGTGTCATTTCTCCCAGCGCCTGGCGCGGACGCGCGATCATCTGATCGTCAAGGCGGCGAAAGTGCCGTTCGAGGATGAGCGTTATGCCTATCTCGCGGCTTCGCGCGCGCCGGTCGCCCACGACGGCCGGGCCCGCATCGTCAAACCCCCGATCGAGCAGAAGCCCGCCATCTCATTGCCGGTTTGCGACAGTACGGGGCTTCACATCAAGACGGTGGCGCGGCGCGACAAGGAGCAATTTCGCATCGCCCGCAAAAAAAACTGGGGCGATCTCTTCTAGTCTTTGGCGCTGGTGGTGAGCTGCAGCGCATGCAGCGTGCCGCCCATATGGCCCTTGAGTGCGGCATAGACCATCTGATGCTGCGCCACCCGGCTTTTGCCCTTGAAAGCGGCCGAGGCGATGATGGCGGCGAAGTGATTGTCGTCACCGGCCAGGTCGCGAATCTCCACGTCTGCGTCGGGAAACGCCTCTTTTATATAGGCTTCGATTTCGCTGGCTTTCATGGCCATGAGTTTGAGTCCTAATTTGAAAGCGGGATTTCTTCCTGCGCCATGAAGCGGGGAAACCAGCCTTCATAGCCGTCGCGCAATTGCTTTAGGCTCACGCGTTCCTTGTCATTGATGACGATAGCGTCACCGCCGGTCTTGCCCAGTTCCGCCACCGGAATATAAGCGGCGCGCGCCTCGGCCACGATCTTTTCCGCTTCGGCGAATGGTGCGGCGATCAGGTAACGAGCCTGGTCCTCGCCGAAGAAGAAGGCAATCGCGTCCGCCAGCGACGCCTGGCCGATGCTGGCGCCGACCCCGTCTTTCATCGCCATTTCCGCAATCGCCACCAGCAAGCCGCCGTCCGACACGTCATGCACCGTGTCGATGCGACCCTTTTCGATCAGGCCGCGCACGAAATCGCCGTGCTTGCGTTCGGCCGCCAGATCCACCGGCGGCGCCCCGCCTTCTTCCTTGCCTTCGATCTCGCGCAGATAGATGGATTGGCCGAGATGGCCACGCGTCTCGCCGATCAGGATGATCACATCGCCTTCGCGCTTGAAGCCCATAGTGGCGCGCCGCTCCACATTCTTGATCAGGCCCAGCCCGCCGATCGCTGGCGTGGGCAGGATGCCTTCGCCGTTGGTCTCGTTATAGAGCGAACAATTGCCGCCGATCACCGGAAAGTTGAGTGCGCGGCAGGCTTCGCCGATGCCTTCGATGCCGGCCACGATTTGCCACATGATCTCGGGCTTTTGCGGATTGCCATAATTCAGATTGTCGGTGACGGCCAGCGGCGTGGCGCCCGACGCTGTCAGATTGCGCCAGGCTTCCGCCACTGCCTGCTTGCCGCCCTCGAACGGATCGGCCTGGCAATAGCGCGGCGTCACATCGGTGGTGATGGCCAGCGCCTTTTTGGTGCCATGCACGCGCACCACGGCGGCGTCACTGCCGGGCGGTTCGACGGTGTCGTTCATCACACTGTGGTCATATTGCTCCCAGACCCAGCGGCGCGATGCCATGTCGGGCGTGGCCAACAGTTTGGCGAGAGATTGGGCGACCGGCCGTTTCTTGTCGTAGGCGGGTTCGCTCACGACCGGCGCGCGCTTGACAAAGGGGCGCTCATAGACCGGCGCTTCATTGGACAGCGCTGTCACCGGAATATCGGCCACGATCTGGCCCTTGTGCCTGGCGATGAAGCGATGCGTGTCGGTGGTCTTGCCGATTACGGCGAAATCCAATTCCCATTTGCGGAAGATCTTCTCCGCTTCGGCTTCGCGACCGGGCTTCAGCACCGCCAGCATGCGCTCCTGGCTTTCCGACAGCAGCATCTCGTAAGCCGTCATGTTCTCTTCGCGTTGCGGCACCTGGTCGAGATCGAGCTCGATGCCGCTGCCGCCCTTGTCGGCCATTTCCGCCGACGATGAGGTGAGGCCGGCCGCGCCCATGTCCTGAATGGCGATAATGGCGTCGGTCGCCATCAATTCCAGGCAAGCTTCCAGCAAAAGCTTTTCGGTGAAGGGATCGCCCACTTGCACGGTGGGGCGCTTCTCTTCGCTGTCCTCGTTGAATTCCGCGCTCGCCATGGTGGCGCCATGGATGCCGTCGCGTCCCGTCTTGGAGCCGACATAGACCACGGGATTTCCCGCGCCCTTGGCGGCGGAGAGGAAAATCTTGTCCGTCTTCGCCAGGCCCACGCACATGGCATTGACCAGGATATTGCCGTTGTAGGAGCGGTGGAAATTCACTTCGCCGCCAACCGTGGGCACGCCCATGCAATTGCCATAGCCGCCGATGCCCGAAATCACGCCGGACACCAGATGCCGCGTCTTGGGGTGATCGGGCTCGCCAAAGCGCAGCGCGTTCATCATGGCGATGGGGCGCGCGCCCATGGTGAAGACATCTCGCATGATGCCGCCTACGCCGGTGGCCGCGCCCTGGTAGGGCTCGATGAAGCTGGGATGGTTGTGGCTTTCCATCTTGAAAATGCAGGCATCGCCGTCCCCGATATCGATCACGCCCGCATTCTCGCCGGGCCCCTGGATCACCTGGGGCCCCTTGGTGGGAAGTTTTTTCAAATGCGCGCGGGTGGATTTGTAGGAGCAATGCTCGCTCCACATCACGCTGAACACACCCAGTTCGACCAGATTGGCGTCGCGGCCCAGCAGCGTCTTGATGCGGCCATATTCTTCGTCCGAGAGGCCATGCTCGCGGATCAGTTCGGGCGTTATTTGAGTCATGAAAGGGCTTCGATCAAACTTTGGAACAGGGCGCGGCCGTCGCTGCCGCCGGTAATGGGATCCACCACGCGCTCGGGATGGGGCATCAGGCCCAGCACATTGCGCTTGGGGTTGAGGATGCCGGCGATGTCGCGGGCCGAGCCGTTGGGATTATCCTGATAGCGGAATATTACCCGCCCTTCGCCTTCCAGCCGGTCGAGGGTTTCATCATCGGCGTAATAATTGCCTTCGCCATGCGCCACCGGAAAGGTGACGTTTTGGCCTTTCTCGTATTTGCGGGTGAAGGCGGACTGGGTTTCCTCCACCGAAAGCGTCACCGGCTTGCAGACGAATTTCAGCCCCGCGTTGCGCATCAAGGCGCCAGGCAGAAGGCCCGCCTCGGTCAACACCTGAAAGCCGTTGCAGATGCCCAGCACCGCGCCGCCTTTTTCGGCATGGGCCTTGATCGCTTTCATCACCTGGGACTGGGCGGCCATGGCGCCGCAGCGCAGATAATCGCCATAGGCAAAGCCGCCCGGCAGTACCACCAGATCCACGTCGGGCAGAGTGCTTTCCCGGTGCCAGACCATGGCGGGCGTCTTGCCGGTCATGTCTTTCAGCGCGGTGGCGGCGTCGCGGTCGCAATTGGAGGCGGGAAAAACGATGACGGCGGATTTCATGGCGTTGGTCTTTTCCCGGCACTCATCTTGGCATGCACCTCTTCCAGGACCTTGGGAGCGAGCTGGTTGCTCCAGGCCGAGGCCAGTTCCGATTCCTGATTGTCGAGCTGTTCCCGTATGCGGAAATATTTGGCGCCGACGCCGCTGGAATAAAAAGCGATCAGCTGGTCAAGCTCGGCGTCGGTGAAATGTGCGGCGTAAAGCTCAGCCGACATCAGCACGAAATCATCGGTTTCACTCTGCACCTGGGCGCGCACATTGGCGCGGAAGCCGTTCCAGAATAGCGCCGTCTGGCCGGGATGGCTGTGCGTTTCCTCCAGCACCACCCTGTCCACCAGGGCATCGGCCTTTTGCAGCACGGCGCCCAGGGAATCGGAGGCTTGGAGGAATTTCATTGCCTTGGCGATATGGGGATCGTCCTTGAGCGCGGCAAGCTTTTCCGGCGGTTGGGCCAGCAATTGCTCGGTCGTCTGGGCGAAAGAGGGACGGAGCGCGGCCAGAAACAGGATCGGAATGGAAGCAAGCCGCAACGCCTTCAAGTCTTCACTCCCTTGGCGCGCAACTGCTCCATCACCCGTTGCATGGCTGCCTGTGCAGCCTGGCGTCCCCACAGCATGCCCAGCGGCGCGGTCTCGCGGATGATCTTGGGTGTCTCGCTCACGATCTTTTGCCCGGCTGGAGTTTGATAGAAGGCGTCGATCGCCTTGAGTTCGTCCAGCGTGAAATGATTGGCGTATGTTTGTGCGTTGATGGTGGTCAATTGGGGCAGTTGCTTGCGCATCTCGTCGGAAAGCATCTGTTCGACCAGCTTGTAGGTTTCGTCTGGCAAGTTGGGCGATTGCCTTCTGAAGGCGCCCAACATCGCCGGCATCATCGCGTCCAGCGCAGCTGACATATTGTCCTGGGTATGGGTCTCTTCCAGGATTTTCTGCGCCAGAGCCAGCCGGTCCGGATCGACATTCGGCAGCTGCGGCATGGCCGGCATCGGAGGCGCCGCGTCCTGGGCCAAGGCGACCGTGACTGAGAACGCGACCACCAGGATGGCAGCGGCCAGCTTTTTCATCTGATCTCGATCTCGTATTTCTCGATCACGGTGTTGGCCAGAAGCTTTTCGCACATCTCCTTGAGCGAGGCTTTGGCCTTGGCCGCGTCGTTCTCGCGCAATTCCAGGTCGATCACCTTGCCCTGGCGCACGTCGCCCACAGCGCCAAAGCCCAACCCGTTCAGGGCATGGCCGATGGCCTTGCCTTGAGGATCGAGCACGCCATTCTTCAAGGTCACAAAAACGCGCGCTTTCATTTGACTAAGACAGGCCCCTTGTTTTCGCCTTGCATGGATTCAGGCATGATTCCCAACCGCCGCGCCACTTCGCTATAGGCTTCGACCACGCCGCCCAGATCGCGGCGGAAACGGTCCTTGTCCAGCTTTTCGTTGGTCTGCAGATCCCAGAGGCGGCAGGAATCCGGGCTGATCTCATCGGCCAGGACGATGCGCATGAAGTCGTTTTCCCACAGCCGGCCGAATTCCAGCTTGAAATCCACCAGCTTGATGCCCGCGCCCAAAAACAGGCCGGAGAGAAAATCATTGATCCGGATGGTGAGATTGACGATGTCGTCCAGATCCTGCGGGCTGGCCCAGCCGAACGCGGTGATGTGCTCTTCGCTCACCCAGGGGTCATGCAGCCCGTCATTCTTGTAATAATATTCGATGATGGAGCGGGGGAGCGCGGTGCCTTCCTCGATCCCCAGCCGCTTGGACATGGAGCCGGCGGCGACATTCCGCACCACCACTTCCAGGGGAATGATCTCGACTTCCTTGATCAGCTGCTCGCGCATATTAAGGCGCCGCACGAAATGGGTGGGCACGCCGATCCCGGCCAACTGGGTCATCAGATATTCGCTGATGCGGTTGTTGAGGACGCCCTTGCCTTCGATCACCGCCTTTTTGGTGGCGTCGAACGCGGTGGTGTCGTCCTTGAAATACTGGATGACGGTGCCCGGTTCGGTGCCTTCGTAAAGGATTTTGGCTTTGCCTTCATAGATCACGCGGCGGCGTTTCATGGGAATGTCCTTCGGGCGCGCGGAAGCTGCGCCTCAATCAACTCACGCCCGCAAAAGTCAGGCGTGGCTGGAATTTAGGGATGCGGGGGCTTCCGGGCAATGATTCCCGCCGGTCGCGCCGCGCATAACCGGTTCCCGTCCACAAGACGGTGAGAACACAAGTCATTTCAACATCTTACTTGGCGAAGACGCGGGCGAAGATCGTGTCGACCTCTTTCAGATGATAGCCCAGATCGAACATCGCCTCCAATTTGGCGGCGGGAAGGGCTTTGACCACTTCGGGGTCGGCCTTGAGCAGATCGAGGAGATTGCCTTCTCCGTTCCAGGCGCGCATGGCGTTGCGCTGCACCAGCCGGTAGCCATCCTCGCGCGAAAGACCGGCCTGGGTGAGCGCCAGCATCACCCGCTGGCTATGGACCAGCCCCCTTGTCTTGTCGAGATTTTCCTGCAGGCGGGCGGGATAGACCACCAGCCTGTCCACGATCCCGGTCATGCGGTGAAGCGCGAAATCCAGCGTGATGGTGGCGTCCGGGCCGATATAGCGCTCGACCGAAGAGTGCGAGATGTCGCGTTCATGCCAGAGCGCCACGTCTTCCATCGCCGGCAGCACATAAGCGCGCACCATGCGGGCGAGGCCGGTGACATTCTCGCTCAAGACGGGGTTTCTCTTGTGGGGCATAGCGGAGGAGCCCTTTTGCCCCGGCGAGAAATATTCCTCGGCCTCCAGCACCTCGGTGCGCTGGAGATGGCGGATCTCCACCGCCAGTCTTTCCAGCGAGGAGGCGACCACGCCCAGCGCCGCGAAATAGGCGGCATGACGGTCGCGCGGGATCACCTGGCTCGAGACCGGTTCGACCGCGAGCCCCATCTTCTTCGCCACATATTCTTCCACTTTGGGATCGATATTGGCGAAGGTGCCGACCGCGCCGGAAATGGCGCAGGTGGCGATCTCCGCGCGGGCGGTTTCGAGCCGCTTCCGCGCGCGGGCGAATTCGGCATAGAAGCCGGCCAGCTTGAGCCCAAAGGTGGTGGGCTCGGCATGGATGCCGTGGCTGCGGCCGATGGTGGGCGTCATCTTGTATTCGAAGGCGCGCTTCTTGAGCGCGGCCAGGAGCGCGTCGGTGTCGGCGATCAGAATATCGGCGGCGCGCATCAGCTGCACATTCAGGCAGGTGTCCAGCACATCGGAACTGGTCATGCCCTGATGCACGAAGCGCGCTTCGGGACCCACGATCTCGGACAGATGGGTGAGGAACGCGATCACGTCATGCTTGACCTCGCGCTCGATCTCGTCGATCCGGGCCACGTCGAATTTGGCATCTTTGCCTTTCGCCCAGACTTTGGCGGCGGCTTCCTTGGGCACCACGCCCAGCTCGGCCAGCGCGTCCGTGGCGTAAGCCTCGATCTCGAACCAGATGCGGAATTTGGTCTCGGGCGACCAGATCGACACCATCTGTTCGCGGGCATAGCGGGGGATCATGCACGGCCTCAAGTAGCGTAGCGGTAGGCCATAAATAAATAATGGCGCGTCCGTCGGTTGCGGGGCGCTTTTAGACCGTCATGACCGCCGCGTGAAGCCGTCATTGCTCCAAGCCTCGCTGCCCGCGCCATGATGCACAATGAATAGGCCATCGGGATCGTATTTGGCCTTGATCGCGGCCAGCCGGGGATGATTTCTCCCCCAATATTCGCCTTGCCAATCGCGATTGAAATAGTTGCTTTCCGAGACATAGGAACCAGGCTGCGCGACGATTTTGCGCAAACTGCCTGCGGCATTGGCGATGGCGCGGGCATCTTGACGTGCCCGGTTCTGGTCAAGCGGGGCGCGGGGTTCGCCGGGAAAGGCGGGCGCTTCGCCATCGGCGATGATCGCCAGGGCAAAGGCTTCGGTCACGGCCGGATTGGTTGCGGTGTCTTTCGCGGCCGCGATCGCTTCGGGCGGTGCGCCCGCCAGACCCTTGTTGAAATGCAGGCCGATGGTCTTGAAGCGGCTGCCGGAGAAGAGCGCCTGAACCAGGGTGCGGCCTTCCTGTTCGCGCAGCAAGGATACCGGCAGCCATAGTGAATCATAGCCGTGGAGATAAATGCCCACCTGCTCGGCATCGCCGTCCCACCATCCGCGATAAGAAGGCGCTCCTTCGCGCCTGTCCGCCACGATGGAAGGGTTTCCTTTGGCATCCCACCAGTGCCGCGCGCCGGTGGCCCGAGCGCCGAGCGGATCGGTGATCTCGAAATCCTCAGGGGAAGCGGCGACCCAGTCGAAAAATGGCCGCCAAGCCGATTGCACATCCGCCTCGTCCAATCCCTGACACACCATCGAGATTTTCAAGCTGTTATCTGGCGTGATGGCGACCTGTTCGCCCCAATGGGGATTGAGAAGAGTGCGGGCGTAGAAGCTGAAAAAGCGCGCCAACAGTTTGACAAACGCGGCGTCGGACCGAGCCTTGATGCGGCCCCAGGCGGCGCCGAAATGGTCCGGCAGGTCATGGGTGCGCAAGGTCAGCCGGGTCACCACGCCCCATGAGCCGCCGCCGCCGCCTTTGAGCGCCCAGAACAGGTCGGAATTCTGGCATGGGTTGGCAATCAAGATGTTTCCGTCGGCGGTGACGATCTCGGCTTCCAGCAGTCCCGACGCGGCTGTGCCGAAGCCTTTTGAAAAACTGCCAAAGCCCCCGCTTTGCACCAGCCCCGCCACGCCCACGCTGGTGCAGCCGCCGCCTTGCACATAACGCCCGGCTTCGGTCGTCACCGCATGATAAAGATCGATCCACATGGCGCCGGCGCCCGCACTGACGGCCGGCTGAGGCGCCATTTTGCCCTCGCACCCCGCGCCAACAAAGTCTTGGTGTAACGACACGTCATTCATCGCCCGCGTCCAAATCAGAAGCGAGTCTGCGGCATTGGAGGTTCCCTGATAGCTGTGGCCGCCGCCCTTGACCGCAAGCCTGAGATTATGGGTGCGGGCGAAATTCACCGCGGCGGCGACATCGGCGGGGTGGCGGGCTTTCACGGCATAGACGCTGGGGGCCGAGATCCAGGCATCGAGCCAGCCCGAAGTCTGGGTGCCCGCCGCCTGGTCGCCGATGAAGAAGGGATTACCGATATTGCCCACGGTGCCACGGCAGGTCGCCCCGTGCGGATCGGTTCCGCACGTGCCAAACAGCGGTTCCACCGCGATCAGGCTGCCGCCCACTTGCACACGAAGGCTTTCCCATTTTTCTTTGGTGGGCCAACCGGGATCGCCCGGCCGCACCCGCCGGGCCAGCGGCGCAGCAGCCGCGAATCCGATGAGCGGAAGTGCCGCGACGGCGGCCAATCCCTGGAGGACATGTCGTCTTTGCATCACTTGCTTCTCCGTCGCCGGGGCGCGCCCTATAATGAATTCGCCCGCTTTCCGAGATTCTCTTGCTCTATTTTCTCAATCCTATGTCCGACGAAAAGCGCAATGGGACCGGACGGCCATGAAAGGTTTTATGCGGCAAGGATTTGGGACGAGCGGCGCGATTTTTGGGACCGGCGGGCGCGACCGGCTCACATTCTTCTACTCGTTCGCCGCGATCGCCGCTCTAGTGGGCGTGATCAACACGATCAATGTCATCACTCTTCAGCACGGCGAGCCCAGCCACAGTT
This sequence comes from uncultured Alphaproteobacteria bacterium, assembly GCA_963765095.1. Taxonomy (GTDB): domain Bacteria; phylum Pseudomonadota; class Alphaproteobacteria; order Micropepsales; family Micropepsaceae; genus Rhizomicrobium. The sequence goes on from CAVXUV010000033.1 coordinate 13,467, forward strand.
TTATCGGTCCCGCAATCGATGAAGGGTCAAGCTGGCTGTCATTGCTTCTCTTTCTTTGGATTCCCTGGATTGCCTGGCGCGTGGCGCCACCGGCGGTCCGCCCCCGCTGGAAATTGTTCCTCCACATCCCGGCAGCGGCAGCTTTTGCACTGGCGCATGTTGCGGTTTTCGACGTCCTGCGAGTTTTGACTTATCCGCTGATAGGCGCGCGGTACGAGCCCGGCGCCTTCCTGCCGCAGTTGCTCTATGAAGCGCGCAAGGACGTACTCGGCTACCTTGTGTTTATTGGGCTTTTTTCGCTGATCGACCATTTGTTGCGGCGGCCTGGCGAAATCCCGGTCGAATCATCGACCTTCGATATTCGAGATGGCGCCAAACTTACGCGGGTGCGGCTGGCGGAGATTCTGGCTGTCATGTCCGCCGGCAATTATGTGGAATTCCTGTTGCAGGACGGTCAACGCCACTTGATGCGCTCGTCTCTCCAGGCCGTGGAGAATGAATTAACGTCGCGCGGATTTGTGCGCACGCATCGGTCTTGGCTGGTGAATGCCAGGAAAGTGACCACACTGAAGCCCGAAGGTTCCGGCGACTACACGGTGGAGCTGGGGAAACAATCTGTCCCGCTGTCGCGCCGCTTTCCCACGGCCTTGGCGAAACTCAAGAGACGCGGTTCGCCTCAGAGCAGCCCCAGTGATTTGAAACTGGCGTGGCCCGCGCGGCCGATCACCAGATGGTCATGGATGGCGATCTTCTAGGGCCCTGGCGGCGGTCGCGATCTCGCGCGTCATCGCGATGTCCGCCTTGGACGGCGTGGGGTCGCCGCTGGGATGATTGTGCACCAGGATCAGGGGCCGAGGCGCCATGCTCCAGGGCGCGCTTGACGATCGCGCGGATAGAGCGGGCGCGTGACGACGGTGCCTCTTGGCCTGCACTTCATCGGCGATCAGCACATTCTTGCGGTCGAAGAGAGAGGACGCGGAATTCCTCCTGCGCCGCGCGTGCCATCGCCGCCATGCAGTAATCGATCAACGCCGACCAGGACGACAAGGCAGGACGGGCCGATCACCTGGGCCTGCGCCAGGCGAGCGGTCCGCGGCTTCCACGATCTTGAGCTGATTGACCGCCGCATCGCCCACGCCTTCGTTATCTCCATCAGGCGCTCGCGGGGGCGCGGCGATCACTTCGGCAAAGCTCCCGAACCGCGCCAGCAAACGCTTGGCCAGGGGCTTGGTGTCTTTCCGGGGGAATGGCGGCAAACAGGGTGAGTTCCAGCAGTTCATAATCGGGCAGAGCCGCGGCGCCCCCCTTGAGGAACCGCGCGCGCAACCTTTCGCGATGACCCGCATTGGGATGGGCCGCGATGCCGGGGGCGAGGAAAAGCGCCTCCCCGTCGGAAAGGTCCGGCCCGTCAGCTATAGGGTGGTTTGTCCCAGCCTTTTGGCGAGAGAGTGAAGATCTCGACGCCTTCTCCGTCACCCCCACAATGTTCGGAACTGCGCCGACAGCGACGGTACGCGAGTGACCGCGTCCAGCCGCGCCCATAACTTTCACCCCATAAGCCCCAGATTGATCATGGGCTCGATCGTGAAGAACATGCCGGGCCTCAGCGCCATGCCATGCGCCGGTTGCCGTAATCCGCCCGACATTGGGCCAGCGCATGGAAGATGCGGTCCAGCCCGTGGCCGCAGAAATCCCGCACCACGGCGCAGCCATCCTCGCCTTCGGCATAGCTTCGGATGGCATGGCCGATATCGCCGGTGGTGGCGCCCGGCCTCACCGCCGCGATCCCGCGCATCATCGATTCATAGGTGATATCCATCAGGCGCTGGGATTTCAGCTTGACCTCGCCCACCGGATACATGCGCCAGGTGTCGCCATGCCAGCCGTCAACGATCACGGTGACGTCGATATTCACGATGTCGCCGTCACGCAGCGGCTTGTCGTCAGGGATGCCGTGGCAGACGACATGATTGATCGAGGTGCAAAGCGTGTGGCGGTAGCCGCGATAGCCCAGGCAAGCGGGGATTCCGCCATGGGCAATCACATAGTCATAGGCGACTTTATCCAACTCTTCGGTGGTGACGCCGGGTTTGACCAACGGGACCATCAGGTCCAGCACTTCGGCGGCGAGCCTTCCGGCCTTGCGCATGCCCTCGAAATCCTCGGGCCTGTGCAATGTCACGGCAAAATGGGCCTTGCGCGCGGCCTCGAACATTTCGGTGGAAGAAGCCAGGGTCATGACCTGAATATAGGGAAAAATGACCGGTTTTCCAGTCCAGCCGGGGAACCAGGAATTCCGCCGCTCAGTCGAGTTTCAGCTGCTTGGCTTCGCCTTTCAGCGCATCCAGCACCTCGCGGCGGCCCGCGAAGGTCTTGCGCGCCGTGGCCAGGGCATCCAGCGCATCGGCGCGCTGGCCCAGCACCGTATAGGCGCGGATCAGGCGCTGCCAGCCGCCGGCGTCATTGGGATTATCCTTCAGCCGCGCCGCCAGCCTCGCCACCATCGCCTTGGGATCGGGCGCACGCGCCGCCATTCTGCGCCGTCAGCAGCGCGATGCGGTCCACCAGCGCCTGATGCAGCGGCGAATTGGCCGGCACTTCGCCCATCAGATTTTGCCACATGCGCCAGCGCGCCCGGCTTGTCGCCGCGTTCCGCCTTGGCCTGGCCGAGATAATATTGCGCCGGCGGATTCTTGCGGATCGAGCTTCAGGGCGGCGTTGAAAGCCTCCACCGCCTCATCGCTGACCTGGCCTTCGGCGCCCACCAGCGCTTCGCCATAAGCGGCATCCAGATTGGGATCTTCCTTGTGCGCCAGCCGCGCCACGGTAACGGCGCGGCCATAGGCCTTGGCGGCGTCACCCGGGTCATTCTCGGTCACATAGGCGCGCGCCAGGAAAATCCAGGCCTGCAGGTCGCCGGGCTCTTTGCGCACCCGCATGATCAGGTAAGGCACAAGCCCACCGACATCATGGGTGGCGAGGCCTTGGGCGGCGCGCGGTGGCAAGCGCCGGGCCGTCCCACCATCCAATAGGTGCCGCCGCCCACCCCCAGCATGAACAGCGCGATCGCCCCGGCCAGCAGCGCCGCCGCCTTTCACCTTGCGCCGCCACAGCGTGAAGGTGGCGAAGCCGATGGCGGCCAGCGCGATCACGGCGAAAGCGATGAAAGGAACGGCGATCACTTATTCTTCCTTTTTCTGGCCGCGATATTTGTTCTTCACCAGCGCCACGATCATGCCGCGAATGGTGCGCGCCTGCTGGTCGCTCAGACGGGAGCGCAATATCATCGCCCGTATGTTGCGCGCCATGGTTTCTTTTTTGGCGGCGGGAAAGAAAAAGCCGCCGGCATCCAGTTCCCGCTCCAGATGGTCGAACAAGTCCACCAGTTCCTGGCGGGTGGCGGGCACCGCGATGGTCTTGCGGGTGCGGCTGGCGGGCGTGGCGTCGGCGGATTTCAGCCATTCATAGCCCAGCAGCAGCACCGCCTGGCCCAGATTGAGGGAGGAAAATTCGGCGGTGGGAATGGTGATCACCGCGTCGGCCAGCGACAATTCGTCATTGTCCAGCCCGGCCCGTTCGCCGCCGAACAGCAGGCGCCGAAGCCACCCCCTGGACGCGGCCTCCCGCAAACGCGAGGCCGCCGCTTCGGGGGTAAGGATTTCCCGCAACACATCGCGGTCCCGGGCGGTGGTGGCCAGCACCAGCCGGATATCGGCCAGCGCCCCGGCCCGATCGGGATAGACTTGTGCCGCCGCCAGGATGTCGCCGGCGCCCGACGCCAGGGCCAGCGGCCCGGTCATTGGGCCAGCGGCATTGGGGCGCGACCAGCCGCAGGTCCGACAGGCCGAAATTCTTCATCGCCCGGGCGGCGGCGCCGATATTTTCCCCGATCTGGGGCTGGGACAGGATGACGGCGGGAGCTGAGACATGCGCACCTTTGACGGCCGAGGCCGGGCGGGCTATTGGGGGCCAGCTATAGCCCCTCCCGCCCCATTTTTCGAGGAAAAGTCATGGACAAGATCAAGGTCGCCAATCCGGTTGTCGAACTCGACGGCGACGAGATGACCCGCATCATCTGGGATCTCATCAAGAAAAAGCTGATCCTGCCTTATCTGGACGTGGACCTGCATTATTACGACCTGTCGGTGGAATATCGCGACAAGACCGACGACCAGGTCACCATCGACAGCGCCGAGGCGATCAAGAAATACGGCGTGGGCGTCAAATGCGCCACCATCACCCCGGACGAAGCGCGGGTGGAGGAATTCCATCTCAAGAAGATGTGGAAGTCGCCCAACGGCACCATCCGCAACATCCTGGGCGGGGTGATCTTCCGCGAGCCCATCATCTGCTCGAATGTGCCGCGCCTGGTGCCGGGCTGGACCCAGCCCATCGTGATCGGCCGCCATGCCTTTGGCGACCAGTATCGCGCCACCGATTTCCGCTTTCCCCGGCAAGGGCGTCCTCACCATCAAATTCGTCGGCGAAGACGGCAAGGTGATCGAGCACGAAGTGTTCAAGGCGCCGGGCTCGGGCGTGGCGATGGCGATGTACAATCTGGACGACTCGATCCGCGATTTCGCCCGCGCCTCGATGAATTACGGGCTAAACCGCAAATATCCGGTCTATCTCTCGACCAAGAACACCATCCTCAAAGCCTATGACGGCCGCTTCAAGGATCTGTTCCAGGAAGTGTTCGAGAAGGAATTCGCGGCCAAGTTCAAGGCCGCCGGCATCACCTATGAACACCGCCTGATCGACGACATGGTGGCCTAGCGCGCTCAAATGGAGCGGCGGCTATGTCTGGGCCTGCAAGAATTACGACGGCGACGTGCAGTCCGACACGGTGGCGCAGGGCTTCGGTTCGCTGGGCCTGATGACCTCGCGTGCTGATGACGCCCGACGGCAAGATCGTGGAAGCCGAAGCCGCGCATGGCACGGTGACCCGCCATTACCGCGAGCATCAGAAGGGCAAAGCCACCTCGACCAACTCCATCGCCTCGATCTTCGCCTGGACCCGGGGCCTCGCCCATCGCGCCAAGCTGGACGACAACGCCAAACTCGGCGAAATTCGCCGACACGCTGGAACAGGTCTGCGTCGAGACGGTGGAAGCCGGCTTCATGACCAAGGATTTGGCGCTGCTGGTCGGCCCCGACCAGAAATGGCTGACCACCGAAGGCTTCCTCGACAAGGTCGACGAGAATCTTCAGAAGGCGATGGTCTAGAGCGGTTCGCGTCAGCGAACCAATGGTCCAATGGACCATTCGAGCGACGAACGCCGCGAGCTTGGGCGAGCGGCCGGGACTGCCCGCGTGCCTATGCTGCGCTAGGCAACCCTGCTCAAGAGCAAAAATCCTCGCGCCGGAGACCAATCTCCGGCCTTTGTATCTTTATCGAATGAAATTTCGTCTTAAGTCGCGGCTATTCCGCGCGCTCTACGCCGCGCTGCTTCTGCGCATACATCGCCTCATCGGCGCGGGCCATCGCCAGATCGGCATTGTCGCCGGGCTTCAGCTCAAACGCGCCATAGGAAAAGCTCACGGTGATGGTCTGCCCGTTCCAGCAGGGTGGGCGTGGCGCGCAGCGCCTGGGCCAGGACATCGGCTTTCTTCAAGGCTGGCCTGGTCGGCATGGGTGAGCAGCACGCCGAATTCGTCGCCGCCCAGCCGTCCGACGCAATCGCTGTCGCGGACATGCGAGAGCAGGGTCTCGGCGAAATGCTCCAGGGCGGCGTCGCCGCCGGCATGGCCATGGGTATCGTTGATCTGCTTGAAATGGTTGAGGTCGAAATAGATCAGCGAGGCCGGCGTGTTGTAGCGGCCGGTGAAAGCGATATAGCGGGTCAGTTCGCGCACAAAGGCGCGGCGGTTGAGCAGCGGCAGCAACTGGTCCTGGTCGGCGGTCTTTTCCACTTCGTCCAGCCGGGCGCGGGTCTGGGTCAGTTCGCGGCGCAGATCTGTCCACTTCGCTCATCAGCCCCATGATGGCGTCGCGCACCCGCGGGGTGAATTCGGCTTCGGGAATGCCCAGCACGATGGCGGGCGCGACCGTCCACCGGCGCGACCGTGGCCGCGGCCTCGACCCGGCGGGCATAGGCGGCGGCGCCCACCGCGTCGCGGTGCCCGTGAGGCGCTGCTGCGTTCGATCTTCATCCGGCATTCTGCCTGTCGAGTCCCGTCCAAATGGCGCATACGGCCTTAAACTTGCCGTTTACTAGTGCCAAGAAATGGTTAACGAAGCGTTAAACGCCTCTTTCCATAGGGGTTGGCGGTGCCTATACTGCCGCGCTTCCTGAACCGGCCTCAGAAAGACGATTCGAAGCATGCCCCGCAAATCATTGAAGCAATCGCGTCGCCAGCGTCGGCATCATCATGGGCAGCCAGTCCGACTGGGCGACGCTCAAGGCCGCGGCCGACGATGCTGGACGAATTGGGCGTGGCGCATGAAACCGCGATCGTTTCGGCCCATCGCACCCCCGACCGCATGGCCGCTTATGCCAAGAGCGCGGCCAGCGCGGGTCTGAAGGTCATCATCGCCGGCGCGGGCGGGGCGGCGCATCTGCCCGGCATGGTGGCCAGCATGACCACCTTGCCGGTGCTGGGCGTGCCGGTGGAAAGCCGCGCCTTGAAGGGGCTGGATTCGCTTCTCTCGATTGCCCAGATGCCGGGCGGCGTGCCGGTCGCGACCTTTGCCATCGGCGAGGCGGGCGCCAAGAATGCCGCGCTGCATGCCGCCGCCATCCTTGGCGCTGTCGGATGCGGGCTTGGACAAGCGCCTCAAGGCCTGGCGCGCCCGGCAGACAAAATCGGTCGCCAAGAAGCCGAAATGAGGAGATCAAGCGCCTGGCCAAGCCCGTCCCTCCCGGCGGCGTCATCGGCATTATCGGCGGCGGTCAGTTGGGCCGCATGCTGGCTCTGGCGGCGGCGCGGCTGGGATTGAAAGCTGCGATCTATAACGACGAGAATCACGCGCCCGCCTTCCAGGTGACGCCGCTGCAGATCGCGGCCCGTTATGAAGACCGCAACATGCTCACCGGCTTTGCCCAAATCTGCGACGCCATCACATTCGAATTCGAAAATATTCCCGTCGGACATCGATCGCCTATCTGGCCAGCCTGAAGCCGCTGCGTCCCGGGCCGCAGCGCGCTCGGCAAACGACCCAGGACCGCTTCATCGAAAAAAATTTCGTCCAATCACTGGGTCTCGCCACCGCGCCCTTCTCGCATGTGTCGTCCAATGCGGATGACGCGCGCACTGGCCTTTGCCGGCATTGGTGGCCCCGGCGATCCTGAAAACCCGCCGCCTGGGCTATGACGGCAAGGGCCAGGCCAAAGTGACCAGCGCCGATGACGCGGCTGGCGCCTTCGACGGCTTCAAGGCGCGCCCGCCATTCTGGAAGGTTTTGTGGATTTCGCCTTCGAAGCTTCGGTGATCGCGGCGCGCGGCGCCGACGGCGCTTTCGCCGCCTATGATCCGCCCGAGAATAAACATGAGAACCATATCCTGCGCCGCTCCACCGTGCCGGGGCGGCTGAGCAAGGCGCAGGGCGACGAGGCCAAGGCGATCGCCCGCGGATCGCCGAGGCGCTGGATTATGTCGGTGTGCTGGCGGTCGAATTGTTTGTGGCCAACGATGGCGCGCTGATCGGTCAATGAGATCGCGCCCCGCGTGCACAACAGCCGGCCATTGGACCATCGAGGCCTGCGCCTGTTCGCAGTTCGAGCAGCATATCCGCGCCGTGGCGGGCTGGCCGCTGGGCGATCCCACCCGCCATGCCGATGCGGTGATGGAGAATGTCATCGGCGCCGAAGCCGATGCCTGGGAAAGCCTGGCGCGGACGGGCGCGCTTCATCTCTATGGCAAGCGCGAGGCCCGGCCCGGCCGCAAGATGGGTCACGTTACGCGGCTCAAGCCGCGTAGCCATTAGAAAAGCACCCGACTGAAGCCGTTGACGAAATGAACTTCGCCCCATAGGTTCCCGGCCCATGGCGACGCGCAAAACTTCGACGACGACCAAGACCAAGCCGGCTCCGGCCTGGGCACGCGCGCGCGACTGAAAATTTCGCGAAAGATGCTGAAGCCAGGCCCCGCTCCAAACGGGGCTTTTTTGTTGCCGAAAGGGAAAAGGAATGAAGAACAAGTCAGTTGCGATTGTGGGCGCCACCGGCGCGGTGGGCCGTGAATTCATCGGCTGCATCGAAAAAAGCGGCACCCGCGTGAAATCCCTGAAGCTCCTGGCCAGCACGCGTTCGGCAGGGAAGACCTATCCCTTTCGCGGCGAGAACCTGACGGTCGAGGAGTTGAAGGAAAACTCCTTCGAAGGTGTCGATATCGCGCTTTTTTCCGCTGGAGGCGGCATCTCAAAGCGCTTTGCGCCATTGGCGGTCAAGGCGGGAGCCGTGGTGGTGGACAATAGCTCCGCCTTCCGCATGGACCCGGATGTGCCGCTGGTCGTGCCCGAGATCAATGCGCGGCGGATTGCCGATCACAAAGGCATCATCGCCAATCCCAATTGTGCCGCCATCACCACGCTGGTGCCGCTCTGGCCGGTGCATCTAGTCAATCCCGTGCGGCGGCTGATCGTTTCCACCTATCAGGCGGCGTCCGGCGGCGGCGCGGCCTTGATGGAAGAGCTTGAGCAATCCACCCGCGCTTATCTGGCGGGCGAGGATTACGCACCCAAAGTGGTGAAATATCCTTACGCTTTCAATCTCTTCAGCCACAACACCGCCATCGACATGGCGACGGGCTACAATGACGAAGAGACCAAGGTGATCCGCGAAACCAGGAAGATTTTCGAGGATGACGCCATCCAAGTCTCCACCACCTGCATCCGCGTCCCCGTGCTGCGCGCCCACTCCGTTTCCATGACCTTCGAGTGCGAACGTCCCATCACCCCGGAAGAGGTGCGCGGGTTTTTGGCGAGAGCGCCGGGCGTGAAGCTGGTGGACGATTGGGCCAATAATTATTTCCCCATGCCCAACGACGCCTCGGGGCAGGGCGATGTGCTGGCCGGCCGCATCCGCAAGGACCTGTCCGATCCCTCGGGCAAATCCATTTCGATGTTTGTTGCGGCGGATCAGTTGCTGAAAGGGGCGGCGTTGAACGCGGTCCAGATCGCAGAGATGCTTTAGTTCGCCTCGGGTTTTTTCCAGGCGGCAAAAATCGGAAAAGACGAAAGAGTCTCTTTGGCCTTGGCCTTGAATTTCTCGAACTGCATCACATTCTCGATGCGGGCGTCGAGGAAGGCCTCGGTGGCGCTGTCATCCTCGCTGGTGTCGGAGAACCAGCGCATCAGGACCGAGCCGTAAACCCCGGCCAGGATGGCGCGTTTGGTATAGAAATTGAAATCGGTGGAGGTGTCGCCCGCCGCCCGCCACATCGCATCCACCGTGCGATACATCAATTTGGCGCCCAGGGCAGCATGCATGGGAAGCGTGAGCGCGGCGGCAGCGCGGCGCGCGGCTTCCTTGTGCGGCTCCAGCAGCCAAAGTCGGGTCATGATCGCGATCTTGATGCGCTCGCGGATCTTGCGCGCGCGCAAATCCGTGGTCGAAAGTTTCTCCTCCATCGCCGCGTCGATCGAGGTCGAGAAATATTCGATCAACGACAGCGGCCCGTCGGGAAAAAGCCGCGCCCGTGTCGCCGCGTCCACGCCCGAATCCGCGGCCGCCTTTGCCAGCACGCTTTCGCTGAAGCCGTCAAAGGCGGCGTCCTTGAGCGCCGCTTTCAACACGTGCTCCTTGAGCGCGTCGTCCGCGTCCCCCGTCTGGTTCTTTTCCCCGAGTGAGGCTTCTTCCTTGGGCGGTGCTTCGGTCATGGCCTTACTCCGCAGAGGCGAAATGCCGGATTTCCGATTCGAAAATCAGCTTGGAAAGGTCATCCATCCGGCTGGGGTAAAGCCGCCCGTCAAGATGGTCCACCTCATGCTGCACCACCCGGGCGTGAAAGCCGCGCGCTTCCCGCGCGATCTCATGGCCATCAGGAGTGAAGCCGCGGTAGCGGATATGGAGGGGGCGTTCGACCCAGCCGCGCAGCCCGGGGACCGACAGGCAGCCTTCCCAGCCGCCTTCCGTCTCTCCGGACAGAATCGTGACTTCGGGATTGATCAGGACGGTCAAAGGCGCGGTGTGGTCGAACCGTTCGTCCTCGGACAGGCCGGGATCGCTGCGCTCGCCGGGTGCCTGGAACACCACGATCCGAAGCGGCACATGGACCTGGGGTGCGGCCAGGCCGGCGCCGTTGGCGTCCATCATGGTCTCGATCATGTCATTGACCAGACGCCCTATTTCGGGGTTCCGGGGGTCGGCGACAGGGGCCGCCAATTGTGCCAGGACAGGATGGCCCATGCGGGCAATTTTCAGGATCATGGCCGGGAATATGGGGGGCGGGATGGAGCCGGTCAAAGCCCGAAAACGTTAATTTCCGCAGGTAGACAGGCCAAAAGCCTTCTGATATCAACCGCGCCTTCCCAAACGGAGCCTTTCTTTGCAGATCATCGTCCGCGACAACAATATCGACCAAGCCCTCAAGGCGCTGAAAAAGAAGATGCAGCGCGAAGGCATTTTCCGGGAGATGAAGCTGCGCGGCGCCTACGAGAAGCCCTCCGAGAAGCGCGCCCGCGAGCGGGCCGAGGCGGTGCGCCGCTACCGCAAGCTGCAGCGCAAGCGCATGCAGCGCGAAGGGCTCATCCCGCGCTAGGCCAGTTGGGAACACGGAATTTCGAAGAAGCCGCCTTTTGAGGCGGCTTTTTTGTTAGGCGCAGTCGGCGCAGACCGCCACTTCCACCGTGACATGACTGAGGCCGGGATAATGCTGGCGGAGCGCGCCTTTGATTTCTTCCGCTGTGGTGGGGCCGGGTGAAACCAGCGAAACAATAAGACCCTGGTGGCCGGGTCCAAGCCGCCAAAGATGAAGATCGGCGACGCGCGCGCCCAGATCCCGTTCGATGGTGGATTTGATCGCACCCGACATTTTGGGATCGGCATCGGCATCCAAAAGCACCATGGCGCTGTCGCGGATCAGGCCATAGGCCCATGAGGCGATCACGAAGGCACCCACCAGCGCGGCCAGCGGGATCGAGAAAACCGAAGCCGAAATAATAGCCGCAAGCGAGCGCGACGATGGCGAGCAGGCTGGTGCCCGCATCGGCCAGCACATGCACATAGGCCGCGCGCATATTGTTGTCGCCCTGGCCGTGATGATGATCGTCATGGTCGTGATCATGAGCGTGGCCATGCCCATGATCGTGGGAATGACTCGTCTTTCAGGATCAGCGCGCTCACCAGATTGACGCCCAGTCCGATACAGGCGATCAGCAGCGCCTCGCGATAGGCGACTTGGGCGGGATGAACCAGGCGGCTGATGGATTCGCCCGCGACCGCAACGGCTGTCAGCCCCAGCACGATGGCGCTGGAAAAGGCCGCCAGATCGCCGAACTTGCCCGAGCCGAAACTGAAGCGGGCATTGGCGGCATGGCGCCGCGCCAGCCAATAGGCGCCCGCGGCCAGGCCCAAAGCCCCCACATGGGTTGCCATATGCACGCCGTCGGCCAAGAGCGCCATGGAGTGAAACAGGAACCCGGCGCTGATCTCGACCACCATGAATACCGCGGTGACCAGCGCCGCCAGCTTGGCGCGCGCCTCGGAGCGCTCATGGCCTTGGCCGAGAAAGACATGGCCATGGGTCCAGATGCCATGGGCATGCGGATCGGGATGGGCGGAATGTGCGTGGTCGTGCGCCATGACCCGAGTGTAGCGAGCGTACAGCCGGAACAAAACCATTTTCGGGTTCTGATCTCTTGAAACAGGGCCCGGGCCGGGCAAGGCTTGGACGTGGACTTTCAGGATCAGGCGATGCGAGCACTCATGGCATGGAGTTTAATCCTTACCGGGATCGCGTCCGGGCCAGTCTTGGCCGCACCGGGAGACGTCTTCAAACAGGTGAGCACGCTTCCCTACCACGCGCCCGATTTCACACACATTCATGACAGCGATTTCGAACCGGCGCTGGAAGAGGGCATGAAGGAGCAGCGCGCCGAAGTCGCCGCCATCGCCGCCGATCCCGCCGCACCCACCCTCGACAACACGATCGTGGCGCTGGAACGGTCGGGCCAGATGCTGGACCGGGTCACAGACGTCTTTTCCGATCTCACTTCAGCCAATACCGACGACACGCTGCAAAAGGTCGAGGCCAAGGAGACGCCCCGTCTCGCCGCCCATCATGACGCCATCTATATGGACCCCAAATTGTTCGCCCGGGTGAAGGCGATCTATGACGCGCGCGACCGGCTGCATCTCAGCGCCGAAGGCCTGCAATTGGTCAAGGTCTATTACCAGCAATTCGTCCATTCGGGCGCGCTCCTCCCCGATGCCGACCAGTCCAAGCTGCGCGCGATCAACACCCGCGAGTCGGGATTGGAAACGAAGTTCGAGCACCAGCTTCTGGCCGCGACCAAAGCGGGCGCGCTGGTCATGGATGACGTGAAGCAATTGGACGGCTTGAGCGCGGCGGACATCGCGGCTGCCGCCAACGACGCCAAGGACCGCAAACTTGCCGGCAAATGGGTGATCCCGCTGCAGAACACGACCCTGCAGCCCGACCTCTTATCGCTCGCCAACCGCGATGTGCGGGCGAAACTGTTCAACCAGCGCTGGACCGCCACCGAGAAGGGCGACGCCGGCGACACTCGCGCCACCATCGAGGAAATCGCGCAGTTGCGCGCCCAGAAGGCCAAATTGCTGGGCTATCCCAATTTTGCCGCCTACACGCTGTTCGATCAGATGGCCGATACGCCCGACAAGGTGGAGACATTCCTCAATCGCCTGGTGCCCGCAACGTCCGCCGAGGAAAAGCGCGAAGCCAAGACATTGCAAAACGTGATCGACAAATCCGGCGCGCATTTTCAACTGAAGCCATGGGACTGGGACCGCTATGCCGAGCAGGTGCGCAAGGCCCAGTACGATCTGGATGAGAGCCAGCTCAAGCCTTATTTCGAACTCGACAATGTCCTGAAGAACGGCGTGTTCTATGCCGCCAACCGGCTTTATGGGTTGTCATTCAAGGAGAGAAAGGACATCCCGGTCTGGCAGCCCGATGTGCGCGTGTTCGAAGTCACCGACTTCAACGGCAAGACGTTGGGGTTGATTTATTTCGATTATTTCAAGCGCGACAATAAATCGGGCGGCGCCTGGATGAGCAATCTGGTGGAACAGTCGCACCTGCTGGGCAACAAGCCGTTGATCTACAACGTCGCCAATTTCACCAAGCCCGCGCCCGGTCAGCCCACGCTGCTGAGCTTCGACGACGTCACCACCATGTTCCATGAATTCGGCCATGCCCTGCACGGCTTCTTCGCCGATCAGGATTATCCCACGCTCTCGGGCACCGCAGTGGCGCGCGACTTCGTGGAATTCCCATCCCAATTCAACGAGCATTGGGCGCTCGATCCCGAGGTGTTGGCCCATTACGCCACCGATTACCGGACCCATCAGCCCATGCCCAAAACGTTGGCCGACAAGATCGCAAGTCCCAGACCTTCAACCAGGGTTACGAGCTGGGCGAATTGCTGGCCGCTGCCGAACTCGACATGCGCTGGCATGAATTGACCGCCAGCGATCCCCGCCAGAAGACCGATGATTTCGAAGCCAAGGCGCTCAGCCAGATGGGGCTCGACACCGAAGACGTGCCGCCGCGCTACCGCTCCAGCTATTTCCTGCACATCTGGAGCAATGGCTATGCCGCGGGCTATTACGCCTATCTCTGGACCGAGATGCTGGACGACGATTCGTATGATTGGTTCGTCCATCATGGCGGCTTGTCGCGGGCCGGGGGCCAACGCTTCCGCGACCTCATCCTGTCGCGGGGGCATACCCTGGATTACGGCGCGATGTTCCGCGCCTTTTACGGCAAGGACCCGGATATCGGGCCGATGCTGGCGCATCGAGGGCTTGCTCCTTAACCCCCATCTGTCTTCCTCGGGTTAAACCCTCGGAGGACATCTTGCCCCGCCAGCGGGCAACGCCCGCGCGGGGAAGAAAGCCTCGGCCAAGACGCACCGCCCTGGCCGCTCGCCCAAGCTCGCGGCGTTCGCAGCTCAAACGGTCCACCGGACCATTTTGCCGACCTTCGGTCGTCGCTGCTTACTTACTTATTCCAAGTCGAGGCGATGTGTTCCGGATCGCGCTGGGCTTCCCGCTCAGAGGTCAGGAAGTCGTAGTAGCCGCAGCTTTTGCCGCCAGGATAGGAGCGGCAAATCTCGGGCCGCGCTTCATAGATGGTGCAGCGGCGCTTCTCAGTGTCAAAAAAGCGGCAAACGCGGCCAAAATGCTCATCCGCCTTGCGGCGCATGGCATAGGGTTCGTCGCCGTCCACTTTGGTAAATTTCTTGCGTGCAGCGGTGAAACTCAGCCCAAAATGCCGGGCCAGGCGCTTTACATCCCGGCTGTTCAGGGGGATCACGGGATAGGAACAGCAATAACCGGGGCATTTCGAACAATTATAGGCCACAGCGCTCTCGAACCGGTGGTTGCGGATGAAGGGGGCAGCGATAGCACGAACCTTCAACGTCCCGTCAAGGAAATTGGTCTGCCGGATTTTCGCCATAAGAACATGTTGCTATCTTGCCAGGGGCCAATTCGGGGCGGGCGGTTCGAACCATTACGGGTCGCACCCCACATGATGTCGGATGATTAACAAGAAGCCGGTCTTCTTTGACGCGACGGGCAGGCGCGCGGCCCGGTTGTCGACTCTTGGCTGGGCCGCGGCTCTGGTGACCAGTGTCGTTGCGATCGGCTTTGTCGCCAGCCTGATGATCGCCAAGCCCGTGCCCAATGTGGACCTGCCGGGCCGCGCCTATGCCACCAACCCCCCGGAACTGGTGAAGAAGGCGGTGGCGCCGGGTCTGTTGCGCCAGGCTTCGCGGCTTGCCACCGAGGCGCGCAACCGGCGGCTGGAGAATCAGCGCCAACGCCGGCTGCGCAATTTGATGCCGTCTCGCGTCTTGCCCGCCATCCTGGCGCCGCAAAGGGGCCGCGCGCTGGCGATCGGCTTTTATGTCAATTGGGGCGAAGAGGGTGACGCCAGCTTCGACTCGCTGAAGCGGGCGCTGCCGCGGCTGGATTGGGTGATCCCCAGCTGGATCACGCTGACGGACCCCGATCTCAGCTTCAAACCCAACCTGGACCAGCGTTCGATCAATTATATTCGGGCCCGCAAGCCCGGGGTGGCGATTCTCCCGGTGATCCAGAACGCCATCAACGGCCAATGGAACGGGCCAGGCCTGGCGCGTCTGCTGGCCGATCCCAAGCGCTCGGAACACCTCGCCGATCAGATCGTGAATTTCATCGCCGCCAACAAGCTTCAAGGCATCACCGTCGATTTCGAGGAAGTGCCCAAGGACGCGCACGGCAATCTTCAGACTTTCCTCTCGCGGCTGTCCCAGCTCTTCGCGCCGCATAATTGGATCATCGTCCAGGCGGCGCCGTTCGATGACGACGATTGGCCCTACAAGGCCTATTCTCAGATCGTCGATTACACCATGCTGATGGCTTACGACGAAGCGGACGACTCCGGCCCCGCAGGCGCCATCGCCGGACAAGGCTGGTATGAGCGGACACTGGACCGGCGGATGCGCGAGCTCCCCGCCGATTCCACCATCGTCGCCATCGGCTCCTATGGCTATGACTGGCTGAGCAGTGGCGGCGCCAATGCCGTGGGCTTTGCCGACGCCATGATGGCGGCGCGCGATTCCGGCGCCAAGATCCAGTTCGACGCCACCAACAATCCGCACTTCTCCTACGAAGAAGCGGATGGCACCAAGCACAACGTCTGGTTTCTGGATGGCGTCACCGCCTTCAACGAGATCCATGCCGCCGATCCCTATCAGCCGGCGGGTTATGCGCTGTGGCGGCTGGGCGCGGAAGACCCCAGCGTGTTGCCTTTGCTGGGCCGGCCTTACGGCGCGACTGCGCCCAACGGGCTTCATGTGATTCCCACCACCGATGACGTGGATTTCGACGGCAATGGCGAAGTGCTCAGGGTCGAGGCCAATCCCACGCAAGGCCTGCGCAGTTTCGAAGTCGAAAAAGCACCGGCGATATCGTGGACGAAGCCTATCTCGATCTTCCCACCAATTATGTGATCCGCCGCGTCGGCATGCAGCCCAAGAAGATCGCACTCACCTTTGACGACGGCCCGGATCCGGAATGGACGCCCCAATTCTGGACATCCTCAAGGCCAAGCATGTTCCGGCCACCTTCTTCGTCATCGGCGCCAACATGGAAGCCCATCCCAGCCTGGTGCAGCGCATCCTGGCCGAGGGCCATGAGGTGGGAAATCACACCTATACGCACCCCAACCTCGCGGACACGCCGATGGCGGCGGTGCGGTTGGAATTGAACGCCACTCAACGGCTGTTCGAGGCTTTGACCGGACGCTCCATGCGCCTGCTCCGTCCGCCCTATCTGGGCGATGCCGAGCCCAGCGACGCCGACGAGATCGTGCCCATCGTTGAAGCCCAGAAGCTGGGTTACATCACTGTCGGCACCCATGTGGATACGCTGGATTGGCAGATGCTGCCAGTCGACCAGATGATGAAGCTGGTCGAAAAATCCATCAATGATCCCAGGCCCGAATCCGTGGCGATATTGTGCTCCTGCACGATTCCGGCGGCGACCGCAGCCAGACCATCAAGCTCCTGCCCGTCCTGATCGACCAGTTGCGGGCCGAGGGCTACAGCTTCGTGCCCGTGTCGCAGCTTGGCGGCTTCACCCGTGACCAGGTGATGCCCAAACTGCCTTGGACGGTGATGCTCTTTGCCGACCGCATGGTGTTCCTCACCATCTCCTTCATCGGTCAGCTCCTCTACTATTGCTTCATCGGCGCGATGGTTCTGGGTGTGGCGCGGCTTTTGATACTGGGCGGTCTTGCCATCCAGAACCGGCTGCGCCGCCACCCCCAGCCGCCGGTGGCCCATACGGGAGAAACCGTCTCGGTCCTGATCCCGGCCTACAACGAAGAGAAAGTAATCGCAGCGACGGTGGAGCGCATCCTGGCCAGCGATTACCGCAATCTGGAAATCCTGGTGATCGATGACGGCTCGCTGGACCGCACCGCCGAAGTGGTGCGCCAGCGCTTTGCCGGCGAAGACCGCGTCCATCTGATTTCCATCGCCAATGGCGGCAAGGCCAATGCGCTCAACACCGGCCTGCATCAGGCAACGGGCACGGTGGTGGTGGCGCTGGACGCCGACACCCAGTTCGATGCCGACACGATTTCGCGGCTGGTGCGCTGGTTCGCCGATCCGGAGATCGGGGCGGTGGCGGGCAACGCGAAGGTGGGCAACCGCATCAACATGGTCACGCGCTGGCAGGCGCTGGAATATATCGTGGCGCAAAATCTGGAACGCCGCGCCCTGTCCGCATTGGACACGCTCACGGTGGTGCCGGGCGCCGTGGGCGCCTGGCGGCGTGAGGCCTTGATAGAGTTGGGCGGGTTCCCTGCCGACACGCTAGCCGAGGACCAGGACCTTACCATCGCCATCCAGACGGCGGGTTATCGCGTGCTGTTCGACACCACGGCGGTCGCCTGGACCGAGGCGCCGGCCACCTTCCGCGGGCTTGGCCGTCAGCGTTTCCGCTGGTCGTTCGGGACCCTGCAATGTCTATGGAAATACCGCCGCATCACTTTCAATCCCAGGTTCGGCGAATTGGGCTTGGTGGCGCTGCCCCAGGTCTGGCTGTTCCAGATCATCCTCACCACTTTCGCTCCGGTGGCCGATCTGCTTCTGGTTTGGCAGCTGGCGGGGCAGTGGATCGCCTACAAGCAGCATGGCGCGGAATTCACCGATACCGACCTCAAGCTGATCGGGGTTTATTATCTGATCTTCATCGCGGTCGATCTTCTGGCGGCGCTGGTGGGCTTTGTCATGGAGCAGCGCGAGGATTGGCGCCTTCTATTGTGGCTGCCACTGCAACGCTTCGGCTATCGCCAGCTGATGTATTATGTGGTGCTGCGCTCCATCGCCACGGCGCTGCGCGGTCCGTTCGTGGGCTGGGGCAAGCTCGAGCGGCACGGCACGGTCAAGGCGAGCCCAGCCTTCCACACGAATCCCTGACCAGAAAGACGCCGTTGTCGTCGCGGTGATCAACACGGTAGTGGGCAAGCACGGCGCTTCGCACGCGGGGCCCCAGCGCGAAGGCGTCAAGGCTGTCGAATTGCAGCGACCCGAATGGACAGCGCCCGATCTCCGCCGCCAGTTCATGGTCGTCGCGCGCATGGGTGGCGAAAGCTTCGCTCATGTTGAACACGTCAACGCTGGCGGTCTTGCCGGCCCAGTAACACAGCGCCAGATCTTCGCAGAGGGCGGGGCCGGGCTTGTCCGCGATAAAGCCAATGTCTCGCGGCGCGGCTGCGCGAAAGGCCGCCGTGAAAGCGAAATTGCTGTCGTTGGAATTGGTCACCAGCAGCGCGGCCAAAGGAAACAGGTAGGCCAAGACCACCCAGAGCGGCTCAAACCGGTTGAAGGCAAGACCTCCGGCCAGAGCCAGTGCAATGACCGCATCGAAGAATACATTGGCGTCCACGCCGTCCCCGGACGAGAAGACCATGCCCAGCACAATCGCGATGACGGCGTAGAGCGCGACAAAGCGAACATCTCTGTCATTGGGAAACCGTGCGATCAACCACAACAAAGCTGCGGTGGGAAGGAGTGCCCAAGGCAAGAAATGGGACAAACCTGTTTGGAAATTGGCGAATGAGGTCAGGCGAGGTGAGAAAATCTCATGCAGCAGATCGACCCTGCCCAGGAACTGGAGAGCAAGAAGTCCGGCAACGCCGGCGCCCAATCCGGTGAGCACGAATCGAATGGCGGCCTTTCGATCTTGTCCGGCGAGCCAGAGCGCTGCCGCCAATGGCATCGCCACCAGATTGTGTTTGACGAACAATCCCGCAGCCATCAGCAATGCTGCGCCGAAAATCGCCGGCCGCGCGCGGGTGAGAAGCACAAGGCCCAGGATTTGCAACGCATGGCCCAGCAGTTGGGGATCATCCATCGCCACATAATCGCTCCCGATCAGGAGCGTCAGCGCGAGCGCAAGGCCGCCGAACAATCCGGCGAGGAGGCTTGCGCCCCGTTGACGCAATAGCGCCGCCAATCCAGGCGCCATCACAAGAAAAGCGGCCAGCGAGACCAGCCGGCCCGCGACGATCTCGTCGCCGGTGAGTTTGCCCAGGGCTCCGATCAGATAGAACGACAGGGGTGGATAATTGTTGACCATCATGGCCGGCGCATGCGGATAAAGCGGGTGTCCGCTCATAGCCGCCAGGGCGTGATAGGCATTCCAGCCTTCATTGGGATCGAGCGGCACCCGGGCGAAGATCGCCAGCGCGTCGCGCAGCAGCAATGCCGCCGTGACCAGAGCCGCCGCCGTTAGGACCGTCTTGAGCAGGACCCGCCGCCCCATGGGCCGGAGATAAAGAAAGCGCGCCGCTTTTCCTAGTGGAAATCGCGCGATGGCGGCAACACACGCACATTGCGGGGATGGCGATGGGTGGGTGGCGCTGGCGGCAGCGCATCGCCCGATAGGAACCGCAGATCGTGGCTGCGGTCGATCATCCGTTCCCCCATCAGATGCACCACGCCTTCGGGGCTTTTCTGCACTTTTCCTTCCACCAGCAAGAGCCGCGCGCCCATCACTTCCTTGCGGAAAAGTTTGAAAGTGCGGGCCCATACCACCACGTTGCAAACCCCGGTCTCGTCCGAGAGTGTAATAAAGATCGCATTACCTTGGCCCGGGCGCTGGCGCACCAGCACGATGCCGGCACAACGCACAAAGGCGCCATCGGCCTTGGCACCGACGCCATCGCAGGAGACAATGCCTTCCTCGTCAAAGCGTGCCCGCAGGAATTCCGTGGGATAGCCTTTGAGCGACAGCCGGATGGTCTGATAGTCGGTGAGCACATGCTCGCTGAGAGGCATCTGGGGCAGTGGCGCAATATATTCGGCGCCCTGGTCGGGTGCGGAAAGCCGCGCGAACAAAGGCAGCGCCTTATCGTCCGGCAAACGGCGCACGGCCCATAGTCCTTCGCGCCGGTCGAGACCAAAACTTCGAAAGGCATCGGCTTCGGCCAGGATGATCAGAGCGCGCTTCGATAAACCGGTGCGGCGTGCGAAATCGAGGAAATCGCGATAGCCGAAGCCGCGATTATCCATAGCAAGGCAGGCATCGGCCTCGCTGAAACTATCGATCTGGCGCAG
Organism: uncultured Alphaproteobacteria bacterium; assembly: GCA_963765095.1. Classification (GTDB taxonomy): domain Bacteria; phylum Pseudomonadota; class Alphaproteobacteria; order Micropepsales; family Micropepsaceae; genus Rhizomicrobium. Next base: position 33,724 of record CAVXUV010000033.1, read on the forward strand.
GCCCAGACGCAGACATAATCGACCGGTTTCATCGCGCTCCAGGGTCGAGTCCCAGCAGCTGTAAGCGGCGTCGGGTTCCAGCACCTTCACTTTCCCATTCTCGCGGGCACAACGCACGATCTCGGCAGGGGCATAGAACCCCATGGGCTGGGAATTGAGCAACGCCGCGGCGAAGGCGGCGGGATGATGTTTCTTGATCCAGGCCGAGACATAGACCAGCAGCGCAAAACTGGCGGCATGGCTTTCGGGAAAACCGTAGGAGCCAAAACCCTTGATCTGCTCGAAACAGGCCTCGGCAAAGCCCTGGTCATAGCCGCGCTTTGTCATGCCGCCGATGAATTTCTGCTCGAAATTTCCGATGGTGCCGACATGGCGGAAGGTGGCCATGGCCCGGCGCAAGCCATTGGCTTCGTCGGGCGTGAATTGGGCGGCGACGATGGCCATCTTCATCGCTTGTTCTTGGAAAAGAGGAATGCCCAGCGTCTTTCCAAGGACCGGCACCAGCTCATTTTGGTCGAAACGCTTGTCGGGCTTGGGAATGTCGAAGACGGTATCGGGATTGTCCCGCTTCTGCTTACGCCGCTTGAGATAGGGGTGCACCATGCCGCCCTGGATGGGCCCGGGCCGCACGATCGCCACTTCCACCACCAGATCGTATAGCTCACGCGGCTGAAGTCTGGGCAGCATGTTCATCTGGGCGCGGCTTTCCACCTGAAACACGCCAATGGCGTCAGCCTTGCACAGCATGTCATAGACGGCGGGGTCGGTGGGGGGCATGGCGAGGGTGAGCATCTTCTCTTCCACGTCTTCATGCGCGCGAATCAGCGCGAAGGCCTTGCGGATGCAAGTGAGCATGCCCAGCGCCAGCACATCCACTTTCATGATCTTGAGCGTGTCGAGATCATCCTTGTCCCATTCGATGAAAAACCGGTCGTCCATCGCCGCGGGGCCGATGGGCACGGTCCAATCCAGCTTGTCGCGGGTGAGCACAAAGCCGCCCACATGCTGGGAGAGATGACGGGGAAAGCCGAGCAGACGGGTGGCGAATTTCACCGCGCGCCGCACCAGGCGATTATGAGGGTCTTGCTCGCCCTGGCGGACCTGGTCGTCGCTCAGCCCTTCGCCATAATGACCCCAGACGGTATCCGCCAATTTGCCCGTCACGTCCTCACTCAGGCCGAATACTTTGCCCACTTCGCGGATGGCGCTGCGCGGGCGATAGCAGATGACGGTCGCGGTCAAGGCGGCGCGGCGATGGCCATAGCGCTGATAGATATATTGGATGACTTCCTCGCGCCGCTCATGCTCGAAATCCACGTCGATATCGGGCGGCTCACTGCGTTCGGAGCTGAGGAAACGTTCGAACAGAAGATTGATTTCGGTAGGATTGACCGAGGTGATGCCCAGCGCATAACAGACCACGGAATTGGCGGCCGATCCGCGGCCTTGACAGAGAATGCCCCTATCGCGCGCGAATTGAACGATGTCACGCACGGTGAGAAAATAATGCGCGATATGGCGGCTCTGGATAAAGCGCAGTTCCTTTTCGGCGTCTTTGACGATGTTGGAAGGCACGCCTTGCGGAAAGCGCCATTTCAGGCCGTCTTCGGTGATCCGCGCAAATATTCCTCCGGCGTTTTGCCTCGGGGTACCGGCTCGCGCGGGTATCGCTGTCCCAGCTCGGACAAGGTGAAATGAATGGCCCGGGCAAAATTGAGGGTTTCTTCAATCGCGTCTGGGCACAGGCGGAACAGCTGTTCCATTTCGCGGGGCGCCTTGAGATGCCGTTCGGCATTGCCCCCCAACCGCCTTCCCGCCTCGTGCAAAGTCACATGTTCGCGGATGCAGGTGACGACGTCTTGCAGGTCGCGCTGGGCGGGCTCGTGATAGAGAACGTCATTCACCGCGATCAGCGGCACGCGCGCCGCGCGCGCCACTTGTTTGAGGGTGCGCAGACGGCGGCGATCCTCGCCGATGTAGAGCATGGAGGCCGCCAGCCACGTATCGCGGCCGAGCGAAGCCAGAATATCAATAAGCTCTGGCAAAGGGGGGCAAGATGCAGGCATCACTATCAAGAGCAAGCCGCGGCGATATTCCTTGAGATCGGCCAGATCCAGAAAACATTCGCCCTTGGGCGCGCGCAGCTTGCCGACGGACAAGAGGCGGCTGAGCCGCGCATAGGCTTTGCGGTCTCTGGGATAAGCCAGGATGTCGGGCGTGCCGTCGCGGAACACCAAACGCGCGCCGATCAATAATTTGGGAGGCGTCCCAGGCGGAAGCTTCTTCCAGGCTTCATGGGCGCGCACCACGCCCGCCAGCGTGTTGCGGTCGGCGATGCCGATGGCGGCAAGGCAAAGTTTTTCTGCCTGCTTCACCAACTCCTGGGGATGGGAGGCGCCGCGCAGGAAGGAGAAATTGGTGGTGACCGCCAATTCCGCGTAAGTAACAGCGCTCACGCGAAGATGCCTTGCAGATACCAGTGCGGATGAGGGCCAGCTTCGTGCTGAAGGCCATCGCGATAAAGCCAGAAGCGTAAGCCTTGATCGGTTTCGACGCGGAAATAATCGCGGGTGAGGCCCTCTTTCTTCCACCATTCCATGGCGATGCGTTCCGGGCCTTCGGCGCGCACGACATGAAAATCCGCCTTGCGCCAACGGAAACGGCGCGGCGCCCCTTCAGGCATCATGAACAAAGGCGCACTGATTTCCTCGGGCTTTTTCAGCAGCCTGAGGGGACGAAGCGGTGGGTCACTCTCTTTGCGCCGGCGTACCCATGCCGCATCAAAATCGCGCTCTTGCGCCGGCACCGCCACGCTTTGCGCTTCAGGGATATGGGTGTCCTGGGCCACGAAACGCTGCACGCGATGTTCGCCGAAGCGCGCGGCCAGCCGGTCCACCAGAAAGGCGATCTGCCAACGGGCATTGTCATTGTCATCGAAGCTCACCGTGGTGACCCGGTTCTTTTCGGTGAGCGAGGCTTCGAGCCTAATCACGTCGAAGCCGAAGCCGGGATCCAGGGGATCGGCCAGCGCGTCCAGCCGCTCCTTCAAAAGCCTGAGCATCACATCGGCATCGCGCAAAGGCGCGCCGGTCTTGACCGCAATGTGCTCCACCTTGCCGTCGGCGCGGAAGAAGAATGCTTCCAGCAGGCGAAGCCCCTGTCCATCGCGCTCCAGCATCCCCTTCAAGGAAAGGGCAAGCGTGTGGAGGCTGATCGTGATCACCTCCTGGGTGATAACGGGCTCAGCAAAACGTTGCTCCGCCCGGAAGTCGGGCAAAGGCCGTCGCGGCGTCAAAGGCTTTTCTTCCGCGCCCAACATCACATCCAGGCGGGCGACGAAGGCAGCACCAAAGCGCGACGTCAATTCGGCGCGGCCGCGGTCCGCCACCTGGGCGATGGTCTTGAGACCGGCGCGGCGCAGCGCCCGCATAATGTCCTCGCCGCAATCCAGTGCCGTAATGGGAAGGGGGGACAGCACCAGCGCATCTTCGCCAGGCGCGGCGATCATGCCATCGGCATGGTGCGCCAGGGCGCGCGCAGTGAGACAAGAGCCGGCAATAGCGCCTTGCACGGCAAAGCCGTGGCTGCGGATTTTTTCGCGCACCAAGGTAAGCAGCCTGTCTTCGCCTCCGAAAAGATGGGCCACGCCGGTGATATCCAGAAACAGACCTTGCAGTCGGTCAACCGCCACCAGTGGGGTGAAGCGGTCGCACCAATCGGCGATCTTCTCCAGCAAATCCCCATCCGCCTTTTCATCGGCGGGAACGATCTTCAAGGTTTGGATCATGGCGCGGGCATTGGCCAAAGGCTGGCCACGATACATTCCTTGGCGCGAAGCCACTACGTTCAGGGCATAAACATAGAGCGCATTGTTGGCGCGTCCCGCCACCACCAGCGGTGCTTTGGCGAGCGCGGCGCGCTCAGGCGAAGCGATAAGACGCGTCAGCCGGTCGGTCGAAAACCGGGGCAGCCACAGCGCCAGTATGCGCCGTCTCTTGGCGGAAGCTTCCATCTTGCGGATTCCATTCCATGATCCATTCACCCAATCCGCCCAGGCGATGGCGGGTGAGGCGCGCCAGATAACGAGGCGATCCCCAATCGTCATCATCGGCGCGGGCATTCAGGCTTCGCACTTGCCAGCGTGTGGCGGCGGCGCTGGGCCGCGCATCCGCGCCCTCACGCAGGACAAAAAGCGTGACGCCGCTTTCTTCCGCGATCAGTCCCAGCCTGCGGCTGGCCGGAAGGTCCAAGGCATGGGCTTGGCCTTCCAATTCCAGCACCACCGCGCCCATATGCGGGCAAGCCAGAATGTCGGCGGCGGCCGACAGCGCGTCTTCGGCATTGGCCGCGCGCAGCAGAAGCAATTTTTCGGGGTCGCCGCCCAGCTCCAGGAATCCGCTGGCCGAGAGCGCGCCATATTCCATCGCCGCATAGTCGGGCCTGATCCAGAATAAGGGCTTCTTCCCCATGGCCCGGATGGCCAGACAGGCGGCAAAGCCGCTGGCCCCCCAATCTTCCACAAACACTTCGTGCTGGGCGCCGGGTCTTAAGCCTCCGCCCAGAACGGTGTCGGCCTCGGGCACGTCTAAAGGAACCGCCGGCCTGTCATGGGGCAGCCCATAGCGGCTCAAAAAATGGCGTAAGTCCGCCAGTTTTTCGTGTTTGTTCATGTTATGTTCTAATTTATCTTCCTTTGTCCGGGAGTCAAGTGCGGCATTGGACGCCGAGCCGGCATGTTGCGCCGCAACTGGCGCCTGTGGCGTATGTGTGCAAAAAGCAATCTCGCTTTGGTTTTTTCTTGTTTGCAGCGGCCCGCCGGGTTTGGGTGGGCCGATTATGAGGAATTGCGGGCCATGAGCTTGCCGCTGGAACAAGGTCTCTACGATCCCAGGAACGAGCATGATTCCTGCGGCGTGGGCTTTGTCGCCAACATCAAAGGCCAGAAGTCTCACGGCATCATCGGCCAGGGGCTGCAGCTTCTGATCAATCTCGACCATCGCGGCGCGGTGGGCGCGGACCCCTTGGTGGGCGACGGCGCCGGCATCCTGATCCAGATTCCCGACGCGCTGCTGCGCGAATGGGCCAAGATCACCGGCGTCACCTTGCCCGCGCCCGGCAAATATGCGGTGGCGATGTGTTTCCTGCCGCGCGAAGCCAAGGCGCGCGACATCGTCATCAAGCAGTTCGAGCATTTCATCAAGGTCGAGGGCCAGACCCTGCTGGGCTGGCGCGACGTGCCGACCGATCCGGCCGGTCTGGGCAAGACCGTGCTCGACCAGATGCCGCTGATCCGCCAAGCGATCATCGCCCAAGGGCCACATATCAAGGATCAGGATGCGTTCGAGCGGAAGCTGCTTGCCATCCGCAAGCAGACCCAGAATCCCCTGAGCGACCTGGCCAAGAAGCACAAACAGCCGGCCATAACCCAGCTTTACATGCCCAGCTTCTCCACCCGCACGGTGGTCTATAAAGGTTTGCTGCTGGCCCCCGACGTGGGCCGCTTTTATCGCGATCTCACCAATCCCCTCACCACCTCGGCGGTCGCGCTGGTGCATCAGCGTTTCTCCACCAACACCTTCCCCAGCTGGAAGCTGGCCCATCCCTTCCGCTTCATCGCCCACAATGGCGAGATCAATACCGTGCGCGGCAACGTCAATTGGATCAATGCGCGCCGCCGCACCATGGAGTCCGAGCTTCTGGGCCCCGATCTCGACAAGATGTGGCCGCTCATTCCTCACGGCCAATCCGATACCGCGAGCCTGGACAATGCGCTCGAGCTTTTGGTGGCGGGCGGCTATCCGCTCGCCCATGCGGTGATGATGCTGATCCCGGAAGCCTGGGCCGGCAACAAGCTGATGGATGCCAAGCGCCGCGCCTTCTATGAATATCATGCCGCGCTGATGGAGCCGTGGGACGGCCCGGCGGCGATCGCCTTCACCGATGGCCGCCAGATCGGCGCCACCTTGGACCGCAACGGGCTTCGTCCCGCGCGCTTCATCGTCACCGACGACGATCACGTGATCCTGGCGTCGGAATCCGGCGCGTTGCCGGTGCCGGAAGAGAAGATCAAGCGCAAATGGCGGCTTCAGCCCGGCAAGATGCTTTTGATCGATCTGGAGGAAGGCCGCATCGTCGAGGACGAAGAGATCAAGGCCAAGCTCGCCAATGCCGAGCCCTATGAGGAGTGGCTGCGCCGGGCCCAGTACAAGCTGGAAGAATTGCCCGACGTTCCGGAAGACCATCGCAGCAAGGCGAACGATCCGGCGCTGCTGCTCGATAAGCAGCAGGCCTTTGGCTACACGCAAGAGGATTTAAGCTTCTTCCTGGAGCCGATGGCGCGTGTCGCCGAAGATCCAGTGGGCTCGATGGGGGCGGACACGCCCATCGCCGTGCTCTCCAAGAAGCCCAAGCTGCTTTACAATTATTTCAAGCAGAATTTCGCCCAGGTCACCAATCCGCCGATCGATCCGATCCGTGAGGAATTGGTGATGAGCCTGGTCTCGATGATCGGTCCCCGGCCCAATCTTCTGGGCCGGGATGCCGGCGCGCACAAAAGGCTGGAAGTGAGCCAGCCCATCCTCACCAACGCCGATGTCGAGAAGATCCGCGCCATTTCCGAGCTGGTGGATGGCGCCTTCCGCACCGCCACCATCGATTGCACCTGGCCGGCAAACGAAGGCGCGGCCGGGTTGTCCAACGCCATCATGCGCATCTGCTACAACGCCACCGATGCCGTGCTGGCCGACAACAATATCCTGATCTTGTCGGATCGCGCCGTTTCTCCCGAGCGCGTGCCGGTTCCGGCTGCGCTTGCCATCGCCGCGGTTCATCATCACCTGATCCGCCAGGGCCTGCGCATGCAGACCGGCCTGGTGGTGGAGACCGGGGAAGCGCGCGAAGTCCATCATTTCTGTGTGCTGGCGGGCTATGGCGCCGAGGCGGTCAATCCCTATCTCGCCTTCGAAACCCTGGAGCAGATCAGGGTGCGTTCCAATCTCGCGCTCACTTCGTATGACGTGCAGAAGAATTACATCAAGGCGCTGGGCAAGGGGATTTTGAAGGTGATGTCCAAGATGGGCATCTCCACCTATCAGTCCTATTGCGGCGCCCAGATTTTCGACGCAGTGGGCCTCGCCACCGAATTCATCGAGAAATATTTCACCGGCACCGCCTCCACCATCCAGGGCATCGGACTGAAAGAGATCGCCGAAGAATGCGTGCGCCGCCATCACGACGCCTATGGCGACAATCCCATCTATCGCGGCGCGCTGGATGTGGGCGGCGATTATGCGTTCCGCCTGCGCGGCGAGGATCATGCCTGGACCCCCGAGAGCGTTTCGCGGCTTCAGCATGCGGTGCGCGGCAACAATCCGGCGGAATATCAACTCTTCGCCAAAGAGATCAACGACCAGAATGAGCGTCTGCTCACCCTGCGCGGGTTGATGAATTTCAAGGCGGAAGGCGCGGGCGTGCCGCTCGACCAGATCGAACCGGCGGCGGAAATCGTCAAGCGTTTCTCCACCGGGGCAATGAGCTTCGGCTCCATCTCGCGCGAGGCGCACACCAATCTCGCCATCGCCATGAACCGTATCGGCGGCCGCTCCAACACGGGCGAAGGCGGCGAAGAGCCCGACCGGTTCAAGCCGCTCGCCAATGGTGATTCCATGCGTTCCAAGATCAAGCAGGTGGCGTCGGGACGGTTCGGCGTCACCACCGAATATCTGGTCAATGCCGACGATATCCAGATCAAGATGGCGCAAGGCGCCAAGCCCGGCGAGGGCGGCCAACTGCCCGGCCACAAGGTGGACAAGGCGATTGCCAAAGTGCGCCACTCCACCCCCGGCGTGGGACTGATCAGCCCGCCGCCGCATCACGACATCTATTCGATCGAAGATCTGGCGCAGCTGATCCGCGACTTGAAGAGCGTCAATCCAAAGGCGCGCATCTCGGTCAAGCTGGTGTCGGAAGTGGGCGTGGGCACGGTGGCGGCGGGTGTGGCCAAATGCCGGGCCGATCATGTCACCATTTCGGGTTTTGAAGGCGGCACGGGCGCTTCGCCGCTCACTTCGCTTACCCACGCAGGCAGCCCGTGGGAAATCGGCTTGGCGGAAACGCAGCAAACGCTGGTGCTCAACGGCCTTCGCGGCCGCATTGCGGTGCAGGCCGATGGCGGCTTGCGCACGGGCCGCGACGTGGCGGTGGCGGCGCTTCTGGGCGCAGATGAATTCGGTTTCGCCACCGCACCCCTGATCGCGTCGGGCTGCATCATGATGCGCAAATGCCATCTCAACACCTGCCCGGTGGGCGTTGCCACTCAGGACCCGGTCCTGCGCAAGCGCTTCACCGGCCAGCCCGAGCATGTGATCAATTATTTCTTCTTCGTCGCCGAAGAGCTGCGCGAAATCATGGCCGTTCTGGGCTTCCGCACCGTGAACGAAATGATTGGCCGGGTGGACAGGCTGGACATGAAGAAGGCCGTAGCGCATTGGAAGGCCAAGGGCGTGGATCTGTCGCGCATCCTGCACCAGCCACAGAAGAAGCCGGGCGTCGCCACCCATCATTGCGAGGCGCAAAATCATGCGCTGGACACGGCGTTGGATCATGACCTGATCGCGGCCTGCTTGCCGTCCATCGAGCACGGCCAACCCGTGCGGCTGGAACGCACCGTGCGCAATGTGGACCGCACCGTCGGCGCCATGCTCTCGGGTGAAGTGGCGCTGCGCCATGGCCATGCGGGGCTGCCCGAAGACACGATCTCCATCCGCTTCACCGGCACCGCCGGCCAGTCGTTCGGCGCTTTCCTCGCGCGCGGTGTGTCGCTGGAGCTGATGGGCGACTCCAATGACTATGTGGGCAAAGGTCTTTCCGGCGGGCGCATCGTGGTGCGCCAGCCGCGCAACATCCGCCGCGATCCCACCGAGAACATCATCGTGGGCAACACGGTGCTCTATGGGGCCATCGCCGGCGAAGCCTATTTCGAAGGCGTGGCGGGCGAGCGTTTTGCCGTGCGCAACTCCGGCGCCGTGGCCGTGGTGGAAGGCACTGGCGACCATGGCTGTGAATACATGACCGGCGGGGTGGTGGCGGTTTTGGGCAAGACCGGGCGCAATTTCGCCGCCGGCATGTCGGGCGGCGTGGCTTACGTCTATGACCCGGACGGCCAGTTCGAGAAATTGTGCAATCCGGCGATGGTGAAGCTGCAGAAGCTCGGCCAGCCGGTGGGTGCCGAGGACTCCGAGATGCCGCGTCAGCGCTCCCTCAGCGTGTTCGATGCCGGCATGGGCGATCTCTTGCGCTTCGACGCCGAGCGCGTGCGGATACTGGTCGAACGGCACCTGCTTTATACCGGCAGCGCGCGGGCCAAGGCGTTGCTGGACGATTGGGAAGGGGCGCTGTCGCGCTTCATCAAGGTGATGCCGCTGGATTATATGCGCGCGCTCAAAGAGATGAGGAACGAGCAGGCCAAAGCGGTGGCGGCTGAGTGAGCGGCGGCCGCGTAGCGGACAAAACGGTCCGGCGGACCGTTTTGAGCAGCGAACGCCGCGAGCTTGGGCGAGCGGCCGGTAACGAATAGGACGATGGGTTGATGGGGAAAGTCACCGGGTTTCTGGAAATCGAGCGGCAGGAGCGCGGCTATGACAAGCCCGACGCGCGTCTCCACAATTACAAGGAATTCGTCCATCCGCTGAGTTATGGCGAAGTGGAAAAGCAGGCGGCGCGCTGCATGGATTGCGGCATTCCCTTTTGTCATCAGGGCTGCCCCGTCAACAATCTGATCCCCGACTGGAACAATCTGGTCTATCGCGATCAGTGGCGCACCGCGCTCGACACGCTGCATTCGACCAACAATTTCCCGGAATTCACCGGGCGGGTCTGCCCCGCGCCATGCGAGGCGTCCTGCACCCTCAACATCCAGGACAACCCCGTCACCATCAAAACCATCGAATGCCAGATCGTGGACCGCGGCTGGGAAGAAGGCTGGATCAGGCCCCAAGTCGCATCCAAGAAGACCGGCAAGACCGTGGCAGTGGTGGGCTCAGGCCCGGCGGGCTTGGCGTGCGCGCAGCAATTGGCGCGCGCCGGTCATTCGGTCACCTTGTTCGAGAAGTCCGACCGCATCGGCGGGCTGCTGCGCTATGGCATTCCCGATTTCAAAATGGAAAAGCATCTGATCGACCGGCGCATCCGCCAAATGGAAGCCGAAGGCGTGGCTTTCCGCGCCGGGGTGGAAGTGGGCGTGAATATCTCCACTGCCATGCTGCTCGCCGATTATGACGCGGTGGTGCTCGCAGGCGGCGCGGAAGCGCCGCGCGACCTGCCCATTCCGGGCCGCGAAGTGCCGGGCATTCATTTCGCCATGGATTTCCTCACCCAGCAGAACAAGCGCGTCGCGGGCGATGCCGAGGAAAAAGCCGCGCCGCAAGGCACGCTCACCGCCAAGGGCAAGCACGTGGTGGTGATCGGTGGCGGCGACACCGGGTCGGACTGCATCGGCACCTCCAACCGGCAAGGCGCTTTGTCTGTGACGCAGCTGGAAATCCTTCCCAAGCCGCCTGTTCATGAGAACAAGCCGCTGGTCTGGCCGGATTGGCCGCTCAAATTGCGCACCTCCTCCAGCCACGAAGAAGGCGTGGAGCGCGACTGGTCGATTCAGACCAGGCGCGCCCTCGTCGAGGACGGCAAGCTGACCGGTCTTGAATGCGTTCGGGTCGAATGGAAATTGGGCGACGGCGGCAAAATGAATTTTGTCGAAGTCGCGGGCAGCGCATTCACGCTGAAGGCCGAACTGGTGCTGTTGGCGATGGGTTTTGTCGGTCCCCGCAGGCAAGGCCTGGTCGAACAGGCCCAAGTGGCGGTGGACGCCCGGGGCAATGTCAAAGCCGATACGCTCACTTACAAGACCAGCGCGGCCAAGGTCTTTTCGTGCGGCGACATGCGCCGGGGTCAATCACTGGTGGTCTGGGCAATACGCGAAGGCCGCCAGTGCGCGCGAGGTGTTGACGAATTTCTCATGGGATCATCGGAGCTGCCGCGCTGACCGGCACACCGCATGTTCCGGTCGCGTATCACCGCATAAAGTGGCGCACAGCCGCGCCTACCGGACTGAGAAGCGCAAAGGCCCATAATATGGCCGACGCCGTATTGGCGATCTGAAAAGGCCAGAATTCCAGCTCGCTCATGCCCGCCACAAGCGGCACGGTGGCGCGAAAAGGACCCAGGAAACGGCCCAGGAAGATTGCCCAAGTCCCGAAACGATGGAAGAAATGTAAGCCTTTCTCCAGTTGCTGTTCGTAGTGGCGAAAGGGCCAGATATGCAGGATCTGGTGGTGGTAATGAAAACCGATCCAAAACGAGATCCAGTCTCCCAGGATCGAGCCGATCACCGCGCCCGCCCAGGCCGGGATCACGCTGATGTGGCTGGCGCCGATCACCGCCCCCAGTGTGATCAGAAGGAAGGTCCCCGGGATGACGAACGAGACACCGACAAAGGATTCCGAGAAAGCCACAACAAAGGCAATGGGGAAGCACCAGATGGGGTGGGCCCTGGCCACGCCGGTCACCCAAGGGGTGAGTTCATGGAAAAACCAGTGAAAAAACTCGTGCACGCGTTCTTGCTTCCGGTCGCAAATGGCCAAGGAGAGGGTGGGGGTGACATACAGCGAGAGGCCCCTCAAGACCAGTAGGCCCGCCCATCGCGACATTTTCGACAAATTTCCGTTTAAAGTCGCTGCTAATGGACCCCGTGGAGCGTAGAATAGCGAAAAGCCCAGGAACCGGCCCACGCGGGCCCGGTTGCGGTGTGTGCCGGCCTCGTGCGGCACTGGCCTTTCGCGGAATTTGGACCAGATGAGCATCGAAGGCACCGACAAGCACGTCCCCCCTGGCCGAACCCCCTATGCGGCGGCCGGAACAGGCGATTCCTCGGCCTGGGATGGGGTCAAACGCTGGAGCCACAACAATCCCCGCCTGGCCTGGATCACCTGGGCGGTGGTCCTTCTGGGCCTGGTCGCGCTTGTGGTCTGGGCCATCTATCCCAAGCCCCAGACCAACAACCGGTTCAATCAGGGCGCTCAGCCGGTGGGTGTCGCCCAGGCCGTTAATGGGCCGATCAACATCACATTGAATGAGTTGGGGACGGTGACGCCGCTGGCGACCGCCACCGCCACGCCGCAGGTGGGCGGGCTTTTGATGAAGCTCTATTTCACCGAAGGGCAAATGGTCAAAGCAGGCGACCTCCTGGCCCAGATCGATCCGCGCCCCTACCAGGCGGCGCTGGATCAGGCCAAAGGCCAGCTCGCCAAGGATCAGTCCGCGCTGGCCGGCGCGCAAGTCGATCTCACGCGCTATCAAGGCCTGATGGCGGCGAACGCCATCGCCAAACAAACCGTGGACGATCAGGCGGCGACGGTGGGGACCGATAAAGGCATCGTCGAAGCCGACAAGGCCAATGTCGAAACCGCGGAAATCAATCTCCGCTACACCAGCGTCGTGTCGCCGGTGACCGGCCGCGTCGGCCTGCACCAGGTGGATGTGGGCAATATCGTGATGGCGAACCAGGCCACTGGAATCGTGTCGGTGACGGAATTGTCGCCCATGTCCGTGGTTTTCACCGTGCCTGAAGACAATATTCCCCAGATCATGGGGCGCCTTTCCCAGGGTGCGGTGTTGGAAGTCGATGCCTGGGACCGCAGCCAGAGCAACAAACTCGCGTCGGGCAAGCTCGCCACCGTGGACAATCAGGTCGACACCACCACGGGCACGGTCAAATTCCGCGCCATATTCGACAATACCGACCTGAAGTTATTTCCCCAGCAATTCGTCAATATCCGCCTGCTGGTGGACACGTTGCAGAACCAGACCGTGGTTCCCGTGGCGGCGATCCAGCGCGGGGCCAGCGGCACGTATGTCTTCATCGTCAACGCGGACAAGACCGTCAATCAGCGTAGCGTCAAGCTGGGCGTCCAGGACGGCAACAATGTCGCGATCCTGGATGGCTTGAAACCGGGCGATACGGTGGTGGTGGATGGCGCCGACCGCCTCCGCGATGGCTCCGAAGTGGCGATTCCCGCTGCCGGTCAGCAAAAGATCGCCCAGCCTTCGGGCGCCGCCAGCGACGCCGCGCGCGCTGCCCAACGCGCCAAGGCGCAGGCCGTGATCAACAGCGCCTGCGGCGCCGATATCGCCAAGCTCTGCTCGGGCCAGACCGGACCTGCGGCGCGGCGCTGCCTCGGCCAGAATCGCGACTCCCTGTCGAGCCAATGCAAGACGGCCCTGGCGTCGCTCAGGCGCAATGGACGAGGCGGTGGTGGCGGCGGCCCCGGCGGGCCCTGATTCCGATGAATCCTTCAGCCCCCTTTATCGTCCGGCCGGTCGCGACATCGCTTTTTATGATCGCCATCATGCTGGTAGGCCTGGCCGGCTATCGCTTCCTGCCGCTCTCGGCGCTGCCGGAAGTGGCTTATCCCACCATCCAGGTCTCGAGCTTTTATCCGGGCGCCAGCCCCGATGTGATGACCACCTCGGTCACCGCTATCCTGGAACGCCAATTCGGCCAGATGCCGGGCCTGAAGGAAATGTCGTCGGTGTCTTCCGCCGGCTCCTCGATCATCACGCTTCAGTTCGATCTTAATCTCAGCCTGGACGTGGCCGAACAGGAAGTGCAAGCCGCAATCAATGCGGGCGGCAGCCTGCTTCCCCAGCTTCCGATCCCGCCTGTCTATGCCAAGGTCAATCCCGCTGACGCCCCGGTGATCACTTTAGCGATTTCATCGCCCAGCCTTCCCATCACCACAGTCGAAGACCTGGCCGACACGCGCGTTGCCCAGAAAATCTCCCAGCTTGCCAATGTGGGCTTGGTGAGCATTTCCGGCGCCCAGCGTCCGGCCGTGCGCGTCCAGGCCAATCTACAGCAACTGGCGGCCTATGGTCTCAACATCGACGACCTCAGGACCACCATCAACAACAACAATTCGAACGCGCCCAAAGGCCAGTTCGACGGTACGTCGCAATCCTACACCATCAACGCCAACGACCAGCTGCAGAGCGCGGCCGATTACGCCAACATGGTGATTGCCTACAAGAATGGCGCGCCGGTGCATCTGTCCGACGTGGCAACCGTGGTCCAGGGCGCGGAAAACAACAAACTCTCCAGCTGGGCGAACATGACCCCCGCGGTCCTGCTCAATGTGCAGCGCCAACCCGGCGCCAACGTCATTGCGTTGGTCGATTCGATCAAAGAGATCTTGCCCCAGATCGAGGCGGGATTGCCTGCGTCGGTGACGGTGACCGTGCTCACCGACCGCACCAACACTATTCGCGCCTCGGTCGCCGATGTGGAGTTCGAGCTGATCCTGGCCGTGGTCCTGGTCGTGCTGGTGATCTATCTCTTCCTGGGCAGCCTGCCCGCCACCTTCATTCCCAGCCTGTCGGTGCCGCTTTCCATCATAGGCACTTTCGCGGCCATGTATCTGTTGGGCTTTTCGCTCAACAATTTGTCCTTGATGGCGCTCACCATCTCCGCCGGCTTCGTGGTCGACGACGCCATCGTGATGATCGAGAACATTTCGCGCTATATCGAGCATGGCTATAAGCCGTTCGATGCGGCCATGAAGGGCGCCGGCGAGATCGGCTTCACCATCATGTCGCTGACCGTTTCGCTGATCGCGGTCTTGATCCCGCTGCTCTTCATGCAGGAAGTGGTTGGGCGCCTGTTCCGCGAATTCGCGGTCACGCTGGCAATCACCATCCTGATCTCGGCGGTGGTGTCGCTGACCCTGGTGCCGATGCTCTGCGCCAAGTTGCTTCATAGCCACGCCGAAGAGGTGAAGCGGCAAAGCGGCATCCAATATCGCATCGAACAATATTATGAGCGGGTCATCGCGGAATATGACCGGCTGCTCAAATGGGTTCTGGTCCATCAGCCGCTTACCATGCTGGTGGCCGTCGGCACGCTGGTCCTGACGGTCCTGCTTTATATCCTGATCCCCAAGGGCTTCTTCCCGCTTCAGGACACCGGTTTCATCCAGGCTATCACCACCGCGGGCCCCACGGTTTCGTTTGACGAGATGGCGCGGCGCCAGCGCCTGCTGGCCCAGAAAATCCTCCAGGACAAGGATGTGGCCAGCATTTCCTCCTTCATCGGGGTGGACGGCACCAACTCGACCCTGAATAGCGGCCGCTTCCTGATCAATCTCAAGGACAAGAGCGATCGCGACGACGTCACCACCATCATGAACCGGCTGTCTGCCGATGCCCATGCGGTGCCGGGAATCACTTTCTATCTGCAGCCGGTGCAGGACCTCACCATCAATTCCACGGTGAGCCGCGCCCAATATCAATTCGTGCTGCAGGCGGCCAGCTCCGTGACCTTGAACGATTTCGCGCCCAAGCTGCTTGCCCAGCTGCAAAAAGCGCCCGCATTGCGCAACGTATCGACCGACTATCTCGACCGGGGGCTTTCGGCCTTCCTCACCGTGGACCGCGATACTGCGGCGCGGTTCGGTATCTCCGCCGCGACGATCGACAATGCGCTCTATGACAGTTTCGGCCAGCGCATCATTTCGACCATCTTCACCAAATCAACCCAATACCGGGTGATCATCGAAGCCGATCCCAAGCTTCAGGATACGGTGGCGTCCCTGAATGACATTTATCTGCCCTCGTCACAGGGCGGCCAGGTTCCGCTTTCGGCCATCGCCCATGTCGATCAGCGCACCGTGCCCCTGCAGATCGATCATCTGAGCCAGTTCCCATCGGCCACCTTCTCGTTCGACGTGGCGCCAGGCTATTCGCTGGGTTCCGCTGTCCAGGCGGTCAAGGATGCCCAGGGCGCGGCCGGAATGCCGACCAGCATCACTTCGCAATTCGAAGGCTCTGCCGTCGCCTTCCAGGACGCCTTGGGCAATGAAGTGCTGCTGATCATCGCGGCCTTGGTCACGGTTTATATCGTGCTGGGTGTACTCTATGAGAGCTTCATCCACCCGGTCACCATCCTTTCCACCTTGCCGTCGGCGGGCGTGGGCGCGCTGCTGGCGCTGATCGTCACCGGCCATGATCTCAACATCGTCTCGATCATCGGCATCATTCTCTTGATCGGCATCGTCAAGAAGAACGCGATCATGATGATCGACTTTGCGCTCGAAGCGGAGCGCAACGGGGGGAAATCCCCTACCGAGGCCATCCACCAGGCGGCGCTGCTGCAATTCCGCCCCATCATGATGACCACGGTCGCGGCCTTGTTCGGCGCCCTGCCACTGATGGTGGGTTCGGGTATGGGCTCGGAGCTGCGCCATCCCTTGGGCATCTCGATCGTGGGCGGGCTCCTGGTAAGTCAGCTTCTTACCCTCTTCACCACCCCGGTGATCTATATCTATTTCGATCGCTGGGGCCAGGATCTGCGCGAATGGCGGGCGCGGCGCCACAGGCCGGGACCCGCGCCCGCCGCCGCTGCGGGAGAATAGGCGATGAACATCGTCGCCCTTTTCGTCCGCCGTCCCGTCGCCACGACGCTGCTGGCGATCGGACTGGGACTGGCCGGATTGGGTGCCCTGTTCCTGATGCCGGTGGCGCCGCTACCCAATATCGATCTTCCAACTGTCGTGGTCTCCGCCAGCATGGCGGGAGCCAGCCCTGAAGTCATGGCCAACACTGTGGCGACGCCTTTGGAGCGGCATCTGGGCGCGATTGCAGATGTCACCCAGATGACCTCGCGCAGTTCTGTCGGCAGCACGCAAGTGGTGCTGCAATTCGATATCAGCCGTGACATCGACGGCGCCGCGCGCGATGTCCAGGCCGCGATCAGCGCAGCGCACGCGGACCTGCCCACCTCGCTCCGCTCCAACCCCACCTACAACAAATTCAATCCCGCCAGCTTTCCCATCATGATCCTGGCATTGACGTCCAAGACGCTCACCCCAGGCCAGATTTACGACCAGACCTCCAACATTTTGCAGCAGAAACTGTCGCAGATTTCGGGCGTGGGCGACGTCTCGCTCGCGGGCGCCGCGCTGCCCGCGGTACGGATCGAGCTATACCCGCAAGCCCTGTTCAAATATGGCATCGGCCTGGAAGATGTGCGGGCGGCGATCTCGTCCGCCAATGCCGGTGCCAACAGCCCCAAGGGCGCGATTTATCAGGGCCCGCAACGCTTCCAGGTCTATTCCAACGACAATGCCTCGGCGGCATCGGATTACCAGAATTTGATCGTCGCCTATCGCAACAACGCCCCGGTGAGGCTCCAGGACGTCGCCCAGGTTTATGACGGCGTCGAAAATATCCGCAACATGGGCTTGGCCAACGGCAAGTCGGCCATCCTGGTGACCATCACCCAACAGCCCGGCGCCAATGTCATCCAGGTGGTCAACAACATCAACCAGATGATCCCGCAGTTGCAGCACGGGATCCTGCCGCCGGCCATCGACCTCACCGTGATCCAGGACACCACGGTTTCGATCCGCAGCTCGGTGCGCGATGTCGAGATCACCCTGGTGATCTCCACCATCCTGGTGGTGCTGGTGGTGTTCCTGTTCCTGCGCAATTGGCGCGCCACCTTGGTGCCGGCGGTGTCCGTGCCCTTGTCCCTGATGGGCACCTTTGGCTGCATGTATCTGCTGGGCTTCACGCTCGATAATTTCTCGCTGATGGCGCTGATCATCTCGACCGGCTTTGTGGTCGATAACACCATCGTGGTGCTGGAAAATGTCACCCGTCACCGCGAGCTGGGCGAAGGGCAGCTGGAAGCGGCGCTCAAAGGTGCGCAGGAGGTGGCCTTTACCGTCATCTCGATGAGCGTCTCGCTGGTGGCGGTGTTCCTGCCGATCCTGCTCATGGGCGGCATCCTGGGGCGGCTGTTCCATGAATTTGCGGTGACGCTCACATCCGCCATCTTCATGTCGCTTATCGTGTCGCTCACGGTCACGCCGATGATGTGCGCCTATCTCGATTTCAACACGGAGGAAGACAAGAACTGGCTGATGCGCTGGGCACGCATCATCTTCGACAAGAGCCTGGAATCCTATAGCCGCACGCTCTCCTGGTCGTTGGACCACCCCAAGACCATCATGTTCGCCCTCCTTGTGGCGGTAATACTGAATTTCTATCTGCTCGCCATCATTCCCAAGGGGTTCTTCCCCGATGTGGATGAGGGCCGCATCATCGGCAATATCCGCGGCGATCAAAGCATCTCCTACCAGTCGATGGTCAAGAAGTTCGTCGACTTCGGCAACATCATCCGTGCCGATCCCGCAGTGGCACAGCTGGCGGGCTCGATCGGATCGGGCGCCGGCGGCCGGGGCGGCGGCGCCACCAACACTGGGACGCTGTTCATCACCCTCAAGCCGCCCGCCGAGCGCGGCTATGTCAGTTCCGACGATGTGATCGCGCGGCTCCGGCCCAAGCTCAACATGATCGCCGGCGCGCGCATGTTCATGATGCCGATGAGTTCGACCGGCGTGCGCGCGGGCGGCCGTCAGGGCAACGGCTCGCTGCAATACACGCTCCAGGCCGATGATCTCAGCGAATTGACCGAGTGGGTGCCCAAGATCACCGACGCCCTGCAGAATGTGCCGCAGCTCGAGGACGTCAATTCCGACCAGCAGGACAAGGGCCTGGAGGTCAGTCTTAAGATCGACCGTGCCACCGCATCGCGCCTGGGCCTTACCATCAGCCAAGTGGACAATACGCTCTACGATGCCTTCGGCCAGCGCGCGGTTTCGACCATCTACAAAGAGAAGAACCAGTATCACGTGATCATGGAGGTCGCGCCGCAATTCTGGCAAAGCCCTGACACGCTGCGTGATATCTATGTCTCCACCGCTGGGGTGGCGAACGGCACACAGACTTCGGCGGTTTCTGCCGCCGCCTTCCAGGGCAAAGGCACCAGTGCCGCCGGGGGCGGGTCCCGCTCTGCGGGTGCAACCACTTCGACAGACTTGACCGCGGCGCAGCTTGCCGCACTGGCCGTGCGCAACCAGCAGCTCAACAGTATCACCAGCACCTCGGGCGGCTCGGGCTCCGCCGGATCGTCGGTGGCGACAGCGGTGGAAAAGATGGTACCGCTATCGGCCTTTGTTACCTATGGCCCGGGCACGACCCCGCTTTCCGTCAATCATCAGGGCCCGTTCGTGGCCACGACCTTCTCGTTCAATCTGGCGAAAGGCGTGACCGAGGATCAGGCGATCCAGGCGATCAACCGCACCATGGCGGCCATCCGGGTGCCCATCGCTATCCATGGCGAGGCTGCGGGCACATTGCAGCTGGCCAAGCAATCTCTGGCCAATCTGCCGCTTCTGTTTCTGGCGGCGGTGCTGACGATCTACATCGTGTTGGGCATGCTTTATGAGAGCTATGTCCATCCCCTCACCATTCTTTCCACCTTGCCGTCGGCAGGCGTGGGCGCGGTCCTGGCGCTTCTGGTCTTCAAGACCGATTTCAGCCTGATCGCTTTTATCGGTGTAATTATTCTGGTCGGGGTGGTGAAGAAGAACGCCATCATCATGATCGACTTCGCCATCGACGCCGAAAGGCGAGGGAATCTGGATTCCCGCGAAGCGATCTATCGTGCCTGTCTGTTGCGCTTTCGCCCCATCATGATGACGACCATGGGCGCGATCCTGGGCGCCCTGCCGCTCGCCATCGGCCTGGGCCAGGGCTCGGAGATGCGCCAGCCACTGGGCATCTCCATCGTGGGCGGACTGCTGCTCAGCCAGGCGCTGACGCTCTACACGACGCCGGTGGTCTATCTCTATCTCGATCGCTGGCGCCTATTCTGCCTGCGCAGCTGGAATCGCTGGTATCATGGCCGGATGGGCGCAGGACGCGGCAAGCCGAGGCCGGCGCCTGCCGAGTAAGGCACGATCGGATCAGAAGTTCGGAAGTTCGCTGTCCGGCGCCTTGCCGTTATTGATCTGGGCGGCGCGGTTCTGACGATAGAGGCTGCGAGTGCTGGCGTAGAAATCGATCGAAGAGCGCTCGATCTGTTCCACCGTGCCCACGTTGGCCGCGCGCTCGTCCAGCACATCCATGCCGCCGCGCACGATCAACCAGAAGGTCGAGTTGTGGAAGGTGATCCAGGTGAAGGGATCCATCGCGACATCGACGCCTGTTCCGACCAGATCGCGGGGCGGCTTGGGACCGACGAACGGCAGTACAAGGTAAGAGCCTTCCGCGGCGCCCGCCTTGCCCAAAGTGATGCCGAAATCGGTGGTGTTGCCGGGAATGCCGATCTTGCCGGCGACGTCGATAAAGCCGCCCAGGCCCACGGTGGAATTGATCACGAAACGGCCCAGCGTGTTGGCGGCCTTGTCGCCCTGGCCCTGCAGCACATTGTTGCCGAACACGACCGGGGAATTCAGATTGGTGAGAGCGTTGTGGATGCCGTCACGTGCCGGCTCCGGCACGGCGTGATTGTAAAATTTGGCGACCGGTGTGGCGACAGCCTTGTCCAGCTTGATGTCGAAATCGAATACCGCGCGATTGGTGGGTTCCCACGGATCGTTTTGGGCCAGGGCCTCGGGGTCTTTGGTGGCGCAAGCGCTCAAAGCCAGCGACGCACACACAGCAGCCAAGATGGAAAAACGAAGCGTCATGCCCACCAATTACAAAATTGAAAATAAGGAACAGTTAAGGATGATTGCTCAATAACGGCTAATATCGGTATTGGTGCCGCCAAGGGCAAGGGGCGGCTCCTTTCCAACTGAATACCGCTACCCAATGTGGGGTTTATCCCCGGTTTTCATGCCTTCCGCAGCGGAAATCCGAAGATTGACGATCTTCCATGCCGCATCGGCGGCGGGGAAGGGGACGGTGGATTCCGTGGCCTGTCCAGGATCATTCCTTGCCTCAAATCACCAGTCACAGTGGCTTTAACGGGGCGCCCTGAAATTTCCGGCTCCCGTGCAATTAAGGCAGCACGACAATCCCCCAACATTAAAAAAGCTCTCGCCCGACGGATTTCTCCCGGCCACTGCTCCATTTGAGCGCACCGGTCATCGCCGCCAAATCCAGGAAGTAGAGATAGCGATAGTCGCAGGCGATGGAGATGACGAAAAAACTCAGGGTGAAGACCAGGGCCGCAGCCAGAAGACCGGCCACCGCGATATCCGACCCCTCTCCGCGCCGTGCCAGAAGGACCAGGAACACCATTGCCACAAGGGCGAAGAGGGGGTGGAAAAGCGCCGGTGTGCCCACAAAGGGCAAGACATAGAAATAGACAAAGCGGTCCTGCGGACGGATCCGGGGCTGAAGCTTCAGCGCCGCAATGATGTCCTTGGGCCCGTCCGCGCCCACCACATCGGGGTGGCAAAGAAGCGGATCGGGAGGAGCGAACACCCATTCGAACACGGGCCACCGCACTTTAAGATAAAGGCCCGGATGCAGCAGCACCAAATCGCGCCATGCCGTGAAGACGACGCCCTGTGGCGCCCGACCGATCTCGGTGACAAGCGAGGGCGCGCCTTCGAGCGTGTCTACAAGATGGGCGGAATAAAGCGGCACGGCTTTGCGGATGGCCGCATCAAGTTTCGGGGCACGCGTTTCCAGCACGGGAAAGCGGACCTTCGGATCGAGCCGCGCGGCCCCTACAAGATCATAGTTTTGGGCAAGACGAAGCTGAGATTCCGCGCCTTGGCCGCCATCGCTCCGGAAACTCAGCGCGAAATTGGCCGCGGCGATCAGCACCAGGCTTGCCGCCAGCAGGCCCAGGCCATAGCGCCAGCCCGCGCCCGGAGACGATTTTCTGGCTGCGATGACCCCGAGAGTCAGAGCCGCGATGGGCGGGAGCAAAAGACCATTCTGCCGCGCCAGGGTGGCGAGGCTCAAGAGCATCACGGACAGCGTAAGCCAGAACCAACGTGCCTGCGGGTTGAGCCAAAAGGCTGCCCCCGCTGCCAGCGCCGCGAACGCCGCAATTCCCGCATCGGCGAACAAGACGTCCTTCCAGATGGTGCCCTGATAAAGGATCAGTTGGGGCGTGAGGAAGATTGCCAGAAGCAGCGCCGCCGTGCCCCAGCGGGGGCGGCCGGTACGCAATAAAATAAGCCAAGCCCCGCCCAGGAGGAGGACCATGAAGGCCAGGAACAGGCCGGGGCCAGGCAGCAGTGCGTCGGACAGGCCCAACAGCCAGGCCATCACCACGGGGTGCCAGCTGTCGTAATGGCCGCTTCGGCCATCGGCCAGCTGGACGACAGAATCGTAAGACATCTGGCCGGGCCAGTTGAGGGCCAGGACGCCTGCCAGGCCCGCTGTCAGCAGGGCCCAAATCACCACACTGGCGGCCCCGCGATTATTCGCGCGCAACAAAGCCCCCCGATTGTGGCACTGTTGCACTTCTATTTTTGGGCCGGTTCGACCTAAAGTTCATAAGATCATATTTATAAAACTGTCCTCGGGGGGACATGCGGTACGGGGAATTTCTGACAGGGGTTGCGGCCTCGGCCTTGTGGCTGGGGGCTGGCTTTGCGCCCGCCGCGGCGCAAACCGCCGGCGGCACGGCCGTCACCGGGCTTGAGACCGTGATCGTCACCGCCCGCAAAAGGGCGGAAGACGAACAGACCGTTCCCATCTCCATCACTGCCCTCAACCAGAGCGATCTCGATCATCTTCACATCGAGACGATCCAGGATGTCTCCTCCATTGCGCCGTCGGTGACGGTCGAGCCCAGCACCTTCCGCCAGGACACACTGAATATCACCATTCGCGGTCAGCGCAATTTCGACAGCTCGGCGCAAGGCGGCAATCCCGGCCTCTCGTTCGACACCGCCTCGGCGGTCTATCTCGACGGTGTTTATTATGCCCGGGCCTCCGGTCTCACCGGCGCACTCTACGACATGAGCAGCGTGGACATCCTCAAAGGTCCGCAAGGAACCTTGGTGGGGCGTAACACCACAGGCGGCGCCATCCTGCTCCAGACCAACGAGCCCACGGATGAATTCGGCGGTTATGTGAAAGCCATCGCCGGCGACTACGACCAATATGGCCTGCAAGGCGCGGTCAATATTCCGCTCACGGACGATCTGTTCTTCCGGGCCGCTTTTTCGGCCCTGGGCAACAAGGGCTACATCAAGAATTATTATACCGACCCGGCCACGGGCTACAGCAACAGCCAGCCTGCCGAAGGCGCGCAAAAGCTGGCGGGCCGCTTCTCGCTCAAATGGGTTCCCGACGACACCTTCAGCCTGTTGTTGCGCGCCGACCTGACCGAAGAGCACGATACCGGTTCGACCTACCACGATCTGGGCTATTTCGTCGGCACCACGCTCGCCACCGGCAACAAGCCTTCGATCTGCAACATTCCCGGGACCTGCGTGGGCTTCACCGATCTTCTCGGCCACCAGGTCGCGCCCTATTTCACCACGGTCAGTGCCAACAACACCGGCACCATCAACACCTCGCCGCTCGCCTATAACGCGTTGATCAATTCGGTAAATCGCGAGCAGGCCGACGGGTTCTGGAGCACCGAGCAATCGCTCAGCAACGCGGATGTCGGCCACTACCGCACCGTCTCCGCGACCGCGGACAAGCTGTTGGGCGATGTCGATGTCAAGCTTCTGGGCGCCTATCGCTGGTACGACAGCGCCGGCTCCTCGAACAGCCGCGGCCTGTCCTACGACACCACCAACTTCACCTATGACACCCCACGCTATCAGTCATGGGAATCCGAACTCACCATCAATGGCAGCGGATTGGATGACCGCCTCAAATGGACCACGGGTCTGTTCTTCTTCGAAGAATCCAGTCCCGACGATGGCGGCGATGAATATCTCTTCCTGCCCAGCGCGGGTTCGGCGCCATCCGCGGTCGCGGGCAAACAGATCACCGTCACCGATTGGGCCAACAATGGCGAGCGCAACACCAGCTATGCGGCTTACGCCCAGGCGACCTACAATCTTACCAGCGACACGCGCCTGACCGCGGGCGTGCGCTACTCGCTGGACCAGCGCAGTGCCTATGTCGACACCACCACCATCCGCACACCGGCTACGCAAGCGACCAGCAATGCGGTGACCAATGGTGTTTACAATTCGACATCTTACACCTATCAAGGCATTACCTATGCGGGCCAGACGGACGTTTGTGGCGTGACGGCCACGACCGGCATTCCACTTCCGCTCTCGCAATGCGCGACGGCGCTTAACAAGAGCTTTTCAAAACCGACCTGGACCTTGGCGGTCGATCACGACCTGTTCGACAAGACCATGGTCTATTTCACCAGCCGCTCCGGCTATCGTTCGGGCGGCATCAACACCCAAGCGGCCAATCCCTCGGTGATGGTGGGGCTGCCGGAAAATGTTCTGGATTTCGAAGCGGGCGTAAAATCCGACTGGACGCTGTGGGGCATGCCGCTCAGGACCAATTTCGACGGCTACAACACCCAATACAGCGACATCCAGATCGCGGTCACCATGCCCAATGTCACGCTGGCCACGGGGCCGGGCGGCGTGGGCACCTGCACTCAGGCGATCTTCAACGCCGGCCAGTGCCTGGGCACGCAGAATTCTACCGTCACCCTCAACGGCAAAAGCGCGCGCGTCTATGGTCTGGAATGGGATCTCACCGCCATTCCGATTCCGCAACTGACCCTGACATGGTCAGGGAGTTATCTGGATGCGCGCTATACCAATTTTGTATTCGTGCCGCCGCCGGGCTATCTCCAGCCCACCGGTACCAACAATCTGTCCGGCACGCCGTTCCCGCTTCCGGCCTGGCAGACCAGCGCCACCGCCGATTATTCCTTCGGGCTGCATGAAATCGGCGACCTCGAGGTCAAAGACCTTGTGCTCACGGCGCATTATTTCTGGCAGAGCCGCTATCTGGCGGAAATCGCGAATTACAATCCCTCCCAGGAAACCACGCCTTATGGGATGCTCAATCTTCAGCTCAGCCTTCTGGACATCGGCCGGTCCAATGCCGACCTGTCGCTCTTCGTCAATAACGCCACCAACCAGAAGGCGTGCGTGCCGGAATATGTGGGCGTGCTGAATTCCGCGCCCAACGCCACCTTCGGCGTGGCCGGGACTTCGGGCGTGCTGCAATGCGTGCCGCTCGCCCCGCGCATGGCGGGCATCCAAGCGATCTACCGCTTCTGAGCTTCGGTCGTCAGCGCGCCGGTGTGACCTTCAACAAAGTCATGTCGAAGACCAGTGTCTGGTTGGGCGGGATATCGCCGCCCGCGCCTTGCGGGCCATAGCCGAGATCCGAGGGGATCACCAATTCCCAGGTGTCGCCTTCCTTCATCAGCGACAATGCTTCCATCCAGCCCGGAATCAACTGACCGGCGGGAAAGGTCGCGCTCTGGCCAGCCTTTGTTTGGTCGAACACCTTGCCGTTGATCATCCAGCCTTTGTAGGTGACCGTGACCTGGTCATCGGCATATTGCGGCGTTTTGCCGTGGCCGGCCTTGAGGATGCGGTATTGAAGCCCGTCCTTGGTCTTGAATACGCCGGGCGTGGCCGCATTGTCGGCCAGGTATTTCTGGTTGGACGCCGCGGAGAGATCATACTTGGCCTTGGGCGCGGGCGACTTCTGCGCGCAGGCCATGGTCGGCGCACACAACAAGGCAACGCTCATAAGCGCCACGAAACGGTACATGGGTCCTCCGGATTGTTTAACTGTTGTCTTCCGTCTTCACCCTGACGAGATCGCCTTCGCGAATGGCGTCAGGAGGATGTCGATCACGCGGTCCGCGATGGTGACGCCCGAGCCGACTTCCACATTGCTGCCCATGTCGCGGCGGATGGTCACGACCTTGAGCCGCACGCGATTGGCGGAATCGACCGTCGCCACCATCATGCCTTCATCGCGGAACATCAAGGCCGTCGCCGGCACATGCACCGCGCCTTGGGCGCCGGGAATGGCGAAATGCATCTCGGCATAGTCACCCGGCTTGATCAGGCCGTCGCGATTGTCCACCTGGAACTGCACAAGCTGCGTGCCGCTGGAACTGACTACCGCGTCGGCGCTGGCCGCTAGCCTGGCGGTGAAATCGTGTCCCGGCAGTTCGGGCACCGTGAAGGTCGCTTGTGTGCCGCCGCTTATTACTCCGGCATCGGTTTGCGGCACGCGCACATAGATGCGCAGCTTGGTTTCGTCGGCCACGTTGAATAGCGGCGTCGCGCCTGGCGTACCCACCAGGACCAGGGCGCCGACATCCACCGCGCGGCTGGTGACGATTCCGTCGAACGGCGCCACCAGATGCTTGAAGGACTCCATGGCCTGAAGGTGATCGAGATTGGCCTTTGCCGACGCCACCATGGCATTCTTGGCGGCCAGGTCGCTGTCCTTGGAGTCGGCATCCTGCTGCGCGACCGCGCCTTGCGCCAGAAGCGCGTCCCAGCGCTTGGCCGTGACTTCCGACAATTTCTGGTTGGCGATGGCGGTGTTGAGGTCGGCCTTGCCTTGCGCCAATTGCCCATCAAGGTCGGGCGTGTCCAGGTCGGCCAGCAACTGGCCGGCTTTCACCGGCGTGCCGATATCGACATACCATTTCCTCAAATAGCCGCTCACGCGGGCATAGATCGGCGCGTTGATCCAGGGCTGGACATCGCCGGGCAAGATCAACTTGCCGCCCTTCACATTCGACAATGCTATCAACTGCACGGTGCGGACGTCCTGATCGTTTGCCCAATCGGCGGCGCGGTTCTCGTTGTAGAGGCGCAGGCCAATGCCGCCGGCCGCGACCGCGGCCGCCACGCACAGCGCCGTCACCGACCAGAATTTCAGCCGGAGCGGCGTCGAGTGGCGAAGAATGTCGGGTTGATCACGCATAAATTTCTCCGGTCGCGGCGCCGGCCTGGCGATGGGGTTCGCCGGGGGATTCCTGGCTCTGCTTCCTGCCATGGACGATGGTGAACACCACCGGCACGAACATCAAGGTGGCGATGGTGGCAAAGACAAGGCCGCCGATCACGGCGCGGCCCAAGGGCGCGTTTTGCTCGCCACCTTCGCCCATCGCCAGAGCCATGGGCAGCATGCCGATGATCATGGCCAGCGCGGTCATCAGCACGGGACGGAAGCGGGTGACGCCAGCTTCGATAGCGGCTCTTAAGGGGTCTCCGGTGGCGGCCAGGCGCTCGCGCGCGAAGCTGACCACCAGGATCGAATTGGCGGTGGCCACACCCATGCACATCAACGCGCCGGTCAGCGCGGGCACCGACAGCGTGGTGCCGGTGGCGAACAGCATCCAGACAATGCCGGCCAACGCCGCGGGAAGGGCGGTGACGATCACGAAGGGATCGAGCCAGGATTGGAAATTCACCACAATCAGAAGATAGATCAGCAGGACCGCGCCGATCAGGCCCAGACCCAAGCCGGAGAAGGCAGTATTCATGGTGACGATCTGGCCCCGCATCATCATTGTGTCGCCGCGGGGCATTTCGCTGCGATGGCGGTTCATGATCTTTTGCACGTCAGCCGCCACCGCGCCGAGGTCGCGGTCCTGGGTGGTGGCGTAAAGATCGGTGGTGGGCAGGATGTTATATTGTGAGACCACGGCAGCCGAGCGGCTGCGGGTTATGGTGCCCAATGCGCCTAATACCTGCGGTACCGCACCTGCCGACGTGACCGGCAGATTGAGCAGGGCTTCGAGCGAGTTCAGCATGTATTCCGGCGCCTGGGCGTTGATGCCATAGGATATGTCGGAGACGGGATTGAGATAGAAATTGGGCGCAGTCTGGCTGGTGCCAGCGACCGTCGTGGCCAAGGCGTTGGTGACATCTTTTTCCTGTAGGCCCAGCTGGGCGACCCGCGTCCGGTCCACCGTGAAGTTCAGCTGCGGGGTCTCGTCGGATTGCTGCATTCGCGCGTCGGCGATGCCGGGCACGCGCCGCATCTCCCGCATGATTTTATAGGCAAAGGCCTTGGTCGCCTCATGATTGACGCCAGTGAATTGGATATCAAGGGGCGCGGGCGAGCCGAAATTCAGGATCTGACTGATGATGTCGGCGGGCGGGAAGGAAAATGTCGTGCCCGGAAAGGCGCGGGGCAGATCCTCGCGCATCTGCTTTACATAGGCCGGTGAGGGATGGTGGCCCTCAGTCAAGCTGATGAAGATGTCGGTGTCGTAAGTGCCGATGATGCCGGTGTTGCTGTAGATCTGATTGACCGCACTTGCGGGGACACCCAGATTGTCCACGATGGCCGCGACCTCCCGCTTGGGAATGATGCGGCGGATTTCCGCCTCAATGGCGGCGTCTTGCTGGGTTGTGTCTTCCAGTCTGGTGCCCACGGGCGGGCGCACATGCAAGGTGATCTGGCCTGTATCCACTGTCGGAAAGAAATTGGACCCCAAGAAGGGGAATAAAAGAAACGAGACCGCGATGACGACCAGAAAGCCCGTCACGAACAGGCGGCGATAATTGAGCGCCAAGGCCAGAAGATTGCGGTAGCCCTCGCGCGCCACCTCGAAAGCAGCTTCGAAGCGGCGCTGCAAACGCGCGAAGATGTGACTGCCTTGGGCCTGGTGCATGGCGTGATCGGCGGCATCCGCGTCATGGGCGCCCCCCAGATGCGGCTTCAGCAGATAAAGCGACAGCGTCGGCACCAGGGTCCGCGACAGGATGAAGGAGCCGATCATGGCAAATACCACGCTCATCGCCATCGGCACGAACAGGAAGCCGGCAACGCCGCCCAGGGCAAGCATCGGCACAAAGACGACGCAGATGCAGAGCAGCGCGACAAAAGCCGGTTGCACGATCTGGCGGGCCCCGTCCAGGATGGCGGTGCGCACATCCTTGCCATGTTCGAGGTGCCAATTGATGTTCTCGATCGTGACGGTGGCGTCGTCCACCAGAATGCCCACCGCCAGCGCCAAACCGCCCAAGGTCATGATATTGAGGCTTTGACCCGTTGCCCAAAGCCCGATCAGCGCCACCAGCACCGAAAGCGGGATCGAGGTGGCGATGATGAGGGTCGAACGCCAACTTCCCAGGAAGAGCAGGATCATCAGGCTGGTCAGCAGCGCCGCCAGCGCGCCTTCACGCACCACGCCCGAGATCGCCGCCTTGACGAAGATCGACTGGTCGTTGAGCAAGTCGACCTTGAGTGAATCCGGCAGGCGCTGCTTGAGCAATGGGAGTGCGTCTTTGATGCCCTGCACCACGTCCAGGGTCGAGGCAGAGCCATTTTTGAGAACGGTGCTGAGAACCGCACGCCCGCCATCGACATGGACGATGGAAGTTTGAGGCCCGCTTCCGTCGCGCACATGGGCCACATCGCGCATGAAGACGGTGGCGCCGTCCGCCGTGGCTTTGATCGGCATGTCGTTCAGGCTTTGGACCGACTGCGCCGCGTCGTTGAGCTGGATCACATATTGATAGGAGCCGATCTTGATATTGCCGGCGGGAATGATCTGGGTCTGGTTGGCGATGGCGTTCTGCACGTCGGTGGCCGAAACCTGATGCGCCTGCATCGCGCGAGGATCGAGATCCACCTGGACGGAGCGGAATTTGCCGCCATAGGGAGCCGGAATGGCTGCGCCCGGCACGGACACCAGGCCGGGCCGAAGCCCGTTCTGCGCCAGATCCTGAAGTTCTTGTTCGGACAACGTCTTCGACGACAGCGCCAATTGCAACACCGGCACGGTCGAGGCGTTGTAATTGACGATAAAGGGCGGGGTTGTGCCCGGCGGCATCTGGCGCAGCGCGTTCTGGGCCACACCCGTCACTTGCGCCATCGCCGTGGCGATATTCACGCCGGGCTGGAAGAAGATCTTGATGACGCCGTTGCCGGCGATGGATTGGCTTTCGATGTGCTCGATATCGCTGACGGCGTTGGGCAATGACCGTTCCAGCGGTGTGACCAAGCGCCCCGCGACTTCGGCGGGTGACAGGCCGTTGTATTGGATCACCGCGCCCACCACCGGGATGCCGATATTGGGGAATATGTCGGTGGGCGTGCGCAGCGCCGCCAGCGGCCCGAAAATCACGATGCAAATGGCCAGCACGATGAACGTGTAAGGCCTGTCCAGCGCAACGCGGACGATCCATGTCATAGGGGCGTCGACTCCGAACCGCGATCCAAAGGGGCAAACATGCTTGGACATCCGCGCGCCCGCCCGCCCAGGTGCGCCTGTCCCGGCCCCCAATGGGGCATATCATTGCGTTCATGAAATATAGCTCAAAAGGGCCATGGTACAGGACAGGGTTGTCGCAAGCTGTCGCCCGTTCACCCAAATGATGACAATGACAACATAGAAGTTTAGCGCGCCGGGCCGGCGATATTCTGGGCTACCGCTTCCGCCAGCCTGATGCCGTCAACGCCGGCCGAGAGAATGCCCCCGGCATAACCCGCGCCTTCGCCCCCCGGATAAAGGCCCCTGGTGTTGGTGCTCTGGAAATCGGCGCCGCGCGGCACGCGGACAGGTGACGAAGTCCGGGTTTCCACCCCTGTCAGCACTGCGTCGTCCATATCGAAGCCTGGAATCTGGCGGCCAAAGGCGGGAAGCGCCTCGCGGATTGCCGCTACGGCGAAATCCGGCAACGCATCGGAGAGATCGGTGGGCGTCACGCCGGGACGATAGGACGGCGTCACTGATCCCAGCGCCTTCGAAGGACGGGCATTCAAGAAATCACCCAGGCATTGCGCCGGCGCGGCGTAAGCCTCGCCCCCCAGAAGAAAGGCTTGGCTTTCCCAATGGCGCTGCAACGCGATGCCCGCCAACGGACCGGCGCCATAGGCGGCATGATCGGCGGGCGTGATGCCCACCACGATGCCGGCATTGGCGTTGCGCTCATTGCGGGAATATTGGCTCATGCCGTTGGTCACGACACGGCGCTCTTCCGATGTCGCTGCCACCACCGTGCCGCCGGGGCACATGCAGAAACTATAGACCGAGCGGCCATTGCGCGCATGATGGACCAGCCGGTATTCGGCGGCGCCCACTTCCCTGATGCTTCGCCCATACATTGCCTTGTCGATCAGGCTTTGCGGATGCTCGATGCGAAAGCCGATGGAAAAAGGCTTGGCTTCGATGGCGACGCCCCGGGCGTGAAGCATCTCAAAGATATCGCGGGCACTATGACCCACGGCCATAACCACATGATCGGCGGCGATCTCTTCTCCGCTTTCCAGACGGACGCCCTTCACTTCCCTGTCTTTCAGAATGAGATCAGCAACCTTGCTCTGGAAGCGATATTCCCCGCCCAGGCCCTCGATGGTGGCGCGCAAGGATTCGACCATCGTCACCAGCCGGAAAGTGCCGATATGGGGATGCGCTTCGGTGAGGATTTCTTCCGGTGCGCCCGCCTTGACGAATTCACTCAGCACTTTGCGGCCCAGATGGCGCGGATCCTTGATCTGGCTGTAAAGCTTGCCGTCGGAGAATGTGCCTGCGCCGCCTTCGCCGAATTGCACATTGGATTCCGGGGTCAGGATGTTGTTGCGCCAGAGCGCCCAGGTGTCCTTGGTGCGTTCGCGCACGATCTTGCCGCGCTCCAGCAGCAAGGGACGGAAACCCATTTCCGCCAGGATCAACGCGGCGAATAGCCCGCAAGGACCGGCGCCGACAACCACGGGACGCTGGAAGCTCCGGGGCGCGCGCGCGACGTATTTGTAGCTGGTATCCGGCGTGGGGCGGAGATCGGGTTGATGGTTTTTGGCAAGCAAGCGCTTTTCGTCATCCACCACCACGTCCACGGTGTAGACGTAAAATATCCGCGGTTTCTTGCGCGCGTCATGTCCGCGCTTGGCGATGACGAAACTCTCGAGTTCGCGCGGCGCGATCCCAAGCCGCTTGACGATGGCCGCGCGCAAGGCATCGGGCGCGTGATCGATGGGCAAGCGAAGTGAGGTGAGGCGCAGCATGGAATGGCGGCTAATGCGGGGGCAGCGGAATGGCAGTGGTGAGTTTCAGTTCTTCCATCGCGAAAGCGCCGGAAACGTCTGTTAGCGGCGCTGCGCGGATCAATTGCTTGTAAACCCGGTCATAGCCGGCAATGTCGGCGACGCGAATCTTCAAGAGATAATCCACTTCGCCGGTCATACGATAGAATTCCACGATCTCAGGCATATTGCGCACCGCTTCGGCGAACCGCTCCAGCCATTCCGGACTGTGCTGCCCCGCGCGCACCATCACGAACACTGTGGTCCCGGCGCCAAGCTTGATGGCATCCAAAAGCGCCACCCGTTTCAGGATATAGCCGCGCTCTTCCAACTGCCGGATGCGGCGCCAGCAGGCGTTCTGCGAGAGGTGAATCGCTTCCGCGATTTCACCGATCGAGCGCGCGGCGTCCTCCTGCAGTAATCCCAAGATTCGTACATCTATGCTGTCCAACCC
Source organism: uncultured Alphaproteobacteria bacterium (assembly GCA_963765095.1). Classification (GTDB taxonomy): domain Bacteria; phylum Pseudomonadota; class Alphaproteobacteria; order Micropepsales; family Micropepsaceae; genus Rhizomicrobium. The sequence continues at coordinate 65,990 of CAVXUV010000033.1, forward strand.
ATCCATATTGGGATATTTTCCCAAAAATTAAGCCAATGGCAATAGTTTATGGGAGCAATTTCGAAGAAAAGCAGAATATATTATTCTGGCAGCTGTTGGGGGCGCTGATCATGTTCGCGCGGCTTTTTCTCAGTCATCCCCAGTCCGTGGGCGAAAGCTATTTCCAGCACCAGCGCATGGCGTTCTCCTTCGCCGGCATTTTGCTCCTGGCCGGGTTCGCCTGCTTGTTGCATGCGCTGATTCCCGGATTTTGCGAGCGCACCGCGTCGAACCGGATCGCCGAGCTGCACAACCGGATGGTCACGAACCGCCGCACGCGCTGAGCGCTTCCGAAAATTTGCATCGATGCGTCTGGGATTTTACGCGATTGCGAATCGCGTGAAAGTTCCACCGTTCATCTTCCAACTTAGATCGACGGCGTACCGTTTCGCACGAAATCATCGGAAAAATACGCCGTATCGACGATGTTCCCTACACGGAACTTCTTCTGTCCCATTCCTGTGCGAATGATTGCTTGCCTGGATTTGTTGTGCATCGATCGCGGTTTTCACGCGCCAGATGAATGTGGGATGAACAAACGAATGATCGCGCGCGAAATCGCAATGACGCTTTAAAGAAATTCTTTTCTCTCAAACAGAATTGATTTGACGTCAGTCTCGAATTCAAGCAGATGCTGAAATCGAATTGGGGGGCCAGCCGCATCGAGCTTGGCCCAGCGCACAATAGAGAGTGCTATGAAATGGGTCGTGCAGGCCGCGCTCGCGGTCGCAGTGCTCAATTGCGTCTCGCCGGATGCCTTTGCCGATGTGGATACACATTGGCTTGTCGATCCGACATCCAGCTGCTCGCTATTTGACGCCAACGCCAAGACCGGCGACAGCGTGTCGTGGTCGGGTGGATGCGAAAACGGCCTCGCCAACGGTAGGGGCACCGCTCTCTTCTCCAATAACGGCAAGCAATTCGAAAGCTTCACCGGCAACTTCGCCGAAGGCCTCGCGCAGGACGGCTCGGTATCGGTGACCTGGGGCGGCGGCTGGCACTATGACGGCGAAGAAGCGGGTGGCCAATTCTCGGGCGCCGGCGTGCTGGTGAACGACGCCAAGGATCGCTTCGAAGGTGTCTGGACTGCGGGCAAGATGAACGGTCATGGCACGCTCGTCCGCGCCAATGGCGAACGCTATGAGGGCGAGTGGAAAGATGATCTGCCCAATGGCGAAGGGACGCTGACCCACGCCGACGGCAAGGTGGTGAAGGGTATTTTCCAGGACGGCAAATTGGAACAAGCCGTTCTCCCGCCCAGCGACGCGATCAAGCTCGACGCCGGCAAAAAGGATGATGCCAAGAAGGACGTGCCCGAGGCGCGCGCCTTCGAAGGTATTTCGGGCAAGACGCTGATCGGCGTCGACGGTTCGCGTATCGCGCTCACCTTGATCGAAGGCGGCATCGAACGTCAGATCACTGACACGGGCGCGCAACCCAAAAAAACCACTTTCACCTTCATGAATGATAGGTTGGGCACGGTGGTGGAAGACGGCGGCGCTGCTGCCGGCGCCAATGTGACGGGCTTTTTCCGCCTGACCGACACCGGCGTGGAAGTCCGTTATGCCGATGGCCGCGGGGAAATGCTGACGGCGACACCCGATGGCGGCGTCCTGATGCAGCTTTCCGCCGTGGGTGGCGATCTGAATTGCCGCAGCTGGTATCCCGAAGGCCATGTCTTCAGCGACAGCGACAAGAAACTGGCAGTCGCGGCCTATGCCAGCCGGCTGGGCCTTGGCCCCGCGCCAAAGGAAAGCTGTCAGGGCGCGGGTCCGCCCATGGCCGCCGCGCCGCCGTCGGCCTTCCATCCCGCCGAGGTCAAGCCGCATGAGAAGCCGGCGCGGTTCAAGCCCACCAGCTTCATGACCCGCAGCACGGCGCCCAGCGAAATGGTCTCATCCACCAAACTGGCGGCGCTGTCCTCGGTAACGGTCAGGGACTCCGTGGTTCACACCGTCGATGCGATGGATGCCGCGCCGCCCGTGGTGACGACCGCGCTGGCGCCTTCGCAGGCCAGCATGCTGCCGCCCGGCCAGCATGACGCCTCGACCTGCCTCAAAGTCGAAAGCGACGGCAGCCATTGGGGCTTCCGCAATTCCTGCGCCTATAGCGTGCAGTTCGCCTATTGCATGTGGCACGGCAGCGAGCCGTTGGCCGCATGCGATGACGGCCACGCGATTTCGGGCAGCGTCGCTTCCAACAGCCTTGCCACTCTGACATCGGATACGCGATTCGGCGGCAAGGAAGACAATCACGATTTCCGCTGGGTCGCCTGTGATGGTGGCGCAGGTGAAGTGGTCGCGCATCTGGATCATGCCGATCCCCCCAGCGGTCGTTGCGAGAGGGCAACCGTCGCCACCAACCAACACTGAATGTCGAAGGGAATATGCCATGTCACATTGGAAAGCCGCTTCCGCGGCCTTAGTCGGCCTGGGTCTGTTCGCACAGGCCGCCCAGGCCGCAGCCCCTCTCTGCACTACGCAAGATGAATTGTCGTCGCTGCGCACCGCAGCGTTGCAGCAGCAATTGATGGTGGCGGGGCTCACCTGTCATGCCAGCGATGCCTATAATCGCTTTGTGCTTGCCTATCGGCCCGAACTTCAGAAGTCGGACGCCGAGCTCAAGGCCTATTTCATTCGCCGCGGCGGCGAACATGGTGAAGCCGACTACGATACCTTCAAGACCAAGCTCGCCAACCTCGCCTCGTTCAGCGACTCCACCAATGGCCGCGCCTATTGCGCCAATGCGCGGGTGAGTTTCGATATGGCGATGCACCCCAATCAGAGTCTGGCGAACTATGTCGCCGGCCAGCAGCTGGTGGTGGCGCTGCCGGAACAAAGATTGTGCGTGGCGGACCGGCAGATCCTGGCCAGCGCCAACACCAGCCCGGCCGCCGGCGTCAGGGATGAAGTGAATGTGCCGCGTCATTCCTTGCCGCCGCAATTGGGCAGCGGCCCAGTCCAGGTCGCGGGTGTGCCGGCCTACAGCATGCCGGCCTATCCCTATCAGGGCAGCAATGATGTGTATGCGATGGCGCCGCCGCCGCTGGTTGCGCCCGCCCCCGCCGCTTATGTGCCGCAGGCCAATAACTATTATGCCGATGCGGACGCCGCCCCGCCGCCGCCTCCTCCTCCGCCGCGCCGGCCCGCCTATGGCGCGCCGGCCTGGCCGCCGGGTTGGGGCCAGTACCCCTATGCCCGCTGGTACGGCTACCGCTACGGGTATTAAGCAAGGCGAAGGGCGCGCCGGAAACGGCGCGCCATCGCCGCTTTCAGCCAGCTTGAGCCCGTCCCCAATCTGGTGCAAAAGCCTCCCGATTGGTGCTGTGGCCGAGAGGCTGAAGGCGGCGGTTTGCTAAACCGTTATACGGTTGAAAAGCCGTATCGAGGGTTCGAATCCCTCCGGCACCGCCAGTTTCCTATCTAGGAATAGTCGCGGTTGAGGGGATTTCCGGCCGCTTGGCCTAGCGAGCGGAGTTCCCAGGGTTCCCGCTGTTCACCATCATCATCCGTAACACTGACTGATCGACGAGACTCAAAACCCGGTGCAAGATGGCGCCGGGTGTTTCGAAGGTGCTGTCATGCTGGGCGGATTGCGGGAGCTTGGGTGGGGATGCTTGCGCGCGCGCGCCGTGCGTTCCGGGACATGGGGCGCGGCCACCGCGCTGGCGCTGGTGCTGAATGTGTTGCCGGCAGCGGCGGCCTTTATCGGCGATCCGGCGTCGCAAGCCCAACAAGTCATTCCGATCGAAGCACGCGACGGCGCCTATGTCGTTCCGGTTCTTATCAACGGTATTCTGAGCGAGAATTTCATCATCGACAGCGGCTCTGCCGACGTCAGCATACCCGCTGATGTCGCCGCCGCCCTGGTGCGGCAGGGATCGATATCCGCCGGCGATCTCATTGGCAGTAAGACCTACATCCTGGCCGACGGATCACGGGTCCCTTCGCCGATCTATCAAATCGCCTCGCTCAAAATCGGCGACCTGGTCATGCAGAATGTCACGGTTCGCATTGCCGCGGAAAAAAGCCATTTCCTGCTGGGGCAGAGCTTCCTCAGCCGGCTGAAGTCATGGTCGATGGACAATACCAGGCGGGCGCTGATCATCAATTAAGCGGATCCCGTCCTGGAACTTTTAGACCTTTAAATCTGTTTAGCTTGCAGCCGGGGCACGACATTTCATGCGCCGCGTTTTGCTTCGCGCCGGAAGAAGTCAAATGTTTCGAATTTCGCGGCTTATGACATTGAGCGCCCTGGCTGTCCCGCTTCTTGCCGGTGCCGCCCGGGCCGCGGAGCCCGTGAAGCTGAGCGATGTCGCAAACATACGCCAGTGCGGCAGCAACGATCCCGATACCGCCATCGCCGGATGCACCGCGCTGATTCAGTCGGGCCAGGAAACAAAGACCGCCTGGGCCGGCATCTATCAGCGCCGCGGCATCGCCTATTACAACAAGGGCCTCACGGAACAGGCGATCGGCGATTATACCCAGGTGATCGCGCTCAAGCCGGATTTTGCCCCCGCCTATTACGATCGCGCCGAGGTCTTGCTGAATACGGGCGACCCCGACGACGCAATCGACGACTACAACAAAGCGATTGAACTCAGGCCCCGTTACGCCGAGGCCTTTTCCGATCGCGGTGTCGCGTTGGCAAAAAAGGGCCAGATCGATCAGGCCATCGCCGATGAGACGCGCGCCATCGAGGCCCAGCCCGCTCTCGCCGAGGCTTATACCCACCGCAGCGTTTTTTATCTAAGCAAGGGCCTAACCGATCAGGCCATCGCCGATTGCAGCAAGGCGATTGCCATCGAGCCGGATTACGCCGCGCCCTATTACCAGCGCGGCCTGTCGAAAAAAGCCAAAGGGGACGTGGCCGGTGGCGATGCGGATATCGCGCGCGCCAAAACGCTCGATCCCAACATCGAAAAGTAAGCCGTCGCGGTACGGAACTATCGAAACGGTTCCACGCAGTTCCCTCTTGACATCCCTGCTTTTTGATAGAGCGGAACGGAACGGCAGGATTACGCCGGCGTTCCTTGTGCGATCAGAAAGGCGCGAGCCAAATCTCTTGGGGATCATCCCGGGGTATAGCCATCGCGAATGGTGAGTCATGCGTCGTTACATTTCCAGGGGCACATTGATTTGTGCAGTACTTCCGCTGGGTCTTCTCGCGGGTGGTTGCGCTGATTTGAGGCCGATCGGCCAGCCCGGCTATGACGAGTTCAAAGCGGGAGACTATCAGCATGCGAGCGTCGACTTCCGCCGCGATATGGATCACTACCCCAATTCCACGATCGCCCAGTTCAATATGGGCGACACGTATCGCCACGATGGTGACAGTGGGAAGGCCGACAGCATGTTCCACCAGGTTGCCGCGGATGGAAAAGATTTCGTGCCCGACAAAGTCCTGGAACTGGGCGGAGAGAATCGCGAGAACATAACCGCCAACGCGGTGGCGTGCCGCCACCTCCACGAGGATGGCCAGCTTGACGCGAATTGCGGCGACCAGATCGTGGCGGTTGTAGCGCCGCCGCCTCCGCCCGCTGCCGAGCCTGCTCCCGCGGTCGAGGCAGAGGCCACGGCGCCTCCGCCGCCCGCGCCCGTCTATAAGCGCAAGCAGGACCGCAACTAACAAGAATGGAAGGCCGTCCAGTTCTCGTGTCCGGGCGGCCTCTATTCTTGCTGTTGAGGGGGTTCAATGCCAGCGTTCGAGATTTCTGCGCTCAATACCGGTGCCGGTACATGCCGTCCGTGCGCGCTCCGCAGGTTGCGGGGGCGTTGCCTTGGGCTGGCTGTTGCCGGCGTTGTTGTTGCCGGGCTGACATCTTCGGCGGCAGCGGCTGATGATCTCTCCGGCGATGCAACGGTCACGCCGCCGCAGGCCGGCGCCGCAGTAGCACATTCTTCCAATCTGGCACCCAAACCGGCAAACTTCGACGGCGCGCAGGCGCCAGACGATGTGCGCAAGATAGCCGACTGGGTGGTCACTTCGGGTGACAATCGCGGCATGGCCTTCGTCATAGTGGAAAAACCGCAAGCCGAAGTTTTTGTGTTCGACCCGCACGGCAATATCCTTGGCATGGCGCCCTGCCTTGTCGGTCTACAGCCCGGCGACGACTCCGTTCCCGGCATCGGGACCAAGACATTGGCCGAGATAACCCCTGATATGCGCACCACGCCAGCCGGCCGCTTTGTGGCGTCGCTGGGCAATGATTTGGGCAAGAAAGACGTGCTATGGGTGGACTATGCCGACGCCATCTCGCTGCACCGGGTGATCAACACCGTCCGCGCCGAGCGCCGGCCCGAGCGGCTGGCCTCGCCGACCCCGCTCGACAACCGCATTTCCTATGGCTGCATTAACGTGCCGGCGAAATTCTTCGACCATGTCATTGATCCGGCGTTCACCGGAACGACCGGCATCGTCTACATATTGCCGGAAATCAAATCGATACGTGACGTCTTCCCGAAATACTATGACGTGGATGAACATTCGGGGCTGCAAAATGTGAACCTGCCGGCCGCGCCCTGAGATCACGCAAACGCAGAAATCGATATGCGCAGCGCGCGCTTATCCGTTCGCCGCCAGCGCGAGCGTGGGGGCCGCCGCCCGCCGCCGCCGCAGCAAATACAAGGCCGACTTGAAGCCGATCTGCAGATAAAGAACGCTCAACAGCGACAGCATCGGCTCTTTGGGCGGCAGACGCTCCACCGAGAGCAATTCCAATCCGTGCTGGGCCGCGAGCTTTTCGATCCGCGACCGGGATTTGGAAGGAAACTGAATCACGAGCCGGCCATTGTCGGCGAGATAATCGCTCACTTGGGCGAAAAGGGCGGGCAAGTACTTCCGCGAGGTCGCGAATTGCTGTTCTTCGGCCTCGAAGTCGTCTTCGATGTAGGGCGAATTCGCCAGAATGATGTCGAATTTTCCTTCGACGCGAGAGAACATGTCGCTCTGGATCACCTTGACGTTCTTCAGCCCGTGAATCCGGCAATTCTCCTCGGTATTCCGCACAGCCGGCAAGCTGATATCGACGGCGATCACCTCTCGGGCTTTGGGTGCGCAGAACACGCTGCCCACCCCGCTGCCGCAGCCTAGATCCAGAACCCTATCGCCTTCGCGGCAATATTCGCTGCAGGCCTGCTCGTTCTCGAGCGGCTTGTAGACCTCGGGAAATATGACAAGCCGCTTTCCTTGAAGGGTAACCGACGGAAAAAGCGAATTCAGCAATCTGGCGTGGGAATACCAGAACGTCATGAATGCGTGCTTGGCCGCCGGAAGCAATTTCATTCGAGCGATTCCCGCAATTGCGCCTGCAGACCGGACGCTTTGAGGGAAGACGCCTGTACCCCTTTGACCAGGCGGTCGGAATACCAACGCAAGAGCGGGATGATGACGCCGGGCATACGATGCATCAGCGTCAGAGTCAGGCCGGGCGTGATCGCGAAGGCGCCGCGCCGCACACCGTGCAATATGCAATCGGCGACGGCATCCGCGGACCAGGTCTTCGCCAGGCTGCAAATCATCTGGGTCTCCGCCGGCGCCGTCTTTCTTTCTTCTTCAAGCATCGGCGTCTCGGTGTCGGGCGGATAGGCAATCGAGACCGCGATATTGTCGGCGCGCAATTCGGCGCGAAGCGTCTCGGCAAATCCACGCACGGCGAATTTGGACGGCCCGTATGAGGCGTAGCCGAATACGCCCATCAAGGCCGCTCCGGATGAAATGAGAGCGATCTGGCCACGCTTGCGCGCGCGCATAAACGGAAGCGCGGCGCGAACGACGTAAAGCGTACCGAAATAATTGACCGCCATCGCCCGCTCGAAATTGTCCGCAGACAAGTCGGCGAAATAACCCGGCTCGGAAATTCCCGCCGAGGCAACAACGATGTCCGGCGGTCCGAAAGCCGCGATCGCGGACTTCACCGCTTCTTCGGCCTGCGCGCGGTCGGAAACATCGGCGGCATAAACCGCGACGCGCTGAGCGGAGCGTTGCCCAGGGCGGCGGATTTCTTTGGCGGCGTCCGCGAGAAGATGCTCGCGCCGGGCAATCAACGAAACGTCGTAGCCTTGCGCGGCGAGCCTGACGCCGATTGCCTTGCCAATTCCGCTTGATCCGCCCGTGATCAACGCGTGCATCTTGGCGGTCATCGCACGTCCTTATTATTCGCTATTTTCCAAGCGAATAGTAAGTAGTACCCCTGTTAATTCCGGGTGAAGATTCGCAGCCGCCGGCTCGATTAAGGACCATCCCGTTATCAGCCACCGCTGTCCCCACCGCACGCGGTTAGCGCCGGGTTAACGAACGAGGCGTGAAACCTAGAAGCTGTTAAGGGTTGGCTAGGGTCGGAACCAGCGGGGTATTCCATAAGTTCCGTGTCTCAACCGCGCCGGCACCGCAGCGCATTTGTGATGCGACGCTTGAAAAATTTGCCCCCTGGCGGCCCCTTTTTCCAGGTTGTTTGCCTTGCCACCCTGGGGCCAAAGGCGCAGCATCGTCTTCAAGACCGGGCATCCGGCCGGCTTTCGCGTTTCGCGCGAAGTCGTGCGCGAAACGCATCTCTTTCAGAGGAGCGCTTTGTCATGCAGGTCAGGCATATTCTTCAGGAAAAAGGACGCAACGTCATTGCCATCGCTCCATCCGCAACAATGCGGGATGCGGCGCAATTGCTTTCGGATAAGCGCGTCGGTGCGGTGATCGTCAAAGGCGCATCGGGCGCGCTTTCCGGCATTCTTTCCGAACGCGATCTGGTGCGTGCCATGGCCGCCAAGGGTGCAGGGATGCTGGAGCAGGAGGTCGCCGTCTATATGACCAAGAGTGTCGCCACCTGCGGCGAAAGCGATACGGTCGAAGAATTGATGGAGATGATGACGCGGGGGCGCTTCCGCCACGTGCCTGTGATGGACGAGAACAGTTCCGTGTGCGGATTGATTTCCATCGGTGACGTGGTCAAGACCCGCATCGCCGAAACGGTGAACGAAGCCAATTCGCTCAGGGAATACATCTCCGCCACCGCATAAGGAACTTTCGCCGGGTCCCCCCGACGCTCCGGTTCCCAATTGGAACGCGGGCCTGCTTCTCCGCGTTTGCTTGGCGAGAGCCTCCATGGAGCACGACGATGAAATCTCCCAATTTGCTGGCTGTTAGCGGCCTTGCCCTCTCTGCGTTCCTATTCGCGGCGCCGGCGCTGGCGCAACAGGACAATTCCTATCCCACGCCGTCGGGTGATCGTGTGGACGCCAACGGCATGCCCACCACGCATTCGACACCGGCGGAAGCGGCCCAGACCGACAATTTAAATCAGCAGGCTGACGGCGCCGCCCAGTCTTCCGCCACCCAGACGGACAGCGCGGACGCACAATACCAGGCGCAGCAGCAGCAATATCAGCAACAGTTGCAGCAGAATCAGCAGGCGCAGCGCGATTATCAGGATCAGAAAGCGGCCTATGCCGACGCCACCGCGCATTATGAAAATCTGCGCGCGCGCTTCTCCGCCGAGCGCGCCGCGTATCATCGCGATCTCTGGCCCGCCGATTATCGCCCTTGGGAATTGCGGCCTGATTTCGCCCTGATGCATGCGCGCGTCGAAATCACCAATGGCGATCATGTGGGCACGGTGACGGCATTGCGCGCGCTCCTGGCGGCCGCATCGAAGGGCTCGAAGTCGCGCTCGATAGCGGCAAGGTGGTTTGGATCGATTCTGCCGATGCGCGTTTCAATCGCGCGAACGGCATCCTGATGACGGATTTGAACCGCACCGATCTGCACCAAATGGCCGACGAACGCTTCTAACGCGCCACGAAATGCTTTCGATGACGCCGGCCGGAGCCAGTGTTCCGGCCGGTTTTTTCTTGAAAAACAGCCCTTTTCGCGTCCGCAGCAGCGCGTGCGGAGCAAAAATCTAGGGGCCGGGGTTAAAATTGCCTTCGGGCCCCATATAAAGTCACCCGGGGCGGGTGCGGGTTCTGAAAAAGAGCCGCCAAAACCCGTCCACAAGCCGCACAAAAAAACCGCATTTCCTGCGATTTTAGCGTTTGACTTGGGGGATGCCGCTCCTATAAACCGCGCCCACGCCGCTTCGCGGGGCATCTGTTACGCGAGCGGTGTTTCGTTGAAAAGTGGCGTGAAAACGTCGATTTGACGGGCTGTTTGACATTGTGATTTTCGGAAGGGGAACGTGGGCGGCGGTTCGATAGCCATCGCGTCCCAAGGCTTGTCCTTGGGCGCTAAACAATCGAGCAACCAAACGTTTGAATGCTCGCGTTCTTCTGCAAAGACGAAAGACTCTAAAGTCGATCGGTATCGGGCCTGTGACGGGACCGATGTCGATCAACCCTTGTCAAAAGTTTTTGCGAACTACGCAATACAAGAGAGCATTCAGCGTTTCGTTGCCTAGGATCAAAACATGAGAGTTTGATCCTGGCTCAGAACGAACGCTGGCGGCAGGCCTCAAACATGCAAGTCTAGGGGGTGTAGCAATACATCACCGGCGGACGGGTGCGTAACGCGTGGGAATGTACCTATTGGTTCGGAACAACTGAGGGAAACTTCAGCTAATACCGAATGTGCCCTTACGGGGAAAGATTTATCGCCAATGGATCAGCCCGCGTTCGATTAGCTAGTTGGTGGGGTAACGGCTCACCAAGGCGACGATCGATAGCTGTTCTGAGAGGAAGATCAGCCACACTGGGACTGAGACACGGCCCAGACTCCTACGGGAGGCAGCAGTTGGGAATCTTGGACGATGGGGGAAACCCTGATCCAGCCATGCCGCGTGAGTGATGAAGGCCTTCGGGTTGTAAAACTCTTTCGCGCACGACGATAATGACGGTAGTGCGAGAAGAAGCTCCGGCTAACTTCGTGCCAGCAGCCGCGGTAATACGAAGGGGGCTAGCGTTGTTCGGAATTACTGGGCGTAAAGCGCGCGCAGGCGGCTATCCAAGTCAGTGGTGAAAGCCCGGAGCTCAACTCCGGAACTGCCATTGAAACTGTTTAGCTTGAGTATGAGAGAGGTGAGTGGAATTCCCAGTGTAGAGGTGAAATTCGTAGATATTGGGAAGAACACCGGTGGCGAAGGCGGCTCACTGGCTCATTACTGACGCTCAGGCGCGACAGCGTGGGGATCAAACAGGATTAGATACCCTGGTAGTCCACGCCGTAAACGATGAATGCTAGCCGTTGGATAGCTTGCTATTCAGTGGCGCAGCTAACGCATTAAGCATTCCGCCTGGGGAGTACGGCCGCAAGGTTGAAACTCAAAGGAATTGACGGGGGCCCGCACAAGCGGTGGAGCATGTGGTTTAATTCGACGCAACGCGCAGAACCTTACCAGGGTTTGACATCCTGCGACCGCCCTCTAATAGGGGTTTTCCCGCAAGGGACGCAGAGACAGGTGCTGCATGGCTGTCGTCAGCTCGTGTCGTGAGATGTTGGGTTAAGTCCCGCAACGAGCGCAACCCTCGCCTTTAGTTGCCATCATTCAGTTGGGTACTCTAGAGGGACCGCCGGCGACAAGCCGGAGGAAGGTGGGGATGACGTCAAGTCCTCACGGCCCTTACACCCTGGGCTACACACGTGCTACAATGGCGGTGACAGTGGGCAGCTACTTCGCGAGAAGCGGGCCAATCCCAAAAAAACCGCCCCAGTTCAGATTGTACTCTGCAACTCGAGTACATGAAGGTGGAATCGCTAGTAATCGCAGAACAGCAGGCTGCGGTGAATACGTTCCCGGGCCTTGTACACACCGCCCGTCACGGCATGGGAGTTGGTTTTACCTGAAGACGGCGCGCTAACCGCAAGGAGGCAGCCGGCCACGGTAGGATCAGCGACTGGCCGAGTCGTAACAAGGTAGCCGTAGGGGAACCTGCGGCTGGATCACCTCCTTTCTAAGGATCGATGTTTCGGATCTCTCACGAGCCATCCCAACATCGTCACTAGACAATAGGCGTTTTGCCGCCGCCTACGTTTCCCTTCCTTTTCCGTCAGCGCCGCGCGCATAGGGGGCTTCGTGCCGCTGGACGAAGCCTCATCGGGCTTGTAGCTCAGTTGGTTAGAGCGCGCGCTTGATAAGCGTGAGGTCGGAAGTTCAAGTCTTCCCAGG
>CAVXUV010000034.1:0-36844 GCA_963765095.1 uncultured Alphaproteobacteria bacterium
CAGTTCGCCTGGCGCCGCGAAAATGCTCGATTTGCGGCCCTCGCAGAGTGCGGTGTCCGATTTTTCACGATCATTCCCCCTGCGAAGCGCCAGAGAAGTTCCGCTCCTGCCTTCTCTTTAGGCATTTGCGGTGCGCTGGGCAGGCATCACAGCCGGTCTCTTCGGTCGCCTAATTGACGAAAGGTGCAATCTTTGCGACTACCCAATCCAGACCTACGGCGTCATGCCACTCCTCATTAAAAAATTGTTATGATCACAGCAGACTTCAGATAGGCGTTAGTGAAAGCACCGTTCTAGCAAGCAACATCGACTATTGGGACCGCCAAGTCGTAAACGAAATGACAGAGCGCATCCGGTCGAGGTTGGAGGCAGATGTCAGAGCTCGGGGTTCAAAGCGGCGAGGTTATTTCCTTCGGCCCCTTCTCGCTCTTTCCGGCGCAAAGACTGGTCGAGAGGACAGCGCCCCGGTATCGATGGGCAGCCGCGCGCTCGAGATTTCTGATACAACTCGCCAAGCGCCCCGGCGAAGTAATCGACAAGAAGGACCTCATTCAAAAAACGTGGGGCAACATCAATGTCGAAGAGGGGAACCTACGTTTTCATGTAGCCGCGCTCCGCAAAGCGCTAGGTCATGGCAAATCCGGCGAAAGATACGTGGCAAATGTCCCGGGTCGCGGTTATTGCCTGGTGGCTCCCGTCACCCGCGCCAAAGCGCCAGGGGCATCAAGGGTGCGACCGGCTGCTTCAACCCAATCACAATCGCTCCCGGGACGTCTGGAAACGACGATCGGCCGCGAACGGGCCATCGCAGGCTTGACTCGGGAGCTGCTAGCTAAACGTTTCATCACGATCGTGGGGCCCGGCGGGGTCGGGAAGACCCGGTCGCGGTCTCCTGCGCGCATGACCTGTCGGGAGAATTTTCAAGGAGCCGTCCAGTTCCTCGACTTCTCCGCCATCACCGACGCTCGTTTGGTCCCAAGCATGGCCGCAACCACGCTTGGCCTAAAAACTGTCGCTGAAAGGCCCATTCCCGGTCTCGTCGATTATCTCAGGGACAGACGAATGCTGCTTGTGTTCGACAACTGCGAACATGTCATCGAGTCGCTTGTCGAGCTTGTAGACAAGCTCTCCTTGCCGGTGCTCCGCGGATTCACCTCCTGTTGACGAGCCGGGAGGTGCTGAGGGCTGAGGGCGAGCATCTATATCACTTGAACCCACTTACCTGTCCCCCAACCGACATGAAATTGACTGTGGACGAGTTGATGGATTTTCCTGCAGCGCGATTATTTGTCGAACGTGCGCGGGACGGATCGATGACCTTCAAGGTCGTCAATTCCGATCCGGAATACGTCGCGGATATTTGTTCTGGATTGGGCGGCCTGCCGCTGGCGGTGTATTGAGCTAGCCGCGGGCCGGGTTAATGCCTTCGGGATACAAGGCGTCGCGGCGTTGCTAGACCGCGGATTGGAATTGCGCTGGGAGGGTAAACGGTCGGCGCCATACGCAGGCATCGCTCCCTTGGCGCATTGCTCGGACTGGAGCAACAATCTTCTCCCGCTCGCGGAACAGGTGCTTCTCCGCAAACTCTCGATATTCGTAGGCGCATTTTCGCTGGAAGACGCGCTCGCGGTTGTCGCCGGCAATGGGCTTGAGCCTGTCGCGATACTAGAAGGCATCGCGAGCGTGGTGGCGAAATCGCTCATCGCCATAGACGGCAATCCGTCATCGGTAAAATATCAACTCCTTGATCGACCCCGCGATTATTTTTCCGCAAACCTGGCGGCCAGCGGAGAGAGCGACGATGTCGCGCGCAGGCGCGCTTCCGCTCTCTGAGAGCCTTCTCGATCGCTTCTCCGCCGGCAGATCGTCCGCGACCGACGACGGGGCCATCAAATTCGACGACATCATAAATAACGTTCGGTTGGCCCTCGAATGGTGCCTTATCGACCAGGGTGAAATCGAAACCGGTGTCGCCCTCGCCGCCAAATCGGCGCAATTATTCCTGAGAAATCTTTGCTGTCCGAATGCCGACGGTGGGTCAGCCAAGCCATAGTCGCATCCGATGGCGCGTCGATTGAGACATCTCACGCTATTCAGCTCCAAACTGCCCTGGCCATTTCCTCGATGTTCACTCAGGGCAAGGACCAAGATGTGACTGCGGCTTTCGAAAAAGCCCTTGCGCTCGCTGAAGCAACCGGCGACCGGGGCCTCCAATTGAGCCCGCTCAGTGGATATTTTCAGTTCCTTATGATTATGAGGAAATATGGCGATGCATTCAGAATCGCCAAGGCAAGCAAAGCCATTGCAGCGGCAATCCACGACCAAAGCGCCGAAATGATGGCTGAGTGGATGCTGGGTGCTGCCTATTGCAACATGGGCGACCTGCCCGCAGCACAGCGGTGTTGCGAAATCGCTGTGAAGCCTATGTCTGGTTGGCGTTGGAACGATGGTCTTGTCAGGGCGGTCGGGGTCGACCATCGCATTGGCGCCCTCATCACGCTGTGCCGGGTGCTCTGGCTGCTCGGCAGCCCCGACAGGGCCGTGACCATTGTCAGATACACGATCAAGGAAGCCGAGCTTTTAGAGCTTCCTGTCATGCTCTGCCTTGCCGTTTCTTACGCGAACCATGTCTTTTTTTGGATCGGTGATTGTGCCAGTGCCGATGAGTTGATTGAACGAGCCAGTGCCCTGGCCCAGAAATATTCCGTCGCTCTCGTCCAATGGACGGCATCCTGGATGCGGGGTGTGCTGGCCATAAAGCAAGGACGGCCTCAGGCGGGTATTGAGATCATTCGCAACGTGCTCGAAACCGCATCGAAGCACGGGCATACGATTGCGAGCACGCCTTTGTTCAGCGCGCTTGCCGAAGGCCTCGCCATGGTTGGCCAGCTCGACGATGCATTGGCTACCATCGATCAGGCAATCCTCTCAACCGGGGGGTCGAGCGGATCGTTCGATATACCGGAAATGCTTCGTATCAAGGCCTCGATATTGGGTCTGTTGACTCCGGCCGACACATCACAGGCCGAGCGTCATCTGTTGCAGTCCCTGCAAAGAGCCCGTGAGCAGTTCATGTTGAGCTGGGAATTGCGAACGGCCATCGATTTGGCGCGGCTGTGGCACGCGAACGGCCGTTCTAGTGAGGCTCATGAATTGCTTTCGCCGATTTATTCACAATTTACCGAAGGGTTCGATACCCACGACCTGTTGGAAGCGCGAAGCCTGCTTAGAGCAGTCAAGGCATCCTCGTCCCCTCACCCAGTTGGCTAAGACGATCGCTAAGTTATCCGTTCGGAGACTCAGTTATGCTGATTGCGATTATGTCCATCGATGGTTCGATTTTCATACACCTGGCTCTGCGGCAGCTGGCAAAAAGTGCGGCCGATCCAAGGATGAGCCGACCAGCCGCCACAGGCCGGCGGATTGGGCGGCACGCCAAGCCTCGATGGACTCGGACTGGAGAGAGCAACAAACACCGAGACCGACCGCAACTATATCCGACTGATCGGGGATATGAAACTCAAGTGTCCCTGACACCTTGAGATTATTCCAAAAGTCAGCCACGTCGGGAAGCCATCATCACATCAATTACGCTCTCATCCGTCAGCCGCCAAAGTTTGTTTCGCGTATGCGAGGACTTCCGCTTCAGTCATAGCTGAAGTGTTTGCATCCGCACGCCGCGCTATCCTCGCGTAAACATCGGGATACTGCTTCTTCAGCCGCTCCGCCAGGATCTGCGATGCGTTACTCAAACCCGTGCCGTGAGAAAGTAGCACTATACGATCGGCCTCGCGCAGAGCCTCAGCAATCCTGTCATAGAACGTCAGGTCCTCGGGCGCTCGTTGCCCTTGTTCACGTTTTTCATCGAGGTGGTGCAAATGATGCAGGAAATGATGCGGATCGTAGGGTCGGACTGCTCGCCAGGTGATTCGAAGCGAGGGCTACCCGATAGAGGGTGGCGCCATGATGATCGATCAACACGACGACGTCCACGGTGCCCCGGTTTGCGGCTGGCACCATCCCGTATGGGGTTTGGGGTGGAGATCCTACAGATGACAGATAGTGGCGGAGCTCAGTGATTTCGCTTGCGTCAAGGTGCTTGCCATGCGGCTTGTGGAAGATCACATGGCGGCCCTTCGTGGTCAGCGAATACTTGCCGTCTGCCTTTTCCTCCGCTGATCCCAGATGGGTCAGTAGGTGTAACGCATCCATCCAACTAAGATTATGGGCAACCGGATGATGAAAAATGGCCTCCAAAGTCCTGCGGTCGGCAGCCGGGAGATTTAATTCGCCGGGCGACTGCTTGACTTGATCTGTCATCACGATATTTTCCTCGCGTAGTAATAGCTTTCTGAGTAACCCAAAGCGTACGCCGCTCTATCAAGCTCGGTAAGCCGCAAATACCCGACTATTCAATAAAGCAGCACGCTCCAATTCAGGCCCCGCCACCGAACAGCAGCGGGGCACATTGAAACAAATTCAGATCACCGTCAGTCGGTCATCGACCCAGGTTACTCCTGGCGCAGACCAAGCCGTGCTTTCGACAAGTTCTCGATCAGACCAAGTGTCGACACTCCCATCGAGCGTGACTTCGCTTCCATCCACGGTCACGATGATATCGTCTTCGTCAATGAGTGAATTTCGGACGAACGCGGCCCTGATTTTATCGCGGACATCCGAAGCGTAGACAACTGGTTTGATATTTATGTTGTTGGTGACGCCCGTTACGCCATAAAGTTTGCGGACATATTTCTCTGCCGCGTTGCGCTCAAAATTCCATGTCCACGTCACCGGTAAGGGTAACCCAACCGTTCTCGACCTGGACCTCCATTTTTCCTTTGGGAACATCGATGTCCCAGCAGAGGACCTGAAGCGCCCGCTTGGCGATATCGTCGTCACCCTGCATCTCATTCGAGGAGTAACGGACGTCGAGGTCAACAGCGACAGCTTTGACACCGTCCACGCGACCCGCTCGCCTTTTCGGCGGCGAGCTTTTCGCGTATAGCTGTTCCACGTATCCCGTGAGAGTCACAACACCATTATTCGCCCTTACGCCGATATGGCGGCATTTTACGCTCGGCTCCCAGTCGAGCTCATAAGTACGGCCTGTTGTAGGCTCTGGCACATCAGTCATCGTCGCTTCCTTTTCGCTTTAAAAGCCTCACCGATGCCGTCGTTCTGTGGTACATAGGCGCAATATTTTCCCGATCAAATTCGACAAAGGTATTGCTTACACTGCCGCCTCATTCGTGGGGTCGACATTTTGTTGGTCGGCAACAGGTCACCGGTCGCGCCAATGACCGAGGATAGGCGCCGTCAAAGCGTTATTAGGAACTCCGGCGAGCGATACCAAAGTCCAATATGCGCCGCAAAGGATCGGCTTTCGCGGCACTACCGTGGTTTTTTCCATTTCCCAAGAGAGTCCGGAACGCCGAGCGAACTCCCGTCGAATGATTTCGAGATTTGTGCGTGATGTCCTCCTGCACAATTTTTTGCTGCTTCGCCGGCGGTTGGATAACTTCCGATAACAACGTTTTCAAAGAGAAGCTCTGTGCGATATGGACCCATCGCATCGATTTCGAAACTCGCCTTGCCCCGTCGACCAAATCCAACTGTCCATTTCTTCGGCCCCGATATCTAGCGGTATCTAGCGGTGTGAAAATTAGGCGGGTCTAGCGTTCGCTAAGCCTACATTGGTTGCCAGGTAACGGTTCAGCATGCTCCTTGGTTTCAAATCATTAAAAACGCAAATTCGAAATTGAAGGATCTATTCAAGATGTAAAAACTGCTCGATATTATTTCTCATCAGACTTGGCTCTTTCGCGTGGTATCCCTGCCATTGAAAACAACATGGATCTGCGCAGCAAAAGGAATGGAGATAAAATATGGACAAAAAAACCGTTGAGGATGACATCAAGGATCCGGATCATGACTTTCAGAATCCTGGATCAATGCCGGAGGACCAGCAAGGCCAGGGCGGCAAGAAAGCGCATCACGATCTTGAAGGCCAGCAAGGTGGAACGGGAGGCGGTGGACACGAAAACGATTGAGCCGGTGTGCTTGATTGGTGACAAAAGTTGCACTCGGATTGCTGTCCCAAATAGTTCCCGAGTTTCGCTCATTGGATCGGATACCTTAGTCCAATCGACGTGATCGCTCGCTTCCAACTAAATAACTCCGAAGCGGTTTGTAGAGAAGTAACGTTGGATTAGGCCGAAAGACGGGCTCCAACCAATGTGAATCAAATCGCAATGGACACAGATCGGATGGAAGAACGGAGACAAATAATGAATAAGACGCCAAAGCAGGACACAAACTCAGTCGTTGCGACCTTCAGCCAGCATGCCTCGGCAGAAAAGGCCATTAAGGAGCTGAGGGGTGGCGGGTTTGACATCAAAAAATTGGCCGTCGTCGGCCGCGACTATCAAACGGAGGAGGACGTCGTTGGTTTTTATAATACTGGCGACAGAATGAAATTTTGGGGCAAGTGGGGCGCTTTTTGGGGCGGTCTCTGGGGCCTGCTTTTCGGCGCTGCGTTCTTAATCGTCCCGACCGTCGGACCGGTTGTTGCTGCCGGATCCATCGTCGCCTCGATTGTTGCAGCGCTGGAGGGAGCAGTCGTCGTGGGAGGGCTTAGTGCTCTGGGTGCGGGGCTCTACAGCCTCGGCATTCCCAAAAACAGCGTCGTAAAATATGAGACGTCTATCAAAGCCGGCAAATTCGTTTTGATTGCGCATGGCACAGCCGAGGAAGTGGCGAAAGCTCGCGATATGTTGAAGACGTCAGGCGCAGAGCAAGTTGACAGCTATGAGCGCTCGGCCGAAGGCACGCGCGCGGCGTGAGCCGACCGTCACCCTAAGGCATGCCCTTCCCTCACTTAAGCGCGTTACCAATTGTCAATCAGGGCCGACCGGAACGAGTTTCGAACTCTGTCCGGCTGGTCTGATTTCAAACACCATTGCAGCTACCTTCCGCGCCATCATAATCAGCTAGCAGTGTGCCCCATGCGGCGGGATGGGACTAACTCGCTTGACATCACTGGGCTGACCGGAACCTCACTCGATGCTCCCGATATCCGAGGGCCCCGACCCAGGTGGGGGAGAACATGGCTGAGCGATCCTCCGCACTTTGGGAGGAAAAATGTCCTCATCGCACGGAATAGACAACAATATGGTCGAGCCCGTCACTGCATAGTGTCTTGAAATCGTTCCCCCGAGGTCGTTGATTAAAGCATCAATAATTGCCGTGCCACGACCCGAAGGTGCAGTATCATCGCAGATGCCGTCGTCAACGACTGCGCATTCGATTTTTCCACCGCGGACAGACGTCATCACATTTATGAATCCCCTCCGGCGCAACAAAAATGCATGTCGGGCGGCGTTGGTCACGAGTTCAAAGATGATGAGGGAAAGCTGCCAACAGCGAAATGCATCGACAGTGACCGGTTCCGAAGTGAGCGTCAGAGTGATCCGCCGATGCGGCGAGAATGAGCGCGAAAGCGCAGCGCATAGAGCCTCGAGTTCCCGGTTAAGGTCGCGCACGTGATCGTCCAAGGGCGGTCTCAGAGCCAGAAAAGACATGGCGGCTGCCCGCAGTCTGGTGGCCACCTCATCCAAAGCCTGTTCGGCAGTCTCAAAAACCTGCTCAGTCGTCTCGTCTGTGACGGAATGGCTGGCGCGACGCACGATTGCCAGCATTGCGGTATATTCATTGAGCGTCCTATGCGTAATTTCCTCGATATAAAGCCAAGCATCGAGCCGCGTTCCGCGTTCACCTTCATTAGTCGACAGCATGGCGATGATCCTTGTCCATTCGTCCGAGACATTCGAGATCAAAATCCGGTCTGGGGCTATTGGACATTCGTATCGCGGACGGCCAGAAGAAAATGAAGACTCTGGACATTTGCGGAACTGGTAAATTTGGCTGCAAAACCCGCCCACAGAACCCTCGGTGTTGTGGGCATAGCGTCAAACGCCGTCGGGATTCCGAGCCAATCCGCGGGCCTCAAACCCATCTGCTTATCAACATCATAAGTTCTCGTTACCGAGAAATTTTTGGGGGCAGAATGTCGTCCAAGATCGCCATAAAGATCACGAAGCGAGCGGTATTGGACTTCACGGATTCCCCGGCGGCTGTGACCGGAAAAATTTGAGAACACGAAAGCAACAAGTTTTGCAAACTGACTGCAAACCAGCCAGTTGTCCTAAAATACCTCAAATGTAGAATGCAGTGATTTTAGGTAGTGATTGGTCGGAGCGGCGGGATTTGAACCCACGACCCCCAGTCCCCCAGACTGGTGCGCTAACCAGGCTGCGCCACGCTCCGTTGCCAAGAAATAAGGTCCGAAAACCTCGGGGGCGCGGAATATGTCAGGGGGGCGTGCCGCTGGCAACCCGGGGCTAATGGGCCTTACGCCGCGCCCGGTGAAGCTTCTTTTTCAGCCCTTCGAGCTCCGACAACAACGCCTTGAGCCTCACCCGCTCGTGGCCTGCCAGGGTCGCGGCATCCGTGGTCGGCGCTGGTTGTTCCTCCGGCGCGTCGAAGAGAGGCAGGCTCATGGACGGGGGCACGGCGCGCAGATGCATGGCGGGCTTTCTTGGCTCCGGATTTTTTCGGGCCGCTTTTCCGCGGTACGTGCGAAGGGCGCCGGCTCCTTGCCACGGCCGATCTGGGCGACGTGACGCGCCCCCCTCTCCTTCAAAATCTTCTGCACCCCGCGGATGGTAAGGCCATCCACATAAAGAAGCGCCTGGATGCCGCGCAGCAGATCTACATCATCGGGCCGGTAATAGCGGCGCCCGCCTGCGCGCTTGACGGGCTTGATCTGGTTGAAGCGGCTTTCCCAGAAACGCAGCACATGCTGGGGTACTTCAAGCTCGGCCGCGACTTCGCTGATGGTGCGGAATGCATCCGGCGATTTCGGCTGGGTAAGGCCGAGCGCGGACACTAGTCTTCTGCTTCCGGCTTGGGCGTCTGGCCGTTGATCACGGCCTTGAGCACATGGCTGGGACGGAACACCAGCACCCGGCGGGGCGCGATCGGAACCTCGTCGCCGGTCTTGGGGTTGCGGCCCATGCGCTGCGATTTCTGGCGCACGGCAAAAGTTCCAAAGGAGGAAAGTTTCACCGTCTCGCCCTTGGTGAGAGCAGCGCAAACTTCTTCCAGCATATCCTCGACCATCTGCGCCGAATCGGTACGGGAAAGGCCGACAGCCTGGAATACGGCCTCGGTCAGGTCAGCGCGGGTCAATGTATCTGAAGACATGGCAAGCGACTCTTTAAGCCCCGGACAAACCTAGGCGTGAAGCCGATTTACCGTCAAGATCAAAGGGATAGACAAAGACCTTTATGTAACACCCCCCCGCGAGGGTTTTTGGGCCTTGGGTGAGCACGCGGGAAGAAAAGGTCCGCGCTACCAGCGAATGAGGGCGGCGCCCCAAGTAAAGCCGCCCCCCATGGCCTCCAACAGCACCAGGTCGCCCTTTTGGATGCGGCCGTCTTTCACCGCCGTCACCAGCGCCAGAGGCACTGAAGCGGCCGAAGTGTTGCCATGCACGGCCACGGTCGAAATCACCTTCTCAGGCGGGATGCCCAGCTTGCGCGCGGTGCCGTCCAGGATGCGCTGGTTGGCCTGGTGGGGCACGAACCAGTCGATATCGGCGACCTCAAATCCCGAGGCATGCGCCGAGGCGGTGATCGCCGAAGAGATGTTGGCCACGGCGTGGCGGAAGACTTCCTTGCCCTGCATGCGCAGATGCCCCGTCGTGCTGGGTGGAAGACGGACCGCCATCGACATAGAGCATGTCGTGCAGACGCCCGTCGGAATAAAGTTTGGTGTTGAGCACGCCCTGGTCGGACGTTGTCGCCCGTGCCTTCATAGCCCTGCAGCACCACCGCGCCGGCGCCGTCGCCGAACAGCACGCAGGTGGTGCGGTCGGTCCAGTCCAAAAGGCGGCTCATGCTTTCCGCGCCGATCAGGAGCACGGTGTTGGCCTGGCCGCCGCGGATGAAATTGTCAGCCACCGACAGGCCGTAAATGAAGCCGGAGCAAACCGCCTGCACGTCGAACGCGGCGCCGCGTGTCATGCCCAACCGGGCCTGGACCATGGTGGCGGTGGCGGGAAAAGTTTCGTCCGGGGTGGTGGTGCAGCAGATGATCATGTCGATTTCGCCGGCATCCATGCCGGCATCGACCAAGAGCGGCGCGCGCGGCCGCCAGCGCCAGGTCAGAGGTCTTCTCGCCTTCGCTGACGATGCGGCGCTCGCGAATGCCGGTGCGCTCGCGGATCCAATCGTCGGAGGTGTCGACGATCTTGGCCAGATCGTCATTGGTGACGATCTTTCAGGCAAGAAGGCGCCGCAACCGATGACGCGGGAACGGATCATGCGGCGCCACCGTGCGCGATCGCTGGCGCGGTCGGCGGTGATGCGGGTATTGATGTCGGCCTTGGCCATGGTGATCGCCATGTCGAGGGCGGAGGCGAAGCCGATGGCGTCGGTGCCGCCATGGCTTTTCACCACCACGCCCTTAAGGCCCAGGAAAATGCCGCCATTGGCGGCGCGCGGATCGAGCCTGCGGCGCAGCGCATCGAGCGCGCCGGAGGCGATGAAGGCGCCGATCTGGCCCAACAGAGAGCGCTTCAGCGAGCGGCGCAGGAACTGGCCCACCAGCTTGGCGGTGCCTTCCGCGGTCTTGAGCGCGATATTGCCGGTGAAGCCGTCGGTGACGACCACATCCACAGTGCCTTCGGCGATGTCATTGCCTTCGACGAAGCCATGGAACGCCATGGGCAGCCGCTTGGTGGCGGCGCGCAGAATTTCGGCCGCGCCCTTCACCGCGTCATTGCCCTTCTGCTCTTCGGTGCCGACATTCAGAAGACCGACGCTGGGCTGGTCGAGACCGAGAATGGCATGCGCGAACGCCTCGCCCATCACGGCGAAATCCACCAGCTGCTCGGCCGTGCGCCGAAACATTGGCGCCGCAATCCAGCACCACGGTCTGGCCGCGCAAGGTGGGCCAGATCGAGGCGATGGCGGGACGCGAAATGCCTTCGATCATGCCCAGCTGGAACATGCTCATCGCCATCAAGGCGCCGGTGTTGCCGGCGCAGACCGCCACTTCGGCCTCGCCATTCTTCACCGCTTCGATGGCGCGCCACATGCTGGTTTCGCGGCCGCGGCGCAGCACATGGCTGGGCTTGTCTTCCATCGCCACGCGGTCGGGCGCATGGCGCACGCGTGACGCGGTCTTTGAGGCGGGGATGGCGGGCGAGCAATCCGTTCAACACCGCTTCATCGCCGGCCAGGATGAAATTGACCTCGGGATGGCGCTGCACCACGCGCTGCAAAGCAGTTATGACAATGCCTGGACCGGCATCGCCGCCCATCGCATCCACCGAAACGGTCAGTTCGCGGGCCACGCCACCCTTCTCTTCGAGAAGAGCCGTGAGGCGGTTAGCTCTTCGCCTTCACGACTTCGCGGTCGGCATAATGCCCGCAGGCGCCGCAGACATGATGCGGCCTTTTGGGTTCACCGCATTTGGGGCAGTCGGCATGTGCCGCGGCCGTCAGGGCGTGATGGGACCGGCGCATGTTGCGGCGCGACGGCGAGGTTTTTCGTTTGGGCACCGCCATGGCGGGAAACTCCTTCAACGGCCCAGGGCGACAGGTTGCTCGGGGCCAAAGCAGAGGGGCGGTGGGTAGCGGAAAGCCGGCCCGGATTCAAGCCAAAAGCCGCTGCCCGGCGGGGTACTTATGGGCCGGTTTTCAACCTCTTAAGCACGGCAAAGGGGTTTTCCGTTGGCCTCGCCCCCCTTGGGGGGCTGAAACTCGACCCCCGGGGCCCGGGGATACGGATCAATGGCCAGCACGAACTCCTCAACCAGGGGGCCGGCCAGATCATAATGCAGGGTGTCGATCTCCTCGGGCAGATCGTCATCGTCCAAGGGAATCGCCACTTCGGCCTCGGCCTCGCCGTGCGTCGCACGGACGGGGCAAAATGCAGTTCGCGGTCGAAGCGCAATTGGATGCGGGCCGGGACCGCGGCTCCAGGGTCACGACGCAGGCCTGAACGATGTCGGCCTCCAATCGAGAATTCCAGGCGAAAGTGGTTGGGCGAAAGCTTCTTCAGATCCACTACGGCGGTCGAAGGCATCGGACCTCCAGCACGTCGGCAAAGCGCGCCAGCGCCTCGCGTTCAGCTTCGCCCGCGGCAAAGCGCACTTCGTCGCCGGCCTGGCCCAGACGGTTGAGATTGTAGGTCGAGCTGAAAGGCAACGCTTGACTCATGTCACACTCCTTGGGCCGGAAGGGCCCGAAATCCAAGTACCCACCCGCGACATCGCTTTCAGCCAAATGCGCGCGAGCGCTTGCCACATAACGCGCCAGCACCCGGTCGTGACCGTCCGCCGCCCTGCCCCGCCAGACATTCTTGGCCAGCGCCTCGGCCAGCGTAGGTTCGTCCGTTGCACCGCTGTAAGCCGCAAGCCGGCCGAAATAGGCGTTGGCGAATGCTTTCATGCTGCCGGCCCATGCCCATGTCGCCGGTGCCCTGCTCGCGCAAGCGCTTCGTCGAAACCCACAAACAAAAAATCGGTGAGCGCCTGCGCGGCCTCATCCATCCCGGCCCGCTTCAACCGCTCCAGCACCAGCCAGCCATGCAAACCACAATGTCGAACCGCCCATCCACCGTGTCGGGAACATTCAGGATACGGAAGAAAGACGGGATCGCGGGCGCGCGCCGCCAGCTGGCTTTCCAGGCGGGCCGCGAATTCCTTGCGCGCCGCCGATTTCCGCAGCAAATTCAACATGAACTTCGCCTCATCCGGGCCGGAGGCCCTTGCAACCGGGAAAAGGCAAGGATAGCACAGGCCGGAAGTCGGGCCTCAAGGCCATCTGAGGCCGCAACGTCGCAAAGATCATGAAAATTTTGACCGGAGTTTTGCTTGCCGCGGGTGGCGCCCTGATCGCCTGCGCGCCCGTCGATCGACCAGCGCGGTTATCTGCCCGACCCGCAGCTCGAGACCGGCATCAGGCCGGGCACCGACACCAAGACCACCGTCCAGGACCGGTTGGGCAATGCTTCGACCACGGCCACTTTCGGCGGCGATGCCTGGTATTATATCTCCTCGACCGAAAAGCAGGTGGCATTCTTCACCCCCACCGTGCTGAACCGCGAGATCCTGGCCGTCTATTTCGACAAGACCGGCAAGGTCACCGGCCTGCGCCATTTCGGCCTCAGGGATGGCCATGTCGATCGCCTTCGAGACCCGCGAGACGCCGGCGCGCGGCCGCGAACTGACTTTCCTGCAGCAGTTGCTGAACGCCACAGCCCGGCGCGAGCGGCCAGGGCAGCATGACGGACACCAATCCCGGCGGCGGCGGCGGGCCGCCCCACCGGAGGCGGTGGCCTCCCCTGAAAATAAAAAGCGCGGACTTTTCGAGTCGCGCTTTTTTGTTCAGCATGCCCCGGCTTTCTTCCCCGCATGGCAAAGCCATTGGCGGGGAAGATGCCTTCCGAGGGCTTGACCCGAGGAAGACATGGGGTCAACTCAGATGCGCGCGAGCGTAGCCAGCAGCAACAGCGCCACGATGTTGGTGATCTTGATCATCGGATTGACGGCGGGGCCGGCGGTGTCCTTGTAGGGATCGCCGACCGTATCGCCGGTCACCGCGGCCTTGTGGGCGTCCGAGCCCTTGCCGCCATAATGGCCGTCCTCGATGTACTTCTTGGCATTGTCCCAGGCGCCGCCGCCCGAGGTCATCGAGATGGCGACGAAAAGGCCGGTCACGATCACGCCCATCAGCATCGCGCCCAGGGCATTGAAGGCCTGGGTCTTGCCCGCAATCCAGTTCACCAGCACAAACAGCACGATGGGCGAGAACACCGGCAGCATCGACGGGATCACCATTTCCTTGATCGCCGCCTTGGTGAGCAGATCCACGGCGCGGGCATAGTTGGGCTTTTGCGTGCCCTGCATGATGCCCGGCATTTCGCGGAACTGCTTGCGCACTTCTTCCACCACGGCGCCGGCCGCGCGGCCCACCGCCATCATCGCCATGCCGCCGAACAGATAAGGCAGCAGGCCGCCGAAGAACAGGCCGACAACCACCCACGGCTCGGCAAGGCTGAAGGTCGGCATGCGTAGCCCGGCAAAGAAGCCGGTGCCCTGAGCGACGAAATGCTTCAGGTCCTGCGTGTAGGCGGCGAACAGCACCAGCGCGCCCAGGCCCGCCGAACCGATGGCATAGCCTTTGGTGACAGCCTTGGTGGTGTTGCCCACCGCGTCCAGCGCGTCGGTGGTCTTGCGCACATCGCCTTCCAGACCCGCCATTTCGGCAATGCCGCCGGCATTGTCGGTGACCGGACCGAAAGCGTCGAGCGCCACCACCATGCCCGCCAAGCGACAGCATGGTGCTAACCGCGATGGCGATGCCGAACAGGCCCGCCAGCGATATAAGTGACGATGATGCCGACACAGATCACCAGCGCCGACAGGCGCCGTGGATTCCATCGAGATCGCCAGGCCCTGGATCACATTGGTGCCGTGACCGGTGACCGAGGATTTCGCGATGGACTGCACCGGGCGGAAATTGGTGCCGGTATAATATTCGGTGATCACAGATCAGTGCGCCGGTGACGGCCAGGCCGACCACGCCGCACCAGAACAGCGTCATGCCCGTATAGCTGGCGCCGCCGCTGGTCAGCGGGGGTGTCCATCCCGATCAGCCAGTTGGTGAGCGGCCACAGTCCGATCAGCGACAGCAGCACCGTGGCGATCACGCCCTTGTAGAGCGCGCCCATGATGTTTTTCGACGGCGCCCAGCCGCACAAAGAAGGTGCCGATGATGGAGGTGACGATGCTCATGCCGGCGATCGCCAGCGGATACAGCATCAGCGCGGTCTTCTGGTCGCCCGTGAAATACAGATAGGCCAGGACCATGGTGGCGACCGTGGTCACCGCGAAGGTTTCGAACAGGTCGGCCGCCATGCCGGCGCAGTCGCCGACATTGTCGCCGACATTGTCGGCGATGGTGGCGGGATTACGCGGGTCATCTTCGGGAATGCCCGCTTCCACCTTGCCCACCATGTCGCCGCCGACATCGGCGCCTTTGGTGAAGATGCCGCCGCCCAGACGGGCGAAGATCGAGATCAGCGAAGCGCCGAAGGCCAGGCCCACCAGCGCATCCTTGATGACCACGCCCTGCGTCGGCATCATTCGGGCTCAGGCCAAGGCCGACGGTAAGGAGGGCGTAATATCCGGCCACCGCCAAGAGGCCGAAGCCCACCACCAACATGCCGGTCACCGCGCCGGAGCGGAACGCCACCGACAGGCCCTGCGCCAGACCGTGGCGCGCGGCTTCGGCGGTACGCACATTGGCGCGCACCGAGACATACATGCCGACATAGCCGGCGGCACCCGAGGCGACCGCGCCGATCAGAAAGCCCAGCGCCATCTGCCAACCAAAGACCAGGAAGGCGAGAATGAAGATCACCACGCCCACCATGGCGATGGTGGTGTATTGGCGATTGAGATAGGCGCCGGCGCCTTCCTGAATCGCCGCGGCGATTTCCTGCATGCGCGCATTGCCGGCGCTCAGGCTCAGCACCGACCGGATGGTCCAGCCGCCGTAGAGCAGCGCCAGCACGCCACAACCAAGAATAATCAGAAGTTCGGAATTCATATGGGTGTCCCTCGTAATGAGAAGGTCGGATCGATCCCGGCACGTTGGCACGCCGATCCCAATGGCCGGCCCGTCCCTGAACGGGGGAACCGCTTCAAGGGCGGCCGGAATGTGCCAAAAGCCTCATCGCCAAGCAACAGCGCGGTTGCGGCAAATTTGCCATTCCGGCTCTGCTGGCGGCGGGGCCGGAAAGACGGGGAAACCCGTGATTCTCTAGGAGGTTTTGGCGGTCGCGGGCGCTTTGCCGGCGCCGGCTTTGCCCCCATCAGCGTTGTCGCCGGCAGCGGTCCGGCGGCGGGATCGTCTGGGAGTGGCGGGGCTATTGGGGTGGAGCGGTGCGACCTGGAGTTGGACGATCGCAATGGAGGCGACTTTTCCCGTGCCCATCACTTTACGCGCATCGGCAAGAAGGCGCGCTTCCAGCGCCTGGCTGTCCACCGTGTCATTCCCTTGCTTGGCGACGCTGACGGAATTCACATCACGCACGAAAACGTCCTGGATGAAGGCGATCTTGTCGCGGACCTCCAACGCACCTGCCGCCGACGTGGCGGTCAGGCGGGTCGAGATATAGGCATAGCCCGATAACTTGCCGTCGCTGCCGGTGATGCGGCGCCATCAGGAACGGCATTTCGACATTGGTGCCGGGCGCGCCGCCCTTCTGGTCGGAGGGCGCGGGCGTGGTGGAAGCGGCCGCCGCTGGAAAAACGGCGAGGCAAGGAAAATGACGGTCCAGACAAGGCGCATGGGTGCAAGTCTGGCAAATCAGCCTTAGGGAAGCGTTAAAAGTGCCGGTAACCCTGGTTTTGCAAGGACAGTTCCTGACCCTGGGAAAGGAGAGCCACCCCTTTCCCGCGCCCACCGTGCCGATGCGGGTGACTCGGGTCCGGGCCTTTGCCGCCCCGTCGGCGATGTCTTTCTGGCGCGCGGGATCTGCGGTGAAGGCAATCTGATAATCATCCCCTGCGGTCGTGGCGCGGATGATGGCGTCCGTGCTGTCGCTCCATAACGCGCGCAATGCCTCGGAGCGGGGAATCGCCTCCGCCTCGATTTCGATCCGTACCTGAGATGATTGCGCGACATGGCCGAGATCGGCAATCAAGCCATCCGAGACATCGACCGAGGCCGTGGCCAATCCGGCAAGGAAATACGCGCCAAAGGCGACCGGCGGCTGAGGCACCTGATAACAGCGGATGAGCGCCTCACGCTGCGTTTAATTCAACGCATTCTCTTCGCGCTTGAGAATGGCGAGCCCGCCTCCGCTGTCGCCGATCGTGCCGGTGACATAGACGCCGTCCCCTGCCCGCGCGCCGCCCCGCCGGACCATCGTCCCCTGCGGAAGAAAGCCGAAGGCGGTGACGGCGATACTCAACGGGCCGTCAGTGGCCGAGGTGTCGCCCCCCAAAAGGGAAATCCCGTACTGCTGTTGGTCTTCGGCCAGGCCCAAGGCAAATCGCCCCAGCCATTCCTCGCTCGCCCGGCGGGGCAAGGCGATATTCAGAAGATAGAATTCCGGCAACGCGGATTTTGCCGCGAGGTCGGACAGGTTCACCCGCAAGGCTTTCTTCGCCACCCCCGACGGAGAATCATGGGCGAAAAAATCCGTGCCTTCGGCGATCTGATCGGTGGTTACGACTAGGTCGAAACCAGGCCGCGCCGGGATGATAGCCGCGTCGTCCGTCAGCGCCAGCGCGCCGGGATCTCTCGCCAAGGGCGCAAAGAAACGGGCGATGATGCCAAACTCATCCATGCCATTCAAAAGTCCAGCTCGCCATCCGGGACGGGAAGGCCGAATTCCTTGGCGCGTTTGCGCCGCGCCATGCGATCGAGCGCGGCATTGACGAAGCCGGGCTCGTCGCCGGCGAAGAAATCATGGGCGATGCCGACATATTCGTCGATCACCACCTTGGCGGGCACATCGCGCCGCGCCACGAGTTCCAGGCCTGCCGCCCGCAGAATGGCGCGCAGGATGGAATCCACCCGCGCCAAGGTCCAGGTCTTGCTGAGGCAGTCGGCAATGGCTTTATCGATCTCGGCCTGGTGCGCCGGAACGCCTTCAAGAATGGTCTTGAAGAAATCTGCGTCGGTGGGTGTTTCATCGAAGCGGTGGGCGATGAATTCCTCGGCGACTTCTTCTGCTCCGCCGCCCGCCAGTTCCATCTGATATAGCGCCTGCACGGCTGCGAGCCGCGCGGCATGGCGTGAATCGTTGCTGTTATTCATGACCGCAGAAATCTAGAAGCCTGGTCGAGACCCGCTTCCCCCGTGCGCGCAAGGCGCGCTGATGGGGAAGGTGGCCGTGGCACCGTCCAGGTGCGTTGGCCGGAGGGGAGATAAACATATCTACTCCTTATCGCCCTCTAATTCTCCAATCAGATTCTCGAAGTCCCTGGTCTCGCGGAAATTGCGATAAACCGAGGCAAAGCGCACATAAGCGACCTTGTCCAGGCTGGCCAGCGCCTGCATCACCAATTCGCCGATCATGTTGGCGGGAATTTCGTTTTCGCCCATGGACTCCAGGCGCCGCACGACGCCGGTGATCATGCGGTCCACCCGCTCGCGCTCGACCGGGCGTTTGCGCAGCGCATGATTGATCGAACGTTCCAGCTTGTCGCGGTCGAAGGCTTCGCGCCGGCCGTTCTTCTTCACCACGATCAATTCGCGCAGCTGCACCCGCTCGAAGGTGGTGAAGCGGCCGCCGCATTCCGGGCAATGCCGGCGGCGGCGGATGGCGGAATTGTCCTCGGAAGGACGGCTGTCCTTCACCTGGCTGTCGTCATGTCCGCAGAAAGGGCAGCGCATCCGGATCCTCTCAATAAATCGGGAAATGGCGGCAGAGTTCGGCCACGCGCGTGCGCACGCTGGCCTCCACTTGCGGATCGCCGTCTTCATGGTTCTTGTTGGCCAGGCCGTCCACCACTTCCACGATCAATTTGCCGATCTCGCGGAATTCGGCGGGACCGAAGCCGCGCGTGGTGCCGGCGGGGGTGCCCAGCCGGATGCCGGAGGTGACGAAAGGTTTTTCCGGATCATACGGAATGGCGTTCTTGTTGGTGGTGATGAAGGCGCGGTCGAGCGATTTTTCCGCGGCCTTGCCGGTGGCCTTTTTGGGCCTGAGATCCACCAGCATCAGGTGATTGTCGGTGCCGCCCGAAACGATGTCGAGCCCCTGCTCTTTCAAGGTCTCGGCCAAAGCGCGGGCATTCTCGACGATATTCTTCGCATAGATCTTGAAGCTGGGCTGCAGCGCTTCCTGGAAAGCGACTGCCTTAGCCGCGATCACATGCATCAAGGGACCGCCCTGAAGGCCTGGGAAGATCGCGGAATTCATCTTCTTGGCCAGCGCCTCGTCATTGGTGAGGATCAATCCGCCGCGCGGGCCGCGCAGCGATTTATGCGTGGTCGAGGTCACCACATGGGCATGCGGCACCGGTGATGGGATGGGCGCCGCCCGCCACCAGACCGGCGAAATGCGCCATGTCTACCATCAGATATGCGCCGACCTCGTCGGCAATCTCGCGGAAACGCTTGAAGTCCCAGATGCGCGAATAGGCGGTGCCGCCGGCAATGATCAGCTTGGGCTTGTGCTCGCGCGCGCTCTTGGCGATCTCGTCCATGTCCAGCAGCGCGTCGTCGCGGCGCACGCCATAGGGGATGGGCTTGAACCATTTGCCGCTCATATTGACCGGCGAGCCGTGGGTGAGATGACCGCCCGCCGCCAGGTCGAGGCCCATGAAGCTGTCGCCGGGATTGAGCAGCGCCAGGAACACGGCTTGGTTCATCTGGCTGCCGGAATTGGGCTGGACATTGGCGAAGCCGCAATTGAACAGCTTCTTGGCGCGCTCGATCGCCAAGGTTTCGATCACATCCACATATTCGCAGCCGCCGTAATAGCGTTTGCCGGGATAGCCTTCGGCATATTTGTTGGTGAGGACCGAGCCTTGGGCTTCCAGCACCGCCTTGGAGACGATGTTCTCGGACGCAATCAACTCGATCTTCTCGCGCTGGCGGCCTAGTTCTAAAGCTATCGCGCCCGCCACTTCGGGATCACTCTCGGCCAAACCGCGGGTGAAAAACGAAGATTTTTCCGGAACGGAATGGGCCACAGCCGACATCACCACCACCTTAATCTTAAGGCCGGCCCGATCTAGTTGGGTCCGGCAGGGATCGCGGATTTACCCCGCCCCAGGCACCAAATCTAGCGCGCCTTTGCCGCTTCCCCAACCCGAGGCCGGATCGGCAAAAAAGGCGGGATTCTGCGAGTTTTACCGTTTGTACGGTCTTGGCGTAGTAATGCCTCGATCTATATTGTAAAATATGAATATAGGCGTTCTGATTCCAGTAATGGCGCCCGGATTATTGGACCCTGTTTATGCGTGACGACAATCGCAGCGAAGAAGACATGCTCAAATTGGTGACGGAAATCGTCACCGCCTATGTGAGCCGCAATCCCGTCGCGCCCGAAGATTTGCCCAATGTGATCAAAAGCGTGCACGCCACTTTGGGGGGCATCCAAGGCAACGACACGGCGCTTGCCCGCGCACCGGCGGTTCCGGTGAAGAAATCGGTGACGCCCGATTACATCGTCTGCCTGGAAGACGGCAAGAAACTCAAAATGCTCAAACGCTATCTGCGCGCGCAATATGGGCTCACGCCCGAGGCCTATCGCGCCAAATGGAACTTGCCCGCTGATTATCCGATGACGGCACCCAATTACGCCGCCAGGCGCAGCGAATTCGCCAAGCAGATCGGTTTGGGTAAGCCGCGCAAGAAGCGCGGCTGATCAGGCGCCACTTTTCTTTTTCATCACATATTCGAGCTTGCGCACCGCCGCTTGGCTCAGCACATCGCGTCCGGCCTTGGCGGGGCCAACGATGCTGGCCTCGATGCCGGTGGCGGAATCGATTGCCGTCGCCTTGACGACATTGCCCTGCACCACGAACTCGACGTAGATTTCGAACTCGTCGCCGTTCACGCCGCGCGGGACAACTTATGCGTGTCCCACACCGCAGCGAGAGCCGTAATCAATTGCTCGACCATCTCGTCGCTATGGGCCGGCGACGGCGTGAGCCTGAGTCGTTCGGTGCCACGGGGAACAGTGGGGTAATTGATCGGCTGAACATAGATGCCGTGCTCCTTGAGGAGCGCATCGGTCACCGATTTGCAGAGCGCCGCATCGCCCACGAACACGGGAACGATGTGGCTGGGGCTATTCATCACCGGCAACCCGGCTTCGGCCAGGCGGCGCTTCACCAGCCGGGCCCGGGCATGCAGCCGTTCCCGCTCTGCATCGCTGTGCTTGAGATGGCGGATCGAGGCCAAAGTCGCCGCCGCGATGGCGGGCGCCAGCGAGGTGGTGAAGATGAATCCCGGCGCGAAGGAGCGGATGCAGTCCACGATCTCGGAAGACGTGGCGATATAGCCGCCCATCACCCCGAACGCCTTGGCGAGCGTGCCTTCGACGATGTCGATGCGGTCCATCGTGCCATCGCGCGCGGCCACGCCGGCGCCGCGCGGACCGTAAAGGCCCACGCCATGGACTTCGTCGATATAGGTGAGCGCGCCATATTTATCCGCCAGCTCGCAGATCGCTTTGGTGGGCGCGAAATCGCCGTCCATGGAATAGACGCCTTCGAAGGCGATCAGTTTGGGCGACGTCGGATTGGCCGCCTTCAGCAATTCCTCCAGATGCGCCATGTCGTTATGGCGGAAGACATACTTGGCGGTCCCGCCATGGCGGATGCCTTCGATCATCGAGGCATGATTGAATTCGTCGGAAAAAATGATCAAGCCCGGCAGGATCTTGGCCAAGGTGGCAAGCGTCGCGTCATTGGAGACAAAGCCCGATGTGAACAGCAGCCCCGCTTCCTTGCCGTGCAGGTCAGCCAGCTCCCGTTCCAGCTCCACATGATAGTGCGAGGTGCCGGAGATATTGCGTGTGCCGCCGGAACCGGCGCCGACCGCATCAACCGCCTCATGCATCGCCGCCAGAACCTTTGGGTGCTGGCCCATATTCAGATAGTCGTTGGAGCACCAGACGGTGATGGGTTGGCTGCCGCCGTTGGATCCCGGCGCATCGCTGAAAAATTCTGCTTTGGGATAGCCGCCACGCTGCCGCATGATGTCGGCGAACACGCGATAGCGGCCCTCGCGCCTGAGAGCTGCCAAGGCATCCTGGAAACTGGATCGGTACGGAAATGCCATGACGGAATGCCTTTTTCTCATCTTCCCCGGCAGAGCCTGAAGGATAACGCACAAGAAGTGTTTGATCCTACGCAATTTGTCACATGAACCAGGCAGATCGCGGAAATAAATCCGCCCTTATTGCGAATTATTCTCAGCTGGCCATGGCCACGGCGGCGTTGACGGTCATGGCGATGAAGACAGTGTTGAAGAAGAAAGACACCAGCCCGTGCCACAGCACGGCGCGGCGCATCACCGTCGTTTTCACCTGAACATCGGAAACTTGGCAGGTCATGCCGATTACGAACGAAAAATAGAGGAAATCCCACGGGCCGGGATCGCGCCGGCCGGGAAATTCGAGGTCCACCTCGTCATCCGCGGATGTCAGGGGATCGTCGTAGTAGTGCAGATCGGCGTAATGGAACGCCATTGCGGTATGAAGCACGAACCAGCCCAGCGGCGCACCAACTCCTGCCAGCACCAGGGGAATCCACTGAATGCCATGCGATTTGCTCAGCGCTTCGAAGACGGCGGTGAAGAAAAACAACAGGGTGGCGACAATGATCACGATCACCACCGCGATCCCCTCGTCCGCGCGTCGGGCGCGTTGGCGGAAATCGCGCGCCGGTATGGTCGCGATCATCGTCATGCAGAGGATAATGAAGGTCAAATAGAAGACATCGCCGCCGACCAGAAGAGGCGTCGGCACGCTCAAAGCAAGCGCGCCGCCAACGGCCGCCAGTCCTGCGAGAAGGGCGACATAAAATCGAACATGGCGGCGGAACGCGAGGACCAAGCGGCTGCGCATGCCGCCAAGCTAACTGAGTCGGGGAAAGCCGGTTAGAGCCGGAAGCGGACCTGATCGATCCAGAACCGTTCCAGACGGCGGAGCGTCACATTGATCGAATCCAGATCGGGCTGGCCGACATTGCCCACCGCTTCCAGCGAGCCCAGATGACGATCGAACAGATCGGCGACCATGATCCGCACCTGCTCACCTTTTTCGGTCAGGCGCACCAGGACCGAACGGCGGTCGGCTTCCGAGCGTTCGTGATGGATGTAACCGGATTCCACCAGCTTCTTGAGATTGTAGGAGACGTTCGAGCCCAGATAGTGGCCTCGCGTGCGCAGTTCGCCCGCGGTCAATTCCTGATCGCCCACATTGAAAAGCAGCAGCGCCTGGACGGAATTGATCTCGCGCTCGTCGCGGCGGTCCAATTCATCCTTGATCACATCGAGCAATTGGCGATGCAGCCGCTCGACCAGATTGAGGGTCTCGAGATAGTGCTTGCGCAGAGACGCCGCACCGTCCAGCACCGACGCAACTTTTGGCTTGGCAATGGCTGTCATCTTTTTCACCCCGCCCTGCTTTTTCGCAGAGTCCACCAACTACTCGTTGCGGCAAGACTAGGGTGAAGTGATTAAAGGCCGGTAAAATCCGCAATCCGCGGCGCAAAACCTGCTTCAGCGTTTGCGCATGGCAAATAAAAGATGAATTCAGTCCGGCGCATTGCCGGAAAGCACCAACTCGCGCGCACCCAGGCTTGCAAAATATCCCGCTATTTCCGCGTCGGAAATGGCGGCAAGCGCGGCCGGACGCCATTGCGGGCGGCCATCCTTGTCGCGCAGCACCGCACGCACCCCCTCGCGGAATTCGTGTCCCAGCACGGCGCGGGCAGCGACACGGTATTCCATTTTGAGACATTCGCTCGGTGAAATGCCCTTGCCTTTGCGGATCAGCGCAAAGGCAAGCTTCAGCGACGTGGGTGAGCGGCTGCGCATCAGGCGCGCGGTCTCGGCGGCGAATTCGCTGCCGTCGCGGTCGAGCCTTTCCAGAATGCCTTCGACCGAACTTGCCGCGAAAGCCAGGTCGATCAAGGCGCGGTGGGCTGCCATGGGCGAAGGCGGACGCCGGCGGGCAAAAGTCGCGATGGCTTTTTCCGGCTCCTCGCCTGCCGCCAACCGCGCGGTCAACGCGTCGTGATCGGACGCCGCCACGCTGTGGGTCATCAAACCCAGCGCCAAGGCATCACCCAGCCCAACCTGCGTCCCCGTCACCGCCAGATACATGCCGCTCTCGCCCGGACAGCGGGACAGGAAATAGCTGGAGCCGATATCAGGCACGAAGCCGATCCCCGTCTCGGGCATGGCGAAAACCAGATCCGCATCGGCGAGGCGGTAGCGCCCATGAACCGAAACACCTGCTCCGCCACCCATCACCACGCCATGGGTAAGCGCAATATAAGGCTTGGAGAAGGCGCCGATCAGCCCGTTGAGGCGATATTCGTCGCGCAGGAAATTAGCCGCCGCGGCCGTTTTCTCCTCGCTGCTGTCAGCCATGGCGCGGATGTCGCCGCCGGCGCAAAAGGCGCGCGGGCCGGCGCCTCGGATCGCCACCGCGCGGATGGCATCGTCTTTCTCCCACTCGCCCAATGTCTTGTGCATGCCGAGGCACATGCCATGGGTGAGCGCGTTCAGCGCTTTGGGGCGATTGAGGGTGATGAGGCCCAACGCACCCCTTGTTTCGAACAGGATATGGGGCTCGGCCTCGGGCATGGGGAAGATTAACCGCGAAATTCGGGGTAACAAGGTGCTGACTTGCATGGGCCGCGACGAATTGGCAAGACATCATTATGAGCGCCTATCCCGCACGGAGCGTCGGCCAGGAAAAGTGGATTTCCGCTTTTCCGTCCGGCCGCGCGACCAAAGGAAACAGGGATTAAGAGCGTGAGCTATCCGCAAACCCGCATGCGCCGACTCCGCCGCTATGACTGGACGCGGCGGCTGGTGGCCGAAAACCGGCTCACCGTGTCCGATCTGATCTGGCCCATTTTCGTGATCGAGGGCGAAAAAAAACACGAAGCTGTGGCCTCGATGCCCGGCGTCGAGCGTTTGTCCACCGATCTCGCGGTCGAAGCGGCCAGGAAGCGGCAGCGCTGGGCATTCCCGTGATTGCGCTTTTTCCTTCCACCGATCCCAAGCTCAAAAGCGATGACGGGCGCGAAGCGGTGAATGCCGACAATCTGATCTGCCGTTCGGTGCGCGCGATCAAGAAAGCCGTGCCCGAGATCGGCATCCTTTGCGACGTGGCGCTCGATCCCTATACCAGCCACGGCCATGATGGATTGATCCGCGACGGCGATGTGCACAACGACTCCACCATTGAAGTCCTGGTGCGCCAGGCCCTGGTGCAGACCGAAGCCGGCGCGGATATCATCGCGCCCTCCGACATGATGGACGGACGGGTGGGCGCGATCCGCGCGGCGCTGGAAACGCAGGGCCATCACAACACACTGATCATGGCCTATGCCGCCAAATATGCCTCGGCCTTCTATGGTCCCTTCCGCGACGCCGTGGGGTCGTCGAATGTGAAAAGCAGCGGACTGAAAATCGGCGACAAGCGCAGCTATCAAATGGATCCCGCCAATGGCGACGAAGCCTTGCGCGAAGTGGCGCTGGACCTGGAAGAAGGCGCCGACATGGTGATGGTCAAGCCCGGCATGCCCTATCTCGACCTGGTGCGGCGGGTGAAAGAGACTTTCGGCGTTCCCACCTTCGCCTATCAAGTGTCCGGCGAATACTCCATGCTCTGCGCCGCCTTCGAGAAAGGCTGGCTGGAACGCGAGCGCGCGGTGATCGAAGTTTTGACTGGCTTCAAACGCGCAGGGGCCAGCGGCGTGCTTACCTATTTTGCGGTTGAAGCCGCGAAGCTTTTGAGGTGACCCCCATCTGTCTCTTTCGCGCAGGCGCTCAGAGACATCTTCCCCCACCAGCGGTTTCGCCGCGCGGGGGAAGAAAGCCGGTGTCGGTGGTTAGTCCCTTTTTGTCGAGAACAAGCTTCTGAGCAGAATTTCAGCCCGGCTGGGGAGCACATGCAGTCCCGAGCGGCGCTGGCCCAGATCCACCACATTCTCCAGCACCAGCATGGCCAGGCCATGCACCGCCGCCCATACCGCCAGGCCCAGCGCGGAATCATGCAAGGCCGAACCGATCTCTTCGCCGATGGCATCCGCCGCTTGGCCCAGGGCCGGGAATTTGTCACGATTTGGCAGTTGCGAGCCAAACATCAGCCGCGCCACCGCCGGACGCTTGGCAACGAAGCGCATATAGGCGGCGCCGATATTGGCGATGCGATCGGACTCAGGTCCCGCAACCTTTGCCGCCTCAACGATATATTGCCGCAGTTCGTGAAAGCCTTCGACGCCCAGTTCCATAAGCAGCGCTTCGTGGTTGGGGAAATGGCGATAGGGCGCGGCATGGCTCACGCCCGCGCGCCGCGCCACGGCCCGCAAAGTGAGCGCGGAGAGGGATTGCTCTTCCAGGATGGCGCGGGCGGCATCCAGCAGGCCGTTGCGCAAATCCCCATGATGATAGGCCCGCTCGGCCGCGGCGGATTTTCCCTGCGCTTTGGCGTCCATGCTGCATTGCTCGTTGTTCATGACTTGTCTTTCCCGGCTTCACGGCGCAGATGTTCCTGGCGGGCGAAGAGGCTGGAAGTGTCCCAGCGGCTTCCGCCCAGATTTTCCACATCGGCGTAGAATTGATCGACCAGCGCGGTCAGCGGCAAACTGAGTTTCGCCCTCCGCGCCTCGTCCAGGCAGATGGCGAGGTCCTTGCGCATCCATTCCACCGCGAAGCCGTGCTCGTAATGGCCCGCCGCCATGGTCTTGGTGCGGTTCTCCATCTGCCAGCTTTGCGCCGCGCCTTTGGAGATCACGTCCACCACGGCTTCGATATCAAGACCGGCGGCACGCGCCAGGCTGAAGCTTTCCGCCAGGCCCTGCAGGATGCCGGCGATACAGATCTGATTGACCATCTTGGTGAGCTGGCCCGCGCCCGCGGGGCCTAGACGCCGCGACTGGCGCGCATAACACGCCATCACCGGTTCGGCCTCGGCATAGGCGCTTTCGCTGCCGCCGCACATGATAGTGAGCTTGCCATTGACCGCACCGGCCTGCCCACCCGACACCGGAGCATCGAGGAAATCGAATCCTTTCGCCTTTGCCGCGTCCGCCAATTCACGGGCGATGGTGGCCGAAGCCGTGGTGTGGTCCACGAACAGGCCGCCCTTTTTCATCGCGCTGAACGCGCCATCGGCGCCCAGCGTTACGTCGCGCAGATCGGAGTCGCGGCCCACGCAGGCAAACACGATCTCCGCATCCTTGGCGGCTGCGGCGGGCGTGGCGGCGGCGTTGCCGCCATATTCCTTGACCCATTCCTGGGCCTTGGCGGGGGTGCGGTTAAAAACGGTGACGTCATGGCCGGCGCGGGCAAGATGCCCTGCCATCGGATAACCCATGACGCCCAAGCCGATAAAAGAAACTTTCATGTGTTATGTCCGAAATGAGGCTGCAAAATTATTGGCCCACGACCAGTTTGACGCTGGCGTTTTCCATGGTGAGCTTGGTTTTCATGTGGAGAAGTGCATTCACCACCGTTTCTTGAACTGCCGGATCAAGGCCGTCGGTGAGGTAATCCTCGAGCGCCATCTTATAGTCCTGGATCGCCGCCAGCACCGGCGCCGAGGCCGGCAACAAATGCAGACGCCGGATGCGGCGGTCGGTGGGATCGGCGCGGCGTTCCAGAAAACCGCGCGCTTCCAGCCTGTCCACCAGGCGGCCGACCGTGATCGGTTCGACTTCGCAAATCGCGGCGAGCTCATTTTGGGAAAGGCCGGGTTGACGGTCGAGCCGGGTGAGAATAAGTCCCTGGGCCCGGGTGAGGCCATAAGTACGTGCCCATTGGTCGAAACGGGTGCGCATGATGCGCGCCACGTCATTCAGAAGTATGAGGATATCCCGATCGAGGCTTTTCATGTCCCCGATTATTGAGCAGCGTTATTATAACGTGCAAGACTTTAAGCGGGGATAGTTAAAGTCTTGTCTGGATTGAGGCTTTTCAACGTCCGGGCTCCAGCGCGCTATAGCGGCCGCGGAAAAATATCAACGGCGCGGAAGCTGACGGCCGCGCGAATCGCAAGACCCGGCCCAGGAAAATCGTGTGGTCGCCCCCTTCGATCATCCGCTCGGTGGCGCATTCGAACACCGCCAGCAAATCCGCCAGTGCCGGCGGACCCAATTCGGTCTCAAGCAGAGCGATCCCATCCAGGGAATGTTCGCCGGGGCGGGCAAGACGGACCGACACGTCCCTGTGCCCCGTCCCCAGGATGCTTACGGTGAAGCCGGTGGCACGGGCAAAGACAGCATGGCGGTGGGAGCGCCGGTCCATGCACCAAAGCACCAGCGGAGGATCGAGCGAGACCGAGGTGAAGGAATTCACCGTAATGCCGATATGGGCCTCGGCTTCACGCTCGGAATTGCTGGCGTCAGCGGCCGGCGCGGCGGTGATCACCGCCACCCCCGTGGGAAAACTCCCTAGTGCGTCCCGAAAAGCCCGTACATCCATCGGCATAGCTAACCCAAAGCGGCACCCGCTTCATACTCGGTTAAGGGCCCTTGTGCATGATCCGGACCGGGTAAAACACGGCCACGAGGCGGCAAAAGCCACCCAGCCGGAATAATAGGTGGCGGATATGGCCGACGGCGCGGTCATCATCAAAAGGATCAAGAAAGGCGGGCATGGCGCCCATCACGGCGGCGCCTGGAAAGTCGCCTATGCCGACTTCGTCACCGCGATGATGGCGTTCTTCCTTCTGATGTGGCTGATCAACACCACCACGCCGGAACAGAAGCGCGGCATCGCCGATTATTTCGCGCCCCAATCCATCTCCCAGACGGTCTCGGGTTCCGGCGGCGTCCTGGGCGGCAAGGTGATGGGCCAGGAAACCGCCCATGCCGGCGGCGCCCAATCGGTGATGCAGAAGCAATCGCCGCCCTCACCCTCCACGCCGGTGAAATCACTCGCCACCAACATCACCCAGGGTGCCTCGGGCACGACCCAGAACGCCGACAGCAACTCCAATGCCAGCTCGACCGAAGACGGCGAATTCGCCCACGCCGCCGAAGCCATCCGCCAATCGGTGCAGGACAATCCGGATCTCGCCAACCTGTCCCACCAGGTGATGCTGGAGCAGACCCCGCAAGGCATGCGCATCCAACTGGTGGATCAGGACGGCCGCCCCATGTTCCAGCAGGGCACGGCCGAGCCCATGCCTTACACCAAGAAGCTGCTGGCGCTGGTCGGTCAGGTGATCGACACGTTGCCCAACCGAATCTCGATCAGCGGTCACACTAGCGGCAACGACACCGCTCCGGGCGACAATTGGAATTTGTCCTCAGCCCGCGCCAACGCCGCGCGCACTCTGTTGCAAGCAGGCGGCCTGGCCTCGGACCGCATCTATGAAGTGTCAGGCAAGGCCGGCTCAGAACCGTTGCTGCCGGAAGACCCCAGCGCCTCGGCCAACCGCAGGCTTTCGATCCTGCTGATGCGCGAAGCCCCGCCCGCACCGCCCGGCCATAGTCTGTAATAAATACGTATCACACGGGCAGCACCCGCCCGGGCGTACACCTTAAGATACGTATTTTCTTGCGAGGCCCGCGCCGGCTTGTTCATACTTGCACCGTGACAGATCCACGCAACAGCCGCGTTCCGCAATTTTTCCTAACGCCTGGAGGGCCTTGCCCCTATCTCCCGGGCCGGATCGAGCGGAAAGTGTTCGCCCGGCTGACCGGTCCCCTGGCCCAGCCGCTGAGCGAAGCGCTGACCCATTCGGGGTTCCGCCGCAGCCAATCGATCGCTTACCGTCCGGCTTGCGAAGGCTGCAACGCCTGTGTCTCGGTCCGGATCGTGGCCGACGAGTTCGAGATGGGCCGCAGCCAGAAACGCATTGCCCGGCGTAACCGCGACCTGTCGCGCGCCTCGGCGCCGGCCGAAGCGACGCGCGAACAGTTCGCGCTCTTGCGCACTTATCTGGATTCACGCCATTCCGGCGGCGGCATGAGCGACATGGGATTGTTCGACTATGTCGCCATGGTCGAGGAAACTCCCGTCAACACCCACATCGTGGAATATCGCCGCCCCGACGGCACGCTGGTGGCAGCCGCGCTCAGCGACGTGCTGCGCGACGGGCTCTCGATGGTCTATTCGTTTTTCCATCCCGGCGAAGATGCGCGCAGCTTGGGCACCTACATGATCCTGGATCATGTCGAGGCCGCCCGGGCGCAGGGCCTGCCTTATGTCTATCTGGGTTATTGGGTGCGCGATTCCGAGAAGATGGATTACAAGTCGCGCTTCACCCCGCTGGAAGCGCTGGGCCCCAATGGCTGGGAATTGCTGGGCGCCAAATCACGTTGAGCCGCCGAAGCGTAACTTCCACTCCGCCACCTGTTCATCCATGATCTTGGCGAACAAGACCTCTGTGGGATGGATGGGCTGGCCCGGCTCCAATTCGTCCAGCGCCTTGGCCATGGGCTGATCCGGCCAAGGGATGAGATTGGGTCCACCGGCGATGGGCTGGATCGCTTCGTGGATCTTACGCGCCATCACGGGCATCACCGGCCAGGTGAGATGGGCGAACTGGTGCACCAGATTGAGCCCCATGCGCACGCCCACCGCGGCCCTGGCACGATCAGTCTTGATGTGGGTCCAGGGGGCGGCCTTGGTGAGGTATTCATTGCCCGCCACCCAGATGGCGCGCAGTTCGCCCATGGCCTTGCGGAATTCCGCTTCTTCCATGTAATCCGTGTACTGCGCGATGCGCCGGTCCAGTTCGTTGGTCAGCGCTTGCTCTTCCTCGCCATATGCGCCCTCGCCCGGCACGCGAGCGTCGAAGCGGGCGGCGCAGAATTTGGTCA
Source organism: uncultured Alphaproteobacteria bacterium (assembly GCA_963765095.1). Taxonomy (GTDB): domain Bacteria; phylum Pseudomonadota; class Alphaproteobacteria; order Micropepsales; family Micropepsaceae; genus Rhizomicrobium. The sequence continues at coordinate 30,617 of CAVXUV010000034.1, forward strand.
CCCGGTTGACGAAATTGCCCAAGACGTCGGCCAGGTCCTTGTTGATGGTGCCGGCGAATTGTTCCCAAGTGAAATTGGAATCCGAGCTTTCGGGTGCGTTGGCGATCAGGTAATAGCGCCAGTAATCGGCGGGCGCGACCTCCAGTGCGGTGTCCATGAAGATGCCGCGCTTGCCGGAGGTGGAGAATTTGCCGCCGTCATAGTTGAGATAATTGAAGCCTTTGAGGCGATCCACCTTCTTCCAGGGCTCGCCCGTCCCCATTATCATCGCGGGAAAGATGATGGTGTGGAACGGGACATTGTCCTTGCCCATGAATTCCCAATAGGTGACGTTCTTGGCCTTGTCGCCGTACCACCAGTCGCGCCAGGCCTGGCCCTTGCCGTGCTCGTCGGCCCATTCCTTGGTCGCCGCGATATATTCAATGGGCGCATCGAACCAGACGTAAAAGACTTTGCCCTTGAGCTTGCCGTCGGCGATATCGTCAGGCACGGGAAAGCCCCATTCCAAGTCGCGGGTGATGCCGCGATCCTTCAGCCCCTCGTCCAGCCATTTGTAGGCGATGGATGTGACGATCAGCGGCCAATCTTTCTTGTGATCGTCAATCCATGTCCGAAGCCGGTCGGCAAGTTGCGATTGTTTCAAGAACAGATGGACGGAATCGCGTATCTCAATATCCTTGGCGCCTGACACCGCCGAGCGCGGATCGATCAAGTCGATGGGATCGAGGACGCGGGTGCAATTCTCGCACTGATCGCCACGGGCATTGTCATAGCCGCAATGGGGACAGGTGCCGATCACATAGCGGTCGGGCAGGAAGCGGCCATCGGTGGCGGAATAGGCCTGCTTGGTGGTGCGCAATTCCAGGAACCCGTTCTTCCACAGCGCGCGGGCGAAATGGAGCGTGAGTTCGCGGTTTTGCGATGACGATGAACGCCCGAAATTGTCCCAGGAAAGACCAAAGGCATCGCCCAGGTCGCGCTGGACCTTATGCCACTTGGCGCAATAATCGGCGACAGGAATGCCTTCTTCCAGCGCCGCCAGTTCGATGGGCGCGCCATGCTCGTCGGTGGCGCAGACCGCCATCGTGTCATAGCCACGGGAGCGGCAGAAACGGGCGAATATGTCGGCGGGCAGCATCGAGCCCACGAGATTGCCCAAATGCTTGACGCCATTGACCGAGGGGATGGCGGACGAAATCAGGACGCGCTTCATGGAAGGGTATTTGACTTGTGTTAAGAGCGGGGGTGCCACTCATACAGGCTTGACTGCCCTCGACCAAGGGGGCGGTTGCGGATCAGCAAAAAGGCAGCGTATTTGGGGGTTTAGGCCGGCTTAGCTCAGTTGGTAGAGCACCTGATTTGTAATCAGGGGGTCACAGGTTCGAAGTCCTGTAGCCGGCACCATTGATGTTCACGCCAATGGCGCGAACATCAATGCAAAGCCGGCCGCGCGACAGCACAGTGAGGCGGGCGCGGCAGATGAAGCCTCCGGCTTCTTGAAAAATGGAATTTGCTCAAAATCCCGCCACCGAATGGAACGATACACTTGTGAGGGAATGGATCGGCGTGGGCTGCGCCGAAATATTGGATGTACCCGCTGCGTCCACATTTTTTCCGGAACCATCGAGATCGAAATCACGGCCAACGAAAGTGCCAGGGCGCAGAAAAATACCATGTGATGGGTCATCGGCCGCTCGTATCCTGCATCAAGAACACAACGGCTTTTGTGCGCCGATGGTTTCCGATTGTTACGCCAGCCGCCGAAAAGTGATCGGGGTTGGGGCCTGTTCCCGCCGGGAACCGGGAACGCCTTCAGGTTTCCAGAATGTCGTCAGGGAAAAAATTCTTGTGCGGGCCGCTGGCGGGAAAATGCGCCGCCAACGCCTCGCCGCAAATCTCAATGGCGCGGACAAAGCCGTCGGCGGGCTTCCCCGCTTCATGCCGTCGCTGACGGCGGCAACCGCCGCGTTCCAGGGGCCCTCGCCCACCGCGTCATGGATCGCCTTGTGCGCCACCAGTTCCACCTGCCTGTCACCAAGCGAGGCATAGATCAGGATATGCGGCTCGGCATGGCCGAGCTTGGCCCCGGCGGCGGCGAAATGATGCCGCGCCACCTGGCGCACACGATGGCGCTTGAGAAAACGCGGCGTGAGCGCGCGGCGAACCGTGGGCACGGCCACGATCAAGGCCACAACCACGAAGATCGCCGCCTGCAGCAGGGTATAGGAACCGAGGGCGCGGAAAATCAGATGCTCGGTGGCGCGGGCGCTTTCGTCGGTCCAACTTGAGACAAGGTTGTCGTTCAGGAACGGGTTCAAGCCCACGAAGGTCAGCAGCAGCGGGACGACAAAGGCCGCGACCGCGGCCCATGCCAATGGCACCTCGCGATAGCGCGACACTTCATGGGTGAGGACGCAGAATATCTCGCCCGCGCTTTTGCTTTTGGCCTCGGTAATGGCGTGGGCGATGCGGGTGTGTTCGGCTTCGCTCAGCATCACCAGCTTCCCGACGCCCCGCCGCCGCCGAAGCTTCCGCCTCCGCCGCCAAACCCGCCACCGCCAAACCCGCCGCCGCCGAAGCCCCCGCCATAACCGCGGCCGCCGCCCATTCGGCCGAGGAACAAAAGCGGCAGGAAACCGAAGCCGCCAAAGATGCGTCCGAAGGCGATGGCGATGAAGAAGATGATAACCAGGATGGAAAGCGGGCTGATGCCGCTGCCGCCGCCCTGATTCTGGCTCTGTTGGGCCGCTGCGGCCGCCTTGGCTTCGGCCTGCGACGGATCGAGGGACAGTTGCTGGATCAAGGCGTCGGCGCCCGCCTCGACGCCGCCATTGAAATCGCCGGTGCGGAATTTCGGCAGCACCGCCTGCTGGATGATCACTTCCGACAGCGCGTCGGTGATGATGGGCTCCAGTCCGTAACCCACTTCGATGCGGACGCGATGCTCATTGGGCGCGACGATCAAAAGCACGCCGTTGTTGAGCTTGGCCTGGCCGATGCCCCAGGCCCTGCCCAACTGGTAGCCGTAATCGGCGATGTCATAGCCTTCAAGCGACGAGATCGTAACCACCACCAGCTGGCGCGAGGTCTTTTGCTCCAGCGCCGCCAGCTTCTGATCGAGGTCGCTCTTGGTCTGGTCCGACAGGATATGGGCGTCGTCCACCACCCGCCCGGTGAGCGCGGGGAATTTTGGCGCCGCCGTCGCCGGCAGCGCCAAAACCAGAAACGCGATCAGGGCAGCAAAAAACCGCATCAGGGATTAATCGGTGGCGGCGGCGGTTGCGTGGCGGTGTTGGGCTGTGCCTGGCCGGTGAAATTCACCACCGGCGCGCCTTGCGCGGCGCCGCTGGCGGCGAATTCCTGCGCCGGCTTCTGCGCCTTGTACAGGGTCGAAGCCCAGATCACGCCGGGGAAGGTGCGAAGCTCGGTATTATAATCCTGCACGGCGGAATTGTAGTCGCGCCGCGCGATCTCGATGCGGTTCTCCGTTCCTTCCAGCTGCGCCTGCAGCGCCAGGAAGTTCTGGTTGGATTTGAGATCGGGATAATTCTCGGTGATCGACAACAAGTGGCCCAGCACGCCGGACAACTGATTCTGCGCGTTCTGGAAGCGCTGGAAGGCTTGCGGATCGGTGATGGTGGATGCGTCCACCGACACATGCGTGGCCTGCGCGCGGGCCTCGGTCACTTGGGTGAGCACGGTCTTTTCCTGCACGGCAAAGGCCTGAACGGTCGAGACCAGATTGGGAATCAAGTCGCTGCGCCGCTGATAAGCAGCCTGCACGTCGCCCCAGCGCGCCTTCACCGCCTCGTCCTTGGTGGGAATGGCGTTGACGCCGCAACCCGCCAGCGCCAGCGAAAGGCCCAGCACGGCAAGGAATTTGGGCAAAATCCCGGACATTTTCATGGGCGACGGCCCCTCTTGAACCCGGACCAAAGATGGGGAACCGGGAAAGAACCGCAAGCCGGGTTTATCAAAATTTTGCGCTTGCAAATCGGCCCAATCTGGCAAATCGCTCCTATTTGGAGGGCGCTTTCGCCACCGCCGACGCCTTGACCGGCGCGCCCTGACTCTTGGCATCCGCCAGGATGGCAGCGCAATCGGCATTCTTGGCAAGATCCGGATCGACAAACGCCAGGACCGCCGCGAAGGGCGACAGGATGCCCAGCCCCGCGCCCAGGGCGCCTTGCATCAGCGCGGGCCCCTTGTCCACGCTGATCGTAGGCGCCGCCAGAGGGCCCGAGAGCTTGATGGGTGCGCGCAGCCGCACCAGCTGGAAATGTTTGGGCTTACCCTGAAGCGACAGATCCACGGTCTCGTTTTTGAGATCGATGGCGCCGTGGCCGTCCAGCCGCGTGGGCTCGGTGTCGAGCAGGATCTGCTGGGAGTTGAGCACACCAGTGTGGGCATTGAAGCTCATCACCGCGCACCGCACGCCCGTCTGGGATTGGTCACCGGACAAACTCAAGCCCAGCGCGGAGAGGACATTCACGCCCATCCATTCCGCCAGCGATTTTTTCATCGCGCCTTCGGTCATTACACCGGTGACGGTACCATTGGCGCTGGACGCGACTTTGTGCACCGAGGCGCCTGAACCGGTGAGTTGAGCGCGCGCTTCCACCACACCGGACAAGGGCTTTTCGCTGCCCTTGATGAAACGCTCGATATGAATGTCGGTGACCCGCGCATCCACCCTGGTCAGGGGCACATCCTTGCGCGCATCCAGCGTCAGCGCACCTGACAATTTTCCCTGGGTGAAAGCGAAAGCCAGCGGCTTCAAGGTCATCACGCCATTTTCGACGCTGATATGGGTGGAAAGGCCCCTCAAGGGGAAATCACGGCTGATAATGGCATCGGCGTCATAGTCCACCTCGCCATTCACCTGGCGAAGCCGCTCGGTGTGCAAGGTGACATCGGGCAACAGAAGATTGCCGGTCTGGGCTGAACTCTTGCCGCCCCGGAACAATGCGCCCAGATCGTCGAAATTGAGCGCCCGCGACGAGATATGTCCGCGCAGGAAGGGAATGGCGCCTGAAGAATCCGCCGTGAGGTAACCGTGAATATCGGAATGTCCTACCATCCCTGAAAGATCGTTGACGCTGTAGAGGCTGCCGTCACGCTTGATGGTGGCCTGCAGCCGGTAGGGCGGCGTTCCCGGCAATGCGATGCCGGTCAAATAATAAAGCTCTGACAGCGTCTCTCCCGTCGCCGTCGCCTGCCCGTCCCATTGGTCGAGATGGAAGGGATGAGCCACTTGGCCGTTGATTACCGCGTGTGTGGCGCCGGCCGTAACGTCGGCCTTGAAGTCATAAGGCTTGCTTTGATCCACATGGATCAGCGGACCGCCTTCGACTTTCGCCAGAAATTTATTGGCGTTGAGCGTGCCATTCCCATCGAGGGTGAAGGCCGCACCCTGCCCGTTGGCTTTCTCCTGCGAGGATACGGTGCCCTGGAATTTGAGCCGGCGTACCGCGTCGTCGATCTCGACATGGCCGTCGCGCACCATGAAGCGTTGAATGGGTGGAATTATCCATCCCTGATGACCGGGCCGGGTGCTATCCCAATTGGTCCGCCCGCCCTCCCCGCGCACCACAAGGATGGCCGGCTGGTCCAGCTCGACCAGGGGCAAAATCAGATGCCCGAACAAGGCGGGCCAAAGCCGGAATTCGATATCGGCATGGGCGAGGCGCGCGCCTTCCGGACGCTCCGCGCTCAACCAGGACGGATTGCCGATGGTGAGCCCATTGACCGCGATATGCGGCTGCCAGCGGAACAAATCCACTTTGAGGTCGCCCAGAAATCTGGATCTCGCGCCCATAGCGGCGGCTGGCATAGCGTGAGATCGGCCCACGCATCAAATTCCAGTCCAGGTAATAAAGGGTGATCAGCGCAGCGAGCAAAATCGCGACCATGACAATGGCGCTCCAGCGGATGAAGCCCATCCAGGTGAATTGGAAGTCGCGGAAATCGGCGAGCACCCGGTCATGCCAAAGGCGTTGCCAGCGATTTTCTGGGTGATGGGCCAAGGACATAGCGTCTCCCTCAGGGGTTAACGCTTCAAACGCCGAATATGCTTCACAAAAGTTGGGAAACAGCCTTGAGTTCCGGCGCGTTGCACTTGCGTACTCGGAAGGTGGGACAATGAAGCATTTCCGGCGATGGCGTCTCATCGCAATGCTGAAGGAAGGCTTCACCGCCTTTATCGACGACAATGCGCTGACGCGGGGG